>NZ_JAWQLX010000001.1:471796-658339 GCF_033446725.1 Polaromonas potterensis | reverse complement strand
AACTTGGCTGCCAGCACTGAGGTGATGGCCGCCGTCAGGGTCGTCTTGCCATGGTCCACGTGGCCGATCGTGCCGACGTTGACGTGCGGTTTGGACCGCTCAAATTTGCCTTTTGCCATTTTTCGACTCCAAATACCTTAAGGGTTTACTTACGAAATTTGTTTACAAACCACTCACACCAACCAGCCAGCAGAAGCAAGCGCGGAGCTTGCTTCTGCTGAAATGGTGCCCATTCCGGGAATCGGACCCGGGACCTCTCCCTTACCAAGGGAGTGCTCTGCCACTGAGCCAAATGGGCCTAATTCAAACTATCGCCAAAAAACCAGCTTAACTGCCATGGAGCGGGAGACGGGAATCGAACCCGCGTCATTAGCTTGGAAGGCTAGGGTTCTACCATTGAACTACTCCCGCATCGACCGCTTCAAACTCAAGCGACCCCGAAAAACGGCATTCCAACTATCCAGACACACGCCTGCAAAATCAATTATCACTGGTGGAGAGGGCTGGATTCGAACCAGCGTACTCGTTAGAGGGCAGATTTACAGTCTGCTGCCATTAACCACTCGGCCACCTCTCCTTCGGCGAACCTCAGATTATGCCATGGAAATTTGACGAAAGACAATCCGCGAGCACAAGTGACTACCACTGAATCGCAGAAAACCCGTTTTCCCGCAAAAAGTCATTGGCCGCGCTGAAATGCCCGCAACCCAGAAATGGTTTGGGCGGACGCAAAGCCGACAGCGGCGAAGGGTGATTGGCGGTCAGCACCCGGTGCCGGCCATCGATCAAGACCTGTTTGGCCTGGGCGTGCGCGCCCCACAGCAAAAACACCACCGGCTCGGGCCTGGCCGATACCGCGCTGATCAACTGATCCGTCAGCAACTCCCAGCCCTGCTTGGCATGGCTGGCGGGCTGCCCGTCTTCCACAGTCAAACCGGTGTTGAGCAGCAACACGCCCTGGCGCGCCCAACGCTCCAGCTTGCCGCTGGTGTGCACTTCGGCATCGATCTGCGGATCGCGCGCCAGCTCCTTGAAGATATTGCGCAGGCTGGGCGGCGTTTTCACACCTTCAGCCACCGAAAAAGCCAGGCCATGCGCCTGGCCGAGGCCGTGATAAGGGTCTTGACCCAAAATTACGACCTTGACCTCGGCCAGTGGCGTCAGCTCTAGCGCGCGAAAAGGCTGAGCCGGGTAAATCGTGGCGCCGGCGGCCAGGCGCTGGCTGACAAAAACGCCTAATTGCTGGCCCGTGCTGCTGACCAGAAACTGGGTGACCAAAGCCGACCAATCGGCCGCCACCGGCCAATCGGTCGGATTCCAGCCTTGCAAACACGCAGCGGACGCCACACCGGCTTGCGGCAAACGGTCAAAGGCCAAATCGGCCTGTAGCCCTTGTGGTACGGACATAAACAGCTATCGAATAAATAGCAATTAGCAGTCCGGGAACAAGCCGGCCAGCGCCACGCCCGGGTCATCGGCCCGCATGAAGGCCTCACCCACCAGAAAGGCGTTGACCTTGGCGGCGCGCAGGCGCGCCACGTCGGCTGGCGTCGAAATGCCGGACTCGGTGACCAGCAGGCGGTCGGCAGGCACGTCTGTCAACAGGGCCAAGGTGTTGTCCAGCGAGACTTCGAAGGTCTGCAGATTGCGGTTATTGATGCCTAACAGCGGTGTTTTCAGTTGGAGTGCGCGATCCAGTTCGGCGCGGTCATGCACTTCCACCAGCACCGCCATGTCCAGCGACAAGGCCAGCGCTTCGAAGGCCTTCAGTTGCGCGTCGTCCAGGCAGGCGGCGATCAGCAATATGCAGTCGGCGCCCATGACGCGTGATTCGTAGACCTGGTAGGCGTCAACGATGAAATCCTTGCGCAACACCGGCAGGCTGCAGGAGGCTCGGGCTTGCTTCAGGTAGTCGATGCTGCCGCGGAAGAAATCCTTGTCCGTGAGCACCGACAAACAGGCCGCGCCATGTTCGGCATAACTTTGCGCAATGTCTGCGGGCACAAAGTCAGCCCGCAATACCCCTTTCGAAGGGCTGGCTTTTTTGATTTCGGCGATCACGGCCGGCTTGCCCGCAGCGATTTTGCGGCGCAGGGCGCCGACAAAATCGCGCGTGTTGAGGCGCGATTCGGCGTCTTCACGCATCAGGGCCAGCGGTTTGCGCTTGATCGCTTCGGCGACCTCTTCGTGCTTAACCGCCACAATTTTGTTCAGGATATCGGACATGGTGTTTCAGGCTGCCAGTGAGGTGGAGGTGGACACAAGCTGTTCCAGCTTGTTTTTAGCGGCGCCGGAATCGATGGCCTTACGGGCCAGCTCAATACCGGCCTTCATGTTGTCGGCCACATTGGCCGCATACAACGCGGCGCCAGCGTTGAGCAGCACGATGTCGCGGGCGGCACCCGGTTCTTTGTCGAGCACGCCTTTGAGCATCTGCATCGACTGCTCGGGTGTTTCCACCCGCAAGGCGCGGTTGCTGGCCATGGCCAGGCCGAAGTCTTCCGGGTGGATTTCGTACTCGGTGATTTCACCATTTTTCAGCTCGCCGACCACGGTGGCCGCGCCCAGCGACACTTCGTCCATGCCGTCCTTGCCGTAAACCACCAGCGCATGTTCGGTGCCCAGGCGTTGCAAGGCGCGGATCTGGATACCGACCAGGTCGGGGTGGAACACCCCCATCAGAATGTTGGGTGCGTCGGCCGGGTTGGTCAGAGGCCCGAGGATGTTGAAGATGGTGCGCACGCCCAGCTCCTTGCGCACCGGTGCGACGTTTTTCATCGCCGGGTGGTGGTTGGGTGCAAACATGAAACCGATACCGACCTGCGCAATACATTGGGCAATCGCCTCCGGCGACAGGTTGATGTTGATGCCCAAGGCCTCCATCACGTCGGCACTGCCGGACTTGCTGCTGACGCTGCGTCCGCCGTGTTTGCTGACCTTGGCGCCGGCCGCGGCCGCGACAAACATGGCGCAGGTCGAGATGTTGAAGGTGTGCGAGCCGTCGCCGCCGGTGCCAACAATGTCGACCAGGTGGGTTTTGTCGGCCACATGAACCTTGGTCGAAAACTCGCGCATGACCTGAGCCGCGGCGGTGATTTCACCAATGGTTTCTTTTTTGACGCGCAGGCCGGTGATCAGCGCCGCCATCATGACGGGCGACAAGTCGCCGCTCATGATCAGGCGCACGATCTTGAGCATCTCGTCGTGAAAAATCTCACGGTGTTCGATGGTGCGCTGCAGCGCTTCCTGGGGGGTGATTTTGTTGCTCAAAGGCATGATGTGCTCTTGTCCTCTTGTCTCTTGTATCAATGAGAAGGATTGTCGGACAAGGCCAGCTTCAGGCCAAATCCAATAAATAGGGCGCCGGCGACACGGTCCAGCCAGTGCAGGCGCTGCTGCAAGGTTTCCAGGCGTTGGCCCAGCCAGGCAGACGTCAAAGCCCAGCCGAGGTTGACACCCAGCCCATTCAGGTTGAACACCAGCCCCAGCAGCAAAAACACCAGCGCCTTGTTCTCCACGCCGGGCGCGATAAATTGCGGCACAAAAGCCAGGAAAAACAGCGCCACCTTGGGATTGAGCACATTGGTCCAGAAACCCTGAAAAAATATACGTTTTAGGCCTGTAGCCCCCGTTGGATGGACGCAAACAGCTCCTGAATCAATAGCAAACCCAGACACCTTGCTGCTCAGCAGGCGAATCCCCACATACACCAGGTAGGCCGCGCCCACCCACTTGAGCAGGGTGAAGGCCGTGCTGGACGCCGCCATCAGTGCACTGACGCCTAGCGCAGCGGCTGCGATGTGCACAAAACAGCCGGCCGTGATGCCCAGGGCCGCCACCATGCCGGCGCGTGCGCCGCGGCGCAGAGCATGCGTCACGATGTACAACACGTCCGGGCCGGGGGTCAGGTTCAGCAACAACCCGGCGGCGATAAACAGCGCCAGGTTGTCCACGCCGACCATCAGCGCTGCTCCAGGAAGTTTTTCAGCATCGCATGGCCATGTTCGGTCAATATCGATTCGGGGTGAAACTGCACTCCCTGGATCGCCAACTCCTTGTGGCGCACACCCATGATCTCGCCGTCGTCGGTCCAGGCGGTCACCGCCAGCACCTCCGGACAGCTCGATTTTTCAATCGCCAGCGAGTGGTAACGGTTGACGGTGAACTGCGCCGGCAGGTCGGCAAACACACCTTCCTGCGTGGTGCTGATCACGCTGGTTTTGCCATGCATCAATTGCTGCGCGCGCACGATCTTGCCGCCAAAAGCCGCACCGACCGACTGGTGGCCCAGACAGACGCCCAGGATAGGCAGCTTGCCGGCAAAGTGCTGGATCGCGGCCACCGAAATGCCGGCCTCGGCCGGCGAGCAGGGGCCGGGTGAAATTACCAGCCGGTCCGGCGCGCGGGCCGTTATACCTTCCAGCGTGATTTCGTCATTGCGAAAAACTTCGACCTCGGCCCCCAACTCGCCAAAATACTGGACGATGTTGTAGGTGAAGGAGTCGTAGTTGTCGACCATCAGGAGTTTGATTGTGCGGCTCATGATTTACTCCAGACCTTCTTCGACCAGCTCGCTGGCGCGCAACAGCGCGCGGGCCTTGGCTTCGGTTTCTTTCCACTCCAGCTCGGGCACCGAATCGGCCACCACACCAGCCGCCGCCTGCACATACAGGGTCTGGTCCTTGATGATGCCGGTGCGGATCGCGATTGCCACATCCATGTCGCCGGCATAACTCAGGTAACCACAAGCGCCGCCGTACAGGCCGCGTTTGGTCGGCTCGAGCTGGTCGATCAGTTCCATCGCATGCACCTTGGGTGCGCCGGTCAGGGTGCCGGCCGGGAACGTGGCCTTGAGCACGTCCATGCTGGTCATATTGTCCAGCAACACACCTTCGACATTGCTGACGATGTGCATCACGTGGCTGTAACGCTCGACCGCAAAGGCCTCGGTCACCTTGACCGTGCCGGTCTTGGCGATGCGGCCGATGTCGTTGCGTGCCAGGTCGATCAGCATCACGTGTTCGGCGCGCTCTTTGGGGTCGTTGATCAGTTCCTGTTCGACCGCCTGGTCGGCCTCGGGCGAGGAAGCCCGGGGACGCGTGCCGGCCAGCGGACGAATTGTGATTTTTTGGCCCTCTTCCACCTGTTCCTGGCGCACCAGGATTTCAGGCGAGGCGCCCACCACATGGAAATCCCCAAAGTGGTAGTAATACATGTAGGGGCTGGGGTTGAGTGAACGCAGCGCGCGGTACAGGCTCAGCGGCGACTCGGTGTAACGCTTCTTGATACGCTGGCCGACCTGCACCTGCATGAAGTCGCCGGCCTCGATGAGTTTTTTGGCGCGCTCCACGGCGGCGATGTAGTCGGCCTTGCCAAAGTCGCGCTCGGCCGGGTAAGCCTGGGAGGGTTTGACCACCGGGGCGCTGACCGAATATTTCAGCTGTTCCTTGAGTTGGCGCAGGCGTTTTTTGGCATTGGCATAAGCCTCACTCTGGGCCGGGTCGGCATACACGATCAAATACAGCTTGCCCGAGAGGTTGTCGATGACGGCCAGCTCTTCACACTGCAACAGCAAAATATCCGGGCAGCCCAGGGTATCGGGCGGACACGAAGCTTCGAGCTTCTTCTCGATGTAACGCACCGTGTCATAGCCGAAATAGCCGGCCAGTCCGCCGCAAAAGCGCGGCAGACCGGGCCGCAGCGCGACCTTGAAACGTTTCTGGTAATCGCTGATGAAATCGAGCGGGTTGGCCTGGGAGGTTTCAATCACCTGCCCGTCCCGAACCACCTCGGTCAGCACGTCGGCGCCAAAACCACTGGCCCGCACCAGGGTGCGGGCCGGCAGGCCAATAAAGCTGTAGCGGCCAAAACGTTCGCCGCCGACCACGGATTCCAGCAAAAAGCTGAATTTGCCGCCGTCTTTGGAATGGGCAAGTTTGAGGTACAGCGAGAGCGGGGTTTCGAGGTCGGCAAACGCCTCCACCATCAAGGGGATGCGGTTATAGCCTTGCTGCGCCAGGCTTTTGAATTCAAGTTCTGTAATCACGGCTGGTTTCCTTCACCGGTGGACCCACGCGCCTGGCGTGGCCACCCATCATTCAAGAGGCCCCGGGACGGGGCTGGGATGCCCTTGCCATCGGCAAGAGCGCATCAAACATACATGGCGATCGAGGCGAACAGGCCCCGTCATGCAATAGCTGCGGTCAGGCCCGCCAGGGCCAGGCTCCCCGGTCGCTGCTACCTGTTTGAATGATGCGGTGAATGAACATAGGAAGCCAAAGTGTAGCAAAGACCCGGGCCGCTGGCGAAGCCGGCCGCCCATGCTCGCAAACCCTGTTGTCCCGACCCCGCCCCGCTTACAAAATGGTACAGACACAAACGAACGGTCGTTCTATTTTCTGGAGACAGGCATGAAATTGGTCAAACAATGGGCGCTGGGGTTGGTGGTCGGGATGATGGCGCTGGGGGCCACGGCGGCCACCATCGATGTGGGTGGCGTCAAGATGGAGGACGCCACGGAGGTGCGTGGCGCCAAACTGGTGCTCAACGGCGCCGGCGTTCGTTACAAGGCTGTGTTCAAGGTCTATGCCGCCGGTTTGTACCTGGGCAAAAAAGCCGCTACCCCGGAAGAAGTGCTGGCCACCCCCGGTATCAAACGCATGCAGATCACCATGTTGCGCGACATCGATTCAAACGAGTTGGGCAAACTGTTCACGCGTGGTGTGCAGGACAACGCGCCCAAGACCGAGATGTCCAAGCTGGTGCCCGGCCTGATCAAGATGGGCCAGCTTTTTTCGGACCAGAAAAAACTGCTGGCCGGCGACGTGTTCACCATCGACTGGGTTCCCGGCACGGGCGCGGTGATTTCCGTCAAGGGCGTGCCCCAGGGCGAACCCTACAAGGAGCAGGAATTTTTCAACGCGCTGATGCGTATCTGGCTGGGCCCCGAGCCGGCCGACTGGAAACTCAAAGACGCCCTGCTCGGCAAAGCCGTCTGAACGCTGGGGTTTAGCCCCGTGCGGCGGCCGGCCAGCGCAACTCGGCCAGCGAATCGACAAAACCGTCAGCATCCACAGCCCGCACCGGCTCGCCATGGTTGTAGCCGTAGGTCACCAGTACCACCGGGCACGCCGCGGCACGGGCCGCACGCGCATCGTTGCTGGAGTCGCCAATCATCAGCGTGCGGTCAGGCGTTGTTCCCAACGACTCGCAGGTTTTAAGCAGCGGCAGCGGATCGGGCTTTTTGCGCTCGAAGGCATCGCCGCCAAACACCTGGTTGAAAAAACCGTCCAGCCCCTTGGCTTTGAGCAGCGGCAGCGCAAACGCCGTGGGTTTGTTGGTCAAACAGGCCAGCTTCAGGCCCTGGGCTTTCAACTGCTGCAAACCTTCCAGCACGCCCGGGTAGACCTTGGCATGCTGGCCGTTGATCGCCAGGTAATGGCGCTGGTAGCTGGCCCAGCCGGTGGGGAACAGTCGCGCAGCATTCGCTTCCAAATTGATAGCTGACTGCGCCCGCTCTTCCTGGGCCAGAGGCCTGTTTAATACATAAACCAGCACCGACTGGATCAAATGTTCCGAGCCCTTGCCCACCAGCGGCTCCACCACCGCCCGGTCTACTGGGGGCAGCGACAGATCGGTCAGCATACCGTTCAGGGCGACCACAAAGTCACCCAAGGTGTCCACCATGGTGCCGTCCAGGTCGACGATCACCGCATCCAACATGTTGTGGTTCAAGGCCATAGGATTCAGAGCAAAGGCGCCATCCTAAGCGAAATTCACTGGCCCGCGACGAAACAAAAACTGGTTGAACGCAGGAAGTGCAGGACGACCCCCTAAGGCCTGCGTGCCGGCGTGAGTCGCAGGTACAAGTCAACACCTGCACCCCTGTCCAGCTTGATGGTGTAACGCCGTTGTGCTGCGCCGCGTCCCGCCGTGACGAGATACCTGCCCGTCGGCAGGTCCACATTGATCAGCGGCGCGCCCTCTTCGATATCCGCGTAGCGGCCCCTTGAAGATCGTCGATGCGAATCCTCAGCGGCAGCCGGTCTTCGAGTTGCGTCTGCGCCAGCGCAACGTCGGAGCGCGGTGCGATGCGATGAGTCGGCCATCGTGTGTCCATGGTGAGAGGCACAAAGCCATGTGAAACCCGCTTTAAGGGCCTCACTTCACGCTGACCAGCATCCCTGCCCATGCACACGTTCAATGACAATCGCCGGGGCATGACGTGACATCGGAAACAATTTCGCAAAACACTGGGATCCCAGCTTGCAGGCGCAGGCCAATTGCAAGCACACACGCGGGAATTTTCCTACGCTGGCATACAACGACCTGGACCCTGGTCCGGCGATTCGATCCGCCGGTATACGCTGCTTATTTCAGTACAAAACGCACCGTTGACGACTTCCCGGCCCGCATGACAAGGGCCACCACCTTGGTCTTGGCCGCAACTTTGAAACTGCCTTTGGCTTCCAGTTTGTCGCCGGCAGGGCTCAGCGCGACCTCCTGTTTGTCGGTCCCGGTGAGCAGGGTGAGTTTGGCGCTGGCCTTGCTGACATCCACCGGCTTGCCGTGGTCACGCACATACAGCTGCAAACCCTCCGCCCTGGCGACCAGTTCGTAGTCCATGTCCTTGATCTCGACCACCACACCGCCATGCAGCGGCTGGTGGGCATGGCCGTGTTCGTGTTTGTCGGCCGCGAAGGCGGCTCCGGTGGTGCTGAAAACCAGCGCGGCGATGAGTGAAGCTAGTTTCATAAGGGTTCCTTTGATAGCTTGAAACAGAGATGCCAGAGAAAGCACGGGAAAGTCAAGCCGGGCTCAGAAAGCCTCGGCGTTTTTGTCGTCGAGCAGGCGTTCGGTGTCCTTGCGACCGAACAGCCAGAACATGACGGGTGTCAGAAAGGTATCGAGCAAGGTCGAGCTGATCAAACCCGAGAAAATCACGACCGCCACCGGGTGCAGGATTTCGGTTCCGGGACGTTCCGCCTCGAACAACAGCGGGGCCAGTGCAAACGCCGTCACCAGTGCCGTCATCAGCACCGGGCTGAGGCGCTCCAGCGAGCCCCGCACAATCATCTTGTGGTCAAAGCTTTCACCCTCAAAACGCATGAGGTTGATGTAGTGGCTCACTTTCAGGATGCCGTTGCGCACCGAGATGCCAGCCAGCGTGATGAAGCCGACCAACGCCGCCACCGACAGCGGCTGGCCGGACAGCCACAAGCCCAGCACGGCACCGACCAGCGCCAGCGGGATATTGGCCATGATCAGCAAGGCCAGCCGCGTGGACTGGTACCGGCTGTACAGCACCACAAACATCAGCACCGCCGACACCAGGGACAACAAGCCGACCAGCCGCGAAGCCTCCTCCTGCGCCTGGAACTGGCCACCCAGCGTGACGAAGTAGCCCTCAGGCAACGGCGTCTCGGCCACCACCCGGCGGATGTCCGCGATCACCGCCGACAGTGCCCGCCCCTGCGCATTGGCCGACAACACGATGCGGCGTTTGCCGTCGTCGCGGCTGACCTGGTTGGGGCCGTCGCTGTCTTCGATGCTCGCCACCTTGGACAAGGGAATGCGCCCGGTCGGTGTCTCGATCAGGATTTGCCCCAGGCCTTCCACCGAACGTGCCGACTCGGGCAGGCGAACCACCAGCGCGAAGCGCCGCCCGCCTTCGACGATCTGGGTGATTTTTTCGCCCTCGACCAGGCTTTGCAAGGTACTTAACACCTGCGGTGCCGGCACGCCGTAACGGGCCGCCGCCGCATAGTCGATGCGCACCTTGATTTGCGGCGCCAGCACCTGTTTTTCGATCTCCAGGTCGGCGACGCCGGGAATCGCGGCCAGGCGCGCACGCAAAACCTCGGCCTGGCCGCGCAGAGTGTCCAGATCCTCGCCAAAGATCTTGATGGCGATCTGCGAACGCACGCCCGACAACATGTGGTCGATGCGGTGCGAGATCGGTTGGCCTATGCTCACGGCCGCCGGCAGGTTGACCAGGCGTGAACGGATGTCGGCCGCCACCTCGTCCATGGAGCGTTTGATGTCACCTGAAGGCTTCAGACCCACGTCCAGTTCACTGACGTGCACCCCTTCCGCATGTTCGTCCAGTTCAGCGCGGCCACTGCGCCGCCCGACCTGGGTGACCTCGGGCACCTGCTTGACCAGCACCTCGGCCTGGCGCGCCAGCACCGAACTTTCGGCCAGGGTCACGCCAGGGTTCAGCCGCAGGCCAATCAGCAAAGTGCCTTCGTTGAAGGGCGGCAAAAAAGTGGTGGGGAAAAACGGCACGGCCAGCGCAGCCACCACCACCGCCAGCGCACCTGCGGCCAGCGCGGCCTTGGGACGGTCCAGCACTGCCTGCAAGCTGCTGCGGTAGTGCCTCTTCAGCCATGCCAGCAACTTGGTGTCGCCATGGTCCAGCGACTTCATGCGGGGTAGCAGGTAAAAACTCAGCACCGGCGTGACGGTCACGGAGACGACCAGGCTGGCCAGCGTCGACACAATGAAGGAAATACCCAGCGGTACAAACAAGCGCCCTTCCATGCCGGGCAGCGCGAACAGCGGCACAAACACCAGCACGATGATCACCGTGGCGTACAGAATGGCCGAGCGCACTTCCATGGTCGCGCGCGCCACCACTTCGATAGGGTGCAGCCGGTGCTCGGGATGTTTGACCCGGTCTTCCTTGAGCCGGCGCATCACGTTTTCAATGCCCACCACGGCGTCGTCCACCAGCCCGCCGATGGCAATCGCCAGCCCCCCCAAGGTCATGGTGTTGATCGACAGGCCAAAGTAGCGAAACACCAGCGCGGTGATAAAAATCGAGACCGGAATCGCCACCAGCGCAATGACGGTGGTGCGCACATTGCCGAGAAACAAAAACAGAATCACCGCCACAAAAGCCGAGGCCGCCATCAGCTTGCCTTGCAAGGTGGTGATGGACGACTCGATAAAACTCGCCTGTCGGAAAGTGACGGTCGGTTTTTCCATACCGGCCGGCAAGGAACGCTGCATCTCGGTCAGTGCGGCCTCGATCGCGCGGGTCAACCCGATGGTGTCGGCCGTGGGTTGTTTCTGTATGCCCAGGATCACCGCCGGCTTGCCTTCGTAACCGGCATCACCCCGTTTGATGGCGGCGGCAAACGTCACCTCGGCGATCTGCCGCATCAGGATGGACTGGCCGTCGCGCGCGGTGAGCGCCAGGTTTCTCAGATCGTCCAGGCTGGACGTGCGCCCCAGGTTGCGAATCAGGTATTCGCGCCCATTGAGCTCCAGAAAACCACCCGAGGTGTTGCTGGAGTACCCCTTGAGCGCATTTTCCAGTTGCTCATGGGTGATGCCTAACTCGGCCATACGCACGGTGTTGGGCTGCACCTGGAACTGGCGCACCTCGCCACCAATCGGCACGACCTGCGCCACACCCGTCACGGCCAGCAGCCGCGGACGCAACACCCAGTCGGCGTATTCGCGCACCGCCATGGGTGTGGTCTTGGCCGTGTCGATGGGAATCGCGATCTGCATGATCTCGCCCATGATGGAGCTGATCGGCCCCATGCGCGGCATCACCCCCGAAGGCAGGCCCTCCTCCATCGAGGACAGGCGTTCACCGACCATCTGGCGCGCCCGAAAAATCTCGGTGCTCCAGTCGAAGGTCACATACACAAAAGACAGGCCGGCGCTGGAGGTGGAACGCACCGTCTCCACGCCGGGCAGTCCGTTCATGGCGGTTTCCAGCGGAAAGGTGATGAGTTGCTCCACCTCTTCGGCCGCCATGCCGCCGGCTTCGGTGACGATGGTGACCGTGGGTTTGTTGAGGTCGGGAAACACATCGACCGGGGTGCGTGTGAGCGTGAAAGCGCCATAGGCCATCAAGACCAGGCTGGCGATGATCACCAGCAAGCGATTGGCGAGGCTGCTGTCGAGTAACCACTTGAACATCGTGTTACCCCTAGCTCAGCGAACTTGATTGATCAAGGTGGCACCCTGCGTGGCCACACGATCACCGGCCTTCAGGCCAGACGTCACCGCCACCGTAGCGCCATCCAGCGGCGCCACCGTGACCACACGCGCTTGGAAGTGTTCGGGCGCGGTCTTGACCCAGACAATGGTCTGGTTGGCCGGATTTTTCATCAGCGATGCGGCCGGGACCGGCACACCCGCCACCAGGCTGCGGCTTTGCACCACCACGGCAAGCGGCTGGCCGACGGCCAACTGGCTGAGTAACGGACCTTCGGCACGAAAGGCCAGCGGCAGGGCCTGGTCACGCAAGGCGCGCGACGCACCCACAAAAATGAGCTCCACCTTTTTGCTGCCCACCGCGACAAAAGCGCCCGCCACATCGGCCGCCAGTGCAGCATCGAAGGCCAGGGCCTCGATGTGCAAACGTGCGGGATCGATCACCTCGAACAACAACTCGCGCGCATCCACCACCTGACCGGCCACGGCGTTGGCCGAGGCAATCACACCGCTGACGGGCGCGACCAGCGCATCACGCGCGGACAGGCCGGCACCTACTGCGGCGATACGTGCCCCCAGGCTGGTCACCTCGCTGTCGGCCGCTTCGATGTCTTTGCGTGGCACCGTATCGGCCAGTTCTTTCAAACGCGCCAGGCGTTTTTCGGCCAGCTTGCGGCTGGCCTGAAGCTCGGCCAATTGCGCGGCGTGGTTCGAACGTTCAATCGCCGCAGCGGAGGGCAGCACATAAGCCAGCACCTCGCCCTTGCGCACGGCCTGCCCCAAAGACGGCAGTCCCCGCGGACCCGCTTGCAGACGGCCGGCCATCAAGGCCTGCACCTTGCCACCAGCGTTGGGGTCCATCACCACCTTGCCCGACAATTCGGTCGCACGCGGCAACTGCCTGGCTTCACCCACCACGGTGCGCACACCCATCTGGCGCTGGGCCGGTTTGGGCAAAAACACACTGCCATCGGGCAGGCGTTTCGGGCCGTTGCTATTGGCCGAGGGCGGCGCACCGCCGTGGTCATGCCCCTCGCCGGCAAAAACCGGCGCCGCCATGGAGAGCAAGGCCAGCCACAAAGCGGACACCGCCGCGGACATGCGTAAACCTTGCATCATGTTGCACTCCCGAGTGTTTGGATTTGACGGGCGCGAACACGACGAAAACCCCAAGCCAGCAAGGCCAGGGCCAGCAGTCCGCCGACAGCCCAGGCGCCGTAGCGTTGCCACGCCGAACCGCCTGCGGATACATCGGCATGTGCGTCGGTGTGGATATCCAGCTCGCCAGCGAGCAGATCGGTGTCATCCCCTGCGATCACCGTCGCCGCCACCGCGCTCAGCCCCGGCTGGAGTTCTTGCGTCAGTGTGGCTTCAAACACGCCCTCGCCATGCGGTTGGGTGTCCACCTTCACGCCGCCCAGCTCCAATTCGAGCTTGGCATTTTTCACCGGGCTGTTGTCGGTGGTTCGATCCAGGTAAAGGGTGAGTTGTTTGCCATGGAGGACACCCACCAGCTCAAAGGTCTCGGACACCGCGACAAAACGGGGCAATGCCGAGCCAGCCGCGGAGGCGGGTGCTTCGCCATGATCGTGGCCGTCACCCGCCCAGCTTGTGAACGGTGTGGCGGCGATGAACATCACCAGGGACAAGGCCTTCAGCCTTTTCAAAATAGTCATGATTGAATTCCAAAAAATTGTTTGACCGGGAACCGGCTTATTCGGGAAGCAGTCCCAGGGTTTGACGCCATGCGGAGATCGCCGCGGCCAGGTCGATACGGGTCCGGGCCGCCTGGCGTTCGGCATCGATGGCTTCGAGATCAATGCGCAAACGTGTCGGCAGATCGGTCTCACCCATCTGAAACGATTTCAGGAAAAAACGCTGTGACTCGCGGGCAAGTTGTGAACGCCTGTCGGCGGCGCTCAACTGCGCCCGGGCCGATTCGAGGCGGATCCGCGCGGCGTCGAGCTCGGTCAGCAAACGTTCCCACTCCAGACGCAGCAGCCCTTCCACTTCGATGGCATCGGCCTGCGCCGTGGCCAACCTGGCCTGGTTGCGATCACTCGAACCCAAGGGGATGCGAATACCCACGGTGATGCTTTGCTGGTAGGCCTCGTTGAACACGCCCCGCTCACGGCTTGTCGCCAGGGTCAGCTCGGGGTTGCCGCGGGTTTGCACACGTGTCAGTTCCGTGGATCGCCGCGCGACCTCCGCCCGGTCCAGCAGTTCGGCGAGCGCCGGATGATGCTCATCCAGGGCGGCAACATCAGCGGGCAGCTCGGGAACCGGTTCGGCCACAGGCGTGGCAGGCGCCACTGGCACCTTACCGAGCAGGGCCCGCAATTGCTGCGACGCGGAGGCCAGCGCGCCCGTGGCTTCGGCCAGCCCGGCCTCGGCGCCGGCGACCGCCCCGTCAGCCTGGTGCTGATCGGATCGGGCCAGATCGCCGACCTTGACACGTTTGAGCACGTCGGCAGCCAGTTGCTGCGTATTGCTCAAGCGTTCACGGGCCAGGGCTTGCTCGATCCCGGCACGTTGCCACTGCCAATAAGACGCGCGAACGTTGGCGGCCGTGCGCAACTGCGCGGCCAGGACCCGGCTCGCGCTGGCACGTATCTCCGCGTCAGCCAGGCCACCCGTGCGTGCCCGCTCGCCGGGCAGCCACAAAGGCATGGCCAGTCCAGCGACCAGTTCGCGAGCGCCGCGATTGTTGTTCAGCCTGTCGTTCTGGCTAGCCAACTCCAGGGCCATGGGTTCGGCCGTCCAGCTGTCGGCGGCCTGCCTGCGGGCCGTCACCGCCTCCTGGCGGGCCGCGCGTGACTGCGCTTCTGGCTGACGTTGCCACGCGGCGTCAAAGACTTGTTTCAGCGTCGTGGGAGCACTGACACCGTTGGCCTGCGTGAACACAGGTACAGCCACGCCGACAGCAGCGTTAGGTGGCGCTGCTTGCGCCCAGGCGTTGCTGGCAAGCAGCGCCAGCAAGACGCACGGAACGCCATATTTTTGATTTCTTCGGAACATCCGATTCTCCAGTGATGAAAAGACACGTGGGGAATCGGCGAAGCGCGATCAACAGGATCGCCGTACATCCTTACGTGCCGCGCATAGCGGAACGCAAGAGGCACAAAAGGACAGAAAAATGCCCTGCCTCGCCGATCAGGCGAGGTCGGCCCAGTTAGGGCGTTCGGGCAGGGATGGGGGAGGAGGAGGAGAGGTCCGGATCTGATGCGCGATCCGGGCGCCGGACGGCACACCTAACGCCGGCAAGGGCGCCGAGCCGAAGATCGCCGTGCTGCCGCCTGCATGGCAGGCACCGCAGTCGGCATCCATGCCAACCGTGCTTGTCGGTTTGCTGCTGTCACCCTGATCGGGATCAGCCTGGTGTTGGTGCTGGTGATGCCCCACATGTTGTGCGGCCGAACCGGTTTCGTGCTGGCAATAGGCGCTCACGGCCGCCCAGCTGAGCTGCAGGGGCACAAAAACAAACAGAAGGACAATCAACCAGCGACGCATAGAGTGTTGCATTCTAGCGGGCGGACCAACAGCCCTCGGGCTAACGTGCCTTTGTCTGACCGCGTTTGTTGTCAATGGCGCGGCGCAGGCACTGTAACAGCCGCTGCTCATCCAGTGGTTTTTCAAGCCAGTCGGAAATTCCAAGCGCTTGGTGCGCAAGGTCCTGCTGCACCTCCCCGGCCGTGACCGACAACACCAACACCGGCAAATCGACGGTCCGTGGGACCAGGCGCAATTCCCGAATCAGCGCCAGGCCGTTTTCGTAGGGCAGCTTGACGTCCACCGTCATCGCCGCATAAGTCTCCATCCGGAGGTAGCTGCGGGCTTGCGCCGCCGTGTGGGCGATGTCCGCATCAAACCCGCCCTTGTCCAGCATCATGCCTATCAGTTGCGCCACATCCGGGTCGTCTTCACACACCAGAATGCGGGGCCGCGCCACGGCGTAAAGACTCATGGGCGCTGTCACCGGCGGCGCCTCCCGCCATTCCGGCAGGTCGAAAAAGAAGGTGCTGCCAACCTGGCTCTCCGTCGTGAACCCAATACGACCGTCCATGCGCTCCAGAATCGCCTTGGAGATATTCAAGCCCAGCCCGGTTCCGCCTCTCTGGCGCGTGTCGGACGAGTCGGCCTGCGAAAATTTCTGGAAGATGCGTTTTCGGAACTCCTCGGGAATGCCCGGCCCGCTGTCGCTGATCTCGACCCGCACCCGCCCCGCTTCACGGCGCAACACCACCTGCACCAGGCCCTCAGGTGGGGAAAACTTGATGGCGTTGGACAAAAGGTTGGTCACCACCTGGATCAGGCGGTCGCTGTCGGCGTTGACCCGCACCGGGTGTTTGGTCGCACGCAGAACCAGTCTCACATGGTGTTGCGCGGCAAAACCTTCGTTGGCGGCCAGCGCCTGCGCCATCAGCGGCTCCAGGTCCAGCGCCTGCAGATCAAAACGCATCTTGCCGGACTCGATTTTTTCGCTGTCCAGAATATCGTTGATGAGACGTATCAGCCGCTCGCAATTGTTTTTGGCAATTCCAATCAGGTGTTTGGCCTTTTCAGGCAACTCGCCGGTCACGCCGCCCCACACCAACCCCAGGGAGCCGCGTATCGACGTGAGGGGCGTGCGCAATTCGTGGCTGACGGTCGAGACAAATTCGCTTTTCATGCGGTCCATCCGTTTGAGTTCGGTGACGTCGTTGCCCAGCGCGAACAATCCGATCACCTTGTCCTGCTCATCACCTTCACCGTAGCGCGGAAAATAATTCATCACATACTCGCGCCGCTCGCCGCTGGGCAGTATTTGCTCGCGCTCGTAACGCACCGCATAACCCGCCAGCGCTTCCTGCACATGGGGTTGAACCCGCGCGTAGAACGCCGGGCCCATGACGTCTTGCATGTTTTTTTGATGAATCTGCTCCCGCGTCAGACCGAACGCTTCTTCATACGACTTGTTATGAAACTGGAAACATTGGTCCCTGTCAACGTAGGCAATCAGCGCCGGAACGGTATCCGTGATCTGGCGCAGCAAGGCTTCGCTGTCGTGCAAGGCCTCGCTGATGCGCCGGCTCTCGGTGATATCGCGAAGGATGGCCGTGAACAGCCGCTGCCCGCCCACACTGACATCCCCGAAAGACACGTTGACCGGGAATTCGGTGCCGTCGCCGCGCCTCCCCAGAACCTCGGCACCCGACTCGCGGAAACCGCGTGGCCGCTCGGTCAACGCCCCGAAAAAAGCCGTGAACCCCATCTGGTAACGCGTCGGCAGCAGCACCGAGACCTTTCGATCCATCAGCTCGTCCTGCCGGTAACCGAAAAGATGTCGCGCCGCGCTGTTGACGCTGACAATGGTGCCATCCTCGGTCGCGGTCACCATGCCTTCCGCCATGCTTTCGGTGACGGCCCGGCTCATGGCTTCGCTATCGGCCAGTTTGGCCTGAATCCGGCGGCTCTTGGCCTGCAAGCGGAGCATCATCCAGATCGCCCAGACCAGAACACCCAGCGACAACAAACCACCCAGCAGGATCAGCAGCTTGACGCTCTGGGCCGTCCGCCGGGTGTCCTCCTTGGAGCGTTCCAGCGCCCGGTTTTCGCTGCTTTTGATCCGGGCCACCAGGCCATCAATTTCTTCGTGCAACTGGCGATTCAAATCGTTGCCTACCAGGGCCGTGGCGGCTTCCAGGCCCAGGCTCTGCCGGACCGTGACGGTCTGTTCCATGGCCTCCACCCGCCGGGCGATCAGACCTTCCAGCAGGTGCAAATTTTCTCGTCCGGTCTCGAGTTCCTGCGCCGTCAACACGTGCATCAAGGCCTGCTGGCTGCGCTCCCGCGCCTGTTGATAAGCCGCCAGATCGCCGGCCGTCGCCGTCAGCAAATAACGCCGCTGCAGGGACTCAACCGTCTTGAACTGGGACACCAGGCGCTCCAGCAGGATGACGGTTTCCTGCGATTGCGTTTCACGCTGGGCATCGCGGATCAGGTAATTGATGGTGCTGTAAGAGGCCGTGATGCTCAGGACAATCAAGACCAGCCCCACACCCAGGGCAAAGTTGATGCTTGCGCGAAAAGGTAGCTTCATGGGTGTGGGCCTGAGCTGTGCAGCGCTGTCCCGTCGCGGACCGGCGCGCAGCCGCTACATCATTTCGCCAGCGCCGCCCGCATCGCGGCGATCGAGGCATGGTAGTCCGGCTTGCCAAAAATGGCGCTGCCGGCCACAAAGGTGTCGGCGCCGGCCGAGGCCACACGTGCGATGTTGTCGGCCTTGATACCACCGTCGACTTCCAGACGGATGTCCTTGCCCGAGGCGTCGATGCGTTTGCGCGCCTGCTCGATCTTGCGCAGCGCCGAGTCAATAAAACTCTGGCCGCCAAAGCCGGGATTAACACTCATGATCAGGATCAGGTCGATGTCCTCGATCACCCAGTCCAGCACGTCCAGCGGCTCAGCCGGGTTGAACACCAGCCCGGCCTGGCAACCTTTGGCCTTGATCGCCTGCACGCTGCGATGCACATGACCGGAGGCGTCGGGGTGGAAGCTGATCAGGTCGGCGCCGGCGTCGGCAAAAGCCGCGGCCAGCGCATCTACCGGCTGGACCATCAGGTGCACATCAATCGGCACCGCCGTGCCGTCGGCCTTTTTGGCGTGCGGCTTCAGGGCGCTGCAGATCATGGGGCCGAAGGTCAGATTCGGCACGTAATGGTTGTCCATCACGTCGAAATGGATCCAGTCAGCGCCGGCGGCAATCACGGTCTGGAGTTCTTCACCCAGGCGCGCGAAATCAGCCGACAAGATAGAGGGGGCAATCCGGTACACCGGTGGCTTGGTTTGGCTCATGGCGGGATTGTCGCAGCAAGCCGGACGCCCTGCACGGGCGTGCGTCATTCAGGGCGGTTAACATGGGCACCACTTTTGTGAAAGCCATGCCGAAATACCAATTTTCCTGCGAAGTCCTGCCGCACTACCTGCCGGAGCAATCCGCGCCTGAAGACGACGTGTATGGGTTTGCCTATACCGTCACCATCACCAATACCGGTGATGTCGCGGCCCAGCTGATTTCGCGCCACTGGATCATCAGCGATGCCAAAGGCCACACCGAGGAAATCAAGGGCCTGGGCGTGATCGGCCACCAGCCGCTGCTCAAACCCGGCGAGTCCTTCCAGTACAGCAGCGGCTCGCGCCTGCGCACGCCCACCGGCACCATGCACGGCAGCTACTTTTTTGTCGCCGAAGACGGTGAACGGTTCGAAACGGCCATCCCGATGTTTGTGCTCGACGCGGGTGACGCGGCCGGCGCCACCGGCGGAACCGGCAGCAGCCGCGTGTTGCACTGAGCCCCCGCACCGGCATGCGCAACCTGGCCGACCTGCTGGACCTGCTGGAGCCCAAAGCCGAGCTCGCCAGCCGCCACCTCTGGCTGATAACCCTGCTGGACTGGATACGCGGCGACAGCAGCAATCCGCAGGCGGCTTTGTCCCGGGTCCGCCTGTTTGTCGATGCCGCCCAGGCCAGGCCCGGGTTTCAGGTCAAATTACACGACTGGTGGAACACCCTGGTCAGCACGGTGGATGCCACACCCCTGTTTGCCGATTTTGGCTTTGCCCCACGCGCGGCTTTCCTGAGTGAACTGGGCGAACGGCTGCGTTACAGGCTGCTGCCCGGCACGCCGGAAACCACCCATGCCATCGAGTTGTTCATGCTGCTGTTTCCGACGCCGTTTGACGCCCAGTGGCTCAAGCTGCTGGATGAAGAAACACTGGGCCGTCTGGGCACCCTGCTGACGACGAACCCACCCGGCGAGACCATCGCCGATGACGAAACACCACCGCCAGCGGACCACACCCTGCTGCAGGACTGGCAAGGCGTGTTGCTGGAGGCCTTGACTTATTGCACCAGCCAGGTCGCGGCCACCGGTTTTTCGCCGGAACTGCGCCTGCGCATGAGTTCACAAACCTTGCAGGCCCGGCCTTTTCATGGCCTGGCACCTGATCTGGACGCCATCCGCGCCGCGCTGCTGGCGCACGGGCCGGACAGCGGCGCGCTGCACCTGGCGCTGGACCAGTTCAAAAGCCGGCTGGAAGCTTGCCGCAGCGCGGCCGCCTCGGTGTATGCCCACCTCGATGAACACGGCATTTCGGTCGGCCTGGTGTTTCGCCTGCGCCAGTTGCGCGAACGTATCCTGCGTATTCGTGAACTGCTGGACTGCATGTTGTCGGAAACTCCTGCCGCCAGCGCCATGCAGTTGCTGGCCCGGCTGGTCTTGCTGGCCGAAGAGCGGCGCAGCATTCGCGCGCTGGTGGCCAGCAACTCCAGCCTGCTGGCCGCCAAGGTGGCAGAACGCGGCGCCGAAACCGGCGAGCACTACATCACGCGAGACCGCGCAGCCTACATGGCCATGCTGGGCAAGGCGGCCGGCGGCGGCGCGCTGACAGGCGTCACCACCTTGCTGAAATTCATGATCGTCGGGCTGGCGCTGTCCTCCTTCTGGAGCGGCTTCTGGTCTGGCGTGATGTATGCCGCCAGCTTTGTGCTGATCCAGTTGCTGCACTTCACGCTGGCCACCAAACAACCGGCCATGACGGCGCCGGCCATGGCCGCCAAGCTGAAAGATTTGCGCTCGGGTGAAGCGGTCAGCGAGTTTGTCGACGAAGTCACACACCTGGTGCGTTCACAGGTCGCGGCCGTGCTGGGCAATGTGCTGATGGTGGTGCCGGTGGTGTTGCTCATCAACGGCGCCATCCTGCTGGGCCTCGGGCACCCGATGATTGATGCCAAGGAGGCGCAACACGTGTTGCACAGCCTGAGCCTGCTGGGTCCGACGCTGTTGTGGGCCGCATTCACCGGCGCGTTGCTGTTTGCCGCCAGCATCATTGGCGGCTGGATAGAAAACTGGTTTGTGCTTTACCGACTGGCGTCCGCCATGCGTTACAACCCGGGCATCACACGGACCTTGGGCATGCAACGCGCGCGGCGCTGGGCCGGCTTCATGCGTGACAACATCTCGGGTTTTACCTCCAACATTGCGCTGGGTTTTTTACTGGGGCTGATCCCACCCATGACCGGATTTTTTGGCCTGGAGCTGGAAGTGCGCCACGTCACCTTGTCGGCCGGCCAGTTGGCCGCAGCCGGCGCCGCGCTGGGCTGGGACGTCTTGCGGCAACCGGCCCTCTGGTGGTGTGTGGCGGCGATCCCGCTGATAGGCGCGTTCAACCTGAGCGTGAGTTTTTACCTGGCCTTCCGGCTGGCCCTGCAGGCCCATAACGTCACTCGGCCTGATCGTGCGCGCATTCGCTCGGCAATCTGGGCGCGCTGGCGCAGCAAGCCCAGCAGCTTTTTTATTCCCGGCTGACAAGCGTCGGCACGCGGCGTTCCACCACACGCATGCGGCGATCTCAGCACTTGTCCTACACGCGCCATTTGTGTGCTGATGTAAATTAGCACGACCGGTCCTCTCGGGCTGTCCAGTCCGCATTGACGGGCCGTCTTGTCGAACCCTTCGCGCCCGCCTGCTGCGGGTTGCCTTGCAATCCATCAACGGAGACACCCCATCCATGAATGAACTCATGGCCTTCTGGGCCGAATGGCTCAAACCGTCGGCAGGCCTGCCTACCGTTCAGTGGTCGATCTTGCTCGCCTTGGCCGCCTTTATCGGCCACCTGGTGCAGCGTTATGGCGGTGTGCCCAAGGTGGTGGGTTATTCCGCGGTCGGCGCCTTTGCCGGCCTGGCCGGTTTCACCGGCGCGGCCTGGCCGCTGCAGGGCACCGGCCTGTTTCTGCTCGAGCTCGGCGTGGCCGTGGTGCTGTTTGAAGCCGGTGGTCGCATTCCGCTGCGCTGGTTTCGCCACAACCCCATGGTGCTGGTGCAAAGTCTGGCCGAATCAACACTGACCTTTGTCGCGGTGTACTGGACACTGACCTTTCTGGGCATGCGTGAAGCCGTGGCCGAACCGCTGGCCCTGCTGGCCATGGCCGCTTCGCCGGCCGTGTTGTCGCGGGTCATCATGGACACCCACGCCTCCGGCCCCGTGACCGAACGGGCCATGGTCTTGTCCACCCTGAGCACCTTGTATGCGTTGACCTTGTGCAGCGCCCGCGCCGGCATGATGGACCGAGGCGACGCCAGCCTGGTCAGCACGCTTTATCCGGTGCTGGTGGTGTTGGGCCTGTCGGTGGTGGTGGGCGCCGTGCTGGCCCTCACGCTGCGTATCGCGCTGCGCGTGATGAGCCCCACCAGCGAAAACACCGCCATCCTGCTGCTCGCGCTGATCGCCGCCGGTGCGGCCCTGGCCGCCCACTTTGGCGGCTCCGCGCCGCTGGCCGCGCTGCTGGGCGGCATGTTGCTCAAACAACTCAACCCCCGTCCCTGGTCCTGGCCGCGGCAGATGGGCACTGCGTCAGCGATGTTGACCATGCTGATGTTTGTGCTGGTCTCGGTGGTGGCCGCGCAGGCCGACTGGAGCGGCCCGGTGGCCGGCATGGTCGCCGCACTGGTCGCGGCGCGGGCCCTGGCCAAAATTGTCGGCGTGGGCCTGGGCAATGTGGGCAGCGGCGCGAGCTGGAAGCAGGCCTTGTGGGTCGGCTGCGCGATGTCACCGATGTCCTCGGTGGCGCTGCTGCTGGTATCGCAGTTTGTTGCCGCCTCGGCCTCGCTGGGCCCGCGCATCGCCAGCATTGCCTTGCCGGCGATTTTGCTGATGGAGGTGCTGGGCGCCACGGTGGCCACCTTTGCGATCTACCGTGCGCGCGAAAGCTCCAAGCCCTGGGCACCCCCATCCTTCAACCGCTCTGCAGGAGATTTCCGTGAGTAACTCGTCCACGCCTCAGCCGGCGCCCCTGGGGCTGGAGCCCTTCCAGAAATCCGAAGCCCTGTCGCTGGGTGTCGAGCTGGAGTTGCAACTCGTCAACACCCACGACTACGATCTGGCGCCCTACGCCGAAGACATGTTGCGCCTGATGCACAAGACGCCGCTGCCCGGCAGCGTGGTGCCCGAGATGACGTCCAGCATGATCGAAATTTCGACCGGCGTCTGCCAGTCCTCCTCCGAGGTACTGGGCCAGCTCACGCAAATCCGCGATGCGCTGGTCAAAAGCGCCGACAAGCTCAACATCGCCGTGGTCGGCGGCGGCACCCACCCGTTTCAGCAATGGCACGAACGCCGCATTTACGACAAGCCGCGTTTTCGCGAACTCGGCGAACTGTATGGTTACCTGTCCAAACAGTTCACGATTTTCGGCCAGCATGTGCATGTGGGCTGCCCCGATGCCGACACCGCACTGCTGACCCTGCACCGCATGTCGCGCTACATCCCGCACTTCATCGCACTGTCCGCATCCAGCCCCTATGTGCAGGGCCAGGACACCGCCTTCGACTCGGCGCGGCTCAATTCGGTGTTTGCCTTCCCCTTGTCGGGGCGTGCGCCGCTGGCCCTGACCTGGGACGAGTTCACGGTCTACTTCGACAAGATGACACGCACCGGCGTGGTCAAAAGCATGAAGGATTTTTACTGGGACATCCGGCCCAAGCCGGAGTTCGGCACCATCGAAATCCGCGTCTTCGACACGCCGCTGACCATAGGCCGCGCCTCGGCGCTGGCCGCCTACGTGCAGTCGCTGGCGGCCTGGTTCATGAACGACCAGCCCTTCATGCCGACCGAAGACGATTACCTGGTCTACACCTACAACCGCTTCCAGGCCTGCCGCTTCGGGCTGGAGGCGGTCTACGTCGACCCGGCCACCGGCGAACACATGGCGCTGCGCGACCACATCCTCATGACCATGGACAAACTCGGCCCCCACGCCGGCCCGCTGGGCGCCAGCAGCGGCATCCATTTGCTGCGCAGCAGTGTCGAGTTGTCCAACAACGATGCGCGCTGGTTGCGCGAACGACAAACGCAAGAACGCCTGCTGGCCGAAGTCATTCGCCAGGCCGCGCTGAAGTTTCGGGGTTTGCCGGTTTAGGCCTTGCCGGCATCACGCGGCGCTGGTGGCTTGCAATGGACAGTGGGACTGACTCCCCACTCCCACCCCTAACCCCTCCCTCGCCCCGCTGGGCGATGGAGGGGGACTTCATTTGGCCAGGTGTGTTGCAAGCGCGTGCATGAGCGGCGGTCTCTTGACTCCGATGAAGACGCGCAGCCGCGCCTTCATCTCCCCTCATCCCGTACCCGGTTTCGCCCCCCAACCCGTTTGACCGGGCCGAGGAGCACAGCCAAAAGCGGATCAGGGCTCGCGATTGTCTGAGGCGAAGCCGAGTTCGAGCGAGACCCCGCTTTTGGCGAGCACCGCAGCTTGCCCGCAGCGAAGCGTAGGGACCCGGACAGTCGGGTCGCCTTTCTTTTCCTTAGGTTTCTTTGGCGAAGCAAAGAAAAGTAAGTCGCCCGCCGGGGCGAGTCCCGGCCAGCAGGCAAACCACGCAACCCCAGACGAAACCACTTCCCACCCGCCACCCGTTATGCTCACCCCATGGGTGAATTCGACCTGATCAAACGCTACTTCACACGCCCCACGCCCCGCGCCGTGCTGGGCATAGGCGACGACTGCGCGTTGTTGCAGCCGGCCGCCGGCATGCAGCTGGCCATTTCCAGCGACATGCTGGTCGAAGGCCGGCACTTTTTTGCCGACGTCGATCCAAGCACCTTGGGCCACAAGGCCCTGGCCGTCAACCTGAGCGACCTGGCGGCCTGTGGTGCCAAGCCACTCGCCTTCACCCTCGCGCTGGCGTTACCGCGTGCCGATGAGACTTGGCTGGCGGCGTTTTCACGCGGCCTGTTCGCGCTGGCCGACACCCACGGCTGCGAACTCGTTGGCGGCGACACCACCCAAGGCCCGCTCAACATCTGTATCACGGTGTTCGGCGAAGTCCCGGCCGGCCAGGCCTTGCTTCGCTCAGGCGCACGCAGCGGCGACGATATTTATGTCAGCGGCAACTTGGGCGATGCGCGGCTGGCGCTGGACGCGCGGCGCAACAACAGCCCGCTGCCCGGCGCCCTGCAGGCGCCGGCCAAAACACGCCTGGAACAACCAACACCCCGTGTGGCATTAGGTCTGGCCTTGCGCGGCGTGGCCAGCGCGGCCATCGACGTCAGCGACGGCCTGCTCGGTGACCTCGGTCACATCCTCAAGGCCTCCGGCGTGGGGGCTTGCATCGACACCTCGATCGCTATTCATTTGATAGCTGCTTGCGCTCATCCTGCCTGGGCTACAGGCCTTATTTCCTTGGAAACGCAGCTGGACTGCGTGTTGGCAGGCGGCGACGACTATGAACTGGCATTCACCGCACCGGTGTCGGCGCGCGAGGCCGTGCGCGCGGCCGCGCAGCAGTCGGCCACGCCTGTCACACGTATCGGCCAGATAGAGGCGGCGCCAGGCCTGCGCCTGACCGATGGTGACGGCCGGCCTGTGACGCACAGCTTCCGTTCATTCGACCACTTCGCCTGAAACGTAGCGCCAGCCATGAGCCGCGCGGTCCGCCTCTTGCAATTGCTGGAAGCACTGCGCGGCCACCGCCATCCCGTCAGTGCCGATCGGCTGGCCACGCAGCTACGCGTCAGCCGCCGCACCGTGTACCGCGATGTCGCCAGCTTGCGCGAGCAAGGCGCCCGCATCGACGGCGAAGCCGGCGTGGGTTACCAGTTGCGTCCTGGCTTTGTGCTGCCACCCTTGATGTTCGGTGAAGATGAGATCGAGGCGCTGGTACTGGGCGCACGCTGGGTGGCGCTGCAGGCCGACCCCGAACTGGCCCAGGCCGCGCGCCAGGCCTTAGGCCGCATCAGCGCCACCTTGCCCACGCATTTGCGCCTGGCCGTGGAAACCAGCGGCCTGCTGGTGCCCCCACCTGAGCGCAGGGTGCCGCCCGAACCCTGGCTGCCCGCGCTGCGCCTGGCGATACGCACCGAACAAAAAATCCTGCTCGGCTACCGCGACGCCAACGGCCAGCTCAGCCAGCGTACGGTGTGGCCGTTTGTCATGGCTTTTTTTCAGGCGTCACGCATGTTGGCCGCCTGGTGCGAGTTGCGGCAGGATTTCCGCCACTTTCGGGCCGACCGCGTGGCCACACTCATCACCACCGGCGAAGCTTATCCCGCGCGGCGCCATGCCCTGATGAAACGCTGGCGCGAACAAACGGGTCATGCAGCGGAGCTGGACTGAGCTCGGGCGCGCGGCCAGCGAACAGACCCGCTACACACTGCTGACAATTCCTGGCAGCAGGGCGCTTTACGCTGACAGCTTCATCACTCACCCCGAAAGGACGCACCATGGCACCCGCCCTGACCCTCTACACCCACCCCATGTCCCGCGGCCGCGTTGCACGCTGGATGCTGGAAGAATGCGGCGTGCGCTACGACAGCGTGCTGCTGGATTACGGCACCAGCATGAAAGCCCCCGACTACCTGGCCATCAACCCCATGGGCAAGGTACCCGCGCTGCAGCATGGCGCTACCGTCGTGACCGAAAACGCCGCCATCTGCGCCTACCTGGCAGACCTGTTTCCCGAGAAGCAACTCGCGCCGGCCGTCGGCAGCGCAGCGCGCGGCAGTTATTACCGCTGGCTGTTTTTTGCCGCGGGCCCCGCGGAGGCCGCGACCACGGCCAAAACGATGAACCTGCTCGCGCCCCCGGACAAAGCCATGCAAGCCGGCTACGGCACTTACGCGGATGTGCTGAGCACCCTGGAAACCGCCGTCTCGCGTGGGCCCTATCTGTGCGGCGACCATTTCACGGCCGCCGACCTGTATGTTGCAGCCTTCCTGCACTGGGGCATGCAATTCGGCGGCATAGACAAGCGCCCCGCCTTCGAGCGGTATACCCTGCCCATCGTCCAGCGGGACGCCTGCCTGCGCGCCAGCGCCATCGACGACGCCTTGTTGGCCAAGCAGCCGGGCCCGCGCTGATCAGCTTGATCAGCTTGATCAGTTGGTGCAGCCAGCCGGCCGCGCCACGGCTTAATCGACCAGGCCCCCGGAGGAGGATTCGCCAGGGGGCGGCTGCGTCTGCAGCCGTCGCAGCCGCACCGTCAACTCCTTGGCCAGTTGGTAATCCCCACGCCGCTGCGCCACCGCCAGTGCGTCGGCAAACGCGGCTTCAGCCCCCACCGTGTCGCCGCAAGCCAGTGCAATCAGGCCCAGCAAACGACCCGCCGCCGCAAAATCCGGATCAAAAACCAGCGCCTGTTCAACATGCCTGCGCGCAGCCGCGTGGTCCTCGCGCCGGTGGTAGGCCAGCGCCAGACCCATGCGCAACAAGGCGCCATCACGACCAGCGGCCAGCAAACGCTCCAGCGCCGCCGGGTCGGCGCCGCGTTCGGCAGTCATGCGCCCCCGGTCCAGGCCAGGTTGAACACGGCGAATGCCGCCAGAAACCACAAGAGCAGGACCAGGTGTGTGAGTTGCAGCGTTTCCTGCCGGATCCAGTACGCCACGGCCATGCCGCCCAGCGTCATCGCCAGCACCGCGGCCGACAAGGCGCCCAGACCCAAATTGAGCCAGGGCAGCGCCGCCTCCCGCGTGCCATAGACCAGCAGAGCCGCGCAGCCGGTCCACAGGCAAACGGCGGCGACCCCTTGCAGGGCCAGCACCATCAGCAAGGCCAAGCGGTGCAGGCCTGCCGAGGAAATGGCGCGGCGGCGCAAGGGGGTGGGCACCTTGGGGGCCTCGTCCAGCGGCGCCATCGACAAGGTGCGCCCAACCGCAGCCGCGGCGCCCCGAAAATCATGGACATTGTTCAGCGCCGCCACACTGCTCCAGAGCGCCAGCCCGACCGCATGCACGAGCAGGAAGAGTTGGATACTGGCCTGTGTGTCCATGGCTCAGCCCCGCACGGCAACAATGCGGCGCGCCAGCAACGCCGCCAGCGCCGGCGCCAGGGCAAAACTGGCAAACAGCCAGACGGCGGCCGATTGCGCCCCGACATTGCCGCCCGGCTGCGTCAGGCCGGCCGCGTTGACCACCAGCCCCGCCACCGCCGCACCCACCGCCATGCCGTAAAGCTGCACCGTCGTGATCGAGGTGGAGGCCAGGTTTTCCTCGCCAGGCCGGGCCAGCGACAGCACACGTGTCAGCAGGTGCGGCCAGCCGGCACCCACGCCGAAACCCGCACCCGCCAGCGCCAGCGCCATGCAAATCGTCTGCAGCACAGGCTCCATACGCGCCACCGGCATGAGCAGCGCCAGCGCGGCCAAAGACAGCGTGCCCACCACCGGCCCCAGCCGCAACATGCGCTCGGCCCCGGCGCCGCTGCGACCCGAAGACAGCAGCGAAGCCGCACTCCAGCCGCCGGCCATGGCGGCCGTCAAATAACCCGCTGCCAGCGGTGAAAAACCGTGCAAATGTTGCAGAAAATAGGGCACAAAAATCTCGGTGGTCGTGCCTATCAGCAGCAGTGCCACGCTGGCATAAATCGCGCCCAGCGGCGTGAACAGCGCGTAAGCTCCGGTGGGCAGCAGCCGCACGCTGGCATGCCGGTCCACCCGCGTCACCGCCCAACCCAGCGCCAGCCCAAGGACGACCACCGCCACCTGCGCCAGCGGCGTGCTGAACAGGCTGGCCATCGCAATACACAGCGCGGAAGTGATCAATAAAACGATCTGCGCCAGCGGCAAGGCCGTAGGCGGCACATGGCGCCTGTCGTCGGGCTCAGCGGCATGTGCCGGCAGTTGCGCAGACACAATCAACGCCTGCACCAGCGCCACGGGCAGCAGCGCCCAGAAGGCCCAGCGCCAATGGCCCAGCTGCGCAAACACACCGCCCACGGCCGGCCCGCATAGTGTCGCCACACCCCACATGCCGGACACCAGCGCCACCGCGCGTGGCCACAGCCTGGCCTCGAACATGTAGCGAATCAGCGCATAACTGAAGGCCGCCAACACCCCACCGCCCAGGCCCTGCACCGTGCGCCCGGCCAGCATCCAGGCCATGTTGGGCGCCAGCGCGCACCCTATGCTGCCCAGCACAAACAAGGTCAGCGCCGCCAGGTAACCGCGGCGCGGCCCCAGTCCCTGCAGCAGGCGCGCCGACAAGGTGGCACCCAGGATGGACGCCACGACAAACAAGGTGGTGTTCCAGGCATACCAGGCGACGCCGCCTATGTCCTGCACCACCGAAGGCAACACCGTGGTCACGATGTGCACATTGATGGCATGCAGCGCCACGCCGCCGGTGACCGCCACCGCCCGCCAGGCATTGCGGCCCGACATCAGTTCACCCCAGGAGGCGGTGGCAGCGACCTGCGCTGGGGGCAGGCCGGCCGAGTCGGCGGGAACGGTGGTGGAAAGCTGGGTCATGGGGTGCAATCAAGGGCTGGCCGCCTGAAGCAACCAAATACAAAAGTAATTACTTGGATAATACTCGACGCACCCCAATTAGACAAGTAAACTCTTGCTTAATATGACGCCCCGCTCCACCGCCGACCGCATTCTGCTGCTGCTGAAAAGCCGCGGCGCCACCTCCACGGCCGAACTCGCCACCGCCCTGCAAACCAGCACGGAAGGCGCACGTCAGCAGGTGAACAAGCTGCTCGAGGCCGGCCTGGCGCGCGGCACGGCCGAGGCACCAGCCGTTCACGCAGGTGCCGGCCGTCCCGGCCAGGCCTGGGTCTTGACGGCCGCCGGCCACATGCATTTTCCGGATCGCCATGCCGAGCTCACACGTTCGCTGATCACCACGGTGCGCGAGGTTTTTGGCGAGGCCGGCCTGGAGCGGCTGATTGCCCAGCGCGAGAACACCTCCCGCAGCGCCTACCTGCAGGCCTGCGAGGACTTGACCGAGTTAGAGCCGCGCCTGCGCAAGCTGGCCGCGTTGCGCGACGAGGAAGGTTATATGGCGCGGCTGGAGCGCGACGGCGGCGACTGGTTGCTGGTCGAAGACCACTGCCCGATCTGCGTCGCGGCTGAAAGCTGCCAGGGTTTTTGCCGCTCCGAGCTGGCCATTTTTCGCGAGGTGGCGGGTCCAGGCGGCGCCTTGCGTCGCGAAGAACACCTGATCGCCGGCGCGCGCCGCTGCGTTTACCGCATCACACCGGTTGCCGGGGTCGCCGCACACGGCCCACACGCCGAGCGCCCGCCCCGGCCGGAAAAGCCTTAGCGAACCAGGCCACGGTCCGAGGCCACGCCGGCTACAGCGCTTTCCCCAAAAAGGAGCGCATCGTCCAATGCCACGGCCATGGCCTGGTAGCCGGCATCGCCCGGATGCAGGTGGTCGCCGGAGTCCCAGGCCGGCAACAGGCGCTCAGGGTGCTGCGGATCACGCAGCACCGCGTCGAAGTCGGCAACGGCATCGAACGCGCCGCTGCTGCGTATCCATGCATTGATGGCCCGGCGTTCCCCGTCCTTCGCGGGCGTGAAATGCCCCCCCAGCGGTGTGCCTTGCAAGGCGCCTTCAAACGGCGGCAGGGTCGCACCCACGATACGAATACCTTGCGCCCTGGCCCTGGCAATCAACTGGCGATAACCGTCGATGACTTGCGCCGCCTGCACGGCCGGCGCGTCGGGTTCAAACGCACTGCCCGGCCAGCCGATGTCGTTGATGCCCAGCAGCACAACCACCGTCCGGATGCCGGGTTGCGCCAGCACGTCGCGCGCCAAGCGCGCCGAGGCATTGCTGCCCATGCCGTCCTTCAACACACGGGCGCCTGAAATTCCGGCGTTGAGCACCGCCACCCGGGATGGGGCCAGGCGCTCGGCCAGGAAATCCGGCCAGCGCCGGTTGGCATCCATGGTCGAGCCATTGCCGTCCGTGATGGAGTCGCCGAAGGCCACCACCACGCCTGCGTTTTGCGGGGAGTCGACCAGGATGCTGCTGACTATGGCGCGGCTGGTAAGCACCCCGACCGGCGCAAAGTCCCGGGCGGCGACCACGTTGCCGGCGCCAATATAGGTCTTCTGCCTCGCGTCCCAGTGAAAGGTCGAAAACGCCGTCGGCTGAGGCAGGTAAAGCGAAACCGACACCAGGGCCAGTGGTGCCAGTGGCAGCGCGACCGGGTCGCTGATGACCTGGCCGCCCGGCGGAATACGCACGTCGGCGCGACCGTTGAAGGTCAGCGGCCGGCTCGAAGCCGGTTCGACTTGCTGATGCGATCCGGCCAGCGCCAGGCTCGCCGCGCCAACCGTCATGGCCTGCTTGCCGTATTCGTTGCTGAGCACCACCCGGGCCCGCGCCCCCCCGATGCTGACCCGCGCCACTTGGCGCAGCGTCTGGTCCGACAGATTGAAGGGCATGTTGACGGGCAGGATGAAGTCGCCGCTCCAGAGCGGCTGCTGGCTGGCATGCCAGCTGGGGACCCAATGGCCCGCATCGGGGTCAGCGGCCAGTGCCGGCGCGGCGCTCAGTGCGAGGGACGTGGCCAGAACGGCCAGGGTTTGCTTGAAGGTCATGGGTTTCTCCAGGTTGAATGCGGATGGCATGACTGAACCATAGGTTCTTCCGTACAAGAATGGAACGACCTAAAATTGCATACATGCCATTCAAAATTGGAATCCCATGGATGCCTTGAAAGCCATGCGTGTCTTTGTGCGCGCCGTCGATCTCGGCAGCCTGTCCGCCGTGGCCCGCGCGTTGGACAGCACCCAGCCGAATGTGAGCAAGGTGGTGGCCGCCCTTGAGCGGGATGTGGGGGCCCGCCTGTTCGTGCGCAGCGCCAAAGGCCTGGAAGCCACGGAAGAAGGCCGGCGCTTCTATGAGCGCGCGCAGCGCATCCTCGAAGACTATGAAGAAGCACTTGCAGAAGCGCGCGAAACCGTGGCGCGGCCTTCCGGCACCCTGCGTTTCAACGCACCGCTGGCGCTTGGCGAGTTGCGGCTCAATGCCCTGATGCTGGAGTTTCTCCAGCACCACCCCGAGATCCGTGTCGAGATGATTCTCAATGACCGCCTGGTCGATCTGGCCGAAGAGGGCATCGACGTGGCCTTGCGGCAAAGCGACACACTTCCGCTGAACGTGGTCGCCCGCGAAGTCGCCGCTTCTGACCGCTACCTGAGCTGCGCGCCCGCCTATCTGAAGGGATGTGCGGCAATCAAGCGCCCTCAGGATCTGGCCGGCCATGAGTACCTGGAGTTTGCCTGGGCGGCCACACCCGGCTACGTGACGCTGACGGACGGCAGCGGCAACGTCAGGGTGAAAGTCGACGGCCGCTACCGCGTCAACAGCTCCATGGCCATCCGCGAAAGCCTGCTGGCCGGCGCCGGCGTGGGCATGACGCCAGCCTGGCTGGTCGAAGACCTGGTTCGCACCGGCCAGTTGGTGCGCGTGTTGCCGCGCTACCAGGGCGCCGTGCAGCGTGCCTACCTGCTGTATCCGTCGCGCCGCCACCTGCCGGGCCGGACACGCGCCCTGCTCGACTTCCTGTCCACACGCCTGCCGCAGATCGCCGGCTTCACGCCGGTGCGGACCTGAGGCGCCAAGCAGAGGTATAACACTCCGATGAATTCAGCCTCCCTTACCGATTTGCCGCCCGAACTCCAGCGCCTGCAAGCCAGCGCCACCCGTCTTGAAACCCCTTGCGGCGCCGGCGCCATGGTCTGGCATGTCTGGCGCCCGGAACCCGCCCAGGCCTTGGCCGAGCACCCGCCTGTGGTGCTGCTACACGGCGGCAGCGGCAGTTGGACCCACTGGCTGCGCAACATCGAGCCGCTGGTGCGTGCGGGCCGCGAGGTCTACGCGGCCGACCTGCCGGGTTTTGGCGACTCGGCCCCACCCACCACCGGAACCGACGCCGACGCCGACGCCTTGCCGGCACCGGTTGAGGCCGGCTTGCAGATTTTGCTGGGTGAGCGGGCCTGTGACCTGGTGGCGTTTTCTTTTGGCGGCATGGTCGCCGGTTTTCTGGCCGCGCAATTTCCCGCGCGAGTGGCGCGCCTGGTGCTGGTGGGCGCGCCCGGTCTCGGTGTGGCGTCGCGCAACACCATCACACTCACGCCCTGGCGCCATCTCAGCGACCCGGCGCAACGACAGGCCATTCACCGCAACAACCTGGCCGCGCTGATGTTGTACCGGCCCGAAGCCATCACGGCGCTGGCGCTGCGCATCCACACCGACAACACCTTGCGCGACCGCATGAAAGGGCGCAGCCTGGCTTATACCGACGCGCTGGGGCAAGCCCTGACCCGGGTGCACTGCCCGGTGTTTGCGATCTACGGCCGTGAAGACGCCTTGTATCGCCAGCGCCAGGAAGTACTGGCCCAGGCCCTGCAAGCCGCGCCGCAGTTCCAGGGCCTGCAGTGGATTGAAGACGCCGGCCACTGGGTGCAGTTCGAGCAGGCGCCGGCGTTTGATGCCGCGCTGCTGGCCGTGCTGGATACCCGCCGGCCCGACTCGCTACCAAATAAATAGCTAGCTGCGCCCGTCCTGACTGGGCTAGAGGCCTATTTCTCTCACAACCACGTCAAGCCAGCCCATCCAGGGCTCCCCCAGCAATTGCCGCCGCCGCCGGGCCTGACCATAATCAGGGCGTGCGCCACCCGCCCCTCACTTCATGACCCGTCCGACTGATCATCCCGATTCACCCTCTTCCCCGCAGCGGCCCAGCGCCCGCTTCATGTTGGCCCATCCTGCCCACCTGATCGCGCTGGGTTTTGGCTCCGGCCTGAGTCCCATCGCGCCCGGCACCGCCGGCACCTTGTGGGCCTGGCTGGCTTTTGTGGTGATGGCGCCCTGGCTGACGGCCGCACATATGGGGCTGGTGATCGCCGCTTCGCTGCTGGTCGGCTGGTGGGCTTGCACCGTGACGGCCAAAAACATGCGGGTGCTGGACCCCGGCAACATCGTCTGGGACGAGGTGGTGGCTTTCTGGCTGGTGCTCTGGCTGATCAGCCCCGCTGGTTTTTGGGGCCAACTGGTGGCCTTTGGCTTGTTCCGGTTTTTTGACGCCGTCAAACCCGGTCCGGTGGCCTGGGCCGACCAGGCCTTCAAAGGCTTCAATGCCCGCGGCGGCTTCGGCATCATCTTCGACGACCTGGTGGCTGCGGCCTGCACGCTGCTGGTGATTGCCGTCTGGCGTTTCTTATGAGCACCTCATCGCTATCAAATTCAGAGCTGGTGACACCCGTGTTGGTTGGACTGGTGGCCGATTTGATGCTCAACAAGGGCTGGCTGCTGGCCACCGCCGAAAGTTGCACCGGCGGCATGATCGCCGCCGCCTGCACCGACCTGGCCGGCTCCAGCACCTGGTTCGAGCGTGGCCTTGTCAGCTACTCCAATGAAGCCAAGACCGAGATGCTGGGTGTAGATGCAGCGCTGATTGCCGCCCACGGCGCGGTCAGCGAAGAGGTGGCGCGCGCCATGGCGCAAGGCGCGGTCAGCCATTCCCATGCCCGCGTCGCCGTGGCCGTCACCGGCGTGGCCGGCCCCACGGGCGGTAGCCGCGCCAAACCGGTGGGCACGGTGTGGTTTGGTTTCATGGTGGACGGCCGGCTGAGCAGTGAGGTCCAATATTTCGACGGCGACCGCGCCGCCGTGCGTGCGGCCACCCTGCACCACGCGCTGCAGCGGCTGGTGCAGTTGCTGGGCTGACGCCGCACTTTTCATGCCGCATCACGCCGCCGCCGAACTCATCGACTCCCGCGCGGCCTGGCGGCGCCTGCTGGTCACGCTGGCGCTGATGACCGTGGGTGCCAGCGGCATGTACGTGGTGCCCGTGGTCCTGCCGGCGGTGCAGGCCGACTTTGGTGTGGCGCGCGCCGACGCCTCCATGCCTTACACCTTGCTGATGATTGGTTTCGGCATAGGTGGCATGTTCATGGGCCGGCTGGCCGACCGTTTTGGTGTGGCGTTGCCGCTGCGTCTGGGCGCGTTAGGCCTGGGCCTGGGTTTTGCCGGCGCGGCGCTCTCCAGCAACATCTGGCTGTTTGCGCTGGCGCATGGCCTGTTGATCGGCCTGTGCGGCAGCGCGGCCACGTTTTCACCGCTGCTGGCCGACACCTCGCTGTGGTTTGCGCGCCGCCGCGGCATTGCGGTGGCCGTGTGTGCCAGCGGCAACTACCTGGGCGGCGCGCTCTGGCCGCCCATCATTCAGCACTTTGTCGAGAGTGTGGGCTGGCGCCAGACCTACTGGGGCTTGGCGGTTTTTTGCAGCCTGGCGATGCTGGGCCTGGCGCAACTGATGCGACAACGTCCGCCGGCGCTGCAAGCACCCTCGACCCGCCTGGGCGGCGTGGTCGCCAGCGACCGGCCCTTCGGCCTGTCAGTGGGACAGGCGCAGGCGTTGCTGTGTGTGGCCGGCGTGTCCTGCTGCGTGGCCATGGCCATGCCGCAGGTACACATCGTGGCGTATTGCAGCGACCTCGGTTTCGGCGCGGCGCGTGGCGCCGAAATGTTGTCGCTGATGCTGGCTTGCGGCATCGTCAGCCGCCTGATCTCGGGCGCCATCTGCGACCGCATAGGCGGCCTGCGCACCCTGCTGCTGGGTTCGGCCTTGCAAACCGTGGCGCTGCTGCTGTTTATTCCTTTTGATGGCCTCGCGTCGCTGTACCTGATCTCGGCGATGTTCGGCCTGTTCCAGGGCGGCATTGTGCCCAGCTACGCCATCATCGTGCGCGAGCACTTTCCCGCAGCCCAGGCCGGCGCCCGTGTCGGCACCGTGATCATGTGCACCATGCTGGGCATGGCGCTGGGTGGCTGGATGTCGGGCAAGGTGTTTGATGTCACCGGTTCTTACAACGCCGCCTTTTTCAACGGCATCGCCTGGAACCTGCTGAACTTTGCCATCGTGCTGTATTTGCTGCGCCGCACGCTGAAAACGGCACCTGCTATGCCAGCCATGCAAGTCCCCTAGCAAGGGAGCGGCCGCATGCGCCGGGCACAATGACCATTTCGAAAAAACAAACTCAGGAGTTTTTATGCGTTCCATGCTCTGCGCCAGTCTTTGTTCCCTTATGCTTTTGCCCGCCGCCTGGGCCCAAACCGATGCGGCCGCACTGGCTGCCAAAGAAGCCGGCGCCAGCGTCAGCCCCAGCGGCCTGGTCTACCGCTCGCTGAAAGAAGGCAGCGGTGCCAGCCCGGCCGCGACCGACACCGTCAAGGTGCATTACCGCGGCACCTTCCCCGGCGGCAAGGAGTTCGACAGCTCGTACTCACGCAATGCGCCGGCCGAATTTCCGCTGAACCGCGTGATCGCCTGCTGGACCGAAGGTGTGCAAAAAATGAAGGTGGGCGGCAAGGCCAAACTTACCTGCCCGTCGGCGATTGCCTATGGCACGCGTGGCGGCGGCGGCGGCGCGATCCCGCCGAATGCGACGCTGGAATTTGAAATCGAACTGCTGGCTATCACGCGCTAACCTCAAGCCCACACGCTCGCTCGCGGGCATCTGGCTCTCTACCCAAGGGAGCTGCGCTTGCTTGAGGCGGCCCCGCGCGGCGCGCTGAGCGCCAGCCTCAGTCCTGCAGGCTGGCGGTGATTTGGTAAGAGCGCAGGCGCGCCTGGTGATCAAAAATTTGCGAGGTGATCATCAGCTCGTCGGCGCCGGTACGGTCTACAAAGGCTTGCAGGCCGCGCCGCACGGTCTCGGGCGAACCGATCGCTGAACACGACAAAGTCTGCTCCAGAATCGCGCGTTCGGGCGGCGTCAGCCGCTCTTCGTATGCATCCACCGGCGGCTGCAAACGCGAAGGCCGGCCGCTGCGCAGGTTGACAAACGCCTGCTGCATCGACGAGGACAGGAAGTGCGCCTGCGCATCCGTGTCGGCGGCAAACACATTGAAGCCCAGCATCACATGCGATGTGGCCAGTTGCGCCGAAGGCTTGAAGCGGCTGCGGTAAACCTCGATCGCCTGCATCATCTGCGCCGGCGCAAAGTGCGAGGCAAAGGCAAAAGGCAGCCCCAACTCGGCCGCCAGTTGCGCGCCGAACAGGCTGGAGCCCAGAATCCAGACCGGCACCTTCAGGCCGGCGCCTGGCACGGCCCGCACACGTTGGCCCTCGGCCACCGGTTCGAAATAATGCATCAGCTCCACCACATCCTGCGGAAACTCGTTCGGGTCGGCGTTGAGGTCACGCCGCAAGGCCCGTGCCGTGGCCTGATCCGAGCCCGGCGCCCGCCCCAGGCCCAGGTCGATGCGGCCGGGGAACAGGGATTCGAGCGTGCCGAACTGCTCGGCAATCACCAGTGGTGAATGGTTGGGCAACATCACGCCGCCGGCACCGACCCGTATGCGGGAAGTGCCGGCCGCCACATGGGCGATCACCACCGCCGTGGCGGCGCTGGCAATACCGGCCATGCCGTGGTGCTCGGCCAGCCAGTAACGCTGGTAAGCCCAGCGTTCGGCATGTTGCGCGAGATCGAGGGTGTTGCGCAGGGACTGCGCGGCGTCACCGCCCTCGACGATGGGGGAGAGGTCCAGAACGGAAAAAGGAATCATGCAGGGCAGATGGGTCGGATTGAAACTTTATCAATGCCCGACTGGCGCGCCGGCACGATGCGAAAAAAGAGTCTAGTCAATTGCGGCGGCCGATTGCCAGGCTGGCGGTCCTGCCCCTGCTTGGGCAAGGGCTTCAACGGAGCTTGTGCACCGCAGGGTGAGGGTTATGCAAGGTTTTGGCCAGATAGGCCTTGATATCCACCACCCGCTCCCCGACTGCATCGACGCTCGCGCGCAACTGCTGGGCGGTGCAACCCAGCTTTTCGCCCCAGTACATCTCTTCCCAGGGTTCGTGCACGTTGACACGCTGGCGGTCCGCCGGCTCGCGATGCGGGGGTTGGGTCCTCATATCATCTCTCCGTGAAATAAGTCGTCCAGCCCTGATTTATACGCCCGGACCATGACGGCGCCAAGCGCAGCAGCCTACAAAACGCGTAAGGCACCATCGCCGGGAAATGCGCCACCACGTGTGCCCCCGGGAGGTGTACTATTTCCCGAGCCCAAACACGTCCCTGGCCCGTCTTCGTACAACGTTCGAAAGTTCGCATGCACCCCAACCAGCACACCCTGGAAAAGCTGTACAACGCCTTCACCAACCTCGACGCGGACACCATGGCGCAGTGTTATGCGGCCGATGCGACGTTTGACGACGAGGTTTTTTCACTGCGCGGTCACCGCCAGGTCACCGGCATGTGGCACATGTTGTGCGACGCCACCCAGGCCAAGGGCCGTGATGTCTGGAAGCTCGACTACAGCGGCCTCAGCGCCGATGCCAGCAGCGGCCAGGCGCATTGGGAGGCCGACTACCGCTTCAGCGCCACCGGCCGCATGGTGCACAACATCATCGATGGACGATTCACTTTCACCCCGCATGGCCTGATTGCCACCCACCGTGACAGTTTTGACTTCTGGGCCTGGTCGCGCCAGGCGCTGGGTACACCCGGCCTGCTGCTGGGCTGGACCCCCTTTCTGCGCAACAAGGTGCGGGCACAGGCCGCAGCCAATCTGCAGAAATACCTCAACAGCAAAAACTAGGCAGACACAGACCATGGCCTCCACCCTGCCCACTGCCTGGTTTGAAGGTTTTGAAGCGCGCGACTTCGAAGTCAACGGCACCTCCATCTTCGCGCGATATGGCGGCAATGTGGCAGGCCCGGCCTTGCTGCTGCTGCACGGTTTTCCGCAAAGCCACGTGATGTGGCACCGCGTGGTGCAGGCGCTACAGGCGCGGTACTTCATCGTCCTGCCGGATCTGCGCGGTTACGGCGATTCGTCCAAGGTGGCCGGCCTGCCCGACCACAGCAACTACAGCAAACGCAACATGGCGCAGGATGCGCTGAGTGTGATGGATATGTTGGGCCGGGACCGGTTTTATGTCTGTGGCCACGACCGCGGCGGCCGGGTGGCCCACCGCCTGGCGCTGGACCACCCGGGGCGCGTGCACAAGCTGTGTCTGATCGACATTGCGCCCACGCTGGACATGTACAACGCCACCGACATGCAGTTCGCCACCGCTTATTACCACTGGTTCCACCTGATCCAGCCCAGCCCGCTGCCCGAGACCATGATAGGTGGCAATGCCCTGCCCTACCTGCACGCCAAACTGGGCGGCTGGGGCAGCCAGGGCTTGAGCTACATCGAGGCCGAAGCCCTGCTGGAATACGAACGCTGCTTTTGCACGCCCGAGGCGATTCACGCCGCCTGCGAGGACTACCGCGCCAGCGCCGGCATCGACCTGGTGCACGACCGTGACAGCCGGGCGCAGGGTGAAAAAATTGTCTGCGACACCCAGGTCTTGTGGGGCGAACGCGGCGTGGTCCACAAACTCTTCAACCCACTGGCGCTCTGGCAGGCACAGTGTGCCGGCATCGTCAGCGGCCAGTCCCTGCCGGCCGGACATTTCATCCCGGAAGAGTTGCCACTCGAAACCGCGCATGCGCTGGCACAATTTTTTGCGGCGGAAGAGACTGAAGGCCCTCCGGCGACCTGACCCCACCCCACGCGAGGTGGTCCATCAAAAAAGCCAGGCGATTCGCCTGGCTTTTTTTCTGAGTCGCAGCGCCGCAGCTTATTTGATCGCGCTCAGCTTGACCTCACGGATCTTGCCGTTTTCAACCACCGCCACGCGGGTATCGGCCAGGCTGCCGCCTTTGCTGTCAACACCCGTCAGGGTGTTGGGGTTGTGGGCCGGCGACAGGGTTTTCATGGCCTTGTCGAGCTGCGCACGGATGGCCGTGGCATCGCTGGTGGTCTTGGCCAGTTTCATGGCCTCGACCGCGGCGTGCACGGCCGTGTAGTTGAGCGAAACTTCCGAGCTGGGGTCACGGCCCGGGAACAGCTTGCGGTAACGCTCGACAAAGGCCTTGGCCGTCGGTTCGCCGTCGTCCACCAGCGGCAACACACCGATGGCGCCTTCCAGCGAGGCATAACCCCCGCTGACCTTGCTGATCTCGTCCATCTTGGCCTGGTCGATGATGACAAAGCCGCCCTTGAAACCCAGCTCGCGCGCCTGTTTGACCACCAGGCCTGTGGGCTCCGAGGCACCGCCAATAAACATCACGTCGGGCTTGGCCGCCAACACGCGGCTCACGCCGCTGTAAAAGTCGGTCGCGCGGTTGTAAGACATGGGGTTGTCCGCCACGATCTTGCCGCCGGCGGCGATCCAGGCCGGTTTGAAGGCCGCGTTCCAGGCCTTGGCGTAATCATGGTCCCCATCCGCGATGCCCAGGTTCTTGCCGTATTTCCCCATCGCGTGTTTCACAAAAGGCTGGATGTAGCTGGTGTATTCCGGCGGAATCCGCAAGGTCAGCTTGTTGTTGGTGGCCGTGATCTGAGGCACGCTGGAGTAGGCCAGCAGCAAATATTTCTGCGCTTCGTTGGTGGTTTGCAACGCAAAAATGCCGCCCGAATGCGGCACCAGAATCACCGCGGCCTTGTGCTCCTGCACCAGGCGCTGCGCATTGATGGCGGTTTCGCTGGGGTTGTATTTGTCGTCCAGCGACACGATCTCGATTTTGTATTTTTTGCCGTTGACTTCCAGGCCGGCGGCATTGATCTCGCCGGCGGCCATGGTCATGCCGTCGAGCACGTTTTTGCCGTAGAGCGCGGCGCCACCGCTGAGCGGGCCCGAATAACCAATCTTGACCACCTCCTGCGCCATGGCACTTGTGCCCAGCGCCATGCCGGCCACAAGAGCCAGCGTGGAAAGACGGTTGAAACCTTTGTGCGAATTCATGAAATGTCTCCTTGTGATCAGCTTGCGAAACGGGTGAAGGGGGAATCAGGCGCCGATATAGGCCTTGCGGATGGCGTCGTTGTTGAGCAGGGTGTCGCGGTCGCCTTCCATCACGATGCGGCCGCTTTCAATCACATAAGCGCGGTGTGCGATCTTCAGCGCCGCGAATGCGTTTTGTTCGGCCAGCAACACCGTGGTGCCGGCGCGGTTGATCTTCTGGATCACCTCGAACACCTGCTTGACCACCAGCGGCGCCAGGCCCAGCGAAGGTTCGTCCAGCAGCAGGGCTTTGGGCCGCCCCATCAACGCCCGGCCGATGGCCACCATTTGCTGCTGGCCGCCGCTGAGGGAGCCGGCGGCATCTTCCTTTTTTTGATCGAGGATGGGAAACAAGGCCAGAACCTCTTCCAGCCGGCTCTGGTTGCCGGCCTTGTCGCCGCGGTGCACATACGCGCCCAGCATCAGGTTCTTGAGCACCGACATCTGCGGGAAAAGCTTGCGGCCTTCGGGGCATTGCACCACGCCGTGTTCGACGATGTGTGAGGGTTTCATGCCGGCGAGTTCGCGGCCGCCATACTTGATGCTGCCACCGGCCGCCTTGTGCAGGCCGCTGATGGTCAGGAAGATCGAACTTTTTCCGGCGCCATTGGCGCCCAGCAGCACCACCAGCTCGCCATCTTTGGCGTGCAGGGTTACACCATCGAGCGCACGAAAGCTGCCGTAGTTGAGCGAGACATTGTCAAGCGTCAGCATGTTCACTCCCCAGGTAGGCATCGATCACGGCGGGGTTGGCGCGAATTTCGGCTGGTGTGCCTTCGGCAATTTTTTCACCGTAGTTGAGCACCAGAATTTTGTCGGCCAGCCGCATGATCATGTCCATCTTGTGTTCGATCAGGCACACCGTCAGCCCGCTCTTGACCATCTTGCGGATCAGGTCGGCCAGGCCCGTGGTTTCTTCCGGATTCACGCCGCCGGCAGGTTCGTCCAGCAGCAGCAGCACCGGGTCGGTCGACAGCGCCAGCGCAAAGGCCACGCGTTTTCGCTCCTCCTGCGAAATGTCGCCGGCCAGCCGGTTGCCGATGTGCGAAAGCCCGACAAAATCGAGCGCGGCAGCGGCCTTCTCGCGGCAGATCCGTTCTTCCTGTTTGAGCCGCGCCGAGTTGACCAGCACATCCAGCAGGCCGGACCGTGTGCGCAAGCGGTGACCCACGATCAGGTTGTCGAGCACGGTCGCCATGTCAAACAAGGTGGTGCTCTGGAAGGTGCGCGCAATGCCCAGTTGCGCCACCTGGTCGGTGCGCAGATGCGTGATGTCACGGCCCTGGAAGGTGATGCTGCCGGCGCTGGGCTGCTGCATGCCGCTGATCAGGTTGAAGAAGGTGGTTTTGCCAGCGCCGTTGGGGCCGATGATGGCGTTGATCTTGCCGGCCTCGATGGTGGTGCTGACATCGTTGACCGCGGCCAGGCCGCCGAAATGTTTGCTGAGGTGGGAGATATCAAGCATCAAGACCTCCTGGCGCAACCGTGGGCTTCGCACCGGATCGGGCGGGTGTCGCGTGTGCAGTCGCGGCCGGCGTCGCCACAGGCGTCATCGCGGCGCGGCGTGCACGCCAGCCCAGGTAGGTACCCACGATGCCGTGTGGCACAAAAATGACCAGCAGCACCAGAATCGGGCCGAAGACCAGGTAACGCAACTCCTGCAGGAACTGCAAATACTGCGTGAGCCACGGCATCGCAATCGCGCCCAGCAGCGGCCCGAGCAAGGTGCCCAGCCCGCCTATCAGCATGTACATGGTCATGTTGAAAGTGTGTTCCACCGAGGCCAGGTCCGGCCCCAGGAAACGCACAAAACCCGCGTACAGGCCGCCCGCAAAACCGGCATACGCCACCGACAGCATGAAGGCCAGCAGCTTGTTGCGCATCAGGTGAATGCCCAGCGATTCGGCCAGTTCGTCCCCGTTGCGAATCGCCATGAAAGTGCGGCCCAGCAAGGAGTTGACGATGCGGTGCATGACCCACATGCCGATCACCAGGAAGAAAAACACCAGGTAATACAGCGAACGCGGCGAGTCGAAGGTCAGCGAGCCGATGGCGGTCGGCACCGGGATGCCCATGATGCCGACCGTGCCGTGGGTCAGGCTTTCCCACTTTTCGATCAGCAGAAACATGATGTAGCCGACACACAGGGTGAAGATGGAAAAGAAGTGGCCCTTGAGGCGCAAGGACACCAGGCCCACAAAAAACCCCAGCGCTGCCGCCACCACGCCGGACAAGGCGAAGGCGATCCAGAACGGCACCTGGTAGTCCACTGTCAGGATGCCGACGGTGTAGGCGCCAACGGCCATGAAGCCGCTGTGCCCCAGGTTGAACTGGCCGGTGTAACCCGTGATGAGGTTGAGCCCGACGGTGGCGATGGCAAAGATATAAGCCGTTGACATCACCGTCAGGTGGTAATCGTTGCCCACCACAAACGGAAACAGCAAGCCCGCGATAAACAACAAACTCCAGCCGGTTTTGCCTTGAAGGTATTTCATGATCAGCGCCCCGCCTGGGTAAAGAGCCCTTGCGGGCGCACCGACAAAATCACCACCAGCAGCACAAAAGCGATGATGTCCTTGTAGTCGGTCGAAATATAAAAGGCGCCAAAACTCTCGGCAAACCCGATGATCAGTCCGCCGACGATGGCGCCCGGCACACTGCCCATGCCGCCCAGAATGATGATCACGAAAGCCTTGGTGATGACGATGCCACCCATCGCCGGATAGACGAGGTTGATGGGCGCGTACAGCGTGGCGGCAATCGCGGCCAGTGCACCTGAAATCCCAAAGGTCAACATCGCCACCTTGTTCGCGTCAATGCCCACCAGTGACGCACCATCGCGGTTTTGCGCCATCGCGATGATGGTGGAACCGACCACGGTTTTTTTCAGAAACAACTGCAGCACCAGCATCAGGCTGAACGCGCCCGCGATGATCAGCAACCGCTGCGCCGGCGCCACCACGCCGCCCAGGTCGATGATGCTGGTGTATGGCGTCTGCATGCGGCGAAAGTCCGCGCCCCACAAGGCTTGCGCCGCCGCTTCGAGAAACAGCAACATGCCGATGGCTGCCACCATGGGGTGCAGGCCCGAGGCATGGCGCAAGGGGTGAAACACCAGCCGCTCCGACAGCACGGAAATGGCGGCCACACACAGCGCCGATCCGCCCATCGCCAGCCAGTAGTTCCAGCCGAAAGCCGTCATCAGATGGAAGGACACAAAGGCCCCGGCCATGTAAAAGGCCCCGTGTGCGAAGTTGGGCACATGCAGGATGCCGTAGACGAGGGTCAGGCCCAGCGCGACGAGGCTGTAGATACCGCCTAAGGTCAGGCCATTGAGTACTTGCTGGAGAAAAACGTCCATGGATCGTCCTTCAGCCCGTACACGGCAGGTGCCGGTGGGTCATTCGCATGCTGGGTTCCTTGAGGATGCCGACGGTTGCTGGTGAAAGCAAAAACGTACACGAAAGGCCGGACGACGTTGCTCGATGGCACTCGCATCTGGCGGTACGGGCCATTCTGCGGACGGGGTGAGGGGGAGTCAACCGGCGGCATCCCGCTGTGGGGGCTTTCACGGGAAAACACCAAGGCTTTCCAAGCCCTCCGTGTCGCACACGTTACTCGACGGCGGAACAAGGATGGTCGGCGCAGCAACGATGCAGGGCTTTCGGCATGAACGGTCTGAGCGCCAAGAATGAGCGCAGGCAAACGCTACACAATGAATAGCGATCCGCGACCGTCTCTATTGCGCTGGCGCCTGAAAAAACGTAAACCCGCCGGAACCCCAGTCTTGCGCGCCAGGACCCACCGGGTTTCACAAATGGCAGTAGCTCGGGTAAATTTCGAACATCGCGCGGGACACCCAAACAGCCCCCGCCACACACGCCGACCGGAAGAACAACATGACTCTCCCACCCTGGATGCCTGTCGCCGCCGCCGAGATCGGGGTCCGCAGCTTTGCGCCCGGCCAGAGCAACCCGCGCATCACCGCGTACCACGCACACACCAACATCCGCGGCTACGACGACAAGGCGTCCTGGTGCTCGTCCTTTGTCAACTGGTCGCTGATACAGGTGGGCGTGACTGGCACCGGCTCGGCGCTGGCCCGTTCCTGGCTCGACTGGGGCGAGCCGCTTGAGCAACCGGTCACCGGCTGCATCGTGGTGTTATCCCGCGAAGACCCCGGCAGTTGGAAAGGCCATGTCGGTTTTTTCCTTCGCATCGCAGATGATCAGGTGGTCCTGCTGGGTGGCAACCAACTGGAGCAGGTGCGGGAACATGGTTATCCGCTGGCGTCCGTGTTGGGTTATCGCTGGCCGGTGGACGCTGCGCGCGCTTGATGCGTCATGTGCGGGCTATCGACAGGCTGGCGCCCACTGTGACCGCCAACAAACGCTACAAAATAGGTAGCTCCTTGCGCCCGTGCTTATTGGGCTAGAGGCCTAAAACGCTCACACCAATCCGCTCTTTGGGGTTTCCACTCCGTCAGACTGTTGCTGCGACAGAGACGCACCGGGATCATGCAGGTATTGACTCCGGCATGAATGGATAACGTATTTCTGTACAAACCAAGTACCAAGCCCGTTACGGAGGGTTTCCGCGTCCAGGTTGACGCGCTGTCATCGACAGGTGCCACAAGTTTTGCGGTCTAAATTACATTAGCCACAAACACAATGAATTCAATACGCGTTTGCCGGACAAAACCAGCGATCAATACGGAAGCCACTGCGGGACGTCGGGCAGAACGACGTTAACAGCCATGCGCATTGAACAAGCCACGCCCGAAGACTGCCGCGCAATTGCCGAGGTTCATGTCTTGTCGTGGCAACACGCGTACAAGGACATCCTGCCCGCCGAGTACCTCGACGCGCTTTCGATCACGTCGCGCGAAGCCATGTGGCGCGAATCCTTCTTCAGCGGGCAACCGCAGTTGCTGGTGGCCAAGGACAACGGAACAGTGGTTGGGTTTGTCGCCTTCGGTCCATCTCGCGACGAAGGAGCGCAACCGCTCTGCGCAGAGGTCTGGGCGATCTACCTGACCCCGTCCATCTGGTCGCAGGGAGCCGGCCGCCTGCTCTGGCTCACCGCATGGGAGCGCCTGCTCGCGCAGGGTTTCAAAATAGTCAGCCTGTGGGTTATCGTCGGCAACGAGCGCGCCATCAGATTTTACTCAGCCGCGGGCTTCAAGCCCGCAACCCATTCGACCAAAGCGTTCACGCTCGGAGGGGTGTCGCTGCAAGAGATCCGGTATGACTTCAACGGTAACGGTTAACCCGTCCATCGAGTGGCGTTCAACGTTGGACAACGTGGCCCGGCGTTAGCTAGACCACTGCTGCCGGAACTTCAGGCCTTGATATCACCCCGCCCCGTGGCACTTCTTGTATTTCTTGCCGCTGCCGCAAGGACACAAATCATTGCGGCCTGGTGTGGCTTCCTTGCGAATGGTTTCGACTTTCGGCCCCATGGTTTTCCACAACTCGCGCAGGTCGTACACCGCCCAGATCGCGTCGCCAAAGGCGTTGAGTCGGGCGATGCTGGTGCTGGGCGCGCCTTCCTCGCTCAGCGGTGACACTTCGGGTTTGGCGGTGTCGTCTTCGGTCATGGCGACCACGGATTGCAGGGCGTCGTCCAGCCACTGGGCGGCGTCCTTGTCGCGCGGGGCGGCCCATTCTTCGGGCCAGCTTTCCACGGCAAACATAAAACCCAGGGCCCAGACCTGGGCAAAAGCTGGCAGGTCTTCGCCCTTGAAGGCGGTTTGTTCTTCGGGCGGCATGTCGGCGACAGCTCCGCGAATGTCCATCACCTCGGGGTGGTAACACAGGTCATCTTCCAGCGTGTCCACCTTGGCGTCGAGCGCCGTGGCGACTTCGGCCCAGCGCTGGTTCCAGAGTTCCATGAAACGCGCTTGCTGGTCCGGGCTGGCAAACGAACCGCTTTCCGCGTCAGGCATCTCGCCCTCTGCCGGGAGCGCCAGCAGCACGGACAGGTACTCGTCGTCGGCGATGGGGCGGCGTGAACAGATCACGGCGGCCATGAAACCTTCACAAAACTCCCACTGCGGTGTTTCGTCATACCGGCTGCGCAGATCGTCGAGGATGGCGTCGAGTTCGTCAAAGGCTTCCATTTCCATCCAGGTTGTTTCGGGCGTGTCGGAAGCTGGGGTGGGGGAAGAAGAATCGGGGGGTGTTGAAGTCGTCATGGGAAAACAGTCTTGAGCCCCGGGCGGGGCTCTTATGATCGAAAGTGTATCTGCCGCGCCGCGGGCCGTCTTGCCCGCTCCCCACCTGATGGAAATCCCGCCATGCTCCAGCGACTTGATGCCCTGTTTCCGGTTCGTTACACCTTTCTGGGCTTGTGCCTGTTTGGCCTGTTGCTGGCGCTGTTCAGCCTGATTGCTTTTGGCGTGGGCTGGCTGGCCCTGGGGCTTTGCGCGCTGCTGCTGGGCCTGGGCATCCACGACCTGCGGCAGACCAAAAGCTCCATTTTGCGCAACTACCCGGTGATCGGTCATCTGCGTTTCCTGCTGGAGTTCATACGCCCGGAGATGCGCCAGTATTTTATTGAAAGCGACGCGGAAGCCGCGCCTTTTTCGCGTGCGCAACGCTCGCTGGTCTACCAGCGCGCCAAGGGCGAGATGGACAACCGGCCGTTTGGCACCCAGCTCGACGTCAGCACCCAGGGTTATGAGTGGATCAACCATTCGGTGCAACCCACACACATTGCCTCGCACGACTTTCGCGTCACCATCGGCCCCGACACGGCCCAGCCCTACAACGCGAGCATCTTCAACATCTCGGCCATGAGTTTTGGCGCCTTGTCGGCCAACGCCATCCTGGCGCTCAACAGCGGCGCCCAGCGCGGCGGTTTTGCGCATGACACCGGCGAAGGCTCGATCTCGCAGCACCACCGCGTGCACGGCGGGGACCTGATCTGGGAAATCGGCTCGGGTTATTTTGGCTGCCGCAACGACGACGGCAGCTTCAACGCGGAACGGTTTGCGGCCAGCGCTTGCGACCCGCAGGTCAAGCTGATTGAACTCAAGCTGAGCCAGGGCGCCAAGCCCGGGCATGGCGGCATCTTGCCGGGCGCCAAGGTCACGATTGAAATTTCTGCCGCACGCGGTGTGCCGGTGGGCAGGGACTGCGTGTCGCCGTCCTCACACAGCGCTTTTTCAACGCCTGTGGAGATGATGCATTTCATCGCCCGCCTGCGCGAGTTGTCGGGCGGTAAACCGACCGGTTTCAAGTTTTGCCTGGGCCACCCCTGGGAGTGGTTTGCCATGGTCAAGGCCATGCTGGAGACCGGCATCACGCCGAACTTCATCGTGGTCGATGGCGCCGAGGGCGGCACCGGCGCCGCGCCGCTGGAATTCACCGACCACGTGGGTGTGCCGGTGCAGGAAGGCCTGCTGCTGGTGCACAACACGCTGCTGGGTGTGGGCCTGCGCGAGCGCATCAGCATAGGCTGCGCCGGCAAGGTGATCAGCGCTTTCGACATCACCCGCATGCTGGCGCTGGGCGCCGACTGGTGCAACTCGGGCCGGGCCTTCATGTTTGCGCTGGGCTGCATCCAGGCCCAGACCTGCCACACCGGCAACTGCCCGACCGGCGTGACCACGCAAGACCCGGTGCGCCAGCAGGCCCTGGTGGTGCCGGACAAGGCCGAACGGGTCTGGCGTTTTCACCAGAGCACGCTGAAGGCGCTCAAGGAGTTGCTGGAAGCGGCGGGGCTGAAGCACAGCAACGACGTCACCGCGCACCACATCGTGCGCCGCATCAACGACACCGAGGTGCGGCTGCTCAGCAACCTCGTCATGCAGGTCGCGCCGGGCGCCTTGCTGGGCTCGCTGGAAGATCAACACAATGTGTTTCGCCTGTACTGGCCGCTGGCCAGCGCGCACAGCTTCCAGCCCAGCAGCGCGCCCGTGCTGCAACCCAGCAGCCCCGAAACGCTATCAACTTCATAGCTGCTTGCGCCCGTCACACCAGAGCTAGAGGCATATTTTTTTAGCTTCTCAATAACTCAAGGCAAGACAACCCCGGTGGCGGGGCTGCCCAGACTGGGTAGACTCGCAGCTGCTGAGTCCATAAGCCGTTGTGCAGGCCTATTTGCATAGACCAAGGATCCGCTCCTGCTGCGGGCACTCCTTCGCCGGTTGTGATTTCACACGTGTTCCCAGCTTCGATTCTCTGGCGATACAGGAGCGGATCTCACGCGCCGTCGGGGCATAGTAGAACCATCCGCGACCGAGATCCGGCAGCGCCAGCTCAACCTCACGCCATTTCGGGTGTCCTTTTTCTTGCAGCACCGGGAAGTTCTGGCACAGCGAACGCGCCATGCTCCGCAGGTGGCTCTCGGTGTCCTTCAGCTGGAAATCGTAGGTAACGAGGAAGGCCTTGACTGCCAGCCCCGGGAGATCCGCCGTGAGCAGGTTGGGATAATTGCTGGCACGCACACTGGCTTGAAAGTAGGTCTTGAGAACTGCTTCGCTCGATGCATGGTTGGGGTCGAACTTGAGCAGTTTGATCAGTTTGCGCGACTCGGGCTTCATGTCAACCAGCAGTTTGGCGGGTTGACCGGCGACGACGGCGACCACGTCAATGGTCTTGTCGGTGACCAGCTTGGACAGCGCTTCCTCGTTGGAAAGAAAGCTCGCCTTGGCGTCCGGCATGGGTTCGCCAAACATCAAGCGGTAGAGCGTTGCCGAAGTAAGCGCCGTGCCGCTTCCTGACTCGCCCGCATTGATCTTTGCATTCTTGATCTCGTGGATATAGTTGCGCTCCGAGTCAGCCCGCACGATAAAGTAGATTTCCTCGTTATAGAGCGGCATGATCACCCGCAGCGGCTGGATCAAGGCACGGGCCGCTGCGTTTCCGCCCGCTGCGGTGTCGAGGAAGGCCTGATAGACGTCCGACTGCACCAGGGCCAGTTTGACGCCCGGCTCGTAACGCAACAGCCGAACGTTCTCTGCCGATCCGGCCGAAGGCAAGGCGTCGAGCTTGATGTCCGCCGAGGGAGCAACAAACTGGGCGAGATCGCGCCCGATCTTGATATAGGTTCCCCGCTCGGAAGCGGTGACGATTTTGTATTCCACCGCAGCGACCGCCGCCGAGGCGTGGCAGAGCATCCCAGCCATCAGCAGCGTGCTCAATATGAAGTTTTTCATGCTAATGCTTCTCCTGTGGTGTATCCGGATTGCAGAGTCCAAGCGTTGCGACTGCTGGTGGACATTTTTCAACTATTGACAGGTCCTGGCGGGTCTTCACTTCGGCATCAGTCGCCGGCAATGGGCGCACAGTGAGTGCGGCGTCAGCACCGGGTGGCGCACGCGATGGCGCTTTTTTAAGTTCATCCGCACCGGTCGCGAGTTTTGCCCCGGCTGACGGCGTGGACCCACCGAGCTTAGGCGCGCCGGACACGTCAGTGACTGCCTGCTGTTCGCCCTGCTTCTGCGCGAGTTGCACAAGCTGCCCATCATATAAATTGACGGACACAACAGCTGTTGTCAACGCGAGCAATAACGCCAGGATTGCAATGAGCTTCCTGCGTCGCGACTTGGTCGCGGCCGTAACCATTTCGGATGAAAGCGCTTCATCCACCGGTTGCGGTTCAGGGGGCGTGTAAGTCAGATCATGATTCGGGTGCGCAGCCTCCGGACCCGCGACTCCGGCATCGTTCAGTGTTGAATAAGTAAGCTCCTTGCCAAGGACCGCTGGCGCGGGCAGGGAGTCGGGTTCCGGTGCCGCAGGCAGAGTGAATTCGGCGCCACATTTGTAGCAGTTCCTCGCGGCTCGGTTGTCAATCGCTCCGCACCGGTCGCATGGTTGCAGGTTCAACTGCCCGCCACAATCATTGCAGAAAATTGCACCGGCTGGATTGAGGTGCTTGCAGAAAAGGCACCGGAGAGGAGTTATCGGCGACATCTCGAGTTGTGACCTTCATGTAGTCAGCGAAGTTGCGTCCAAACATAGAGAATCAGGGTCGGTCATCCGAGCGCGGGAAGATCAAAGCCAGTGGTTATCTTATAACGGATAGTGGTGGACCGGTGAGCGCTTCGGTGGTAGCTCGGCAGGCTCGGGCTGCGTTTGGCCCGCATTGGCATGGCCCGGCTGCTGACTTGCCTTGAGTTATTGAGAAGTTACACATTTTTCTTATAAACCGCGCCAGCTAGGCTAGAGACGGCTCAGTGGTTGTCGCGCGGCACGGCTGAGCCGCTTTTGCCGACCAGGAAGTCGAAGTCAACCCCTTCGTGCGCCTGCAACACATGGTCCACGTAGAGCTTGACGTAACCGCGCTCGGAATGAATCGCGGGTGCCGTCCACGCAGCCCGGCGCGCCTGCAGCTCGGCCGCGTCCACATGCAGGTGCAGGTTGCGGCCCGGCACATCCAGCGTGATCAGGTCGCCATTGCGCACCAGCGCCAGCGGCCCACCGATGGCCGCTTCGGGCGAGGTGTGCAACACCACGGTGCCGTAAGCCGTGCCCGACATACGCGCGTCCGACAGGCGGATGATGTCGGTCACACCCCTGCGCAGCAGCTTGGGCGGCAAGGGCATGTTGCCCACTTCCGCCATGCCCGGGTAACCCTTGGGCCCGCAGTACTTGAGCACCATGATGCAGTTCTCGTCAATGTCCAGGTCCTCGTCATTGATGCGCCCGTGCAGGTCTTCAATCGACTCGAAGACCACGGCGCGACCGGTATGTGTCAGCAAATGCGGCGAGGCGGCCGACGGTTTGATGATGGCGCCGTCGGGCGCCAGATTGCCGCGCAAAACCGCAATACCCGCGTCTTCCTTGAACGGGCTGTCAAAGGCATGCACCACCTCGGGCCGCCAGCACGGTGCTTTGGCGATGTTTTCGCCCAGGCTGCGACCGTTAACGGTCAGGGCGGACAGGTCCAGCAAACCTTGCTGACCGAGCTGATCCAGGATGGCCGGCAGGCCACCGGCCTCGAAAAAATCTTCCATCAGGAACCGCCCTGAAGGCATGAGGTCCAGCAGGCAATGCACGTTGCGGCCCAGGCGGTCCCAGTCGTCCAGGTTCAGGTCCACACCGATGCGGCGCGCCAGCGCAATCAGGTGCACCACCGCATTGGTCGAGCCGCCAATCGCGGCATTGGTGCGTATGGCGTTTTCAAACGCGGGCCGCGTCAGGATTTGCGACCTCTGCACATCGTCGTGCACCAGTTGCACAATGCGCCGGCCGGCTTCGCGCGCCAGCACGTGGCGGCGCGCATCGACCGCCGGAATGGCGGCGTTGCCGGGCAAGCCCATGCCCAGGGCTTCCACCATGCAGGCCATGGTTGAGGCCGTGCCCATGGTCATGCAGTGCCCATGCGATCGATGCATGGCGGTTTCGGCCTCGTGAAACTGGTTGAGTGTGATGCTGCCGGCGCGCAACTGCTCACTCATGGAAATGGTGTTGGTGCCGGAACCCACCGCCTTGCCTTCGTAATAACCGCGCAACATGGGGCCGCCCGACACCCCGATGGTGGGCAAATCGACACTGGCCGCACCCATCAGCAAGGAAGGTGTGGTTTTGTCGCAGCCCATCAGCAACACCACGCCGTCCAGCGGATTCGCACGCACGGCTTCCTCGACATCCATGGAGGCCAGGTTGCGGTACAACATGGCGGTCGGCCGCATCATGGTTTCGCCCAGCGACAAGACTGGGAATTCCAGCGGGAAACCGCCGGCGTCCAGCACGCCGCGGCGCACATGTTCGGCCAGCTCGCGGAAATGCGAGTTGCAAGGTGTCAACTCCGACCAGGTGTTGCAGATGCCAATGACCGGACGGCCATCAAACTGGTCCTGCGGAATGCCGCTGTTTTTCAGCCACGAGCGGTAATAAAAACCCATCTTGTCCTGGCGGTCGAACCAGGCGCGGCTGCGTAATTTTTTGCGTTCTGTCATGTGAGTGTTCTTTCCTGGCTGGGCTTCTGACGGTTGATGTGTTCGAGCTGCAGCCAGAGGCCGCTGTGGTCGGTCTCGCCGACCCGTGCGACCAGATCGGTGAACAGCTGGCGCACCTGGCTGGCCACGGGCGCGTCAAAACCCTGCTGCGCCGCTACTTCCATGGCGTTGTCCAGATCCTTGAGCTGCATGGTGGCACGGGCGCGTGGTGTGAAGTCGCGCTCCACCATGCGTTGGCCGTGCAGGTCCAGCACCCGGCTTTCGGCGAAGCCGCCACGAATCGCTTCGCGCACCTTGGCTGGATCGGCGCCGCCGCTGGCAGCCAGTTGCAAGGCCTCACACACGCCCGCGATATTGATGGCCACGATCAGTTGGTTCGCCAGCTTGGCGAGCTGGCCCGCGCCGCTGGGGCCCACATGCGTGGCGCGGCCCATGGCCGCGAACAAGGGACCCGCCTGCTGAAAAGCCGAAACCTCGCCGCCCACCATGATGGCCAGCGTGCCGGCTTCGGCCGCGCTGACACCGCCCGAGACCGGCGCGTCCAGATGGTGCAATCCCGCAGCGGCCAGTTGCTCAGCGTGCCCACGTGCTTGCGCCGGCTTGATGGAACTCATGTCGATCACCAGGGTGCCGGCTTGCATGGCCTGGGCGGCGCCGCTGTCAAACAAGACCTCGCGCACGATGTCGCCGTTCTCCAGCATCAGCACCACGATGTCGGCGTCTTTCACTGCGGCTGCCGGCGTCAGGGCCAGCACGGCCCCGTCGGCCAGCAACGCCTGCGCCTTGGCCACACTGCGGTTCCAGACCGTGACCGCAAAACCGGCTGCCAGCACGCAGCGCGCCTGGCGCGCACCCATCAGGCCAGTTCCTAAAAAACTGATTTTTGTCATGGCAAACACTTCGGTGAATGGCGTCAGTAAGTGGCTCGTCCGCCGGACAGGTCGAACACAGCACCGGTGGAAAACGAACATTCCCGCGTGCACAGCCAGCCCACCAGGGCGGCGACCTCGTCAATCGTCCCGAAACGCCCCATGGGAATCTTGGAGCGCATGTAGTCGATGTGTGTTTGCGCCATCTGCGCGAACAAGGGGGTTTCCACCGCAGCCGGTGCCACGCAGTTCACCACCACGCCTTGCTGGGCCAACTCCTTGCCCAGTGTTTTGGTCAGGGCGATCACGCCGGCCTTGGATGCGCTGTAGGCGCAGGCATTCGGGTTGCCCTCTTTGCCGGCCACCGAGGCAATGTTCACGATGCGACCGTAGCCCTGGGCCAACATGCCCGGCAACACCGCCTGGCAACACAGGAACAGGCCGGTGAGGTTGACCTGCATCACCCGCGACCAGTCGTCGAGCGGGTAGTCCACCACGGGGGCGTTCGGGCCGGTCAGCCCGGCGCTGTTGACCAGGATATCAATGGCCCCGCCCACCACCGCCGTGCGTTGCGCGGCCTCGCGCGCCGCGGTGGGCTCGGCGATGTCGACAATTTCTGCACGCGCCTGGTCGCCGAGTTCGGCAACAGCGCGCCGCAGGCCGGCCTCGTCGCGGTCCCACAAGGTGACCTGCGCGCCACTGGCGATCAGCCGGCGCGCAATGCCCAGCCCGATGCCGGAGGCGCCGCCGGTGACCACCGCATGTTGTCCCTGCAAATCCAGTTGGTTCATGCGGCCGCTTTCTGCGCTGGCCGGCTGGCGGCGGCCATCCGTGCGCACAAATTGAAGGCCTGCTGCAGGCCCTCAATATTGGCAATGCCCTTGCCGGCAATATCAAAGGCGCTGCCGCTGGCCGAGGTGGCCACCGGCACCGGCAGGCCGCCGTGCAAGGTGACGCCATGGTCAAAGCCCATGAGTTTCATGGCGATCTGGCCCTGGTCGTGGAACATGGACACCACCGCGTCGAAGTCGCCGCGGCGCGCCGCGATAAACACCGTGTCAGGTGAATACGGGCCGCGTGCGTCCAGCCCCAGCGCCTGCGCCTGCAACACCGCGGGGGCAATCACTTCGATCTCTTCCATGCCAATGGAGCCGCCGTCGCCGGCATGCGGGTTCAGGCCCGACACCGCGATGCGGGGCTTGGCGATGCCGGCCTGGCGCAACGCGGCATCGACAATTTTCACGGCCTCACACACGCCTTCACGTGTGATCAGGTCCGCCACTTCGCGAATCGGCACATGCGAGGTCACGCGCGAGGTCCAGAGGTTTTGGGTGATGTTGAACTCGCAGACAAAACCGGCGACCTTGAAACTCTCCTGCATGTGGCGCAGCTCGTCTTCCTCGGTCAGCCCGCCCAGGCGCAGCGAATGTTTGTTCAGCGGCGCAAACAGAATGCCGTCGCAAACACCGCGCTTGACCGCGGCCAGCGCCGTTTCCATGGCCAGGAAGGAAGCGCGGCCGGCTTCGACCGTGCATTCGCCCAGCGGTGGCGACTGGCCATTCAGCCAGTTTTGCGCCAGCACGGTCACGCGGCCGGGTTCAAACCGGACCTGCGCCAGGTCAGTGACCACCAGGGTATCCAGCGTGACGCCGGCAATACGCTGGGCATCGGCCAGCATCACCGGGTCGGTGATCAGCAGCAGATTGGCCGCGTCGCGATTTTCCTTGCGCGCCAGCAACTTGACGGCCATTTCGGGGCCGACACCGGCGGGATCTCCCAGGAGGACGGCGAGGCTGGGGCGTGGGAGGGTCATGGGAACTTCCTTGGTGGGTTCTTGGGATGGAAAAAAAGAAACGTCCGGGCGTTGCGGCGCCCGGGCCGGGGACTTATTCGGCCTTGATGTTGGCGGCCTTGACCAGCTTGCCGTAACGCTCGTAATCGTTTTGGTTGAGCTTGGCGAACTGCTCGACGGACAGCAGTTCGATCTCGCCGCCCAGGGACTTGATACGGGTCTGGACCTCGGGCGATTGCAAGGTGCTCAGCAGTTGTTCACTCAGGCGAGCCACCACGGCCGGCGGTGTGCCGCGGGTGGTGAACAAGCCGTACCAGGTCGTGACGTCGGCGCCGCTGATGCCTTGTTCGGCCAAGGTGGCGACATTGGGCAACTCGGGCGTGCGTTTGGGCGCGCTGACGGCCAGGGCGCGCAGCTTGCCGCCCTTGATTTGCGCCATGGCCGAGGAGGTGGTGTCAAACATCATGTCGACCTGGCCGCCAATGATGTCGATATGTGCTTGTGAGCTGCCTTTGTAAGGCACGTGGATGGCCTGGGTGCCGGTCGCCAGGTTGAAGGCCGCGCCACCGATGTGCTGGGTGCTGCCCAGCCCCGACGAGCCGTATTTGGCGTCGCCGGGCTTGGCCTGCATCATGGCCAGCAAGTCCTTGACGTTGTTGTAGGGCGAGGTACTGGACACCACCAGCACGTTGGGCATGACAGCCACCATGCCAATCGGTTGCAAATCCTTGATCGGATCGAACTTCAGCTTGAGCAGGTGCGGCGCAATCGCCTGGCCGGTGTTGGTGGCCAGCAGCAGGGTCAGGCCGTCGGGCTCGGCCCGGGCGGTGATTTCAGCCGCAATGGTGTTGGACGCGCCGGGGCGGTTTTCCACGATGAAGGACTGTTTCATGTCGCGGCCAAACTTCTCGGCCAGCACACGCGCCAGGATGTCGGTGCCGCCGCCCGGCGAGGCGCCGACCATGATACGCACCGGTTTGGCCGGGTAGGCCTGCGCGGCGGCCGTGCCGGGCAGGACCAGTGAACTCAGGGCCAGTGCGCAAGCTGGCGCGAAACGAAAAAAGGAAGCGGGCTTCATCGGTTTGTCTCCTGTTGTTGTGCGGTCAAAGCGGAGACTACCGAGAAAAGACATTCCAATCCAATCGAATCTCATCAATAATTCATACACTTTTGTATATGGATGAGACATGACGGCGGTTTCCGACCTTTCCCTGCTGCTGCGCCTGCGCACCCGCCAGTTGGCCTTGCTCAGCCTGCTGGACACCGAGCGCAACCTGGGCCGGGCCGCGGCCGCGCTCAACATCAGCCAGCCGGCCGCCAGCAAGCTGCTGCAACAGGCCGAAGAAACCTTTGGCGTGCCGCTGTTTGAACGCCTGGCACGTGGCATGGCGCCCACACCGCATGGGGAAATCCTGATCCGTTATGCACGCGGCCTGTTCACCGACTTTGGTTTTGTGCGCGAAGAAATGGTGGCCCTCAGCTCCGGCCTGCGCGGGGCGCTGCGTATAGGCAGCGTGCCCGGCGCCGTGCCCGAGTTGCTGGCGCCCACCTTGAACGAATACAAACGCCGCCACCCCCAGGTGGCCGTGGCCGTGACGGTGGACACCAGCAACGTCATGATCACCCAGCTGGCCCGGGGCGAGGTTGACTTGGTGCTGGGACGCCTGACCGAGGGGCACGGCGAGGGGGATTACACCCTGGTGCCCTTGTTGCAGGAGGCGCTGGTGGTGGTGGTGGGCCACACCCACCCGCTGACCCAGCGCGCCAACGTGACCTTCAGCGACCTGACCGCCCTGCCCTGGATATTGCAGCCACCGGGCTCGCCGCAACGCCTGCGTTTTGACGCGGCCCTGCGCGAAGCCGGCATCCACACACGCCTGAACATCACTGAAACCTCCTCGACCATCGTCACCACGGCCATGCTGGAGATTTCCGACATGGTGGCGGTGATGCCGGCCTCGCTGGCCGACCACTACGGCCGGCTCGGCGTCTTGCACGCCTTGCCGCTGGACATGCCGATACGCGTGCCGCCGATTTACCTGATCACGCGGCAGGACCGCCCGCTGTCGCCGGCGGCCGCACGTTTTGCCGCGCAGATACGCAGCCAGGCCGGCACCGCAGCCGGCCCGGCGGCGCGGTGACAACACTCGCTGCAACCATTCGCTATGAATTAGATAGCTGCTTGCGCCCGACCGATATGGGCTGGAGGCCTATTTCTTATAAGACCTCAAGCTAGCAAGCGCTATGCGGAGTCGCCCCGCAACTCCTGCACAAAGGTCGCCACCAGCGGGTTGTCGCTGCCTGGCCCCAGCAGGGCGCCCAGGCCTTCAAAATCGCCGCCCACCTCGAAGGCCAGCCGCGTCACCAGGCCCCATTCACAAAACGGCGCGATCAGGTTGCCCGGCACCAGCGACAGCAGCGGTTCACGGCGCAACAATTCCAGCAGCAGCGGCACCGAGGTGCCGGAGATCGGGTGTAGCCGGGGCGGCTCGGCAAAAGACGAAAACATGGCGTCGAACAGGCTGCGCACACCCTTGCCTTCGGTCGGCAGCAGCCAGCGCGCGGCGCACAAGTCCTCCAGCGTGAGGCCGGCCTGCCCGGCCAGCGGGTGGCGGGGGCCGGCCACCACCCAGGGCGTGTCGCCGACCAGGGGCACAAAGCGGCAGGCGCTGGGCACGGCGGCTGGCTGACGGCACAGCGCCAGGTCCAGCCGCCCGGAGCTGACTTCGGGCAGCAGGTGTTCGCCCCGATCCTCCTGCACCTCGATACGCAGGCTGGGGTAACGGCTGCTCAGTTCCGGCAAGCGCCGGCACAACAGCCCGGTGACGGCCGCCGGGATGGCGCCCACACGCAACACGCCGCTGGCGCCTTCCTGCAAGGCATGCAAGGTGTCGGCCGAGGCACGCAGCGCGTCCATGGCGCTTTTGGCGATGGGGATCAGCGAGCGCCCAGCCAGGGTCAGGCGCATGCCGCGCGCGTGGCGCTCAAACAAGGCCATGCCCAGCAGACGTTCGATGTCACTCAAGGCCTGGGTGGCGGCCGGCTGGCTCAGGCCGACTTGCTCGGCCGCGCGTTTGGTGCTGCCAAATTCGGCAATCGCAACCAACAGCTGCAAGTGCCGCAGCCGCCCCTTGGCGATCAGGCGGGCATACAAGACCGAGGCGGCGGGCGGGGAAGGCGTCATGCTGAGCTATCTGGTTTACGGATAGCTCACAGCATAAATCTATTTGTTCTCAATGCCTGCACTCCCCATAATCAAGGCCTCTCTTTCTCTTTTGCCCCCTCCACTTACCATGCAAATTTCAAGACGCACTCTGGCTGCCGCGCTTCCGGTCCTGTTGCTGGCCGCGACGGCTTCGACCTCGACACTGGCGCAAGCCGATTACCCGCAGCGCCCGATCAAACTGATCGTGCCCTTCGCGCCCGGAGGCTCGACCGACATCGTGGCCCGGCTGGTGGCCGACAAGATGCGCACGACTTTGGGCCAGTCCGTGGTGGTGGACAACCGCGCGGGTGTCGGCGGCATGATTGGCACCGAGGTGGTGGCCCGGGCCGAGCCCGACGGTTACACCATTGGCATCGGCACCGTCAGCACCCTGACGGTCAACCCGCTGCTGCTCAAGGCCAACCGGGTGGACCCGCTGAAAGACCTGGCACCCATCACCGCGCTGGCGGCCGTGCCTTCCGTGTTTGCCGTGAACCCCGCCTTCGGCCCACGCAATTTCAAGGACGTGGTGGCCGAAATCCGCAGCAAGCCGGACCAGTACAACATGGGTTCCTCGGGCCCGGGCTCCATCAGCCACCTGCTGATCGAAGCCATGAATACCGACCTGAAGTTCAAGCTGCGCCACATCCCCTACCGCGGCATGGGCCCGGCCATCACGGCCGCGCTGTCCGGGGAAACCCAGGTCTACAGCGACCAGTACCCCTCGGCCGCGCCACACATCAAGTCCGGCAAGATGGTGGCCTTCGCCGTGGGCGCCAACCAGCGCCTGGCCGATCTGCCCGAGGTGCCGACCTTCAAGGAACTCGGTTATGCCGACCTCAACACCCTGGCCATGACCTGGTTCGGTCTGGTGGTGCCGGCCAAGACCCCGGCCGCGATCCAGGCCAAGCTGCACAAGGCCGCGACGGAAGCGCTGCGCGACCCGGCCTTGCTGGCGCGTCTGAAAGAGCTGGGCGTGGACCCCGTGGGCAACTCCCCGGAGGCGTTTCGCAAGCAGATTGTTGACGGCCTGGCGCTGAATACCCGCATCATCAAAGCCGCCAACATCAGCGCGGAATAAAAAAGCCACGCATGAACAAAGCCGTAGATTTTTCCAGCCTGATCGCCGCGCCCGAAGGCGTCGAGGCGCAGTCACTGCAGCAACACACGCAAGTGGTGGCCTGGCGCCGCCACATGCATCGCAACCCCGAGTTGTCCTTCCAGGAAGTCAACACCTCCGACTACCTGGAAGCCAAGCTCAAAGCGATTCCCGGCCTGGAGGTCTCGCGCCCCACCGCCACCAGCTTGCTGGCGCGCCTGGTCGGCGGCCTGCCCGGCCGCACGCTGGCGATGCGGGCTGACATCGACGCCCTGCCCATCCAGGACCAGAAAGGCTGTGACTACGCCTCGCAAAACCCCAACGTGATGCACGCCTGTGGCCACGACGGCCATGCGGCCATGTTGCTGGGCGCGGCACAGCTCCTGGGCCGGCTGCAAAGTCAGGTGCCGGGCGAGGTGCGTTTTTTCTTTCAGCACGCCGAAGAACAACACCCGGGCGGAGCCCAGCAAATGGTGGATGCCGGCGTGATGCAGGGTGTGGACCAGGTGATCTCCGCGCATGTCATGTCCACCCTGGACACCGGCAAGATCGCGGTGCTGGACGGCCCGGCGCTGGCCAGTTCCGACCGCTTCAAGCTGCGCATTTTTGGCAAGGGCGGGCACGCCGCCAACCCTGACCGCTGTGTGGACCCGATCGTGATCGGCGCGCAAGTGGTGAGCAGCTTGCAGACCGTGGTCTCGCGCAACATCGACCCGCATGACGCCGTGATCATCTCCGTCACCAAGTTCGACGGCGGCAGCGCCTTCAACGTGATCCCCGACAGCGTGGAGCTCTGGGGTTCGGTGCGTTGTTTCAACGACAGCGTGCGCCAGCACCTGCCCGACATGATTGAGCGGGTGGCGCAAGGCGTGGCCGCCACCTATGGCGGGCGCTGCGAGCTGGAGTACATCCGCGGTTACGGCGCGGTGGTGAACGATCCGGTGGTGGCCGGCCAGTTGCGCGGCGTGGTGGAACAACACCTGCCCTCGGCCCAGCTCGAAGCCATCCGGCCCCTGCCCAACAGCGAGGACTTCAGCGCCTTTTTGCAACACGCGCCCGGTGCGTATGTGTTTATCGGCGCACGCAGCGCGGCCAAGGGCATCGAGCACCCGCACCACCATCCGCGTTTTGACTTTGACGAAGATGCCTTACTGCATGGGGTGCAGCTGTTTGTACACGCGCCGTTTGCGTTGAACCCGTTGGCCTGAGCGGTTTCTGCTGCTTGTAGATGCGGGGAATCATTGCCCATCATTCCGATGGGTAATGAGCACTTTGCTGATCTTTAGGGCTGGATATCGGCTTCGGGCTCGCTCCAGTCCTTCGAGGAAAGCCAACCAATGACCGCTCAGCAGCGGATCCGGCTGCTCGCCAACAAATATCGAACGCACGGTTTCGGCACCTTTGCGGCCAATGCCAGACGCGACTGGTTGCGGCATCAACGGCCGATCGCAAGATACTGCTGACAAGCCATTCGCTGAAACCCGGTGACGGAATCTCGAACACAGCCGACCTCGAGTGCCGAATTCACGCCCCCAACCCGAAACGGTAGCAGCGAACTGTGAAGAGCAGTCGTTCAATGTCCGAGGTTAGGGGTGTATATGCGACCCACATCAATAAATCCCGGGGCCCCGAAATACCCACGAACGATTGCAGCGTGAAAGCGAGGCCCGGTCCCGGCAAACTGCGCTTGCACCCGAGTCCGCGGCAAAGCCTGCGCCAGGCATGCAGCGCACAGCCCACCCGCCACCGAGTTGCTCCGTACCAAGAAAGCCAATCAGCGAAGTGGCGTTCCCGCCTTCATCAAGGCGGGCTATGGTGTGGCGCCAGATTTTGCGTGGCCGATGTATATGTTCGCCATGCCGAATATGCTCACATTGCTCTGTGCTGAAGCGCACAGGCTACCTTGAGAATACATTCCTGTAGGCCGAGATCAGTTCATCCAGCCCCCCATGGCTTCGCGCCTGGAGGGTGGTGTGGGCGTGGTGTCCCGCTGTACGGGTTTACAGCGGTGAGAGCTGCGCCTTCTTCATCATGGCCTCGGTGAGCTCGATCTCTTTCACGAATCCCCGGACATAGTCCTGCGAGCTTGCGGAGGGTCTGACATTGCCGCCGTTCGCCTCAAGCATCGAGCGCAAGGCGGGTTGGCTGAGGGCTTGCTCAAATGCGGACTGAATCCGGGCCACGACGGTACTGGGTGTGGCTGCAGGCACTGATACGCCCCCCCAGGAGGTGAGCTCAACACCACGCACCCCAAGTTCGGCCAGCGTGGGCACATCGGGTAGCAGCGGATTGCGTATCGGTCCTGCGACCGCTAGAGCCTTGAGCTTGCCGGACTTGATCTGGGGATACGCTACAGTAAAGATGGGCATACCAAAGTCCACCTGGCTGCCCAGCACCGCATTAACCAGCTCCGATGCCCCTTTATAAGGAACGTGGGTGGCATCGACCTTCATGGCGCTGGACAGAAGCTCAACGCCCAGATGTGACGGTGTGCCAACCCCTCCCGATGCGTAGTTGAGCTTGCCCGGTTGGGCGCGCATTCTGGCACCCAGCTCTTCGAGACTGGAGATTCCGGAATTAGGTTGCACAATCAATACGATGTCGGAGGTCGTCAACCGCATGATGTGGTGAAAATCTTTGAGTGCATCGTACCCAGGCTCCTTGTACATGCGCATGTTCGCAGCCATAGGAGCCGCAGAGTAGACCCATGTATAGCCATCTGGCGCGGCCTTGGCCGCCAGGCGCGCACCGAGATTCCCCCCCACGCCGCCCTTGTTGTCGATAATCACCGGTTGCCCGAGTAGTGGCGAGACCGCTTCAGCCAGCATACGTGCCGTGAGGTCAGGGCCGGTACCAGCCAGGTAAGGAAGCACCCATTTGATCGGTCGGCTGGGCCATTTGTCTGCGGCCAAAGCGGACCCGGCGGTGGGCAGCAGGGCAGCAGCCAGGGTACAGCCAAGTAGTCTGCGGCGTTGCAAATCAATCATTGTGTGTCTCCTTCATTTTTTTGTGGAATACCGTTAATGCAATTCGCCGAGTAGCTCGCGCGCAATGGTATTGCGCTGAATTTCGCTGGTCCCCGTCAACACGCGGTACATGCGTAGCATGCGAAACAGAAATTCAACCCGGCGCCCCTGCACGATGCCTTCGCCACCATGAATCTGTACCGCTTTGTCGGCAACACGGAATGCGGCCTCGGAACAAAAGAGCTTGGCCATTGAGGCCTCCGCCCGCGCCTCCGCACCGGCATCAATTTGCTGTGCGGTAACGATCATGAGCGAACGTGCGGCGGCCAAGTCTGTCGCCATGTCGGCCAGCATGTGCTGGATGGCTTGAAACTGGCCGATGGCGCGACCAAACTGGTGGCGCTGGATGGCATAGTCGCGAGCATCACGCAGTGCCACGGTTGCCAGGCCCACCATAGATGGGCAGTGGAGCAAGCGGTTCACGGTGATGCGCCCCAGGGCCAGGGCCAATCCGCGTCCCGGCTCACCAATTATGTTGGCCGCGGGCACACGGCAGTTCTCCAGCACGATGTCTCCAGTATGAGATTGGCCAGCCATGGTCTTATAGCCCGACTCCACCCGTACACCGGGCTGCGCGAGGTCGACAAAAAACGCCGATACCTCCCGCTTCTGCGGATCACTGGAGGTTGATGCCATCAGCACAGCAAAGTCGGCAAAAGGTGAGCCCGAAATGAACCGCTTGCGGCCGGTGATCACGTAGCCATCTCCTTCACGCACCGCTTTGGTCTGCACCGCGCCGGCGTCGGAGCCGGCTTCGACTTCGGTGAGGGCAAAACAGATGGCCTTTTCGGCCTGCGCCACGGGCAGGATGAAATTTTCCATCTGATAGGGCGTTGCCTTGCGCGCCAATGCGCCAACGCGCGGAGGCCCGCTGAGTTCGCCAAAGATGTGCGGTGCCAGCGGCGATCCGCTGGCATAGATCGCCTCCTTGACCAATACATGGTCGAGCACCGAGAGGCCTAGTCCGCCCATCTGTGCTGGCAGTGTCATGCCATAGAAACCCAGCGCATGTGAGCGACGCCAGACATGCTGCAGCGTTGCACGGTCCGGGCTGCGCTCGTGGTCAATACCTTTCTCACGGACCAGCGCAGCGAGTTCGCCGTGCAGGTAGTCATTGATCTGCGCAATCAGTGTGGCGGCCGCCTCTGAGCCTTCAAAGGGGACTTTGAAGAGCGCCTCTGGACGGTTCTCGATTCCATTGGATGTTTGATTCATGTCATGCTTCCTCAATTGACCATACGGCTGCGATCAGCCCAATAGGGGGTCTGAATAGCCTTTCGTGCTACCTTGCCGTTGGGGTTCTTCAGCAACGTGGGAACAAACTCGATGTGGCGTGGCAGCTTGAAGCCCGCGAGGCGTCCGGCACAAAAAGCGCCCAACACTTCACCAGTGGCCAAGCTGCCCGGCTTGAGTACCACGTGTGCGGCAACCGCTTCGCCCCACTTATCGTCGGGGATGGCGAAGACGCAGGCTTCTGCCACAGCTTCGTGCTGGTAGAGCACAGCCTCCACTTCCGAGGGATAAACGTTGAAGCCACCGCTGATGACCATGTCTTTCTTGCGGTCCACGACGTAGACGTAGCCGTCGTCGTCCATCCGCGCCAGGTCACCGGTGTGGTAGCGGCCATCTTTTAACACCTCTGCCGTCAGTTCTGGTGCGCGCCAGTACCCCGGGAAAACGTCGGGGCCACTGACTACGATCTCGCCAATGTCGCCTATGCCAACAGGCTGGCCGGCATCGTCCACGATCTCAACATTCGACTCCAAATAAGCGCGACCGCACGAGGCCAAGCGTTCGGGCCTAGCCGCGCGGGCAAACACGTGGTCTTCCGCGGTCAAGCCACATACTCCTGATGTTGTCTCCCCTGCTCCGTAGCCCTGCGAAAGGATAGGGCCGAACACGTCCATGGCACGCAGGATGCGGGCTGGCGCCATGGGTGCTGCACCGTAGCCCAAGCGTTGCAGATCAGGCAAAGGACGGTATTGGTTGCCGACCTCGGCGAGCAACATATTGATCATGGTGGGCACCATGAAAGTATGCGTCACACGGTCGACTTTCATATCAACCATGAAGCGCCCTGGATCGAAGCTGTTGAATAAGCGGATCGTCGCGCCGCTGCACAGCGCAGGCACGATCTGCATACCTGATGCATGTGTGATCGGCCCCACCAAGCCAAGCACGTGACCGGTTTGCATGCCCTCGGAACGCATCAAAAACTTGCGCAACTGTGCGAGTCGATTGCCAAAAGTCTGCATCGCTGCCTTGAGCACACCCGAAGAACCGGATGTGTAGTGCAACACCGCCACCTCATCGGCTGTCACCCTTGCGGGGCTGAAGGCATCGCTGGCCTGTGCCAGCACGGCTTCGTAGGACGTGGCGGCATCGGCCGAGTCATCAAGCAGCAGCAGGCGCGGCGCTTCACCCTTGAGATGCTGCCGGAAGGCTTCTGCACGATCGGCCGTTGTCACGATCAGGGTAGCCCCGCTGTTGGCCACAATGTCGCCCACTTCCGTGGGTGACAGACGGGCATTAAACGGTGCTTTGACCAGTGCCGCCTTGTAGCAGGCCAGCTCAATTTCAATCACTTCAATGCAGTTGGGTAGATAGATTCCGACTCGGTCACCGCGCTGCAACCCCGAGCCGATCAGGGCATTTGCGAGGCGATTGGAGCGGCGATCCAGTTCAGCGTAGGTGATGCTGCGCGCCGGGCTCTTCACGGCGATCTGGTTGCCGAAGGCGCGCGTGCCGCGAGAAACAAGTTCACCGACGTTGGCGATCCAGGGGGTAGGCTGACTCACGTAATCTCCTTTGTGTGTGACACGTTCTGCATGTCACTACACCCGACTGTTCCAGAATTGGAGCGATCAAGGAAATACTGTTTGGTGATGCTGCGCCATCAATAGATTTGATAGCCACTTTCGTTTAAATGCCCGTCCTGGGCAGGAGCAGATCCGCTACCCAATAGCCGCCCCGGATCAGACGGGTCACCTCCTGCTCCAGTGCATCAATTACCACACGTGCTGCCGGAGTGGGCGTACGGTCAGCCGATGTAGCCAAGTGGTAGCTGCGCTGAAGGTCCGGGCGAACCACCCGGGCAATGATCCAGTTCTCTGCAAGGGGCGGGGGGTCAGTCAGTGCGCAAGCGGGTGTGAAAGTGAAACCGGCACCACATAGGAAGAGCGAGCGGATGACACGTACCGAGTCATGCTCATGCGCCACGTTCAAAGCTACGTTCAACGAGGCGGCCGCATCTTCCACACTCTGGCGGATCGAGAATCGCCGCGATTGCAGCAATAAGGGCAACTGCGCAGCCTGCTTGAAGTAGATCTCCGGCCATGCGGATTTGCGGCCTTGCCGCGCAGGGCGCAGCAGCGCCGAGACCACTCCTTCGGCATCATGCCCGCAGATATACATGGACTCGCTTGCCAACGGTTGGCAGTGCAGCCCGTCAACCTGCGGCGTATTGACCAGGATACCCACGTCGGCGCGGCGGTCCAGCATCGCCTTCTTCACTACCAGGCTCAGGTCATCAAGCACAAACACACGGATGCGTGGATGTGTTTTCTTCAGCATGGCCAGCACCGGGCCCAGCAACAGTGATGCCAGCAGGAAAGGAGCAGCCACCGTGACAGAGCCCTCCGGGCCCTGAGGCAGGCGCTGTATACGCTCACGCACCGCATCGGCGTCAGACAGCAGGCGGCGCGCATCTTCGTACAGCTGAACCCCCGCAGGTGTGGGCGTCACTCCTATGTGAGAGCGCTCAAAAAGCTGAGTACCCAACTCCGCTTCGAGCTTCTTGATTTGTGCTGTGAGCGCCGGCTGGGCGATATACAGAGAGCCCGCTGCGCGCGAGAGGCTGCCCGCTTCCAACACCGCGATGAAATAACGAAGAGTGCGTAAATCCATAGTGCGCTCATTGTCGCCAACGGCCCAACGATATGGGGGAGAACTTACCTGGATGGCAATAGGCATTGCCTTGCACCTACCTGCCCGCGTCCACCACACCGCGTTTGGGGAATTGACGTGCCGCCTAAAAACGGCTGACTCCCTAGTCTTGCAGACATCGATTCAGTCGCTGCATATTTCTGTTTTTCGTGAAAAAGCAACTCAATCGGACGCGATCACCAAGTTTTATGGATTACTGACACCTAGAAAATTCCTCCAGTTCAGCAGGCATATTTCCGCACAGTAGCCAACCAGTAAGTCCGCTTGTGGCCTGATGCACCCGACCAAGTCCGACGCATCCCGCGGTAGAACAGACCAGTCGCCTCCCGACTCCGAACGTCCGATTCCCGCCACTGCGGTCATTCGGCGGCCGAGCTTGGGTGGCCGCAAACAGCCTGAAGCAGTCGGCTAAGAAAAAGTGTTGAACGGCTGCTCCTGGCCGATCGTCCCCATTCAGCCCAGGCTCGCCATGGACGTCATCCCGCGGGGTCGGTTCGATGTTTCAGGGGTCAGTGCCAACATCTTATATAGAGCGGGTCACCCATTCCCGACACAGAGGGTCAAGCAGATCTGAATACGCACGGATGCTGCCTTGGACAGCGCCAGCTTCAGGTTGCTACTGTTTTGATAGCTGCTTGCGCCCGCACATCCAAGGCTAGAAGCCGTTTTCGCATACAAAGCACGGCCTGATCCTTGCTCAGCAGCCAGGCTTTGTGCGCCACCGCCAGGTCAATGAAGATCTGGTCGTCGGCGTCGGTGCAGGTCACCGGTGCCTTGTCGCCGGCCGCCACCCGGTGGCTATGGGTATCGAAGGCCAACAAGACCGTGGCATCGGCCAGGCCGTCACGCGCCATGCGTTTGGCGATTTGCGGGTAACCCAGCACACGCTGCAGCTCGACCCGCATGGCGTCGGTGGCCAGCCATTGCAAGTGGCCGGCCAGCACCGCACTTTTCAGCGCCTGCGCCGCCAGGTCGCCAAACACAAACAGGTCCAGCACGATGTTGGTGTCCAGCACCACGCGGTCGCCAGCCTGGGCGGGGGTGTCCATGGGCACGGACATCAGGACGTGGCGGCTGGTTTTTTCTCGCGTGCGGAGCCGGCCACCATGTCAAAACGGAACAAGCGGCATTCGATCGGGCCGTTCCACATCGGCACACGGCGCGATTCTTTCAGGCGCATTTTTTGCGGCAGCTTCATGTCGGGCGTGAGCACATGGGCAGTCCAGCCGGCGTAGTTTTTCTTCCAGTGACTGGCCAGTTGTGGAAAGAAATCCGAGGCTTCTTCGCCGCTGGCGGTCTGCGCCTGCTCGCGGCCCGGATTGGCGCTGCGGTCGCGCCGCGGGCCATCCTCGGAATTCGCACGCTCGTCCTGCGGCAGAGGCTGGCCGAACTCGTCGATGCTCTGGCCCTGGAACTGCGTGTTACGGCGCTGGTCGCGCCCCTGCACCGACGGGATGCCGGCCACACCGGCCACATCAATCCGTTCGCCATAAGGCGGGTTCACCAGCATCACACCGGACGGCGCAGGCGGCATACGTTGCAGAGCGTCACCACCACGCAGTTGTATGGCGCTGGCCACACCCGCACGTTCGGCATTGCGCTCGGCAAAGTCGACCATGCGGAAAGACACATCGCTGCCGAAGATGGGCGCGGTGGGTTCGGTGATGGCGGCTTCGGCCTGGTCGAGCAAGCCTTCCCAGACATGCGGCTGGAAAGGCACAAATTTTTCAAACGCAAAACGCCGGCCCATGCCGGCGGCGATGTTGCGGGCGATCTGCGCCGCTTCAATCACGATGGTGCCGGAGCCGCAGCACGGGTCGTACAGCGGCACGCCCTGTTTGCAAAGCCCCTCCTCGCCGCTCCAGCCGCTGGCAGCCAGCATGGCGGCGGCCAGGGTTTCCTTCAGCGGGGCATCGCCCTTGTCTTCGCGCCAGCCGCGTTTGAACAGCGGCTCGCCCGAGGTGTCGATGTAGAGGGTCACGGTGTCTATGGTCAGGTGCACGTACACACGCACATCGGGCCAGCGGGTGTCGACATCGGGGCGCACATCGTATTTGTCGCGGAAGCGGTCGGCGATGGCGTCCTTGATCTTGAGCGCGGCAAAGTTCAGGCTGGTCAACGGGCTGTGTTGCGCCGTGACCTCGATCTTGAAGGTCTGTTTGGGCGTGAACCAGATTTCCCAGGCCACGGCGGCGGCGGCGTTGTAGAGGTCTTGTTCGCTGCGGTACTGGTTGTGCTGCAGCTCGATCAGCACACGCTGGCTCAGACGGCTGTGCAGGTTGAGCTGCAGCGCGTCGCGCCAGGAGCCGGCCACCTGCACGCCGGCGCGCCAGGCCTTGCCCTGGGTGCCGGTGATACGTTTGACCTCGGCGGCCAGCAGTTCCTCGACACCTGCGGCGCAAGGTAAAAATAGTTGAAGTTGGTTCATATGTGGGGCCTCTAGGGATTTCTAGAAATTCGGTTATCGGGATGCAGGGCAAGGCGTGCGGCGCGCAGGACACCGGAATGCACTTCGGTGCATGAGGATTCCGAGCACCGCGCAACGCGGCCAAGCGCCCGAGAACCGGATTTATAGAAATCCCCCGTTATAGGGATTTTCGCAGGTTCGCCGGTGCGATGCGCAAAGCCTCGCGGTACTTGGCCACGGTGCGGCGTGCGCATTCGATGCCCTGCTCCTTGAGCATTTCGGAAATCTGGTTGTCGCTGAGCGGTTTGGTCAGGCTCTCTGAGGCGACAAACTGCTTGATCAGCGCCCGCACCGCCGTGCTGGAGGCATTGCCGCCGGTTTCCGTGCCCAGCGCCGAACCAAAAAAATACTTCAGCTCGAAGGTGCCAAACGGCGTGTTCATGTATTTGGCCGTGGTCACGCGCGAGATGGTGGACTCGTGCAGGCCCAACTCGTCGGCGATTTCGCGCAACACCAGCGGACGCATGGCGAGTTCGCCATGGGTGAAGAAGTTTTTCTGCCGCTCGACAATCGCGCTGCTGACCCGCAGGATGGTGTCAAAACGCTGCTGGATGTTTTTGATGAACCAGCGCGCCTCCTGCAGGCGCTGCTGCAGGGCCTGGCCGTTCTGGCCCCGGTTCTGCTTGAGCGCATTGGCATAAATGTCGTGCACCCGCAGGCGCGGCATCACGTCGCTGTTGAGCGAAACCTTGAAGCCGCGGCCGGACTTGACCACGATCACATCGGGCACGATGAGGTTGCGCTCGACGTTGACAAAACGCCGGCCCGGCTTGGGGTCCAGCCGGCCTATCAGTGCAATCGCGGCCTTGATCACGGTGTCGGGAAAACCGCACAGCTGCGACAGACGCTTGACGTCGCGTCGAGCCAGCAACTCCATGGGTTGCTGGCACATGGCGATGGCGGCGCGGGTTTCGTCGGAGTTTTTGCACTCCAGCAGTTGCAGGCCCAGGCACTCGGCCAGGTTGCGCGCGCCCACGCCGGCCGGCTCCATGTGTTGCAACAGCTTCAGGGCCACGGTGAACTCGTGCACCATCGCTTCGACTTGTTCCAGGTCGTCCCCGGCCAGACCCGCGGCCAACTCGGCCAGGCTGTCTTCCAGGTACCCGTCGTCGTTGAGCGATTCGATAAGAAAATGCAGCGCCGCCCGGCCTTCGGGCATCAGGCGCAGGGACAGCGCCTGGCGGTGTAAATGGTCTTGCAGCGATTCATGGCTGCGCGCCAGATCGGCGGCATCGACCTCGCTGTCGTCGTTGTTGTTTTTGCGCGGCGCGGCGTCGCCGCCCCACTCGTTGTCGTCGGGCGCGGTGTCGACACTGCCGTCGCCGTCCCAGCTTTCCTCAAGTTTGGCCTCGCTGCTGGGTTCAGCCTCATTTTGGCTTGTAGCCCCCGCGCCATCTGCGCTGACAGCTATGGAATCCGTAGCAGATTCAAACTCACGGGTTTCCTGGCTGACCGGCGTGTCGGCCTGGACCAGGCCAAAGTCTTCGCGCGGCGCGGCTTCTTCGGAGACTTCAAGAAAAGGATTTTCGTCGAGCATCTGCTCGACTTCCTGGCTCAGCTCCAGGGTAGACAGTTGCAGCAGGCGAATCGATTGCTGCAACTGGGGCGTCAGCGCCAGATGCTGCGAAACGCGTAGGGACAGGCCTTGTTTCACGACATCCCTAAGTGCGCGACAAAGCGGGTTGGGATGTATGAACCAAGCGGGGGCCGCGCAACCGGCTTTGCCGGGGCGCAGGCGCCGCCCCCTGCAGGGGGGAGGGAGCTACACGCAGTGAGCGACAAAGGGGGGGAGCCAAAGTGATCACATCTTGAAATGTTCGCCCAGGTAAACCCGGCGCACATCGGCATTGTTCACAATTTCAGAAGGGGTGCCCGTGGCCAGCACGTGGCCATCACTGATGATGCAGGCATGGTCGCAAATGCCCAGGGTTTCACGCACGTTGTGGTCGGTGATCAACACGCCGATGCCGCGGGACTTCAGGAAACCGATGATGCGCTGGATCTCGATCACGGCAATCGGATCGATACCGGCAAAAGGTTCGTCCAGCAAGATAAAACGCGGCTGCGTGGCCAGCGCCCGGGCGATCTCGACACGGCGCCGCTCGCCGCCCGACAGGGCAGGCGCGGGTGAATCACGCAGGTGGTCGACGCGCAAATCCTGCAGCAAGGCGTCCAGGCGTTCGTTGATGGCCTTGGCGCTCAGCGGCTTGCCGGCTTCGTCGGCCTGCAGCTCCAGCACGGCGCGCACATTCTGCTCGACCGTGAGTTTTCGGAAAATCGAGGCTTCCTGCGGCAGATAACTCAGGCCCAGGCGCGAACGCTTGTGGATGGGCATGTGTTCGATGGACTCGCCGTCGATGGTGATCTCGCCGGCGTCGGCGCGCACCAGCCCCACGATCATGTAAAACGACGTTGTTTTGCCGGCGCCGTTGGGGCCTAACAGACCCACAACTTCGCCTTTTTGCACCGTCAGCGAAACATCCCGCACCACCTTGCGGCTGCCGTAGGACTTTTGCAGGCCGGTGGCCACCAGGCGGCTGATGGGCGCGGTTTCCGGAGACACATTCATGGCGTCGGTGTTATTTTTTGTCATTGCCCAGCGTGGTACTGGGCCGCAGAACAGGCGCCGACCCGGAGGGCGCCGCCGGGGCGCCGGGGGCGCCCGCTGCGGGGGCCTGGTTGCGCGGCGCCAGCAGGGCGCGAATCCGGCCCGAGGGGTTGCTGGCCGTGCGGGCTTTCTCGCCGCTGTCGACGGTGAACACGTCGGTCGGGTTGTCGTAAACAATCAGGTTGCCGTGGGTTTCGTCAGCCAGGGTCGCGCCTATGTAGCGACGCAACACGGCCTGGCGGATGAACTTGACGGTGTCGGCGCGGCTGTCGTATTCGATACGTTCGCCTTCACCTTCAATGTATTCGTCGACCAGGTCGCGCTTCTTGCGATAAAACGCCAGCTTGCCGGGCGCCGCGACCACGATGGCGCGCTGGTAACCCTCGGCGTCCTGGATCACATCGACCTGCGCACCCCGGATGATGATGGTGCCCTTGGTGATCACCACGTTGCCGGTGAACACACTGGTTTGATTGAGGTCGTCATGACGCAGGGCGTCGGCCTCGGCGTTCATGGGCTGGTCGCGATCGGCCTTTTCAGCCGCAACCGGAAAGACCGCCAGGGTGGCGGCCAGCATCAGTACACAGGCGGGGTAGTTCATAAAGGCACGAATCTTGCTGCTTTGGTGGTGTTGCTTCATTGTAGCCATGGCACTCCCCGGAATTGGCAAGGTGCATAAAAAACCCGCCGGATCAGGGCGGGTGAGGCGAAATACCCGGCGGCGGCATCCAGCTGGCCGCTTGGGGATTAAGCTTTTCGGGCCTGGGTAATCAGGTAGTCCGTCACCAGCAGCGCGCGATCCATGGTTTTTGCCAGTTCGCCTGAAGTATAGAAACGCCCGGCCACGCCCAGGGCTGGCACGCCGTCCACCTTGTAGGCGTCTTGCAACTGCGTGGCCTTGCGAGCCTTGGTGGCGATGCCAAAGGAGTTGTACATTTCCACAAACTTGGCCTTGTTGATGCCTTGCTTCTCGGCCCAGGCGGCCACCAGCTCGGGGGTGTTCAGCATCTGCTTTTCGTTATGAATCGCGAAAAACACCTTTTTGTGGAGTTCGTCGACCTTGTTCATGGCTTCCAGCACATAGTAAAGACGCTGCTGCGGCTCGAAGTCGGCGCGGAAGGACACCGGCACACGCCGCACCGCCACGTCTTGGGGCGCTTTTTTGCTCCAGGCGTCAAACGCCGGCTCAAACTGGTTGCAGTGCGGGCAGCTGTACCAGAAAAACTCCACCACCTCGACCTTGCCGGCCGGCGCGTCGACCGGTGCGCGTTTGTCGAGCAGCAGGTAATCGCGGCCTTCCTGGGGCGCTTGGCCCTGGGCCTGGGCCGAGGTTGTCAAAGCGCCCAGGGAAGCGGCGGCAGCCACGGAAGCGGCGGATATCGAAAATTCACGTCTTTGCATCAAGCATTTCTCCATTAGTGCGACAGGTTGGACACCCTGGCCTCAGAAAGTTCAGCGCTGAACCCGGACCAGGGCAGTTTCGATGCCGCTGCCATCCAGGCGCTCCTTGGCTTTGTCGGCATCCTCTTTTTTATCAAACGGCCCGAGGCGCACGCGAAACACGGTGCGGCCCGACTGTTCGCGCTCGGTGACCTTGGCTTCCAGGCCCATCAGCGAGATTTTGGCGCGCTGCTGCTCGGCGTCTTCAGGCGTGCGGAAAGCCCCGACCTGCACAAAATAATTGAAAGGGTCCGGGCCGGACGCAGTGGCCGGCGTCGCCAGCTTGGCTTTGGCCAGGTCACCGATGGGGTCGGCCGATGGCGGTTTCGCGGGCTTGACGGTCGGGTCGGCCACGGGTTTCTGCGCGGTCACAGGCGCTTGCGGCGTGACATCGGTCACCGGGCCGCCGGACGCAGTGGCCGCCGCTGGCGCGGACGCCGGTTTGGCCGGATTTTTGCCGTACAACGGTGCGTTCGGGTTCCAGTTCTGGTTCTTTTTGGCCTCGGCCGCGTCATGGTCGGGGTTGCGCGACTGGCCCTTGTTCATGAAAGGCACGGGCACCTTGGTGATGTAAACGGCCACGGCCAGCGCCGCGGCCAAGCCAATCAGCGCGCCAATGATCAGGCCCAGAAAGGTGCCGCCGCGTTGTGGGTTCATGCCTGGCCGGCTGGGCCGGTGGGAGGGGGTACGCGCCATGGTCTCATCATTCCTTACATTTTGCGCGGGGCATCAACACCCAGCACGGCGAGGCCATTGTGCAACACCTGCGCCGTCGCCGCGACCAGGGCCAGGCGCGCGAGTTTGACCACGGCGTCATCAACCAGGATGCGCTCGGCATCGTAATAGCTGTGGTAACAGGCGGCCAGTTCGCGCAGGTAAAACGCCACGTCGTGCGGCGCAAAACCGCTGGCGGCGTTGCTCAGCATGTCGGGGTATTTGGCGATCAGCAGCATCAAGGCCTGGGCCTGCGGGCTGTCCAGCGCTGACAGGTCCACCGACTTGAGTTCGGCCTCGTCGCCGCCCCAGGCGGTCAGCACCGAGCAGATGCGGGCATGGGCGTATTGCACGTAATACACCGGGTTTTCGTTGTTTTTCGCCAGCGCCAGGTCGATGTCGAAGATGTATTCGGTGTCGGGCTTGCGGCTGAGCAAAAAGAAACGCACGGCGTCCTTGCTGGTCCACTCGATCAGGTCGCGCAAGGTCACATAACTGCCGGCGCGTTTGGATATCTTGACCTCTTCGCCATTGCGCACGACCCGCACCATGGTGTGCAAGACGTAGTCGGGGTAGCCCTGAGGCACACCCTCATTGGCCGCCTGCAGACCGGCGCGCACCCGGGCAATCGTGCCGTGGTGGTCCATGCCCTGGATGTTGATGGCCTTGCTGTAGCCGCGCTCCCATTTGGCCAGGTGGTAAGCCACGTCAGGCACAAAATAGGTGTAGCTGCCGTCGCTCTTTTTCATCACACGGTCTTTGTCGTCACCGTAGTCGGTGGACTTGAGCCACAAAGCGCCGTCCTGCTCGTAGGTCTTGCCGGCGTTCTTGAGTTTGGCCACCGTGGACTCGACCCGGCCCGAGCTGTACAGGCTGGACTCCAGGTAGTAGTTGTTGAACTTGACCGAGAAGGCTTTGAGGTCCAAATCCTGCTCGTGGCGCAGGTAGGCAACGGCGAACTGGCGGATCGAGTCGGTGTCTTCCACGTCGCCCGAGGCGGTGTATTCGCGGTCGTCGGACTTGACGGTTTTTTTGGCCAGGAAGTCAGCCGCGATATCGGCGATGTAGTCGCCGTTGTAGGCCGACTCCGGCCAGCCGGCGTCGCCGGGCTTGATGCCCTTGGCGCGCGCCTGCGTGCTGGCAGCCAGCGTCTGGATCTGCACACCGGCGTCGTTGTAATAAAACTCGCGATAAACCTCGGCGCCCTGGGTGACAAACAGGTTGCAGATGGCGTCACCCAGGGCGGCCTGGCGGCCATGGCCCACATGCAACGGCCCGGTCGGGTTGGCCGACACAAACTCGACAATCATGCGCTGGCCGTTGGCGGCCTGGGTGCCGTAGCCGGGTCCGGCCTTGAGCACTTCGCGCACGGTTTCTTGCTTGGCTGCGGGTTTGAGGCGGATGTTGATGAAGCCGGGGCCGGCGATCTCGATGGCGTCCACCCAACGCTCGAAAGCCGGGGCTTTCAGCAGGAGGGCGCGCAGGTTCTCGGCCAACTGGCGGGGATTGAGTTTGAGCGGCTTGGCCAGCTGCATGGCGGCCGTGCAGGCGAAATCGCCATGGGCCGCCACTTTGGGGGATTCAAACGCGGCCTTGTCGCCTGCGCCTGGGGAAAGTTCTTCCAGCCCCGCAGCCAGGGCCGCGAGCAGGTCTTGTTTAATCGAGAGCATGGGCCGATTTTACGGTTAAGAGCCTGCTCCCAATCTCGATGGGGTCGCGTTGGGACGCAATCGGGATGAGTTGGTCGCCAAGATCACGCAGCATGGGCTCATGCCCATGCAAGGGATTTGGTGGGCAAATCGCCCGATTTCGCCCCAACCCGAAGGGCAGGTGCCTTTTCGGGCGCTCCGCGGCGTTGCGGCGCTTGCCAATAGCCAGCTATTGGCGGCGCACCGCGCCTTGCAGCCCATCCCGAAAAAACACCTGCGCGGCCCCATGGAGATTGGGAGCAGGCTCTTAGCCGCGTGCCGTCCGGGCCAGGGACCTACCCGGTCATCGAATTTGCCCGGCGAAGCGTTATGTGTTGGAATTCCACCCGGAATTCAATCCTGATTCCCCACCCTTCCTACTCCTGGAGCCACCCATGAAAAAACTGTTGTCCCTGATCGCTATGACCTTTGCCATGTCGATGGGCCTGTCGGCCGTGGCCCATGCAGCGGGCGCCGATACCGATTGCGCCGCCAAGTCTGCCGAGAAAAAGCTGGCGGGTGCCGCCAAGGCCAGCTTCGAGAAAAAATGCATGGCTGACGCAGGTGCAGCGCCCGCAGCCCCTAGCGCCGCCTGTGAAAAATCGGCTGCCGACAAAAAACTCGCCGGCGCCGCCAAAACCTCACACATCAAAAAATGCATGGCTGACGCAAAACCCGGTGCCACGCCAGCTGCTGCGGCTGCCGGCGCCAAACCCATGGCAGCTGATGCTGGTGCGAAGAAATAAGCCGTCAACGACGGCTCTGGCATTGAACTGATGCCGCACCCCCGTCCGGGCAACCTGGCGGGGGTTTTTACTGGGGCAAGGGGGAAATTCGAGGGTTTGCGCGTCGCTATTAATTCAATAGCTGCTTGCGCCCATACCTAAAGGGCTAGAGGCTCTTTTTTCTTAAGAAACCACGCCAGACAGCAAAACGCCCCCGGCCTGGCTAACGTTTACGCGCACCGGCCCAGAATTCGGACTGGCTGTAGTTGTGTTTCAAAAAATCAATCCACAGCCGCACCCGCAGCGGCAGGTGTTTGCGCTGCGGAAACACGGCGTAAATGCCGTTGGGCGGCGCATCAAAGTCTTTCAGCACCGGCACCAGCTTGCCGGCGGCGATTTCCGCCTCCACCTCCCAGGTACTGCGCCAGGCAATGCCGCAGCCGTCCATACACCAGTCGTGCAAGACCTGGCCGTCCGAACAGTCGAGCGGGCCGCCGGGTTTGAAATGCACCACCTCGCCGCCGACCAAAAAAGCCCAGCCCCGGGTTTGCGAGGCATCGCTGGACAGGGTCAAACAGGCAAATTTGGCCAGGTCGGTCGGATGTTGCGGTGTGCCGTAACGTTTGAGGTAGTCGGGTGCGGCCACACACAGGCGCCGGTTGTCGGCCATACGCACGCTGACCAGCGAGGAATCCGGCATGTCGCCGACCCGCACCGCGCAGTCAAAGCCTTCCCCGGCCAGGTCCACCACGCGGTCGCTAAGGTTGAGCGAAATGGTCACATCGGCATGGAGTTCACGAAATTTGGGCACCAGGGGCGCAACATGGCGGCGGCCAAAACCCGCCGGCGCGGTGATGCGCAAATGCCCGCTGGCCTTGACGCCGCCGGCCGAGACACTGGCCTCGGCGTTGGCAAAGTCCACCAGCAGGCGCTGGCAGTCTTCCAGGAAGGCGCTGCCTTCATGGGTCAGGGACATGCGGCGTGTGGTGCGCACCAGCAGCTTGACGCCCAGCCGTTCTTCCAGCGCATCCAGCCGCCGGCCCATGATGGCCGGCGCCACCCCTTCGGCCTTGGCGGCGGCGGTCAGGCTGCCACGTGTGGCGACCGACACAAAAGACTCCAGCTGCTTGAGTTTGTCCATGCGTCATTATGTACAAAATTGTTTCGAATCATCTTGTTTTTCAAATGATTCCGACAATTCGCATACTCAGCCGACTGTCCTGCGTTTCAGGCGGATCTGATTCGGCAAAGGCACGGAACGCCGCAGCACATCCTCGCCCAGCCACAAGGCCGAACGCCAGGCGCGCTGGGCCACGGTGGCTAGCGGCATCTGCTGGTAGTCGTCGTTGAAGACCTCGAAGCTGTAATCGCCGCGGTAACCCAGCTCGTGCAGGCGTGTCACCAGCGCCGCGAGGGCTTGGCTGTGCACACCTTCGCCGGGAAAGACCCGGAAATGCCGGGCGGTGGCGATACGCTCCTCGACCGACTTGATCTCGGTCCACATGAAGTCGGCCAGTTGCACCAGGAATATCTTGGCCGGGTCCAGCAAGTCCAGCTCGTCCAGCGGGGTGCGGGTGGCAAACATGTGGAAGGAATCAAAACCCAGGCCGAGGTTGGGCATGTCGGCCTGGCTGATGATGTCCCAGGCCTGCGGAAATTCATTCACCGTGCGGCCCCAGGACAGGGCTTCGTAGGCGATCCGGATATTCATGGGGATGGCCAGCATGGCCAGCTTGCGCAGGTCCTTGACCAGCACCTGCGTCTCGCGGGTGGCGTGTACGGAGGTCGACGAGCAGATCAGCAGCAGGCGGCAACCCAGCCGGTGGCACATCTCCAGCATGGACTTGGCAATGTCCACCTTGTAGTCATGCAGGTGGCCTGACAGGCCCTCGAAATCACGCAGCACCTGGAAGCCCGTGACGCGCAGGCCGCTGGCACGCACGGCGGCCACGGCCGCTGCCAGGCCATCGGGGTGGCCCACCAGGTCCTTGGCGGCCAGCATGATCTGGGTGAAACCGGCGTCACGCACGGCCTGGAGTTTGGCTTCCAGCGGGCCGGCCAGCGAGATGGTGTCCATCCCGAAGTCGGCTATGTTGCCACTGGCGTGGCTCATGATGAAACGCCGCGCTCGTTGTGCACCAGCTCGAAACTCACACCGCCCGGCCCGGTTTTGACCAGCGCCCCCCGATCAGCGGTGTGTACGCCACTTGATTCGACAAATTCCACACCGCGCTGACCAAGCGCGGCCACCGCCGCCAGCACGTCGGCCGTGCCCAGGCCGATACGCTGCAGGCTTTCGTCATCCTCCACGTCCAGCACACCGGCTTCCGGCTCGATCAACTGGATATAAAACCGCGATGCGGCCGGACACGGGCTGCGCAGAATCCGGCCCTTGGGCAAGATGCCAAAGCGCTGCTCGGCGGGCAACTCGGCAAAGCCGAACAACTCGCGGTAAAACGCCGACCAGTCTTCGGCGCGGTCGTTGCCGATGTATTGCACGACACCGAAAAAATGCAGGCCTGCCAGCGCCGGCGGCTTCGGGTCCACGCCAGGAATCGGCACAAAGTCCACGTCGTAGATGGAAAATCGGTCGTAGCCATCGACGAAATAAATACGGCTGCTGCCTACACCGTGGATGGCCGGGATGTTGAGTTCCATCACCTCCACGCGTGAAGGCACGGCCCAGGCACCGCGGTCCAGCGCGCGGCGGTAGGCGGCCGCGGCATCACGCACACGTAATGCCACGGCGGCGATCACCGGCTTGCCTTCCGTCGCCGCGGCGTCCGCATCAAGCTGGGCCGGCACATGGGCGTTGACAATCACGTTGATGGCACCCTGCCGGTAGAGCAGGACCTCGCGCGACCGGTGGCGGGCGATCGGGCGAAAACCCATCTTCTCCAGCACCTGCCCCAGCGCCTGCGGCCGGCTCGTGCGGTATTCAATGAACTCAATGCCGTCCAGCCCGAGCGGGTTGGCGACCTCCGTGATCGATTCCCGGTCAGCGCTTGTGACCGGTTGTGGGGTGTTCATGCTGTTCTCCGGTGTTGGCTGTGGTGGTCCTTGGGACGTTGTGCGGTGCGCAGAGCTTAATAACTGAGGCGGGCCACCGCGCGCAAGGCCTCGGGCGTTGCGGTGCCGAAGCCAAAAAATTCAAGGTAGGCCGGGATCTGCTCGAACAACATGTCCGAGCCCACCTGCACCGCGCAACCACGCGCCTGGGCCGCGCGCAGAAAAGCCGTCATCTCTTTTTTCATCACCACCTCGCCCGCAAACGTGGAGGGCGCCATGCGCGCCACATCGACCGGCAGGGGGTCGCCCTCGTTCATGCCCAGCGGCGTGGCATTCACCACCAGGTCGTAACCGGCCGGGTCGTTGTTGCCGGTGCTGAGCTGCAGCGCCGGGTAATGCTTGCGCAGGCGGGCGGCCAGGGCGTCGGCAGAAGCCGGATGACGGTCGTACAGCCCCATCGCACGCACGCCAGCCGCCGCCAACGAGGCGGCAATCGCCGAACCCACGCCGCCGCAGCCCACCACCAGCACGCGAGCCCCTGCCAGCCGCAGGCCCTTGCGCAACACGCCACGCACAAAACCGGCGCCATCAAACATGTCGCCCAGCAGGCTGCCGTCGGGGCGGCGCAGGATGGCGTTGCAGGCGCCGGCGATGTCCACGGCCGGGGTGTGGTCGTCCAGCAAAGCCAAGGTTGTCACCTTGTGTGGCATGGTGATCAGTGCGCCACGAATGTTGGTGAGCTTGAACAGGCTTTTCAGCACCTGCGCATAGTCCTCGGGTTTGACCCCCATGGGCATCACCACGGCATCGATGCCGGCCTGCTCGAACCAGGGGTTGTAAATCATGGGCGCCTTGAAAGCTTCCGTCGGATAACCGATGTGGGCGATCAGGGTGGTGGTGCCGCGAATCATGGCCGCCCCCTCTGGAAGGTGGCCGCGCACAAGGCTGCGCTGCCGGCATTAAGGATCAAGGTGCTGTTCATGCGAGTCAAAAATGTCGGATAAAAGAAGCGCGCCGCCCGAGACAAGGTGTTCCGGGCGGAGAAAAGCGTTCGACCTTATTTGCGCAACTTGGTCAACTCGGTCATCAATTCATTGACCGTGGATTCGCCCACACCGGCGGAATATTTGGCGATCACCGGCTTCATCTTCTCGCGCAGCTTGGTCATTTCGGCGGGTGGCAACTCGGTGACCTGCATGCCCGCCTTCTTGAGCGCATCCAGCGTGGTGCCCGCGGCATCACGTGCGGCCTGGCGCTGGTATTTGCCAGCTTCGATCGCAGCATCGGCCAGCAGTTTTTTCTCGTCGCCGGAGAGTTTGTCCCAGAACTTCTTGCTGATGATGACCGACTGCGGGTTGTAAACGTGGTTGGTCAGGGTCAGGTGTTTCTGGACCTCGGCAAACTTGTTGGCCAGGATGGTGTTCAGCGGGTTTTCCTGGCCGTCCAGCGCCTTGGATTCCAGGGCGGCATACACCTCGGGAAACGCCATGGGTGTGGGGTTGGCGTCCAGCGCCTTGACCCAGTCCAGGTTGATGGGGTTGGGGATCACGCGGATTTTCAGGCCGGCCAGGTCTTCCACCTTGTTGATGGCGCGTTTGCTGTTGGTCATGTTGCGAAAGCCCAGCTCCCAGTAAGCCAGGCCGACCATGCCTTTATCCTGCAGCTTGTCGTGCAGTTTTTTGCCGAAGGGGCCGTCCACCACGGCATCGGCTTCTTTTGCATTCGCAAACAGGAAGGGGAAGTCATAAATCGCGAACTCCTTGACCTGGCTGGCCAGGATGCCGGAATTCAACACCACCATTTCGATGGTGCCGCCCTGCAGACCCGAAACGTTGGGCGCATCGCCGCCCAGCACGCCACCGGGAAACAGGTTGACCTTGATCTTGCCGCCGGATTTGGTGCTGACGATCTCGGCAAACTTCTCCATGCCCATCACGATGGGATGGCCCTTGGGGTTCTGGTGGGCAAACTTGATCGTGTGTTCCTTGATGTCCTGTGCCGCGGCCAGACCGAAAGCGCCGAGCGTGGCCGCAGCCACCAGGGTTTTGATCATCAGACGTTTCATTGTTGTCTCCTTGGGAATCTCTCAGTACGCCAACCGTAAAAGTGCAGGACATGCGCGTACCAGGCATGCCGCCACACAGGAAATCAGGATCGATGCCGGTCGGCACTTGAACCCATATTTCTATCCATAGAGAAACCGTGCGGGCCACATCACAATCTGCGGGAACAACACCATCAGGAACATGAGCGCGAATTGCACGGCCATGAAGGGCAACACGCCGCGTGTCACCTCGTCCATCTTCATGCGGCCCACGCCTGCCACCACGTTGAGCACCGTGCCCACGGGCGGGGTCACCAGCCCGATGGAGTTGTTGATGATGAACAACACGCCGAAATACACCGGGTCGATGCCGGCCGCCTTGACCAGGGGCATCAGCACCGGCGTCAGGATCAGGATGGTGGGTGTCATGTCCATGGCGGTTCCAACAACCATGACCAACACCATGATGGCCATCAGCAGCAGCGTGGGGTTGCCCAACAAGGGCTCCAGCAGGCTGATGACTTGCGCGGGCAACTGGGCCACGGTGATGAGCCAGGCCGAGACCATGGCAGCGGCAACCAGAAACATGATGACGGCGGTGGTTTTGGCGGCCGCAAGAAAAACGTCGTACAACTGCTGGATGCTTAACTCGCGGTAGATGACACCCGCAACAAACAGCGCATACACCGCGGCCACCACGGCCGCTTCGGTGGGCGTGAAAACGCCCATGCGCAAGCCCACCAGAATGATCACCGGCAGCATCAAGGCCCAGCCAGCCTGGCGCATGGCCAGCAGCACCTCACTGCGCGAACGGCGGGGCGGGGTGGCGATGTGCTCGCGGCGTGTCAGCCACCACCAGGTCAGCCACAAACCGGCGCCCAGCACCAGGCCAGGAAAAATGCCGGCCAGAAACAATTTGCTGATCGACACATTGGCGGCCACACCAAAAATCACAAACCCGATGGACGGCGGAATGATGGGCCCGATGACGCCGCAGGCCGCGATCAGGCCGCCGCTGCGCGCCTTGTCATGCCCGGCCTTGACCATCATGGGCAGCAGCAGAGCCGTGAGCGCGGCCGCGTCGGCCACGGCCGAGCCCGACAAGGCCGACAACAAACAAGCGGCAATGATGGTCACATAACCGAGGCCGCCCTTGATGTGGCCGACCAAGGCCATGGCGAAGTTAACAATGCGCCGCGACAATCCGCCGGTGTTCATCACCTCGCCGGCCAGCATGAAAAAAGGCACGGCCAGCAGCGGAAAACTGTCGGCCCCGTTGATGACGTTTTGCGCGAGGATCTGCGCGTCGAACATGTCCATGTGCCACATCAGGGCGGCACCACACAACAACAGGGAAAAAGCGATCGGCACGCCCAGGGCCATGGCGGCCAGCAGGGAACCGAGAAAAACAGCAATGGTCATGACGATGCTTTAGTCAGTTGGGGACAGAGCTGGCTCACTGCGTGTAGCTGCGGTCTGTCCCGCAAAGGTTTACAAGGGCTTGGGCAGGTCAAGAGGCTCTTCTTCGGACTCGCGTATGCCTATCAGCTCGGCCTCCGACAGCTGGCCGGACAGCAAGCGCCAGAGTTGGTTGAGCAGGATCACAGCGCCCGAAACGGCAAACACCAAACCGCAGCCGTAAAACAAGGCCATCGAGGTTTCCATCGCAGCGCTGGTGGAATCCCAGTTGATCTTGACCTGCTCCAGCGAGCCCTGGAACAGCAGCCAGCAGATGTACAACATCAGTAGATGGCCGATGAACAGGCAGGTTTTTTTGCCCCGCAGCGGCAGGCGCGAAACCAGGCTGTCGGTGCCCAGGTGTGCGCCCTCGTTCATCGCCACGATGCCGCCCAGAAAGGTGAGCCAGACGAAGAGCCAGCGCGACAACTCTTCCGACACAGCAATGCCGGAGTTCATGGCGTAACGCAAGACCACATTGGTAAACACCAGCACCACCATGAGCGCCAGACAGGCCACGATCAGCCACGAGAGGGCCTGGCAATAGCGGTTTATCAGTTTCTGGATCACGGTTGGGCTCCTGCCTACAAATCACCTCATTAATGTACGAACTAGTTAGTTTTTACAAATCAGTGATTACCCCATGCCGCCCGCACGCAGCGGCGACAGGGGCCGTTCAGACCTGAACGAAACGCACGACCATCTCCACGATGTTCTGGCGCCGGACCGCCAGGGCTTCGGGCGACTGGCCGTCACGTTTGAAGATCAGGCCAAAGGTATGCTGGTTGGACACATTGAAAAAAGTCAGCGCCGAGATCGACGCATGGATGTCGATGGCGTCCAGGCCGGGCCGGAACACCCCCGAGGCCACGCCGCGGTCGTAGAGCTGGCGAATCGCCTGGATGGCCGGCACGTTGAGCGCCTCGATGACTTCGCTTTGCGCCAGATAGACACCGCGCTCCATGTTTTCGTTCATCACCAGCCTGATGTAATCCTGGTTGTCATGGTGGTGGTCGAAGGTGAAACCCACGAGTCGGCGCAAGGCGTCCTCAGGCGGCAGGTCTTCAAGGTGCAGCTCGGCCTCGATGGTCCGCATGCGGCGATAGGCTTCCTCCAGCACCGCGATGTACAGGCCTTCCTTGCTGCCGAAATAGTAATAAATCATGCGCTTGCTGGTGCGCGTGGCAGCCGCGATCTCGTCGATGCGTGCGCCGCTGAGACCTTTGCTGGCGAACTCCGTGGTCGCCACCTCGAGAATCCCGGCCATGGTCCGCACCGGGTCGTTGGTGCGGGTGGTTTCGCGCGGCGACACCTTGGCCACCGGTTTCACCGGACGCGTGGAATGTACTGACTGGTCCATTTTGGCAGTATAGGGGCGGCCGAGGAACAAGGGGTGCACTGACGGACGAAAGCGCATGGGCAGTAAAAGCAACGCTTTGTGCCCACGTCGTGTCCGGCCCTGCGCCTACACCCGGCTAGCTCGCTGCCGCTTACAACTGGACAGGTGGGTGCAAAGAGGTTTCCAGATCTACAGTTCCGTGGAAATCCAAGCGCACCGATGCCCAAGAATGCGCGGAAGCAGCCGTCCATCGGCTGTTCCGGCTACGGAGAAGCGGGGTTACGTTCGCCATTGAACGCAACCGTACGCACATACAGCGTATTTTTTAACCCCACGACGACGGCCAAGCTGTTCAGACAGATGGTTTTCGTCAATTATCCAAAGGATTTTTTATGAATTACCCCCTCATTTTTTCAGCCACGCTGATGGCTCTGGCCTTGAGCGCCTGTGATCGCCCGGCCGCTGTGGTGACACCCCCCACCGTGGTGACCGTTCCGGTGCCCGGCCCCGCCGGCCCCACAGGCGCAACGGGCTCAACCGGCTCAACCGGTTCGACCGGTTCGACCGGTTACACCGGCGCGACGGGAGATACCGGCGCCACCGGCAACACGGGTAGTACCGGCAACACCGGCAGTACCGGGGCGCCAGGCCAGACCGGAAAAGACGGCGAGACCCTGGTCATCGTTCCGGCCACACCCTCACGCTGAGTTCCCCGCGCCATCCTGAAGCAGGAAGGCCTCGTGGCCGCCAGGCGTTAAAAAAGCCCCGGCCCCGGGCGACACCAGGACGGGGCTTTTTGCATGCGCGGCGCTTATTCCAGCTTGATGCCCGCGTCACGGATCAGTTTGCCCCACTCGGCTTGTTCCGCTTTCAGGTACCTGGCCACTTGCGCGGGATCACCGCTCAGGGGCGCGCTGCCTTCTGCCGCGAGCTGGGCAATCATGGTGGGATGGGTCAGGGCTTTGGCCACGGCCGCATTCAGCCGTTTGATCACCTCGGCCGGCGTGCCGGCCGGCGCCACGATGACTTTCCAGTCCACTGCTTCAAAACCCTTGTAACCGGCCTCGGCGACGGTCGGCACCTCGGGCAGGATGGCCAGGCGTTTGGTCGAGGTCACGGCCAGCGCGCGCAGCTTGTTGCCCTTGACCATGCCGATCACGGCTTGCGGCGTGGCGAACATGTAGTCGGTCTGGCCGCCCAGCAGGTCGGTGATGGCCGGCGCTGCGCCTTTGTAAGGCACGTTCAGCACCTTGATGCCGGTACGGCGCGCCAGCATTTCGCCGGCCAGATGCCCAACCGTGCCGGTGCCGGCCAGCGCCTGCTTGAGCTCACCGGGTTTGGCCTTGGCCGCCTTGATCGCATCAGCCAGTGTTTTCCACGGGGAATCGGCGCGCACCACCATCACGGTCGGCAGCTCGGCCACCAGGGCCACGGGCGCAAAATCCCTGGCCGGGTCAAAAGGCATGCTGGGCAACAAGGCCGGGTTGATGGCCAGGTTGGCGGTTTGCCCCATGCCTATGGTGTAGCCGTCGGCCTTGGACTTGGCCACCATGTCCAGGCCGATGTTGCCGCCGCCACCGGCCTTGTTGTCAATCAGAAAAGTCCACTGCGTATCTTGCGTGATGGTGTTGGCGATGTGGCGCGTGACCGTGTCAGTGCCGCCGCCCGGGGTGTAAGGCACGACAAAACGGATGGGTTTGTCAGGCCAGGCGGTCTGCGCCAGGACGGGCAAGCCGGCGATGCCGACCGCGCTGGCCAGCAGCAGCCCGCGGGTGAGGTGGGCGAAACGTGGGGGGCGGGTCGTGGTTGTCATGGGGTCTCTCCGAAAGTGATGTTGTGGGTTTTGAGCCGGGCGATGTCGGCCGCGCTGTAGCCGACCTCTTCCAGCAGCGCCTGGCTGTGCTGCCCCAGCGTGGGTGGCTGGAGCCGGATTTGCGGACGTTCACCGTCCAGGGTGAAAGGCATCAGCGGTACCTTGGCGGTGCTGCCGTCGTTCATGCGAATGGGCGCGAGACCGCCGGTGGCATTGAGGTGCGGATCGTCGAACAAATCCTGCGGCTTGGTGATGGGGGCAAACGGCAGCTCGTTTTTTTCAAACACGGCGCTGAGTTCGGCCGCGCTGTAAGCCGCCAGGTGGGAGCGCAACAGGGGCATCATCCAGTCGCGCGCCAGCACCCGATCGTTGTTGGACTTCAGGCGGGTATCGGCCAGTAGCTCTTCCAGGCCAAAGGCCTTGCAAAAAATCGCCCACTGCTTGTCGCTCACGGCGGCCAGAAAAATCTGCTCGCCGTCCTTGACAGTGAACACGTCGTACACCGCCCAGGCCGAGATGCGGCTGGGCATGGGGTCGGCGGCCTTGCCGGTGGCGGCGAACTGCATCATGTGTTGCGCCACCAGAAAGACATTGTTTTCGAACAGGGCCGATTGCACTTCCTGACCCCGGCCGGTTTTCTCGCGTGCGGCCAGCGCGGCCATGGCGCCAATCGCGCCAAACATGCCGCCCATGATGTCGTTGACACTGCTGCCCGCACGCAAGGGATCACCGACACGCCCCGTCATGTAGGCCAGGCCGCCCATCATCTGCACCACCTCGTCCAACGCCGTGCGGTGGTCGTAAGGGCCGGGCAGAAAACCCTTGTGGCTCACATAGATAAGACGCGGATTCAGCTTTTTCAGGGTGTCGTAGTCCAGGCCCAGCTTTTTCATGGTGCCGGGCTTGAAGTTCTCGCTGACGATGTCGGCGGTGGCAATCAGGCGCAGCGCGGCCTCCACGCCTTCGGGGTTTTTCAGGTCAAGCGCGATGCTTTTTTTGTTGCGGTTGAAGGTCGGGAAAAAACCAGAACCCGAGCCCAGCAGGCGCCGCGTGTTGTCGCCCTCTATGGGTTCCACCTTGATGACCTCGGCGCCCAGGTCGGCCAGCAACAGACCGCAGGTCGGGCCCATGACCATGTGGGTGAATTCGACAACACGGATGCCGGCATACGGCAGGGTGGACGGGTTGATCAGAGGGGGGGCAGTGTCTTTGCTTGTCATGTCAGTCATTCAAATCAAGATTCCGGGCAGGCGCAAAACATCTGTCGCGCAGAAGCGTCGGGCTGTCGCAGCTCGTGACCGAGACAAAGGATTCAAGTAGCTTGAACTTGTCCATGGTGCGCCCGTCGCCAGCGAATCAGTCGAGGGAGATGTGAGCGTCGCGAATGACGCGCCCCCATTTGTCGGTGTCGCGTTTCGTCCAGGCCTGCACCTCCTCGGGCGTGCTGCCAAGCAACTCGACGCCGTGGGGTTCGATCTTTGCCTGCAGCGCAGGATCCTGCAGCACCTTGCGCAAAGCGGCGTTCAGGCGCTCCACCACCGGCGTGGGCGTGGCCAGCGGGGCATACAGGGCATACCAGGTGGTGTAGTCGAAGCCGGGCAGCGTGGCCGATAACAGGGGCAAGGATCGGGTGGCGGCCGAGGTGCTCGCGGCAGTCGCTCCAATGACGCGTACGTAGCCCTTGTCCGCCACACCCTGCAAGGACGGCAAGCTGCTGAACATGGCACTGACCTGACCTGACACCAGGTCGCCGACGGCGGCGGAACTGCCCTTGTAGGGAACATGCAGCACGTCGGTTTTGGACAGTACCTTGAACATTTCCATGCCCAGGTGAGCCGTTCCGCCGGTGCCCGCAGACGCAAAACTCACTTTGCCTGGATTGGCCTTGGCGTAGTCCACCAGTTCTCGCACCGTCTTGACCGGCAGCTTGGCCGACACCACCAGCACATGCGCGCTGGTGGAGACCATGCTGACTGGCCGCAATTTGGCCAGCAGGTCGGCTCCGCCGTTTTTGCTGAGCAGGGGCTGCAGCACCACGTTGCCCAAGGCGGGCATCAACAAGGTATGCCCATCGGGTTCTGCACGTGCGACCGCGGTCAGTGCGGGCATACCCATGGCACCGCCCTGGTTCTCGATGAGCACGGGCTGCTTGAGTTCAACCGCCAGACGCTGAGCGATTTCCCGGGCGACCACATCGGCCGGTCCGCCCGCGGCGTAGGGCACCACCAATTTGACCGGCTTGCTGGGCCAGGGCGCTTGCGCGAAGGCGGCGGTTGGGATAGCCAAGGCGGCGCAGGCGAGTAAAAGGCCGGTACGGCGCTGGAAGTTCATGCCTTGTCTCCTGAAAAAGCGGGGTTGATCAAATTGAAAAAGGGGATCAGGTCGGGGCGCTGGCATGGCGCCCGGAAAGCGCCTCGGTGTCTCGCGCGGAATAAGGGCGTGCGGCCACGATCTCGGCGTTGTGCTCGTCCAGCGCCATGCTTTTCCTGGTTCGTTGGCTCAGGCATGAGCGGCTCCCTGCACAAACCCTTTGGGCAAGCCCGCCTCGGGCGTCATGCCGTAAATCGGCTCGCCCGGCAAACCGGCCTGCAGCGGCGCACGGGCGGCCAGCAACCGGCCGAGATCAACACCAGTGGACACACCCATGGCTTCAAACATGAACACCAGGTCTTCGGTCACCACATTGCCCGAGGCACCGGGCGCATAAGGGCAGCCGCCCAGGCCGCCGAGTGAGGCATCAAAAGTACGCACCCCTTCGTCGTAAGCTGCCAGGCAGTTGGCCAGGCCAAGACCGCGTGTGTTGTGCATGTGGGCCGCGCCGGCGTGCTCACCTATCTCGGCGCGCAGGCGCCGAAACAAACGGCGCACCTGCGCCGGGTTGGCATAACCAACGGTGTCCGACAGGCCCGATTCGTCGGCGCCAGCGGCGATACATTGGGCCGCCAGCCAGATCACTTCGTCCTCCGGCACCCAGCCCTGCAAGGTGCAGCCAAAGGCGGTGGAGATGCCGGCTTCCAGCCTGACCTGGGGCGCGATGTCGCGGCGCAGATCGGAGATCGCACGCACCTCCTCGATCATTTCTTCGCGGGTCTTGCGCACATTGGCCAGCGAATGGGCGGCGCTGGCCGATACCGGCACCGTGAGTTTGTGCACACCGGCGGCCAGTGCGGCTTCGGCACCTTTTCTATTCGGCACCAGCGCCATCACGGTCAGGCCGGGCAGGGTCAGCGCGTGTGCCACCACCTCGGCGGCGTCGGCCATCTGCGGCAGGTGTTTGGCCGGCACAAAAGAACAGACCTCGATTTCGCGCAGGCCGGCGGCGTGCAGGGCGCTGATCCAGCGCAGCTTGTCGGCCGTGGCCATGGTGCGCGCGACACTTTGAAGGCCGTCGCGCGGCCCCACTTCGCTGATCAGCACAGAGGGTTCAGGAGGGGTTTGCATGTTTTTCAGTATTCTGTAAGATAGAACAATATTCTTTCTAATGAAATATTGAAGCAGCTTGCCCGCGCTGTCAAGCGGGGACTTGCCCAGGAGATTGACCGATGCCACGCAAAGCCCAGACCGAATCCGTCGCCGATGCCCACGCCGCCCCCGGCGGTGCCGCCGCCGTGGACCGCGCCCTCACCTTGCTGTCGGCGTTCAAGGCGGGCGACACCTCACTGGGTCTGATCGAGCTGGCGCAGCGCACGCAGCTCTACAAAAGCACGGTGCTCAGGCTGCTGGCCTCGCTGGAACACGCACATCTGATCCAGAAACTCGACGACGGCCGTTATGCGCTGGGTGCCGAAGTCGCCCGGCTGCACGGCGTGTATGCCGCCTCGTTTTCGCTGGACAAGGTGGTGCTGCCGGTGCTGCGCCAGCTCGTGGGGATCACCGGCGAAAGTGCGGCCTACCATGTGCGCCAGGGCGAGGCCCGTTTGTGCCTGTACCGCGTGGACTCGCCGCACCCGATCCGCGACCACATCAAGGCCGGCGACGTGTTACCGGCCGACCGCGGCACAGGCGCTCGCATTTTGATAGCGTTTGACGCCCATCAGGCAAGGGCCAAAGCCCTAAAAGACCGGCAACTTTACGCAAAAATCCGGGAACAGGGTTATTACACGGCGGTCGGTGATCGCCTGGCCGAGGTGGCCGGTATTTCCGCGCCGGTGTTCAAGGCCGATGGCAGCTTGGCCGGCGCCCTGACCTTGACCATGCCGGTCTCCCGTTACGACCAGACCTACGTCAAACCGGTGCTGGAATGCGCACGCAAACTCAGCGGCATGCTTTGATTACCTTCATTAAGGTCATGGATAAACCAATTTATTCATCATTAATAAGCGCTTGAGTATCAAATAAAGTAGAGGGATGGAAAAACCCAAAGCCGGGCCGACGTTGCCACGGGCTGTTTTATTTGATGCTTACGGCACGCTGTTCGATGTGTACAGCGTGGGCCTGCTGGCGGAGCAGTTGTTTCCCGGCCAGGGACAGGCGCTGGGCCTGCTCTGGCGCGACAAGCAGATTGAATACACCCGGCTGGTCACCACCAGCAATGGCGGCGACCACTACCAGCCCTTCTGGGACCTGACCCGCGCCGGCCTGCGTTATGCCTGCAAACGCCTGGGCTTGGACCTGAGCGCCGGCAACGAAGAGCGGCTGATGAACCAGTACCGCCACCTGTCGGCTTTTCCGGAAACCCGCGAGGTCTTGCAGGCGCTAAAAAGCCGCGGCATCGTCACCGGCATTTTGTCCAACGGCGACCCCGGCATGCTGGACATCGCCGTGCGTTCCGCCGGCCTGGAAGGCCTGCTGGACCATGTGCTCAGTGTCGACGGCGTGCGCAAATACAAAACCCATCCCGACGCTTATGCGCTGGGGCCGCAGGCCACCGGCCTGGCCGCCCGGCAGATTGCCTTTGTCAGTTGCAACAGTTGGGACGCGCTGGCCGCGACCTGGTATGGCTACCAGACCTTGTGGGTCAACCGTTATGCCCTGCCTTTTGAAGAGCTGGGCACAGCACCCACACACACCGGCCACAGCCTGCGCGAAGTACTGATGCTGCCCGGCCTGATCGCCCCGCCTGCGGCAGGAGCGACGGCATGACACTTTTCGACATGAGCTTGCTGGACATGCTGCTGATAGGCGGTGGCGCATTTGCGGCGGGTGCCGTCAATGCCATCGCCGGCGGCGGCACCTTTTTTTCCTTTCCGGCACTGCTGATGATTGGCATTCCGCCGGTGGTGGCCAACGCCAGCAATTCCGTGGCCCAGTGGCCAGGCAGCCTGACCGGCGCCTGGGCCTACCGGCGTGAATTGGTCCCTTACAAGCGTTATTTGCTGCCCATGGGCGCGGCTTCGCTGCTGGGCGGCGTGGCCGGCGGACTGCTGCTGCTGAGCGCCGGCGACGCGCGGTTCTCGGCACTGATCCCCTGGCTGCTGGCCTTTGCCACCTTGCTGTTCGCCTTCAGTCCGCAACTGGCCGCCACCCTCAAACACCTGCGCGCGCGCCACGGCCAGGTCAAACCCCAAGTCGCCGCGGAAGAGTGCCATGGCAGCGGCTCGCCGGCCGGCTGGCTGGTGCAACTGCTGGTGTCCATTTACGGCGGATTTTTTGGCGCCGGCATGGGCATCCTGATGATGGCCAGCCTGGCCATAGGCGGGCACGAGGACGTGCAGCACATCAACGCCTTGAAGAACCTGCTGTCTGCCGTGGTCTACAGCATCACGGTCGCCACCTTCGTCGTGGCCGGCGCGGTCAGTTGGCCGCACACGCTGGTCATGGTGCTGACCGCCAGCCTGGGCGGCTACCTGGGCGCGCGTATGGCGCGCAACATACGCGGCCCCTGGCTGCGCCGCATGGTGATCGCGGTGGGCACCGTGTTGACGCTTTATTATTTTTCCAAGACGCTGGGCTGAGACGCAGCAGCGCCTTCACCACCCCAGGCCATTTGTAGCAACGTTTATTTTTAAAAAGGGACTGACATCATGACTGCCAACACGACTGCACGCACCACCCGCCACCACCTCCAGGTCGCCACCAATCTGTACCGTTTTGTGGAAGACCAAGTGCTGCCCGGCACCGGTGTGGCCAGCGACACCTTCTGGGCCGGCTTTGATACCATCGTGGCCGATCTGGCACCGAAAAACATCGCCTTGCTGGCCGAACGCGACCGCCTGCAGACCGAGATGGACAACTGGCACAAGGCCCACCCCGGCCCGATCCAGGACATGCCGGCCTACCGCGCTTTCCTGGAGAAAATCGGCTACCTGGTGCCGGTTCCGGCCAAGGTGCAAGCCACCACCACCCACGTCGACGCCGAGCTGGCCCTGCAGGCAGGCCCGCAACTGGTGGTGCCGGTGCTCAACGCGCGTTATGCACTCAACGCCGCCAACGCGCGTTGGGGCTCGCTGTATGACGCGCTGTACGGCACGGACGCGATTGCCGAAACCGGCGGCGCCGAAAAAGGCAAGGGTTACAACCCGGTGCGCGGCGCCAAGGTCATCGCCTTTGCGCGTCAGGTGCTGGACCAGGCCGTGCCGCTGGCCAAGGGCTCACACAAAGACGCGACCTTGTACAGCGTGGAAGACGGCCAGCTGGTGGTGAACACGGCCGCCGGCCGCACCGCCCTGGCCAATCCCGCGCAGTTTGTCGGCTACCAGGGTGAGGCCGCCGCACCTTCGTCGGTGCTGCTGACCCACAACGGCCTGCACCTGGACATCCAGATCGACCGCAACACCGCCATCGGCAAAACCGACGCCGCCGGCGTCAGCGACCTGGTGCTGGAAGCCGCGCTTTCGACCATCCTGGACCTGGAAGACTCGGTGGCCGTGGTGGATGCCGACGACAAGGTGCTGGCCTACAGCAACTGGCTGGGTATTTTGCAGGGCACGCTGACCGAAAACGTGAGCAAGGGCGGCAAGACGTTTGTGCGTGGCCTGAACCCCGACCGCGTGTACACCGGTGCCGATGGCCAGCCCTTGAGCTTGCATGGCCGCTCGCTGATGTTCCTGCGCAATGTCGGCCACCTGATGACCAACCCGGCCATCCTGTACGCGGACGGTAAAGAAATCCCCGAAGGCATCCTGGACGCGGTGGTGACCGTGGCGATTGCCATGCACGACCTGCAACGCCGCGGCAAGCAAGCCATCGTCAACTCGCGCACCGGCTCGATCTACATCGTCAAACCCAAGATGCACGGCCCGCAGGAAGTGGCTTTTGCGTCGGAGCTGTTCGGCCGCGTGGAAAGCTTGCTGGGCCTGCCGGCCAACACCGTCAAGCTCGGCATCATGGACGAAGAGCGCCGCACCAGCGTCAACCTCCAGGCCTGTCTTGCCGAAGCCAGCGCGCGTGTGGCCTTCATCAACACCGGTTTTCTGGACCGCACCGGCGACGAAATGCACACCGCCATGTATGCCGGCCCCATGATCCGCAAGGGCGACATGAAAGCCAGCGCCTGGATTGCTGCTTATGAAAAAAGCAATGTGCTGGTGGGCCTGTCCAGCGGCCTGCGCGGCAAGGCGCAAATCGGCAAGGGCATGTGGGCCATGCCGGACCTGATGGCCGCCATGCTGGAGCAGAAAATCGCCCACCCCAAAGCCGGCGCCAACACCGCCTGGGTGCCCTCACCCACCGCCGCCACCCTGCATGCCCTGCATTACCTGCAGGTCAGCGTCAGCGATGTGCAGCAACAGCTGGAAAAGATCGACGCCCATGCCGAACACGACAAGCTGCTCAACGCGCTGCTGGAAGTGCCCGTGGCGACAAACACCAACTGGTCGGCTGCTGAAAAACAGCAGGAGCTGGACAACAACGCGCAAGGCATCCTGGGTTACGTGGTGCGCTGGATCGACCAGGGGGTGGGCTGCTCCAAGGTGCCCGACATCCACAACGTCGGCCTGATGGAAGACCGCGCCACCCTGCGCATCTCCAGCCAGCACATCGCCAACTGGTTGTTGCACGGCGTGGTGACCGAGGCCCAGGTGCGTGAAACGTTTGAACGCATGGCCGCCGTGGTGGATGACCAAAACGCCGGCGACCCGCTTTACAAAAACATGGCGGGTCACTTCGACACCTCGGCGGCCTACAAGGCGGCTTGCGACCTGGTGTTCAAGGGCCTGGCGCAACCCAGTGGTTACACCGAGCCGCTGCTGCATGCCTGGCGTCTGAAGGTCAAGGCGCAGGCCTGAGCGTGACAAGCCCAACCAGCTATCTATTTGGTAGCTGGTTGGGCAATACCAGAAAGGGCCACGACCCGATTTGACACGAAGATAATTTGCAAAAAAAAACGGCGCCCGAGGGCGCCATTTTTAATGGCGCTGCCGAGGATTCAGACCAGAAAGCGTTGCGCCAGCAGCGTCCAGTAAGCCGCACCTATGGGCAGGTTCGCGTCGTTGAAGTCGTAGCCCGGGTTGTGCACCATGCAGGCACCGGCGCTGTCGCCATCGCCGTTGCCGATGAACAAATAGCTGCCGGGCACACGTTCCAGCATGAAGGCAAAGTCTTCACTGCCGGATAAGGCCGGACCTTGCAGCGTCACGCGCTCCTCTCCGACCAGTTCCAGCGCCACCTCGCGGGCGAAGGCGGTTTGCTCGGGCGTGTTGACCAGCACCGCATATCCGGGCCGCCAGTCGATCCGCGCCGTGGCGCCAAAACTTTCAGCCTGCGCGGTGATCAGCGCCTTGATGCGCTGCTCCAGCCTGGCGCGCACCTCGCGGTCCAGCGCGCGCACGCTGAGCTCCAGGGTCGCGCTTTGCGGGATCACATTGTTGGCTTTGCCGGCATGCAGCGCGCCGACGGTGACCACCGCCATCTGCAGCGGATCGATGTTGCGCGAAACGATGGTCTGCAGCGCCATCACAATGCTGGCCGCCGCCACGATCGGGTCGGTCGCCAGGTGCGGCATCGCGCCATGGCCCCCGACGCCGGTCAGCGTGACGGTGACGTAGTCCGACGAAGCCATGGCCGCACCTTCGCGCAGCACCAGTCGCCCTTGCGGAACGCCGGGCATGTTGTGCATGGCGAAGATCGCGTCGCAGGGGTATTTCTCGAACAGGCCGTCGTCCATCATGCGCAGGGCACCGCCGCCGCCTTCTTCGGCCGGCTGGAAGATCAGGTTCAAAGTGCCGGAAAAGTCCCCGCTCTGCGCCAGGTGCTGCGCGGCGGCCAGCAGCATGGCGGTGTGGCCGTCGTGGCCGCAGGCGTGCATCACGCCGGCGTGGCAACTGGCGTGCGGCAGGCCGGTGGCTTCGTGGATGGGCAGCGCGTCCATGTCGGCGCGCAGGCCGAGCCGGCGCTGGCCGTCGCCGCGCACCAGCTGCCCCACCAAGCCGGTGCCGCCCAGGCCGCGCTCGACCGCGTAACCCCAGCCTTGCAGCTTCTCGGCCACCAGGGCCGAGGTGCGGTGTTCGTCGAAGGCCAGCTCGGGATGGCGGTGGATATCGTGCCGCAGGCTGATGAACGCATCGGCCTTGTCGTTCAGTGCCTCCAGCAGCCGCGTGTTCATGCGGGCGCTCACTGCGGCTGCAGGTTGATCGCCTTGGCGATGGCGCGGTACTTCGCGGTTTCGGCCGCGAAGTACTTCGCCCCGTCGGCCAGTGACGTGGGCGACGATGCCAGTGCCGTTTGCGCCGCCAGTTGCGAGCGCAAGGAGGGGTCCTGCAACGTCGTGCCGATGGCCTTGTGCAGGCGCTCGACCACGGCTTCCGGCGTGTTCTTCGGCACGAAGAAGCCGCTCCAGATGCCGTAGGAGAAGTTTTTCAACTCCTTGCCTTCGCTGACGGTGGGTACATTCTTCAGCAATTCAGAGCGCTGCGCGCCGAGCTGTCCGATGATCTTGACCCGGCCCTGGTCGGCCAGCCCCCCCATCGCCGCGCTGTACACCAGCACGGCGAAATCGACAGATCCGCCGCCTATGTCCTGCATCAAAGGCGCATTGCCCTTGTAGGGCGCGTGGATCAGCTTGATGCCGGCGCGCTGCTGCACATCCTCGAGGATCAGGTGGTAGAGCGAACCTATGCCCACGCTGCCGTAAGTCAGCGGCTTGTCGCCCGACTTGCGCGCCAACGCGATCAGTTCGTCCACGCTGTTGGCCGGCAAGTCCTTGCGCGCGACGAAGACCATCACGGCATCGCTCGCCGGATGCACGAGGCGGAAGTCCTCGGTCTTGAGCTTCACGGCGGCGTTGGCCAGCGGCGCCAGGATCAACTCGTTCGGCGAGCCCTGAAAGAGGTAGTAGCCATCGGCCGGTGCGGCCAGCACCTTCTGCGCGGCCAGCGCGCCGCTGACGCCGCCGAGGTTTTCAACGATGACCGACTGGCCCAGCTCCTTGCCCAGTGGCACGGTGAAGATGCGCGCGTGCGCATCGGACGGCCCGCCAGCGGGGTAGGGCACCATCAGGTTGACAGGCTTGCTCGGGTAGCTCTGGGCGAGCACGCCGCCGGTGGCCAGCAGCAGGCCGGCCAGCAGCACGGTGACGGTCTTGAATACGTTCATAGGGTTGTCTCCTTGGAATACTTGGAATACTTGGAATGGGTGCACGGGGGGATACACCTCAAGAATGCTAGATAGCCCGGATTAATGTGTCCAATGCATTATTTTTGTGATTACCATTCATGCGACTCATTCACGACGCTAGAACATGAATCTTGCACAACTCGAACACCTGCTGGCCGTGGCCGAGACCGGCTCCTTCAGCCGCGCCGCCGAGCGGCAACACCTCACGCAGTCAGCCCTGAGCCGCAGCATCCAGGCCCTGGAAGAAGATCTGGGCGCGTGCCTGATAGACCGCAGCGGCAAACGCAATGAACTCACGCCGCTGGGTCAGGCCGTGGCGGTGCGCGCCAGACGCATGGTCTTCGAGGCGGCCGAGCTGCGCCGCAGCGCCGAGCTGCTCAAACAGGGCGACCTGGGCGCCATCCGTATCGGCCTGGGGTCGGGGCCGGGCGCCATGCTGATGACGCCGTTTCTGGTACACATGGCCAGGCACCACCCGGGCGTGCAGGTCAGCGTGTCACCAGGGGCGACCGAGTTGCAGCTGATGCAGCTGCGCCAGCGCACGCTCGACGCGCTGGTGGTCGACGTTCGCCGCATCGCGCCGGCCCCCGACCTGGCCATCGAGAACCTGACCGAACTGCGCGCCGGCTTTGTCTGCCGCAGCGGCCATCCCTTGCTGCAGGCCGACGGACCTGTGTCTTTTGACGACATGCTGCGCTACCCGCTGGCCTGCATCCCCCTGAGTACGGAAGTCGCCCACCTGCTGGTCACCCGCTTCGGCCCGCGGGCCGACCCGCAGCAGGCCGTGAGCCTGCGCTGCGACGACATCACCAGCCTGATAGAGACGGTCAAGGCCTCGGACGCGATCTACCTCGGCATCCTGGCGGCTACACGCGCCGGCATTGAGGCGGGACAACTCGCCGAACTGGCGACCGACCCCCCATTCACCAGCGGCGCGCGTTTTGCGTTTGTCACGCTGGCCGGGCGCACCGAAGCCCCATCGATGGGCCTGTTCCGCCAGTTTGTGGCGGAGCGGCTGCGCGACTAAGGCCGCGATACGCCGATGCGGGCCAGATGACACGCGGGGCCGCGTGCACGGGCCTGGCGCAAGGCCAAGGCGGGCACCGCTTGGGTAGCGCTCCTGAATTCATAGCTGCCTGCGCCCATCCCCTTTGGGCTGACGGCTTATTTTGCTTGTAACTATTTTAAAAGCGTCTTCGGGCGCTTTTTTTTCGTCCGGCGCTTGGCCCGCACATCCAGTCGCGCATCTGCCGCGTATTCCCTGCAAGCGCCCAACAAAACGCTCACGCGCTGTGGCGGATTCCACAGGATCTTCAACCCAAGAATCATCAGGAGCCTTTTATGAAAAAACTCATCATTGCAGCCGGCGTGGCCGTCCTTCTCAGCGCCTGCGCCGGCGGCATGTCGGGCAACACCATGTCCGGCGAACCCTCGGTCATGGTCGGCGGCGCGGCCATGTTCCCGAGCAAGGACATCATCGACAACGCCGTCAACTCCAAGGACCACACCACCCTGGTCGCTGCCGTCAAGGCCGCCGGCCTGGTCGAGACCCTGAAAACGCCGGGGCCCTTCACGGTGTTTGCACCGACCAACGCGGCTTTCGCCGCCTTGCCGGCCGGCACAGTGGACACGCTGCTCAAACCCGAGAACAAAGCCCTGCTGACCAAGGTGCTGACCGCCCACGTGGTGTCGGGCCGGCTGGACGCGGCCGCACTGAGTCAGCGCGTGATGGCCGGCAATGGCCGCGCCGTGTTGACCACGGTCAGCGGTGACACCCTGGTCGTGACCAGCAGCGGCCCGAATGTGATGGTGACCGACGAAAAAGGCGGCACCGCCATGGTCAGCATCGCCAATGTTTACCAGTCCAACGGTGTGATCCACGTGGTCAACCGGGTGCTGGTTCCCAGCTGAGTCCCCCACGTTTTCTTCACGCTTCATCATTCAACAAGGATATTTATCATGACCGCCAAACTCCTCTCCTCCGCCCTGATCGCTGTCGCCGCCCTGGCCTCGATGAATACTTTTGCGGCCGGTGCCGACAACCCGCTGGAGCCCACACGCACTGTCGCGAGCAGCTCCACCCACAGCACCATGCGTATGCAAACCATGAGCCTGCAGCAGCCAGGCGCTGTCACCAGCAGCAACCAGGTGGACGGCGGCATGATCGCCATGACACCGCGGACCAGCCAGCGCAACCGCAGCGACGTGCGCGCAGAAGGCACACAAGCACGCAGCAGCGCGATGTACAACGCCGCCCCTGGCCGCGCCTGAGTTGTCGCCCCGACGGGAGCAAGCACCGGGACAGCCGGTGCGCCAGCCACCCCAAACCGCCACGGTTTGTGGTGGCTTTTTAACAGGGGCACTTGGTGGCATTTTTCCGTCGCCGACTCCCGTATCAGCAACGCGAAACAGGGATTCAGGCATCAGACACGCTATCCAAACCATAGCTACTTGCGCTCATTTTTAAAGGGCTGGAGGCCTATTTGATGCTGCATCACATCTACGTTCTAGCGGTGCGGGCAACACCACCACTCTCGGCCCGTCACATGTAAGCAGGTACTTCTTGATCGATCACAGGTTAAAAATTGTTACAAGATACTTCGGCATCTTCATCCGCCGAGCCCCAGTTCAGACCAAACTCCAAGCTCGTACCGAATCCGGGGTTTTGCCAACAAAATCACGGAACCCGCTTTTACTTTGTCACACCACCCGCCGCCCAAGATGGCATTGCAAGCCGACGTTTTTCACCATTGCCTGCAGGAAGCTGCCAAGGCCGCCAAACCAGCGCTTGAACACTGCATAGACCATGCGGTGGCGGCGCTGCAGATCGCGGAAACCCAAAGCCTCAAACCGGCCGAGCGCGACAACTTGGGCCAGGCCTGGCGCGAGCTGCTTAAAAACAAAGACGGCTGGTGCGCGCAATACCCGCAGGCACTGCTGGCAGCCTTCAACAGCACGGCGCCGGGCGCAACCGACCGGCCAGCGGCCCAGCCATTCACAACCGGAACATCCACGCGCCCCGGTAGTGGGGCCGACCTGTTTTCGCTGGTGGACAACGCCCAGGTCGAAGAAGGCATTGAGTCCTCCCGGCTGCTGCAGCAGGTCTTGCCGGTGGTCGAGCGCGCCCTGGCCGAGCTGGATGCCTTGATGAGTTCGGCCCAGGGCCTGGTCAATGTCAGCCCGGAGTTCAACCCGGTGCGGCCCGAGGTGTATGCCCACACCTTGCGCAGCTTGCTGGCCAGCGCGACGGTCGAGCCGGCCGTCAGTGCCTTGTGGGCCAAACACCTGGCCGAACCGCTGGGGCGCGAACTCAAACGTGTGTACGAACGCCTGATCAATGTGCTGGAGATGGCCCAGGTGCGGGCCGCCAGTTACCGGGTGTTGCCGACACCGGCCAACAGCGGCCGGGGCCCGGGCAGCGGCGCGGCGCAAACACAGGCCGGTACGGGCACAGAAACCACCTCAGGCTCGGCCCCCCTGGGTTATGTATCGGACGAGCCCCTGGCCAAGGTGCCCTCGCAATACGCCGATCTGTCGAATTACGAAATCCGGGATGAGCTGTTCCAGGACTTTTTGTTTCGCGGCGGCAGCCATGCCAACCACGGGCTGGCGCCCTCGTATTACGCGACCATCGAAGAAGAATTAAGCGCGCTCAAAGCCAGCCCCGACTCGGCACCCGTGGCCTTGCAGGACGAGCCACCACCCGCGCTCAGCGACGATTACCGCGGCACACGCAGCGACCCCGAGCGGCCGGTGCACCCGGCACAGGAAACGCCGGACAACCCCTCGCGCATCATCGATGTGTTGAGCCAACTGAGCTCGCAGGTCTGGGGCGTTTACGGGCGCGCCCGCGAACGTGCGCTGGTGCGCACGCAACTCAAAAAAGACGCGACCCGTGTCGGCCAGGTCTTGGGCATGGAGGTGGTGCGCAAGCTGGTGAACCAGGTCGCGCAAGACCCGCGCCTGCTGGAGCCGGTGCGCGAGGCCATCGTCGCGCTGGAGCCCTCGCTGCTGCGCCTGGCCATGGTCGACTCGCGTTTTTTCAGCGAAGAAAACCACCCCGGCCGGCGCCTGATGGAACGTGTGGCGCAGCGCAGCTTCAAATACAACGACGCGGCCAGCCCGGAATTCGCGGTCTTTTTCCAGTCGGTGAGCGAGGCCTTCAATGCACTCAATGCCCAGGACATCGCCGATGCCCAGCCTTTTGCGGCGGCCCTGGGCGAGCTGCAAAACCTGTGGGATGGCCAGGACCAGCAGGAGCAGGCACAGCGCAGCAACATGCGCCAGACCATGCAGTTTGCCGAAGAGCGGCAAAGCCAGGCCGACCAGATCGCCTACGACCTGAGCCTGCGTGCCGACCTGGACCAGGTGCCGGGCGTGGTGCTGGACTTTTTGTTCGGCCCCTGGGCGCTGGTACTGGCCCATGCCCGCCTGACCGACGCGGCGCGCCAGATCGACCCCGGCGGTTATAGCTCGCTGGTCAGCGACCTGTTGTGGAGCGTCAAGCCCCAGGTCACACTCAAACGCCCGGGCCATTTGATCGAGATGATTCCCGGCCTGCTCGGCAAGCTGCAATCTGGCCTGGCCTCGTTGGGGCAAGACCCGCGCGAGACCGAAGCTTTTTTCAAGGTGATGGAAAAACTGCACCGCCCGGTGCTCAAGCTGCGCCGCCTGCGCAGCCGCCGCGATGCCGAGGAATCGGCCGCCACGCCGCTGGACATGGCGCTGGCCGAGGACCCGGAACTGAACGACCTTCTGCAGGCCAGCCCCGAACAAAGAAAAGCCAAAACCGCCGGCCAACCCTGGCTGACGCCGCAAGAGCTGGACAAGGCCGGGTTCGAAGAAACCCTGCCGTCCGGCCCCGCCGAACTGGATGACAAACCCAGCGAGCCCGGGCCGGCAGAGCAACCCGTCCCGGTGGCAGAGGACGAAACACCAAACCTCGCAGAAGCCGGTGACGAGCCCAGCCCCGAACAAGTCTTGCTGGGCCTGCGCGAAGGCAGCTGGGTGGACCTGTATTCCAAACGCCACTGGCTGCGCGCGCAACTGATCTGGGCCAGCACACGCGGCACCCTGTTCATGTTTGTCAGCCACGGCGGCCAGCCCCATTCCATGACCAAACGCAGCTGCGAACGCCTGCTCAAGGAGGGTTTGTTACGCCCCGTCGCCACCCACGGCGTCGTGGCGCAGGCTTTGAACAGCCTGGTCAGGGAAGTGGCGCCGGTGGATGCAAAAGTGGCGGCCTGAGCTGGCATCAGGCTGCGTTTTCGGCAGACAGGGGACCGCAGGCCGGACGCCCCACGCCTGACCCTGCCAGAATCCCTCCATGTCATTTTTCAAAGACCTCAATCTCTCCGCCTTCACCGCTGGTTTTGTCGCCGTGCTGGTCGGCTTCACCAGTTCGGTGGCCATTGTTTTTCAGGCGGCGCTGGCTTTTAACGCCACGCCAGCGCAGATCAGCTCCTGGATGTGGGCGCTGGGGCTGGGCATGGGTTTGTGTTCGGTTATTCCTTCCTTGTGGCTAAAGAAGCCGGTGATGGTGGCCTGGTCCACGCCGGGGGCGGCGGTGCTGGCCACGGCAGGACTCGCGGGTGGGTTTTCCATGGCCGAGGCGGTGGGCGCTTTCATGGTCAGTGCGGCGCTGATCACCTTGTTTGGTGTGACCGGCTGGTTTGAAAAAGTCATGAACCGCATTCCGATGGCGATTGCCTCGGCGTTGCTGGCCGGGGTGTTGGCGCGTTTTGGCATCCAGGCTTTTGCCGCCGCGCAAACCGCGCTGGTGCTGGTGGTGTTGATGCTGCTTGTTTATCTGCTGGGCAAGCGCCTGTTGCCGCGTTATGCGGTGCTGCTGACCTTGCTGGCCGCCGTGGTTTATGTCGCGGCCCGTGGCCAGATGGCCTGGACCGCGATCACCTTTGACTTTGCTCGACCGGTTTTTGTGATGCCCAGCTTCACCTTGGCGGCGGTGGTCAGCCTGGCCTTGCCGCTGTTTGTGGTGACCATGGCTTCGCAAAACCTGCCCGGCGTGGCGGCGATTCGTGCCGCGGGTTATGGGCCGGGCAGCGCCGACGGCGGCATCCCGGTGTCCAAAGTGATCACGTTGACGGGGCTGGCCAGCCTGGTGCTGGCGCCGTTTGGTGCGTTTGCGCTCAACCTCAGCGCCATCACCGCCGCCATCTGTATGGGCAAGGAAGCGCATGAAGACCCGGCCAAACGTTACACCGCGGCCGTGTCTTGCGGCGCGATCTACATCGTGATCGGTATTTTTGGCGCGGCCGTCACCGGCCTGCTGACGGCGTTTCCCAAGGAGCTGGTGGTGGCGATCGCCGGGCTGGCTTTGCTGGGCACCATCAGCAGTGGCCTGGCGCAAGCGCTGCGCGAGGAGCCACACCGCGAGGCCGCGCTTATCACGTTTCTGGTCACGCTGTCGGGCGTGGTGATTGCCGGCATAGGTTCGGCCTTCTGGGGCGTGGTCGCCGGCGCGCTGGCGCTATTTGTACAACAATATCGCCAGCGCGCCGCTTAGGCGATCCTCTTTCCTCAAGACTGAACCGCCATGCACATTCTTTTTGTCGCCGATCCGCTTGCCTCTTTCAAGATCTACAAAGACACCACGTTTGCGATGATGCGCGAGGCGCAGCGGCGCGGCCATCAGCTCAGCGTGTGTGAACCCAAAGACCTGCGCTGGCAGACCGGCGAACAAGTCACAGCCCTGGTCACCCAGATCACCCTGACCGGCGATGCGACCGACTGGTTCAGCGCCGCGCCGGCCCTGCGCCGTCCGCTGCAGGAGTTTGACGCCGTGATCATGCGCAAGGACCCGCCTTTTGACAGCGAATATTTCTACAGCACCCATTTGCTGGAGCAGGCCGAGCGTGAAGGCGCACGGGTGTTCAACAAGCCCCGCGCCTTGCGCGACCACCCGGAAAAACTCGCCATCCTGGAGTTTGCCCAGTTCAGCGGCCCGACCCTGGTGACACGCAGCGCGGACGACATCAAACGGTTTCACGCCGAACACAAAGACATCATTCTCAAGCCGCTGGACGGCATGGGCGGCATGGGTATCTTCCGCGTCAAGGAAGACGGCCTGAACCTGGGCAGCATCATTGAAACGCTGAACAAGGACGGCGCGCAAAGCGTGATGGTGCAGAAGTTTTTGCCCGAAATTTCCAGGGGCGACAAACGTGTGCTGGTCATAGGCGGCAAACCCGTGCCTTACAGCCTGGCGCGTATTCCCCAGGGCAGCGAGGTGCGCGGCAACCTGGCGGCCGGCGGCCTGGGTGTGGCGCAAAAACTCTCGGCACGCGATCAGGAGATCGGCGACGCCCTCGGGCCGGTGCTGGCGGCGCGCGGTTTGTTGCTGGCCGGGGTGGACGTGATCGGCGACTACGTGACCGAAATCAACGTCACCAGCCCGACCTGCTTCCAGGAAATTTTTGACCAAACCGGCTTCGACGTGGCGGCAATGTTTATCGATGCGCTGGAAGCCGCGCTGAGTAGTTGATCAAAAAGTCCTGCAGCCCTTATTCAGCAATCACAAGCAGCTCCTGAATTTATAGCAATTCAATTCAGGTGCGCAAGGCACCACCCTCAAACACCTTCAGCTCGCCGGGGGCAAACGCCTGCCAGGCTTCGTTGGTGGTCAGCGGTGCCGTCACCACCACCGCGACCCGGTCGCCCGGCGCGGCTTGCTCGGCAAAATTGACACTCAGGTCTTCGTCGCTGAGTGTGGCGTGCGAAAACGGGTGTTTGCGTTCCACGTAATACAGCTGGGTCGAGGCATGGGCCCAGAGCGCCAGGCCGTTGCTCAGCAAAAAATTGAAGGTGCCGTGTGACGCGATGTGGGCCGCCAGTTCGCGCAGGGTCAGGGTCAACTCCGCGATGCTGGGCACGCCGGCGTGGGACTTGGCCAGCTCCTGCATGATCCAGCAAAATGCCCGTTCGCTGTCGGTGTTGCCGACCGGCCGGAAGCTGCCGTGCAGGCGCGGGTTGAAATCTTTCAAATCGCCGTTGTGGGCAAACACCCAGTAGCGGCCCCACAACTCGCGCACAAAGGGGTGGCAGTTTTCCAGCGCCACGCGGCCTTGGGTGGCCTTGCGGATATGCGCGATCACATTGCGGCTTTTGATCGGGTAGCGGCGTATCAGCTCGGCCACCGGGGATTCGCTGGCAGACTGGTGGTCGACAAAATGGCGCAGGCCCTTGTCGCAGTCCGCCCCTTCACCGCCTTCAAAAAACGCAATGCCCCAGCCATCGGCGTGGTGGTCGGTCTTGCCGCCGCGCTGCGCAAATCCGGTGAAGCTGAAGGTCACGTCGGTGGGCGTGTTGCAATTCATGCCTAAGAGTTGGCACATGGCTCAGGGCTCCACTTTCCGGGGGGCGGGTTCGCGCAAACGCCAGGCCGCCAGCAAGGCCAGCGTACACAGGGCGGCCAGCAACATGAAGGACTCGTTGAAGGCGGCGAGCCGGGCCGGGCTGGTGGCGGTCTGGCTCAGGGAATCGCCGTGGGCGGTCAGCCGCCATTCAAGCACGATGCCGCACAGGCTGACGCCGATCGCACCGCCCAGCATGCGCACAAAATTGATGGCGCTGGAGCCTTGTGAAATCAGGTTGGAACTCAGCGGCCGCAGGGAGCCGAGGTTGAGCGAAGGCAGGATAAAACCCAGGCCGATACGCCCCAAAATAGCCCAGAGCACCAGCAACCAGATCGCGGAGCTTAAGTTCACGGTCAGCATCAGGGCAAAAGACAGGGCCAGCAGCGCCAGCCCGATACACACCAGCAGCCAGGTGGGCTGGCGGTCGGCCAGGCGGCCAACCATGGCAATCGTCACGGCCAGCACAAAACCGGCGGGCAGCAAAATGCTGCCGACATACGAGGCCGACAACCCCAAACCCAGCTGCATGTAGACCGGCAACAAATAGGTCGAGCCAAACAGCGCCGTGCCGTAAATAAACGCCACGATGCTGCCCATCGCAAATGGCCGGTAACCAAACAGCGCCAGGTTCATCAGCGGCTCGCGCCCGGTCTTGGCCATGCGCCGCTGCCAGGCGATAAACACCAGCAGCGCCAGCACGGCGGCGGCCAGCAGTGACGCAGCCTGCAGCGCAGCGCCTTCATGCAGCGCCACCATGCCGTTGAGCAGACACAAGGTGCCGGCGCCGCCCAGCAACAGGCCACGCCAGTCCAATGTCGCGCCATTGCGATTCGCCGCCGCGCCGCCCGGCGCCGTGACCGGCACATAACGGTAGGCCAGCCACAAGGAAGCCAGGCAAAAAGGCACCACCATGAAAAAGATGGAGCGCCAGCCAAACAGGTCGACCAGCACGCCGCCTATGCTGGGCCCGATGGCGGGTGCCAGCACCACACCCATGCCGAAAATGCCGCTGGCCCGGCCTTGTTCGTGCGGCTCGAAAGCCCGCATGATGATGATGGCCGGAATCGGCTGCACCACACCGGCCGCCAGCCCTTCGGCCACCCGGGCGCCCAGCACCAGGGTGAAGGTGTTGGCAAAACCGCCGACGATGCCGCCGACCAGCAGCAGCAACATGGTACCCACATAGGTGCGGCGGTAGCCGTATCGCGCCAGCAGCCAGGGCGTGGTCAACATGGACACCGTCATCGCCACCATGAAACCCGAGGTCACCCACTGGGCCCGCCCCTGGCCCAGGGTGAAGTGGTGGCTCATGTCGGGAATCGCCACGTTGACGATGGTCGAGGACATGATGGAAGCCATCGTGCCTATCATCACCGAGAGCAGCAGCAGCCAGCGATAACGCGGGCCGTACAGCGCGCGCATCTCGGGCAGGGTGGAGGGGTTGCTCACGGGTGGCTGCGGGTGAAGCCGGGGGCGCCGGGGACCATCAGTCGCGCGGCTCGGACCAGAGTTTGCCGCCTGTGGACCAGTTTTCGCGCTTGATGTCGGTGATGATGATGTCGACGGAGTCAGGCGCACCGCCCAGGATTTCGACGCTGACACGGGTGATTTCCGCGACCAGTTTTTTCTTCTGCTCGACGGTGCGGCCTTCCATCATTTCGACGTGGTAAGTGGGCATGGTGATCCTTGAATTGATTGACGCGGGGTAGGACATGATAAAAGAAGCCCCGGCGTGAATGGCTATTGTCTGTCAGCCCAGGCGTGTGATCAGAGGCTTTCTTGGTCCAGGTTTTTCATCTCCCAGAGCACCCGCCCCAGTTCCGCCTTGAGTTGTTGGCGGGCATCCTCTTCATGCAGGCCAGCCAGGCTGCGTGCCAGGTTCATTTGGCGCGGTGAAATCGGCTTGCCCCTGGACGCAAACACGAGGCTGTTGCTTTTTTCGGCGGCGATGACTTCGACCACGTTGCCGCTGAAGCTGCGGCTGATACGTTCGGCCAGCACCGGGTAATCGGGGTGGTCGTAATGCAGGTTGACCACCAGCACGCCGTCGATTCTCAGGGCCACAAAACAGTCGTCATAAAACCCTTGTGAACACAAGGCGACGGGTTGCCCTTCGTGGTCGAAACCGTCGACCAGCAAGACATCAAAATCCGGTGTTTCGGTCTGCAAAAAAAGCGCACCGTCGGCGGCGATGACCTGGAAACGCGCGTCGTCGTCGGGCACCTGAAACTCCCGGCGCAAGGCCAGCACATGCGGGTTGATCTCCAGCACCGTCATGTGGCTGGCGGGCAATTGCCGGTAGCAGAATTTGGCCAGCGAGCCGCCGCCCAGCCCGATCATGCCAATGCGGTCCGGCGCCGGCTGGAACAACAAAAAACCCATCATGGTCCGGGTGTAGTCCACCGCCAGGTCCCAGGGCCGATGTCTGAGCATGCGGCTTTGCAACTCACCCAACGTGAAATGCAGCGACTTGCCGGTCGCATCTTCATGCACAAAAGGCTGGGCGTATTGCAGCGACAGGAAGTCGCCGCAGGCCGGGGCGTCCAGACCTGCAACTTCCGGCATGGCGGTTGCGGCTTTCACAGTGAACGCGCCATTCTGCGCAGATCGATCACGACCGACGGCAAGGCCATGGCCACCAGCAGCAAGGCGAGCGGCAAGGTGGCGCTGAAACCCATGGCCCGGAAGGCCAGGGCGCCGACCAGGCCGCCTGAGAAAAACAGGCCAAGCAGGGCGGCGTGGATGAACAACTTGTCGGTGTTGGCCCGGACAATCTGGATGTCATTGGCTTTTTTGGAGTGGTTCCAATAAATCAGCCGCCCCAGTTCAATGCCCAGGTCGGTGATGACGCCGGTCATGTGGGTGGTGCGGATCTCGGCGTTTGAAATCTTGGTGACGATGGCGTTTTGCAAGCCCATGATGAAACACAGCAGCAACACCGCCGTGGGCACCAGCAGGCTGGCGAGTGAGCTCAGGTTGGCGCCCAGCAGGCCGAACATCAGCAGCAGCGCCGCTTCCAGCAGCAGGGCCAGCGCGTATTTGCTGCGCAGCTCGTGGCGCCGGGCCCAGCTGATCAGCAGCGTGGTGGTGATGGCCCCGCCGATAAACGCCGCCAGCGACACCAGGCCGGCCAGCGCCAGCGCGATGCTGCCCACCACCAGGTCATCGGCGATGGCAGACACGATGCCCGTCATGTGTGAGGTGTAGCGGTGTACCGCCAAAAACCCGCCGGCATTGATCGCTCCCGCCACAAACGCCAGTATTCCGCCGAATTGCCGGTTGCTGCGGCGTGTGCGTTCCCGGGCGGTGAGCTGGAGCAGGAAGGAAAGAAGCATGGAAGCAGTCCATTATCGGCCTGCGTTGCGGCAAGAAGCCTGGATGGCGTGGGACTCGAACATGGAAAATCGGCTTGTGCTTCCGAAAAATACAAGACAAATTGAGCGATAGCCCATACACCACAGGCGCAAGCAGCTATTGAATTTATAGCGGCCTATCGTCCCTGGCTTGCCAGCCAGCCAGCCAGGAGTCGATATGGGCCGCGGGCCACGCCGATGGCCCGCGCCCAGAAGATGCACTACACTTTTGCCTCAGGTGTTTAGGGACGCCTGCCCGCACAAGAGGCTCTCACCCTAGAGTTCATCATTTCATGATTGATGTGATAAGCACATGTTTCGTTTGGCCATAGCGGGGTAGCCAAAATAACGAACAGGAGCTTTGTCATGTTGTCCCCGTCTTTTTCTCCCCCTTCTCCGCTGGCTGTCGTGAACGCCGCGATCACCGAAATAAAAACCCGCGCGCGTTTGTTGTTGAACGGCCTGGAAACCGACCAGCCGCAAGCCATGGCCCGTGCGCAACATATCAGCCACAAACGCCGCTGGGCGATACCGCCCACCTGGCAATTGCGGCACTGCCTGAACATCGTTGCCGCCGAGGCCGGCTTCGCCTTGTGGGACCAGGCCCGGAGCGTGCTGGGCGGCGAGGCGCGCGCCGGCGACGACATGGGGGACTTCTGGTGCGAGACCGAAGCTTCGGCCTTTCTGAACCACTGGTATGCCGATTACGCCCTGGCGCTGGATTGCCTGCACAAAGAGTCCCGGCGCTTCCTGCTGCCCTACCGCCGCCAATTTGTGGTCGCGGGCGAGTTTTATGTGCAGCACCTGGGCCTGGTGCCCGATGACGCGGCCTGGCCGGCCATGGGCCACGACCTGGTCGCGGGTTACGGCAGTGCCGGCTGGCGGCACTTATGCGATCAGCGTCTGCGTGCGCGCCCACCGGCCCTGCCGCAGATCAAGCCGCGTCGCAGCGGGCGGGGCGTTGCTCGCGGATAAGGCCAGACAAGCCGAGTTGACGTTCGCCTGCAAGATGGACACCTTGCAGCGGCTTGAACCCAGGCTTTAGCTCAGCACCACGCTGCTCAAACGCCGGCGGTAGGTCGCCACGGTCGGGTCGTCCGGCGGAATCTGGCCGTCGGCGACCTTGACCTTGGGCGGCTCGATGATTTCCAGAATCGAGACAAAAGTCTTGCGTGCCAGTTCCTCGTTCCAGGATTTGTCGCGCATCAGGATTTCCAGCAACTCGTCCATGGCCGGCACCCAGTGCTGCTGGCTCATGTGGAGTTGCGCCAGGGCGTAACGGGTGTCGAAATCCCGCTTGTTAGCCAGCAGTTTTGCATCAAATTCGGCTTTAGCCCTTGATACATCTGCGTGAGCAGCTCCTGTTTCAATAGCGTTGAACCAGTGCCGCAAGGCTTCGAACTTGCGCACCCCCGCGGCCTTGTCGGCCACAGTCGCAAACGCGGCTTGGGCGTGGTCCACCTGGCCGTGTTGCAGCAGCAGGCGTATGTAGTCAAAACGCGTGTTGTCGTTGGCCGGGTCGGTGGCCACCGCTTCCTGCAGTTTTTCCAGCTGGGCGGCCGGGTCCAGGTCTTCCGGGGCTTCGGCCTCCTCCTCGGGCGGCAGTTCGTCGGCTGGCGGCAGGTGTTTGTCGAGAAACTCCTTGATCTTGCCCTCGGGCAAGGCACCGGCAAAACCGTCCACCGGCTGGCCGTTGATCATCAGGATGCAGGTCGGGATGCTCTTGATGCCGAAAGCGGCGCCCAATTGCTGCTCCTGGTCGGAGTCAATCTTGACCAGCTTGAAACGACCGCCGTAGGCCACTTCGACCTTTTCCAGAATCGGCCCCAGCGATTTGCAGGGCCCGCACCAGGGCGCCCAGAAATCAATCAGCACGGGGGTGGTCATGGAAGCCGCGACGACTTCCTCTTCAAAGTTGTGTATGGTGACGTCGATCATGATGCGGGACAGGTAGGGGTGAGACGATGGTTTTCAACCGGCGGGCAAGCCGGGATGGACGATAGCACGTCACCAACAGGTCAGGGGCCCCGGGCTAAGGTCGCGAAGAGGCGGGTTCATCTTTCGATATTTTCGGGTCTTGGGGCGAACCCTTAAAATCAGGGCCAGCAAGCGCCCGGCCCGTAAACCTCCTCAGACCTTGAAGATCCCCCTATGACGACAAGCAACAATCCGGTCAGCCCCCTGGTGGGTGTGGTGATGGGCTCCAGCAGCGACTGGAACACCATGCAACACGCCGTGCAAATTCTCCAGCAGTTCGGCGTGGCGCACGAAGCCCGCGTGGTGTCGGCCCACCGCATGCCCGACGAGTTGTTTGCCTATGCCGAGCAGGCGGCCGGCCGCGGCTTGCGGGCCATCATCGCCGGTGCCGGCGGCGCGGCCCACCTGCCGGGCATGCTGGCCGCCAAAACCGCCGTGCCTATTCTGGGTGTGCCGGTCGCCAGCAACCACCTGCAGGGCGTGGACTCCTTGCACAGCATCGTGCAAATGCCCAAAGGTGTGCCGGTGGCCACCTTTGCCATCGGCAATGCCGGTGCGGCCAATGCGGCCTTGTTTGCGGTTGCCATGCTGGCCAGCCACGACCCCGTCCTGGCCGACAAGCTGCAGGCCTTCCGCGCGGAGCAAACCGCTGCCGCGCGTGCCATGACCTTGCCGCCGTTATGAAAGCCGTGTTCCCCGGCACCGTGTCGGCCGCCGGCCAGCCCGCCACCCTGGGTGTGATGGGCGGCGGCCAGTTGGGCCGCATGTTTGTGCACGCCGCGCAGCGACTTGGTTATTTCACCGCCGTGCTGGACCCCGATCCACACAGCCCGGCCGGCCGGGTCAGCCACCACCATATCCAGACCGCTTACGGCGACGACACCGGCCTGATACAACTGGCGGACTTGTGCGCAGCCATCACCACCGAATTTGAAAACGTGCCGGCACAAGCCCTGCTGGCGCTGGCGGCCAACCGGCCAGTGGCGCCCGGCGCGGCAGCGGTGGCGATTGCGCAAAACCGCATCGAGGAAAAAGCCCACTTCACGGCCAGCGCCGGCGTGGCGGGTGTGACTTGCGCGCCGTATGCAGTGATTGAAACCCCTGCCCAGCTGGCGGCGGTGTCTGGCGATCTGTTGCCCGGCATTCTGAAAACCGCACGCATGGGTTACGACGGCAAGGGCCAGGTCCGTATCAAAAACGCCGCCGAACTCGCTGCCGCCTGGGCCGACCTGAAACAAGTGCCTTGCGTGCTGGAAAAGTTGCTGCCGCTGAAGGCCGAATGTTCGGTCATCGTGGCGCGCGGCTGGGACGGCGACATTGTCGGTTTTGCGCCGCAATACAACGTGCATGTGGACGGCATTTTGGCGGTGACCCTGGCTTATGAAGGAAATATGCCTCCAGCCCTTGCGCAACGGGCGCAAGAAGCTACTAAATTAATAGCGAATCACATCGGCTACGTCGGTGTCTTGTGTGTCGAGTTTTTTGTGATCGATGACGGCAGCACGGACGGCGCGCTGGTGGTCAACGAAATGGCGCCGCGTCCGCACAACAGCGGCCACTACACGCTGGACGCCTGCGATGTCTCGCAGTTTGATTTGCAGGTGCACGCCATGGCCGGTTTGCCGCTGCCCCTGCCGCGCCAGCATTCGCCGGCCATCATGCTCAATTTATTGGGTGATGTGTGGCTGGATGCCGCGGGCCAATCCCGCACGCCCGACTGGCAGGCCGTGCTGGCCTTGCCCGGCACGCATTTACACCTGTACGGCAAGCTGGAGGCGCGCGCCGGCCGCAAGATGGGCCACCTTACCATCACCGGCGCCGACATCGCGGGCGTGCAAGCCGTGGCGCGCCAGGCGGCGACCATCCTGGGCCTGCCCGGCCTCGAGACGCTCTGATGATTTTTCCCGGCACCGACCCCCAAGCTATTGCGGACGCCGCCCGCTGCATCCAGGCCGGTGGGCTGGTCGGTTTTCCGACCGAGACGGTGTATGGCCTGGGCGCCGATGCGTCCAGCGATGCCGCGGTCGCCGGCATTTTTGCCGCCAAGGGTCGTCCCTCAGACCATCCGCTGATTGTTCATGTGGCCGAGGCCGCGCAGGTCCATGACTACGCCAGCAGCGTGCCACCGTTTGCGGCCAGCCTGATCAAGGCCTTCTGGCCCGGCCCGCTGACCGTGATCCTGCCGCGCAAGCCGGGTGTGGCTGCAGCGGCCGCCGGCGGCCAGGCCTCCGTAGGCCTGCGTTGCCCGGCGCACCCGGTGGCGCTGGCTTTTTTGAAAGCCTGCAACACCGGTGTGGCCGGTCCCAGCGCCAACCGTTTTGGCCGCGTCAGCCCGACCACGGCGCAACATGTGGCCGGCGAGTTTGGCGACGCGTTGCTGGTGCTGGACGGCGGGCCGTGTACGGTCGGCATTGAGTCCAGCATCGTTGATTGCACGCGTGGCCGTCCGGTGCTCTTGCGCCCCGGCGTGTTGACCCGCGACCAGCTGGAGGCCGCTTGCGGCGAGCCGGTGTTGACGAAGGACGAAGTCTTGGCAGAAGAAGGCGATGCCCCACGCGCCTCCGGCACGCTGGAAGCACATTACGCGCCCAACGCCAAGGTACGCCTGATGGATGCCGCGGCCATCCAGGCGGCGCTGGACTTGTTAGGCGCCGACGCCGCGCATCTCGCGGTCTATGCCCGCAGCATCGTGCGTATCAAGTCGTCGAAGGTGCTTTACCGCCGCATGCCTGACGACGCGCTGGCGACCGCCCAGCAACTGTTTGCGGTGCTGCGCGATTTTGATAACCAGGGCATCAAGCTGATCTGGATCGAACACCCGCCGGAGACAACGGAATGGGACGGCGTGCGGGACCGCCTGGGGCGGGCGGCGGCGAGCTGAACCAGCTTTGCGCGTTCCGCGGCGCCTCACTTCTTCAAGGGTCGAGGAATGGAGCGCCCCTTGTCCTTCTCGGCCACGATGAACTCCACGAAGCGGAGATTTTCGGTGGTGCTCGGGTTCCAGTGCGCATGGATGGTTCCGGTCGGAACGAACAGGCTGTCCCCGGCACGCAGCGTGACGGGCGGCTTCCCGTCCTCCTGAAAAACACCCGTGCCTGACAGGATATGGAAGGTGATTGCGGCCGGGTGAACGTGCCGGGGGTTGATCCCGCCGGGTGCATATTCCGCCTCGAAGACCATCACTTCCTGGTTCGCCGTATTGGGTAGCACACGCCTGAGCAGGGGCTCGTGGGGTATCGCGCCCTGCTTTTCTTGCGCGGACGGCATCTCTTGTGCCGACGCCGGTTGCAGCATGGCGCCCAGAACAAAACCCAGTAACGCAAGTGGCTTCTTCATGAGGATTCCTTGGCTGAATGACAGGCTGGACGGTAGCATCCTGGGTATCCGTTGTGTATCGTTTTTTATCCATCAGCTATAACCAAAGGGTTTCAACAAGGAGTGCGCATGAAGTCTGTCGATGCCGTCGTCCGGCGGGTCACGCTGCGGGAACTCCGGCTGTTGGCCGCCATCGCCCATGCCGGCAGCATCCTGAAGGCGGCGCAGGACGTGGGCCTGAGCCAACCCGCGTTATCGAAGGCCCTGGCTGACCTGGAAGAGACGCTGGGCGTGCGTTTGTTCGACCGCACCAACCGTGGTGTCGAGCCCACCCCGCACGGCAGGGTATTCATCCGTCGAGCGCTTGCGGTCTTTGACGAGATGCGCCGCGGAGTGGAAGAGCTCAACGTCCTCTCTGATTCAAGCGGCGGCGAAATTCGCCTGGGGGGAACGCCCACGATGTGCGGCGGATTTTTGTCGCATGCGGTCGCCAGCATGGCCCTTGAGCGGCCGGGCATCCGCTACAAGCTGCTCGAACTGGAGTCCGAACGGCTGGCCACGGAGGTCAGGAGCCGTTTGATCGACATCGGCATCGGCCGTGAACCGCTGGTTCGACCGGATGGCGAATTGTCTTTTGAACGGCTGTTCGACGACCCGCTGTATGTGGTTGCGGGGGCCGATCATCCGCTGGCCCGGCGACGCCGCCTCACCCTGGCCGATCTGGCGAACCAGCGCTGGGTGCTCCCGATGCCGGAGACGCCTGTCAGCGGGCAACTCCGCGCTGCTTTCGAGCATCAAGGGGCAGCTATGCCGGAATCCATTGTCACCAGCATGTCCGTCCTCGTCCGCCAGGAATTGCTTTCGACGAACCGTTTCCTTACGGTACTCTACGGGTCGATGCTGCAGTTCGGCAACATGCCCTCCCATCTGCGAATTTTGCCGGTGGAACTGTCTGCGCGACTACCGATTGGCGTTTACAAACTGGAAGGCCGGACGCTTTCACCCGCGACCGAGTTGTTCATTGACAGCCTGAAAACCTTTGCTGCGCGTATGTGCACGCTCAGTGTTGACTTGCTCCAGCGTGCGCTGCGGGACCGTTAGACGGCGCGTGCCTTGTGTTGTTACCAATTTTCTCACTGACCAGAGGACCCTGATGGAATTTGTATGGATATGCACAAGCCGGCAGCAGCCGTCGGCGATAAGCGGGTGCAAGGACTGACATGGCCCACCCGACAGAACCCTCTTCCGCCGGTGTGACGCCGTCTATCGCGGCGCTGCTGCAACAACTGCGCGAAGGCGGCGACCGCGCCGCGGCGCAGGAGATCCTGCGCATCACAACCGAACTCGAAGAGCAGTTGCGCCAGCGCAGCGCCGATGTGGCCGCCGCGCACCAGGCGCTGGAGTCGTTTTCTTATTCAGTCTCCCATGACTTGCGTGCGCCGCTGAGCACCATAGACGGCTTCAGCCGTTTGCTGGAAACCTCGGTGACCAAGGGGACAACGGAGCGCAGCCAGCATTACCTGGCGCGTATCCGTTTTGGTGTGGGGCAGCTGAACGAATTGATCACCGCCTTGCTGACGGTCTCGCGCCTGCTGCGTGCCAAGCTGGCGCCACAAACGGTCGACCTGAGTGCCTTGGCGCAAGCGGCTTTTGCCACCTTGCAGGCGACCGATGTGGCGCGCACGGTGCGTCTGGATGTGCAGCCGGACCTTGTTGTCCACGGGGACCCGGCCCTGCTTGGGCAACTGGTGAAACACCTGGCCGGCAACGCCTGGAAGTTCAGCGCGAAAAAAGACAGCGCCGACATCACGCTGGGCAGCCAGCCCGGACCGGACGGCGAGACCGTGTATTTCTTCCGCGACAACGGCGCCGGGTTTGAGATGCAGCAGGCCGACAAACTGTTTGGCATCTTCCAGCGCCTGCACACGGCGTCGGAATTTCCCGGCCTGGGGGTCGGGCTGGTCAGCGTGCAGCGTATTGTGGGGCGGCACGGCGGACGGGTATGGGTGAAGGCGGCGCTGGAGCAAGGCGCTACGGTTTATTTCACCTTGGGACCTGGGCCTTTGCCGACTTGAGCGTTGCGGCGGCTTGGGGCCGGCCGGAACTCGGCCCCGCTTGCAGGCCACTCTTCACCCCTCACTCGCTACAAATTCAATAGCTAGCAACGCCCATTCGGCAATGGCTAGAGCCCAAAAATACCTCTAAAACTCAAATCTCGATCTTGCTGCCCAACTCCACCACCGAGTTGTTGGGCAGGTTGAGAAAATCCGCCGCGCCGCTGGCGTTGTGGTGCATCTGCGCAAAAAGTTTTTCGCGCCAGGGCATCATGCCGCTGCCTATGGTCGGCACCACCACGTCGCGCGACAGGAAATAGCTGGTGCTCATGTGTTCCAGCTCGCAGCCGCGGTTGCGCATCTGCTCCAGGGCGGAGGGCACATCGGGGTCGTTCTTGAAACCGTAGTGAATCACCACCTGCCAGCAGTTGTGGCCCAGCGCTTCGATCGCCAGCCGCTTGTCCAGGCCGATCCAGGGCACCTCGTGGCTGCGCACCGTGACAAACAGGTTTTGCTCATGCAGCACCTTGTTGTGTTTGAGGTTGTGCAGCAAGGCGTTCGGCACCGTGCCCGGTTCGGCGGTCAGAAACACCGCCGTTCCGCCCACGCGGGCCGGCGGGCTGACAAACACCGCCTCCAGAAAACTGGGCAGGTCAATGGCATCGGCACGTAACTTGTCATTGAGCAGCGCTCGCCCCTGTTTCCAGGTCATCATCAGCGTGAAGATGACGCCGCCAATGGCCAGCGGGAACCAGCCGCCAGCAAACAGCTTCATCAGGTTGGAAGCGAAAAAGGCGAAGTCGACCACGAAAAACACACCGGTGGCGGCAAGACACAGCCACAGCGGGTATTTCCAGCCGTGGCGAATCACGTAGAAGGTCAGAATCGTGGTGATCAACATGTCGGTGCAAACGGCAATGCCGTAGGCGGCCGCCAGGTTGCTCGACGAGCGGAACATCACCACGGCCAGCACGATGGTGACAAACAGGCCCCAGTTCACCAGCGGCATGTAGATCTGGCCGGTGTCGTGCACGCTGGTGTGCTGGATGTTCAGTCGCGGCAGGTAACCCAGCTGGATCACCTGTTTGGTCACGCTGAAGGCGCCGGTGATCAGCGCTTGCGACGCGATCACCGTGGCCATGGTGGCCAGCAACACCAGCGGCACCAGCGCCCATTCCGGCGCCATCATGTAAAACGGATTTTTGACGGCCGCCGGGTTGTTCAGCAGCAGCGCGCCTTGGCCAAAATAGTTGAGGGTCAGCGAAGGCATGACCACTGTGAACCAGGCCAGGCGGATTGGTTTTTTACCGAAATGGCCGAGGTCGGCATACAAGGCCTCGGCGCCCGTCACACACAAAACCACGGCGCCCAGGATGATGAAGGTGGTGCCGGGGTTGTGCCACATGAACAACACGGCGTAATGCGGGCTGATCGCCTTCAGGATGACCGGGTTGGTGATGATTTGCATCACGCCCAGCAGCGCTATCACGCCAAACCAGACCAGGGTGATGGGGCCGAAAAACTTGCCGATGCCGGCGGTGCCGCGTTTTTGCACGGCAAACAGCGCAAACAGAATCACCAGCGTGGCCGGAATCACATATTGCTTGAAGGCCGGCGAGATAACCTCCAGGCCCTCCACCGCCGACAGCACCGAAATCGCCGGCGTGATCACGCCATCACCATAAAACAGCGAGGTGCCGAAAATGCCGATGACCAGCAACACCCGCCGCAGCTTGGGTTTGTCCTTCACCGCCTGCGAGGCCAGCGCCAGCATGGCCACCAGCCCGCCCTCGCCATTGTTGTCGGCACGCAGCACCAGCACCACGTATTTGATCGACACAATCACGGTCAGCGTCCAGAAAAAGATGGACAGGATGCCGTAGATATTGGTGGGGGTGAACGCCACATGCCCGGAGCCGAAGACTTCCTTGACGGCATACAGGACGCTGGTGCCGATGTCGCCGTAGACAACACCGATGGCGCCTAGGGTCAGCGCCGCAAGAGAGGATTTTTTACTTGACACAAAAAATTCCCGCGGAGGCCGGAGGTCAGAAGCTGACCCCTGGCGGCGGGAATGGTAACTGGAGGAACGCTATTTTGCGCCTTGCCCCGCACTAAGCAAGTTGGGAGAGATACCTAAATGCGAGATTCCAGCCTTGTGTTGCAGTGCAACAACTGGGCGCCGACGCCGGCGCGGCAGTCGCTACGACTTTGATAGCTGCTTACGCCCATGGAATAAGGGCTGGAGGCAAAAAAGGCTTGTAAAAAAGGCCCCGAAGGGCCTTTTTTCAGTCATAAACCTCGGCGTCCGGGTCGGTGGCTTCCAGCTCGTAGCTGGCGGCCAACATGGCCAGGCGGCCAATCACGCCATACATATAAAAGCGATTCGGGCCGCTGGAGCCGGGTTTTTCGCCCGGTTGTGGCAGGCGGCCGCTTTCGGCAAAAGCCAGCGGTACAAAGCTTGAACCCGGCGCGTTGAGGTTTTCGTCGATGCCACGGTCGGCATGCACGCGGTAAAAACCGCCCACCACATAACGGTCCATCATGTAGACCACGGGTTCGGCCACCGCGTCGTTGATGCGTTCGTGGGTCTGCACCCCTTCCTGGATGATGACTTCGGACAGCGCCTGGCCGTCCTTGGTGGTGCTCATCTTGAGTTTGGTCTGGGGGCTGAGTGCGTCCAGGTCTTTCACGTCGCGCACCGTCATGATGCCTTTGCCATCCGTGCCGTTGTCGGCCTTGACGATGACAAAAGGCTTCTCGTTGATGCCGTATTCCTTGTATTTGCGACGAATTTTGGTCAACAGCGCATCAACGTTGCTGGTCAGGCAGTCCATGCCCACGCCTTGGTCCATGTTGACTTCGCCACATTTGGCAAACATCGGGTTGATCAGCCAGGGGTCCACACCCAGCAGCTTGCCGAAGCGTTTGGACACTTCTTCATAGGCCTGCGCGTGACGCGACTTGCGCCGCACCGACCAGCCCGCATGCAGCGGCGGCAACAGATATTGCTCGTTGAGGTCTTCCAGAATGCCGGGGATACCGGTCGACAAGTCGTTGTTCAGCAGAATGGTGCAGGGGTCGAAGTTTTTCAGACCCAGGCGCCTGTCGGTGCGGATCAGCGGCTCCAAGGTGATCTGCTCGCCGGTCGGCAGATTCAGGGTGGTGGGGGCCTTGATCTCCGGGTCGAGCGAGCCAAAACGCACGTTGAGCCCGGCCTGGTGAAAAATGCGCTTGAGCTGCAGCACATTGGCCAGGTAAAAGCTGTTGCGGGTGTGGCTCTCGGGCACGACCAGCAGGTTGCGTGCCTCGGGGCAGATTTTTTCAATCGCCGCCATCGCGGCCTGCACCGCCAGTGGCAGCATCTCGGGCGTCAGGTTGTTCCAGCCGCCGGGATAGAGGTTGGTGTCCACCGGTGCCAGCTTGAAACCGGCGTTACGCACATCGACCGAACTGTAGAACGGCGGCGTGTGCTCCATCCACTCCAGGCGGAACCAGCGCTCGATCGCCGGCGTGAAGTCCAGGATGCGTTGCTCCAGCTCGTTGATGGGGCCGTTCAGGGCGGTGATGAGGTGCGGAACCATGCGGCCACTTTCAATTGAGGATGCTGTTATATGTTTCGGCTATATCTTGACCGGATTTTAGGGATATTGGGATGGCCGTCCCGGTTACAAGAGGCAACAAGCGGCGGAAACCGGCCGGATGGGCAGCCGCCGCGTCCCCTCAGAGGCGGACTTCGCCCTGGCCCAGCACCACGTATTTGAGCGAGGTCAGGCCTTCGATGCCGACCGGCCCGCGAGCGTGGAACTTGTCGGTGCTGATGCCGATTTCGGCGCCCAGGCCGTATTCGAACCCATCGGCGAAGCGGGTGCTCGCATTCACCATGACGCTGGCCGAATCCACCTCACGCAAAAAACGCTGCGCATGCATGTGGTCACGCGTGAGGATGGCGTCGGTGTGGTGGCTGGAGTACTGGTTGATGTGTGTTATCGCCTCATCCAGCCCCGCCACCACGCGGATAGAAATGATGGGCGCCAGGTATTCCTCGGACCAGTCCTGCTCGGTCGCGGCAACGATGTTGGCGACCGATTGAATCGCGGGCTGCGCGCGCAAAATCTGGGTCGCCGCTTCATCACAGCGCATTTCCACACCTTTGGCCGCATAAATGGCCGCGATTTTTGGCAAAAACTCGGCGGCCACACCACGCGCGACCAGCAGGCCTTCGGTGGCGTTGCAGGGGCTGTATTTGCTGGTCTTCGCGTTGTCGGCCACGCTCACGGCCATGGCGATGTCGCAGGGATCGTCCACATAGACATGGCAATTGCCGTCCAGGTGTTTGATGACAGGCACCTTGGCGTCGCGGCTGATACGTTCGATCAAGCCCTTGCCGCCGCGCGGAATAATCACGTCCACGTATTGCGGCATCGTGATCAACAGGCCCACGGCTTCGCGGTCGGTGGTCGGCACCAGTTGCACCGCATCGGCCGGCAGGCCGGCCTCCAGCAACGCCTGCTGCACCAGCGCGGCCAAGGCCTTGTTGGATTCAATCGCTTCGGAGCCGCCACGCAAAATACAGGCGTTGCCGCTTTTGATCGCCAGCGACGCAGCTTCAATCGTGACGTTGGGCCGGCTTTCGTAAATCATGCCGAACACGCCTATGGGCACCCGCATCTGGCCCACGCGTATGCCGCTGGGCTGCTGTTTCATGCCGATGATTTCGCCAATCACGTCGGGCATGACCGCCAACTGTTCGCAGCCGATGGCCACGGTTTCCAGAATTTTCGGACTCAGGATCAAGCGGTCCACCAGCGGCGCGGCCAGGCCGGCGGCCTGGGCACGTGCGATATCGATGGCATTGGCCGCCTGCAGCGGTGCAAGCTGGCTGCGCAGCAAGGCGGCCAGACCCAACAATGCTTTGTTTTTGATAGCCGTTGACGCCCGTGCCATCTGGGCTGAGGCCACTTTTGCCTTGGAACCCATGGTCTGGATCAGGGCCGGGAGCTCGCTGCAGGCAGCCAGGGAGGAGGAGGAATCGGGCGCGTTCATCCCTCCATTTTCCTCCAAAATCTCAAGCCCCCACGTTCGCTTAGTGAACCCGGCTCTTGGGCGTGCACTGTTCACACACCATACCGGCCAGGCGCTGCAGCGCCTGCCAGCCATCCTGCGGCCAGTCGGGCTGTTTCAGGCCCTTGACGATGCCGTCCACCTTGTGTGCGGCGTGCAGCAAATTGGCCAGGCTGGTATCGCCGATCTGGGGCAACACACGTTCAAACAGTTTTTCCTTGATGCCCCAGACGCGGTTTTCACGCAGCGCCATGGGCATGGGCCGGCCGGCGTTCAGGGCGTCTTTCACCCGTTTCAGGCTGCGGATGTCTTCGGCCAGCGCCCAATGCACCAGCACCTCGGACTCCCCTTCGGATTGCAGACCGTCCAGCATGCGCTGCACACGCAGCGCCTGGCCGCCCAGCACGGCTTCGGACAGCTTGAACACGTCGTAACGCGCGACATTGAGCACGGCGTTTTCGACCTGGTCGAAACTCAGCACCGCTTCTTCCGGGGAGGGATACAGCAGCCCGAGCTTCTGGATTTCCTGGTGCGCGGCCAGCAGGTTGCCTTCGACGCGGTCGGCAAAAAACTGCAGGGTGCGCTGGCCTTCTTCACCGGCCGCCACACGCTGGCCCTGCTGCTGCAGGCGCTGGGCAATCCAGGCCGGCAGGCTGCGGCGGTCGATCGGATCGAACTTGACGGTGGTGCCAAAACTCTCCAGCGCGCCAAACCAGGCGCCTTTGGTGGTCATGCTGTCGAGCCGGGGCAGCAGCACCAGGGTCAAGGTGCTGTCGTCGCCCTGCGAACGTTCAGCGATCTGCTGCAGAGCGGTCGAGCCGTCCTTGCCGGGTTTGCCGCTGGGAATGCGGATTTCGATGATTTGTTTGTCGGCGAACAGACTCATGGAGCCGCCGCTGGCCAACACCTCGCTCCAGTCAAAATGGGCGCCGGCCACGCTGTGCACCGTGCGTTCGGTGTAACCCTGTGCACGGGCCGCCGTGCGCAAGGCATCGGCAAACTCCTGCACCAGCAGCGGCTCGTCGCCATGCAGGGTGTACAGGGGTTTCAGGCCACGCTGAAGGTGTTGCTGAAGTTGGATAGGCGCAAGCTGCATGGCCTGAAGTTTACGCGGCCTGCGGCCACACCCGCCCGACCGCCCCGCTGCGGCCCCGGTACAGATTGTTCAAGCTCAGCGTCAGGCAATACGCCGCGCCGCCGGAGCGATTGAAGGCGCCCAGCGGCACCACGTGTACGTGGTAGCCGCGCGCCTCCAGCGCCTGTCGCGTCACCGCGCTGCAGTGGCACATGACCACATCGCGGCCTATACACACTGAGTTGACGCCCAGGTGCAAGGCATCGTCGCTGCCGGCCTCTATCAACTGATCGCCGGCCACCGCCCGTATCTGCGCCCGGCCGGCTTCACTGAAGGCCGGCGGGTAATACAAAACTTCGCCGCCCGACAGCAGGCAAAAACAGGTGTCCAGGTGGTAAAAACGCGGATCCACCAGTTCCAGCGACAAGGTCGGAATACCAAACACCTGTTCCACACTGTCACGCGCCGCCAGGCTGGAGCGCTGACCGTAACCCATCCACATGATGCCGCGGCCGGCATCAAAAATCGCATCGCCCGCCCCTTCAAAAAACACGCCGGCCGGCATGGCATGCAAGCTATCCACCTCGCCGCGCAGGCGCAGTTGCTCAAACAGGCGCCGGCCATGGGCTTCTTCACCGGCCCGCTCGGGCTTGAGATAACGCGCCAGCAAGACCTTGCCGTCCAGCACGACCGCGCAGTTGGCGGTGAACACCAGATCGGGCAAGCCGCGCACCGCCGGCTTGACCTCGACCCGCGCACCCAGCGCCTCATAACAGGCCTTGAGCGCGGCCCAGCCGCTGCGTGCGTCCTGCGCCAGCCGGTGGGCATCGAGTGACCACTGGTCCGGGTCCATCCAGGGGTTGATGGCGTAACTCACCTCGAAAAAATCGGGCGGGCTCATCAGCAGTTGCGGCGCCGTGGCCGCGACCGGGGCCACGTCCGGAAGGGCCGCGACGGGATGCGGCGTGACATACCCTTTCATCTCCAGCAGCACCGCTGCAAATACATCGACCGCGGTGTCGATCTGCGCCCGGCTGATGGTCAGCGGTGGCGCAAAACGGATCACGGTCTCGTGGGTTTCCTTGGACAAGACCCCGCGCGCGGCCAGGCGCTCAACCACTTCGCGCGCGTCCGCAAAAGCCGGGTCCATGTCCACCCCCACCCACAGGCCGCGGCCGCGCACGGCACGTACCAGCGGCGCAACCAGCCCCTGCACCGCGACCAGGCGCTGCAGCAAATGCCGGCCCAGCGCCGCGCTGCGGGCCACCAGGTTTTCGTCTTCCAAGACCTGCAAGGCCTCCAGCCCGACGGCGGCGGCCAGCGCATTGCCGCCAAAGGTCGAGCCGTGGCTGCCCGGCGTGAACACATCCATCACCGCCTGGTCCGCCAGGAAGGCGCTGACCGGCAGCAGCCCGCCGCCCAGGGCCTTGCCCAGGATCAGCGCATCGGGCCGGATGCCTTCGTGCTCAAACGCAAACCAGCGGCCGGTGCGGCCCAGGCCGGACTGCACTTCGTCGAGGATCAGCAACATGCCTTGCTGCGTGCACCAGTCGCGCAGTTCGGCAAAAAAGCCGGCAGGCGGCAACACAATGCCAGCCTCGCCCTGGATAGGTTCGACCAGCACCGCACAGGTGTTGGGTGAGGTAGCGGCGCGCACACTGGCCATGTCGCCAAAATCAAAAAAAATGAAGCCCGGTGTGAACGGCCCGAAACCGGCGCGGTAATCGGCCTCGCTGGAAGCGCTGATGACGGTGGTGGTGCGGCCATGAAAATTGCCACGCGCCACCAGAATCTCGGCTTGGCCGTCCGGCACACCCTTGACCCGGTAGCCCCAGCGCCGCGCCGCCTTGATCGCGGTTTCTACCGCCTCGGCGCCGGTGTTCATCGGCAGCGCCCGCTCAAAGCCAGCGATGCGGCACAGTTTTTCCAGGAAAGGGCCGAGCGTGGTGCCGTGGTAAGCCCGCGAAGTCACCGCCACCCGCGCCAGTTGACGCTGCGCCGCAGCCACCAACCGCGGATGCAGATGGCCATGGCTGACGGCCGAGTAGGCACTCATCATGTCCAGGTACTCGCGGCCTTCGACGTCCCACACCAGGCAGTCCAGCGCATGGTCCACCACCACCGGCACGGGATGATAGTTGCGCGCACAAAAGCTCGCCTCAGCCCGCATGAAGTCTTGCGAAGTTGCTACAGTTTTTGCGTTCATGGTGACTCTCCTGTTGGAGACAACTGTAGACGCGTGTCGCTTCGGCGGTGGTGAAAATGCGGCCCTGCGGATACAGCTTGCGGACGTGCAGCGGGCCTTGGGCTTCCGAATCGGAAGCGGGCTTCGACAGGCTCAGCCCGAACGGCAGTCAGGGAACTCAGCCCTTGGCCGGCGGCAAAGGAAAGCCGCCAAATTCCTTGAGGGTCTGCCACTCGGTATGGGTCACGATTTTTTCGATGCCCAGGCCGACGTCATCCAGCCAGCCATCGGTCAACTCGCGGTAACGCGCCAGGTCACGGCAGCAGATGCGCACCAGGTAGTCATACGGCCCGCTGATCTGGTAACAAGCAATCACCTCGGGGCTGGCCAGCATGCACGTTTGAAAACGCTGCACCGTGGCCTGGCGCTGGTCTTTCAGCGCGATTTCGGCGAAAACCACCACTTGTTGACCCAGCACGGTCCGGTTGACCAGGGCCCGGTAGCCCTGGATCAAGCCTTCGGCTTCGAGCCGGCGCACGCGGTTGAGCGTGGCGCGCGCCGACAGGTGGATCGCTTCCGACAGCGCCTGCACGCTGGTGCGCCCGTCGCGCTGGAGCAGCTCCAGCAGCTTGAGATCGGCGCGGTCGGGCTCCATGGTGGGTCAGTCCGTCAGGCGGCCATGGCTTGCGCAAAAAGCCATGCTCACAATTCCTTGACCGCCGCCAGCCGGCGTAGAACCTGCTGGACGATGTCGCTCTGCATGTCGCGGTACAGCAGCGCCTCTTCGGTTTCCTTGGCCAGCACGGCGGACTCGTTGAAGGTGATGTCGCGGTGCAGCACAATTTCGGCCGGAGGAATCAGCAGTTTGCCGGCCAGCGTGCGCAGCCGGAAGCGAAAACGGGTACGTAGCTGGAACTCACGCACCTGGCCGACGGCGTTGACGCCGACCACGGTTTTTTCACGCTGGTCACCCAACACGTCAAAGATCACATCCGCCTTGTCGATCTGGCGCGGGTCGCGGATCACGCGCACCGTGCCGCTGGCCTCCAGGTTGCGGGTGAGTTCGGTCGCCAGCGTCGAGTTTTCGGGCGCGCCGTTGAACAAGGTCTTGAACGCGTAGTTGGGCGCCTTGCGCAGCGCAAAGCCGCAGGCGCTCAAACCCGCCGAAGCCGCGGCGGCCACCAAGAAAATGCGACGCTGCATGGTGATCCCTTTTAGATGACGATGTTGACCAGCCGGCCTGGCACCACGATGACTTTTTTGGCCGGGGCACCGGCGGCTTGTTTGACAAACGCCTCCGAGGCCAAGGCCGCCACTTCGATCGCGGCTTTGTCGGCGCCGGCGGGAACGGTGACAGAACCGCGCAGCTTGCCATTGATTTGCAACACCAGTTCGATTTCGTCCTGCTGCAGCGCGCCGGGATCGACTTCGGGCCAGGGCGCATCCAGCAGGTCGCCGTATTCTGTCGCAAAGCCCAGGTCTGACCACAAGGCATGCGCCATATGCGGCGTGGCCGGGTAGAGGCAACGCAACAAAATGCCCAGGCCTTCACGCAGGGCAAAGGCCGCGCCGCTGGAGGTCTGGCCTTTGAAATCTTCCAGCGCGTTCAGCAGCTTCATGCCGCCCGACACCACGGTGTTGTACTGCATGCGCTGGTAGTCGTAGTCGACCTGCTTGAGCACGGTGTGCACCTCCCGGCGCAAGGCCTGGGTTTCCTTGTCAAATACGATCCCAGCCCTTTTAGGATGGGCGCCACCAGCTCCCAAATTCATAGTATCGAGCTTGACGCCGAAATTCCAGACCCGGCGCAGGAAGCGGTAGCTGCCTTCGACGCCGGCGTCGTTCCATTCCAGCGTGGCCTCGGGCGGCGAGGTGAACATGGTGTACAGGCGTGCGGTGTCGGCGCCGTATTTTTCGATCAGGTCTTGCGGATCCACCCCGTTGTTTTTAGACTTGCTCATGGTGCCTACGCCTTCGTAGTTCACCATAGTCCCGTCTTTGCGGAGTTTGGCGCCTGTGACCTTGCCGTTTTCGTCCTGCACGTCGTCCACATCGGCCGGCCAGAAATACTCGACACCGCCTTTGGCGCCCTTGCGCGAATAGATGTGGTTGAGCACCATGCCTTGCGTGAGCAGCTTGGTGAAAGGTTCGTCGACCTTGACCAGGTCCAGGTCACGCATCACCTTGGTCCAGAAACGTGCGTAGAGCAAATGCAAAATCGCATGTTCGATGCCGCCTATGTACTGGTCCATGGGCATCCAGTAGTCGGCGCCTTCGGCCACCATTTTTTCGTCGTTCTTCGGGTCGCAATAACGCATGAAGTACCAGGACGAGTCGACAAACGTGTCCATGGTGTCGGTCTCGCGCCGCGCGGCCTTGCCGCAGACCGGGCAAACCACACCGGCGTGAAAACCTTCGTGTTTGTGCAACGGGTTGCCCGAGCCATCGGGCACGCAGTCTTGCGGCAAGACCACGGGCAGGTCTTTTTCCGGCACCGGCACGGCACCGTGTTCCTCGCAATGGATGATGGGAATCGGTGTGCCCCAATAACGCTGGCGGCTCACGCCCCAGTCGCGCAAGCGCCAGGTGGTTTTTTTCTCGCCCAGGCCCTTGGCGGCCAAGTCGGCGGCCACGGCATCGACGCAGGCCTTGAAGCCCAGACCATCGTATTTGCCAGAATGGATCGCCACGCCCTGCTGCTTGTCGCCGTACCAGTCGGCCCAGGCCTCGGTGTTATAGGCCTGGCCTTTGACGTCGGTGACCTGTTTGATGGGCAGACCGTATTTTTTGGCGAATTCAAAATCGCGCTCGTCATGCGCGGGAACGCCCATGACCGCACCATCGCCATAACTCATCAGCACGTAGTTGCCGACCCAGACCTCGACCTGTTCGCCGGTCAGCGGATGCGTGACCAGCAAACCGGTAGGTTGGCCTTTTTTCTCCTGCGTGGCCAGCTCGGCCTCAGTGGTGCCGCCGGCTTTGCATTCTTCGATGAAGGCGGCGAGCTGGGGGTTGGTGGACGCGGCATGGACCGCCAGCGGATGCTCGGGCGCCACGGCGCAGAAGGTCACGCCCATGATGGTGTCGGCGCGTGTGGTGAAGACGTACATCTTCCCGTCGCCGATCAGCGCACCAGCACTGTCCTGGATGTCGTGGGTGAAGGCAAAACGCACACCTTCACTTTTGCCAATCCAGTTTTCCTGCATCAGCTTGACACGCTCCGGCCAGCCCGGCAGGCCGCCGGCGACGCTGCCCAACAGCTCTTCGGCGTAGGCCGTGATCTTCAGGTAATAACCGGGAATCTCGCGCTTTTCAACCACCGCACCGGTGCGCCAGCCCTTGCCGTCGATCACCTGCTCGTTGGCCAGCACGGTCTGGTCCACCGGGTCCCAGTTGACGACCTGGGTCTTGCGGTAGGCGATGCCCTTGTCCAGCATTTTCAGGAACAACCACTGGTTCCATTTGTAATAACTCGGGTCGCAGGTGGCGATCTCGCGGCTCCAGTCGATCGCCAGCCCCATCGCCTTCATCTGCTTCTTCATGTAGGCGATGTTGTCGTAAGTCCACTGTGCCGGTGGCACGCCGTTTTTCAACGCGGCATTTTCAGCCGGCAGGCCAAACGCATCCCAACCCATGGGCATCAGCACGTTGTAACCCTTCATGCGCAGGTAACGCGTGAGCATGTCGTTGATGGTGTAGTTGCGCACATGGCCCATGTGCAACTTGCCGCTGGGGTAAGGCAGCATGGAGCAGGCGTAATACTTCTTTTTGGACGTGTCTTCGGTCACGCGGTAAGCGTCCGCGGCAGTCCAGTGGGTTTGCGCATGGCGCTCAACGTCGAGATGGTTGTATTTGTCTTGCATGGCGCACGGAAAATAGAAATTAACAAGGCAGCGCAATGCTGCCGACTGCATGGATTTTAGGCGCTGGACCGGTCGGACCGGTCAACAGCCCCCTCAGGGCCGGGTAACGGGAGACGGGGGAGACAGCGACGGGACGGGCGCGGCCGGGGTTGCGGCGGTTTTCGGGGCATCCGCGACAAAACCGATGCGGTTCAGCCCGGCTTTTTGGGCCATACCCATGACCTCGACGATTTTGCCGTAAGGCACGCTTTCATCGGCGCGCAACTGGACTTCGGTGTCGGGATTACGTGCTGCGCTTTGCTGCAGGCTCTGGGCCAGCTGGACCGGCGTCATCGCCTGGTCGTTCAAGTAAGCCTGACCGGCCTTGTCGACCACCAGGGTGACGTATTTGGGCGCTTCATTCGGCTGGGCTGCATCACTTCTCGGCAAATCGAGTTTGATGGAACTGCCCAGCAAAGGCGCGGTGAGGATAAAAATCACCACCAGCACCAACATCACATCCACCAGCGGCGTGACATTGATCTCGCTCATGGGCTGGGCGCCGGGGGTACGTTCCAATCGTCCAAAGCTCATATCAGGGCTTCTTCAGATATCCTGGGGCGGAGCCACCGGCCGCAGCGCCGGGCCGCCCCAAGCAAGGCCAGCCCCCTCGGGGGGCAGCGCAGTAAGCGAAGCGACAAGCGTGGGGGCCAGTAATTCACGCAGGTCGCGCGCAAACCCTTCGAGGTCGGCTTCGATGCGGCTGATGCGGCGACCAAAGATGTTGTAGGCCAGCACGGCCGGGATCGCCACCGCCAGGCCGGCGGCCGTCATGATGAGGGCCTCGCCGACCGGGCCCGAGACCTTGTCGATGGTGATCTGGCCAGCGGCGGCAATACCCACCAGTGCATGGTAAATACCCCAGACCGTGCCCAGCAGGCCAACAAAGGGTGCGGTGGAGCCGACGGTGGCCAGCAGAACCTGGCCATGCTGCAGCTTGTTCAGCACCGCATGCAGGGCATCGCGAAGCACCCGTGTCAGCTGCTGGGATTTGTCGCCGGCCGAGGCCAGCGTGCCGGTGACTTGAAGGTCGGTGGCGGTGATCAGGGGAAGAACCAGTGCTTCACGGTCGAAAGCGGCGACTTTTTGCTGCGCATCGGCGATCGCTGTGGACTGCCAGAACACCGCCGTGCTGCGCGCCACATCGCCGCTCGCCCGCTGCAGCAGCCAGGCTTTCCAGACAATCACGACCCAACTGGCCACCGACATCACCAGCAGCAAGACCGCCACCAGGCCGGTCACGGCGTCGCCCTGGGTGATCAGCGCGAGCAGGTTCATCGTGTCACTTCAGATTCAGCACATCAAACATGTCGAACAGGCCGGTGCGCTGGCCTGCGAGAAAACGCGCTGCACGCAAACTGCCTTGCGTATAACCTGCCCGGCTGGACGACTTGTGGCTGATCTCGATGCGCTCGCCGGTACCCAGGAACATCACGGTGTGGTCGCCCACCACGTCGCCGCCGCGCACGGCGGCAAAACCAATGGAGGACGGATCACGCTCGCCGGTCACACCTTCGCGGGCATAAACCGCGCAGTCTTTCAGGTCACGACCCAGCGCGTCGGCAATCACTTCACCCATCTTGAGCGCGGTGCCCGAAGGTGCATCCACCTTGTGGCGGTGGTGGGCTTCGATGATTTCAATGTCGTAGCCGGTGGCCATGGCTTTGGCCGCCATTTCCAGCAGCTTGAGCGTGACGTTGACACCCACACTCATGTTGGGCGCCATGACGATGGCGATGTCTTTGGCGGCCGCGGCGATCTCGGCTTTTTGGGCGTCGGAAAATCCCGTGGTGCCAATCACCAGCTTGATGCCGAGTTCGCGGCATTTGGCCAGGTGCGCCAGCGTGCCTTCGGGCCGCGTGAAGTCGATCAGCACTTGCGAGCCGCTCAAGCCGGCCGTCAGGTCGGACGTGATGGCGATGCCGCTGGCATGGCCCAGGAAAGCCGTTGCGTCGGAGCCCAGGCCCGGGCTGCTGGCCACATCCAGGGCACCGGTCAACTGGCAGTCGTCGCTGCCGCGCACGGCCTCGACCAGCATCTGGCCCATCCGACCACTGGCGCCGGCCACGGCAATACGAAGGCGGGCTGCACCGCCGGCAGTGTTGGCCGCGCTCACTTGGACGCGCTTTCCAGCGGTGGGTAGCTGGTGGCCGGCGCCAGAGGCGCAGGCTCTGTCACCGGGGCGGCCGTGCTGCTGGTCGCGGGTTTCTTTTCGACGGCCTTGAGTTGTTCGTCCGTCAACTCCAGCACCGGCACCTTGCCGAGTTTGCGGCGGGTGTCTAGCTTGGAGACAAATTCAATCTCGCTGGGCATGGTGTCGCCCTCAAAACGCTCCAGCACGTCGTTCTTGAAAAACACCGTGAGTTTGAGCGACTGCGGCTCGGCGCCCTGGCGCTTGAAGGTGAACACATAGTCCCAGCGATCGGCGTGGAACACGCTGGTCAGCAAGGGCGTGCCCAACGCCTCGCGCACCTGCGCCCTGGCCATGCCGGGCTGAAGCATCTCCACCTGCTCCTTGGAGACAAAGTTGCCCTGGACCACATCGATCTTGTAAGGCGTGATCCAGTTGACGGGATTGACCTTGCTTTCGCTCAAGCCGCTGCTCATGCTTTTCATGCTGCCGCAGGCGGCCAACCCGGCGCATGCCAGAACGGTGAGAGCGGTTTGGATGCCGTAACGGTATTTTGCAGACATGGGATAGGGTGTAGCGATATGATCAATCATTGTAGCGGCAGGGTGCCGCCCTGCCCGAGCACCCCCACTGTCCTGCGGGCCGGCTTTGACGCCCCCGCCTTGCGACCCTTTTTTATGCCCTCTTTTCTCAGGATATGTCCATGAGCAACATCGACGAACTCAAAAACACCGGATTGAAAGCGACGCTGCCGCGCCTGAAAATCCTCGAAATTTTCCAGGCCGGCAAACAGCGGCACATGACGGCCGAAGACGTCTTCCGGGTCTTGCTGGAAGACCGCTCCGACATCGGCCTGGCCACGGTTTACCGGGTGTTGACCCAGTTCGAGCAGGCTGGCCTGCTCAACCGCAGCAATTTCGAGTCCGGCAAAGCCGTTTACGAAATCAACGAAGGCCAGCACCACGACCACCTGGTGTGCCTGGATTGCGGCAAGGTCGAAGAGTTTTACGACGCGGAAATTGAAAAACGCCAACACGCGGTCGCCAAGGCCAAGGGTTTTGCGATTGCCGACCACTCGCTGTCGATGTACGCCAACTGCACCAAGGACAAGTGCCCGAACCGGCCGACCTCGCCGCGGCACCATGGATAAAACGGCCTGACGGCCAGCTTTCTAGCAAAACCTTAAGGGAAATAGGGCCCTAGCCCTTGATGGACGGTCGCAAGCAGCTATCAACTCGATAGCGAGTACGGGGCCACCGGCCGCAGCGCTGGGCCGTCCCAAACAAGGCCAGCCCCCCAGTGGGGCAGCGCGCTACACGAAGTGAGCGAGCGTGGGGGCCAGTTTCTAGCCGCCCCGCTCCATCGCCTGGCGATGCCGGTCGACAAACTCCTGGTAGGTGTCTATGCCGCGCAGCTGCAGGATGACATTGCGCACCGCCGCCTCGACCAGCACCGCGATATTGCGCCCGGCCACCACCTGGATCACCACCTTGCGCACCGGAATGCCCAGCACGTCCTGGGTCAGCGGCTCATAGGGAATTCGTTCGTACTCGCGCTCCAGCGTTTCGCGCCGTACCAGGTGCACGATGAGTTTGAGCCGCATCTTGCGCCGCACCGCGGTTTCGCCAAATATCGCCTTGATGTCGAGCAGGCCGATGCCGCGCACTTCCAGCAGGTTTTGCAGCAGTTCCGGGCAGCGGCCCTCGATGGTGGTCTGGTTGATGCGGTACAAATCCACCGCATCGTCGGCCACCAGGCCGTGGCCGCGCGAAATCAACTCCAGGCCCAGCTCGCTTTTGCCCAGGCCAGACTCGCCGGTAATCATCAGGCCCACACCCAGAATGTCCATGAACACGCCGTGCATGGAGGTGCGGTCGGCAAAATGTTTGGACAAATAGGCCCGCAACACGTCGATCACAAAGGCGGCCGACTCCTTGGTCGCAAACATCGGGATCTGGGCGCGTTCACACATCGACAGCAGGGTATCGGGCGCGACCTGGCCGTCGGCAATGATCAGCACCGGTGGCTCTAGGGTGACGATGCGCGCAATCCGGCGCGCGCAGTCCTCGGGGCTGGCGCTGGTCAGGTAGGCGACCTCGCGCTCTCCCAGTATCTGCACGCGATAGGGATGGATGTAATTGAGGTAACCCACCAAGTCGGCGCCGGAGCGGGCGGCGCGCACCGCTACTTCGTCAAAACGTCGCTCCGAAGCGCCCAGGCCGGCAATCCATTCCCACTTCAGGGCGGCGCGGTGATCCTCGAACAGCACATCGGCACTGACAACGGTAGGCTTCATGCCCGCTTAGTCCGCGAAAAAACCGGGCTCATGTGTTCAGGGGCTGACGGCGTGGCTGGACTGCCAGGAGGCGATCAGCTGGTGCAGCGCCGCGGCATCGGTGCTGGCCTTGAGTTGCTCGCGCAGCGCACTGTCGCTGAGCAATTCGGCGATTTCGGACAGGATTTCCAGGTGCTTCTGGGTCGCCGCCTCGGGCACCAGCAGAAAAATCAGCAAAGCCACCGCCTGCTCGTCAGGCGCATCAAACCCGATCGGGGTCCGCAACTGGAACAGCGCCGCCATGGGCGCCTTCAGGCCCTTGATACGGCCATGGGGAATGGCCACGCCATGGCCCAGACCGGTCGAGCCGAGGCGCTCACGCGCGAACAGGCTGTCGGTGATCAACGCACGGTTCAAGCCGTGCTGATTTTCAAACAGCAGGCCGGCTTCTTCAAAAGCGCGTTTTTTGCTGGTGGCTTCAACACTCACCAGCACTTGGGTAGGGGGCAATATTTGCGAAAGACGGTTCATAACAATCTTTTAGTCGCCGAATTATGCACTTTCGCAAACAGGGGGGCATCACGGGCACAAAAAAGCCGCCTCGTTGACCGGGCGGCTTTCAGATGTTGCTTCAATTTTTTGGCGGGAAAACCATCCCGCCCGCCCATCACGCCAGCCGTTTGACGGTCTCGTGGTGGTGATCCTGGGTTTTGGTTTTGTAACGCCCGACCTGACGGTCCAGTTTGTCGGTCAACTCATCGACCGCAGCATACAAATCAGCATGCGAACTCTCGGCAAACAGATCACGTCCCTTGACGCGTACGTTGCACTCCGCTTTCTGTCGTCTATCTTTCTCCGTCATGTTGTCCACTGTCAAAAGGACTTTTACATCTACTACCTGATCAAAATGCCTGGTAATTCGATCCAGCTTGCTGGTCACATAGCCGCGCAGGGCGGGGGTAACTTCAAGATGGTGGCCGCTGATCGTCAAATTCATAAAGAGACTCCTTTTCCATGGCTGGAGTGGGGGTTAAAAACACCGCTTTGGCAAGGGTGCAAGGCGGCGGACGGACAACTCTCTTGCTTTCACTATGCGCCCGAACCCTGGCAAAAACAATCCTGTGCCGCAACAAAAATGCAACGGTCTGAAAGGGCGCTTGACGGCCGTTTCTGATGAACTGGCAAGTCCCAAAAACCGCGGCCGGCCAGGCCGCAAGCGTTGTTGATTTGTAAGGTGTTTTTGCAGTCACCGACAAACAGCCGACAGCCCAAGGCAGCTTGCAGTAACTCCAAGGCCGCAGCGAAAGGCCTGCTGTTTTGCTCAAGCTTTGGCAGGGCAGTGGCGCTCGTCCCGCGGCCCATACCCCCTGCGGTCCTAGAATCAGGACCGGTTTCCTCACGTCTACCCGGGCAGCGCATGAACCTCCCTCAGGCCAAGTTCTTTTTATGTCTGCCCCAGGCTTGAACGCGCTGGTGCTGATGGGTGGCGGCGCACGCACCGCCTACCAGGCCGGCGTCTTACAAGCGCTGGCCCGCATCCTGAGCCTGCAGGGCGACAGCGCCCAGCCCTTCCCGTTCAAGATCCTGGCCGGCACCTCGGCCGGCGCGCTGAATGCCAGCTACCTGGCCAGCCGGGCCGGTGAAGGCCTGGCCGCGTTTGAACAACTGGCCGAGTTCTGGACCACGCTGCGTTCGGCGCAGGTCTACCAGCTCAAGGTGCCGGGCTGGATACGTTCCAGCCGGATTGCCGCCGCCCTGTTCTTGTCGCAACATGTGCGCAAACAGCAGGCTTTTTTGAACAACACGCCGCTGGTGAACACCTTGCACCGCGTGATCTCCCTGCCCAACATCGACCAGGCCCTGCAGGACAACACCCTGCTGGCGCTGGCCGTGACGGCGTCGAGTTATTCCAGCGGTGTGCATTGGACGTTTTGCCAAACCGCAAGTGGTGACAGCGGCGGTTTGTGGGACCGGCCGGGCCGGCGCGCCGAGTTCCAGCCCATCACCATCGAACACCTGATGGCCTCCAGCGCTATTCCTTTTCTTTTCCCCGCCACGCCGTTGTGGGTCGATGGCCACCGCGAGTATTTTGGCGATGGCTCGATGCGCCAGAGCGCGCCGCTGTCGTCGGCGCTGCATCTGGGCGCCAACAAAATCCTGGTGATAGGCGTCGGCCAGCCGGAACGCGCCGGCCTGACGAGCAATGGCAACCCATCCGTTGCGGCCCGGCCCACCTTGGGCGCGATTGCCGGCCACGCCCTGGCCAGCGTTTTTCAGGACACCTTGCAAGCCGATGTTGAACAAGCCCAGCGCGTGACCCACACGCTGCGCCAGATGCCACGCGAAACGGCTGCCCTGATGCCTTACCGGCCGGTCGACGTGCTGGCGATCGCCCCGTCGCAATCGCTGGACGCACTGGCCCAGGCCCATGCCAGCGAACTGCCCGCCGCCACCTACAACGCCATGGCCGGCCTGGGCGCCCTGGGATCGCGGAGCGGCCCGAGCGGCGCGGCCCTGGCCAGCTACCTGTTGTTTGAGCCGGGATTTATCAAGGCGCTGATGGCGCTGGGGGAGCGCGATACCTATGCGCGCAAGGGCGAATTGCTGGCCTTTTTTGGCCTGGTTTAGGGCCGGGAACAGGCGCTTTAAGCCGGGCTGGTGCCATAATCACGCCATCTTAATGATGGAGAAATCCTTGGAAAGCAGCCCCAGTCGCTAGCTTTCAACGCCGCAGACTGATGTTGCCGGGGTTGAAAGCGATGCCACCATCCGCAACCCCCGCCGCCCCACCCGGTTAACACCCGGTTCCGGCGCCCCAAACCGATTGGGAGCCAGTCATGCTCAATATTTTCACGCTCGCCAACGGGCGTCTGTTCCAGGAAGAAATCGAATCCCTGGAAGAGCTCTCCAAGTTCCAGCCCATCTGGGTCGACCTGGAATCACCCACGCTGGAAGAAAAACGCTGGATCAAGCAGTATTACGGCCTGTCGATTCCCGAAGACGCGATGGACGAGGACATTGAAGAGTCCGCCCGTTTCTACGAAGAAGACAACGGCGAGTTACATATCCGCTCCGACTTCCTGATTGCCGACGAGGACGAACCCCGCACCGTGCGGGTCGCCTTCATCCTGAACCTGGTCAACGACAACCTCAAAAGCAAGGGTGTGCTGTTTTCCATCCACGACGAAGACGTGCCGGTGTTCCGGCTGCTGCGCATGCGTGCGCGCCGCGCGCCCGGCCTGCTGGAAGACGCCAAGGAAGTGTTGCTCAAGCTGTTCGACGCCGATGCCGAATATTCGGCCGACACCCTGGAAGGCATTTACGACGAACTCGAAAAAGTCAGCACCAAGGTCTTGTCCGGCGACGTGACCGACGCCCTGGCCGGTGAAGTGCTGGGCGCCATCGCCCGCCACGAAGACTTGAACGGCCGTATACGCCGCAACGTGATGGACACGCGCCGCGCCGTCAGCTTCATGATGCGCAGCAAGATGCTGAACGCCGAACAGTTTGAAGAAGCGCGGCAGATCCTGCGCGACATCGACTCGCTGGATTCACACACAGCTTTCCTGTTCGACAAGATCAACTTCTTGATGGATGCCACGGTTGGTTTCATCAACATCAACCAGAACAAGATCATCAAGATCTTCTCGGTGGCCAGCGTCGCCTTGTTGCCGCCCACCCTGATTGCCAGCGTCTACGGCATGAACTTCAAGTTCATGCCCGAACTCGACTGGTCGCTGGGTTACCCCTATGCCCTGGCCCTGATGGCGGCCAGCGCCGTGGTGCCTATGATTTATTTCAGAAAGCGCGGCTGGTTGAAATAATTCCACTTCTACTTCAATACGATATGTCGTTGCACCCCCTTGCCGTGCTGTAGCACTGTCTGCGGAGGCGCGCCTAATCTCGCATCGAATTAGAAATGGAATAAGGGCCTTTCATCGCGTGCGCCTTTGGAGTCACGCTGCGTTCGCGACTTGCCTGGGGCCGCACTTATGAATAAAATAAGGCTCCAGCCCTTATGAGGTGGGCGCAAGAAGCTATTGTTTTTATAGCGACTGCAGCAAGTGCCTAACCATGGCCTGCGCATACAGACTGGCCACGTCCCGCACAAACACCGGGAAATCCACATGCGCCTGGTCATCCGCCCGGTCTGAAATAGTGCGCACCGCGGCAAAAGGCAGGCCGTAGTCAAAACACACTTGCGCCACCGCGGCACCTTCCATTTCCACCGCCAGCACCGCGTGGCCCTGGCCTTGCAAGGACTCACGCAAGGTCTGCGCCTCCTGCGCGCCGGACACAAAACGGTCGCCGCTGGCGATCAGGCCGTGGTGGACGGCCACCGCCGGCAACAGCGCCAGGCTTTGCAAACTCGCCCGGCCCGCCGCCAGCAACAAGGCGGTCAGCGCCGCATCACAGGCAAACCGGCTTTGGCCGTACAGCGGCACTTCGTAACGCGGAAAAATCGGCGAGGCATCGAGGTCGTGCTGCACAAACTCGGTGGCCACCACCACGTCACCCACCTGTACCCCGGCCCCCAAACCACCGGCCACGCCGGTGAACACAATGCGGCTCACCTTGAAGCGTTCAATCAGCGCGGTGGCGGTGGTGGCCGCCGCGACCTTGCCGATACGCGACAAGGCCAGCACCACGGGCTGGCCGTGCAAGGTGCCTTGCCAGAAATCGCGTCCGGCGTGATTGATTTTTTGCGGCTGTTGCAGGAGTTCGAGCAAACCCTGCTGCTCTTCGGCCAGGGCGCTGAGAATGGCGGTGAAAGTCATGGCCGCCAGTGTGCCCGAAATGGTCCGTACAACGACGTCCACCCAAAGAAAAAGGCGGCCTGAGCCGCCTTGAACCAGTCTGCGTTCGCAGGCCTTATTTCTTGTCGCGCAGCTCGCGGCGCAGGATTTTGCCAACCGGGGTTTTGGGCAGTTCGGTGCGGAACTCCACCACCTTGGGTTGTTTGTAGCCGGTCAGGTTGGCCTTGCAGAACTCGCGCACCTGGGCTTCGGTCAGGTCAGGGTTTTTCTTGACGATGACCAGTTTGACGGCTTCGCCCGACTTGTCGTCGACCACACCGACACACGCGCATTCCATCACGCCTTCCATGCCGGAGACCACGTCTTCGACCTCGTTCGGGTAGACGTTGAAACCACTGACCAGGATCATGTCTTTCTTGCGGTCCACGATCTTGAAAAAACCGCGTTCATCGACGATGCCGATGTCGCCGGATTTGAAATACCCGTCCGGCGTCATGACCTTGGCGGTTTCGTCAGGGCGCTGCCAGTAACCGGCCATGACCTGCGGGCCCTTGATGGCGATTTCGCCGGGCTGACCTTGCGCGACCTCGTTGCCGTCATCGTCCAGCAGCTTGAAATACGTGCCGGGAATCGGCACACCAATGGTGCCGGTGAAGGCTTTGCTGTTGGTCGGGTTGCAACTGGCCGAAGGCGAGGTTTCCGACAGGCCATAACCTTCGCAAATCGGGCAGCCGGTTTTCTCCAGCCACAGCTTGGCCACCGCGCTTTGTACCGCCATGCCGCCGCCCAGCGACACCTTCAGGTGCGACCAATCCACGGTGTTGAAATCCGGGTGGTTGGCCAGGCCGTTGAACAAGGTGTTGACCGCCGGGAAGCTGTGAATTTTGTGTTTGGCCAGTTCCTTCAGCACGGCCGGCAGATCGCGCGGATTCGGGATCAGGATGTTTTTGCCGCCTGTGCGCATGCCCAGCATCATGTTCACGGTGAAGGCGAAGATATGGTACAGCGGCAGCGCGCACACATAGGTGGGCTGCACACCCGGCGTCATGCTGGCCATGGCCGGGATATTCCAGGCTTCGGACTGCAACACATTGGCGATCACATTGCGGTGCAGCAACACCGCGCCTTTGGAGACACCGGTGGTGCCGCCTGTGTATTGCAGCACCGCCACGTCGTCGGGCTTGAGTTCGGGGCGCTTGAGCGTGCCGCGTGTGCCCTGGGCCACCGCGTCGTTGAAACGCACGGCACCGGGCAAATTGAAAGCCGGCACCATTTTCTTGACATTGCGCACCACGTAGTTGACCAAGGCGCCCTTGAGCATGCCCAGCTGGTCACCCATGGCCGTCAGCACCACATGTTTGACCGGCGTGTTGGCGATGCACTGCTCCAAGGTGTTGGCGAAGTTTTCGATGATGACAATCGCCTTGGCGCCGGAGTCCTTGAGCTGGTGCTCCAGTTCGCGCGGGGTGTAGAGCGGATTGACATTGACCACCACAAAACCGGCACGCAGGATGGCGGCCACCGTCACCGGGTATTGCGGCACATTGGGCATCATGATGGCGACGCGGTCGCCCTTGACCAGCCCCAGCCCCTGCAGATAAGCCGCGAAGGCCTGCGACAGGCTGTCGGTCTGTGCAAAGGTGATGTCCTTGCCCATGAAGCTGTAAGCCACGCTGCTGCCGTTTTTGCGGAAGCTTTCTTCCATCAGCGCCACCAGCGACGGGTACTGGGACGCGTCGATGTCGGCAGGCACGCCCGGGGGATAGGCCTTCAGCCAGGGACGCTCAGCGGTGGATACAGTCATGCTTGTCTTCTCCAGATTACGATTGAATATCAGCCACGGATTTTCATGGCTTCACCCTCTGCGGGGTTATTACGTTTTCCCTAGGAAACCTGAAAATTAGAGGGGAAATCCCTCTAATTCCGGTCTTTTGGCAGCAAGACAGCCCAGCAACGCCAATTATTCGATGGCCTTGCCCATGTCTTCAATGACTTTTTTGGCATCGCCAAACACCATCATGGTTTTGTCCATGTAGAACAGTTCGTTGTCCAGGCCGGCATAACCGGCGGCCATCGACCGTTTGTTGACGATCACGGTCTTGGCCTTGTAGGCCTCCAGAATCGGCATGCCGTAAATCGCGCTGCCTTTGACATGTGCGGCGGGATTCACCACGTCGTTGGCGCCCAGGATGATGGCCACATCGGCCTGGCCGAACTCGGCGTTGATGTCTTCCATTTCGAAGACCTGGTCGTAAGGCACTTCGGCTTCGGCCAGCAACACATTCATGTGACCGGGCATACGACCAGCCACCGGGTGAATCGCGTATTTGACCTTGACACCTTTGTGAATGAGTTTTTCGGCCAACTCGTTCACGGCATGTTGGGCACGCGCCACCGCCAGACCGTAACCCGGCACGATGATGACGGTTTCGGCATTGCTCAGGATGTAGGCCGCATCGTCGGCCGAGCCCGACTTGACCGGCCGCTGCTCGGTCGAGCCGGCGACAGCGGTGCCGGCTTCGCCGCCGAAGCCGCCCAGAATCACGTTGAAGAAAGAGCGGTTCATCGCCTTGCACATGATGTAAGACAGGATCGCGCCGGACGAACCCACCAGCGAACCGGCAACGATCAGCATGGCGTTGTTCAGAGAGAAACCAATACCGGCCGCCGCCCAGCCCGAATAGCTGTTGAGCATGGACACCACCACCGGCATGTCGGCACCGCCGATGGGGATGATGATCAACACACCCAGCACAAAGGACAGCGCCAGCATCGCGAAGAAAGCCGTCCAGTTGCCGGTGAACATAAACACCAGGCCCAGCACCAAAGTCGCAATACCCAGCACCAGGTTCAGCATGTGCTGGCCCGGGAAGGTAACGGGCGCGCCCTGGAACAGGCGGAACTTGTATTTGCCGCTGAGTTTGCCGAAAGCAATCACCGAGCCGCTGAAGGTGATGGCGCCAATCGCCGCCCCCAGGAACAACTCCAGCCGGTTGCCGGCCGGAATCGCGACCGTCGACAAGCCATGGGCCACGATGCCAAAAGCGTCGGGCTCGGCCATGGCCGCCACGGCGATAAACACCGCGGCCAGGCCGATCATGCTGTGCATGAAAGCCACCAGCTCGGGCATCTTGGTCATCTCGACGCGTTTGGCCATCACGGTGCCCGCGCCGCCACCAACCACCAGCGCGGCCAGCACATACACCATGCCGGTGGCCTTGCCGCCGGCGGTTTCAACAATCAGCGCACCGGTGGTGAGCACGGCAATCGCCATGCCGACCATGCCGAACAGGTTGCCGCGAATCGAAGTGGTGGGATGTGACAGGCCTTTGAGCGCCTGGATAAAACAGACGGAAGCCACCAGATACAGCAGCGTGACAAGATTCATGCTCATTTCGCGGCTCCTGCGTCAGCGGCGACGACTTTCTTTTCTTTCTTGCGGAACATCTCCAGCATGCGGCGCGTGACCAAAAAGCCACCGAACACATTGACCGCGGCCAACGCCACGGCCAGCACGCCCATGGTTTTGCCGAGCGGCGTGACCGTCAAGGCGGCGGCCAGCATGGCGCCGACAATCACAATCGCCGAAATGGCGTTGGTCACCGCCATCAGCGGTGTGTGCAGGGCGGGCGTGACGGTCCACACCACGTGGTAACCCACGTAGATGGCCAGCACAAAGATGATGAGGTTGATGATGGTGGGTGACACGGCATCCATGGTCTTCTCCTGGTGGGCTGGCGTGGCCGCCAGCCCCTGAAATGGTTGATTTCTTTGAACTTCGCGAAAGCTTACTTGCGCTTGACGTCGCCGCCCTGCGTCATCAGGCAGGCCGCCACGATGTCGTCTTCGAGGTCGATGTTGAGCGCACCGTCCTTGTTGATGATCAGCTTGAGGAAGTCCAGCAGGTTGCGCGCATACAGCGCGCTGGCGTCGGCCGCCACCAGCGCCGGCAGATTGGTCTCACCGATCAGGGTGACGCCGTGTTTGATCACAGTTTTTCCGGGCTCGGTCAGCGGGCAGTTGCCGCCTTGCGGCGCGGCCAAATCGACAATCACGCTACCGGGCTTCATGGCCTTGACCATGTCTTCGGTCACCAGCACGGGAGCGGCGCGGCCCGGGATCAAGGCGGTGGTGATCACCACATCGGCCTGGGCCACGCGTTTGGCAACCTCGGCTTTTTGCCGTTCCAGCCAGCTAGGTGGCATGGGTTTGGCGTAACCACCGACACCGACCGCGGCTTCGCGCTCTTCGTCGGTCTCGTAAGGCACGTCGATGAACTTGCCGCCCAGCGACTCGACCTGTTCCTTGACGCTGGGTCGCACGTCACTGGCTTCAATCACGGCGCCCAGGCGTTTGGCCGTGGCAATGGCTTGCAAGCCGGCCACACCCACGCCCAGTATCACCACGCGGGCGGCCTTGACGGTGCCGGCGGCGGTCATCAACATCGGGAAAAAACGCTGGTATTTTTCAGCCGCCATCATCACGGCCTTGTAGCCGGCGATGTTGGCCTGCGAGGACAAGACGTCCATGCTTTGCGCGCGGCTGGTACGCGGCGCGGCTTCCAGCGCAAACGCGGTCAGTTGGGCAGCGGCCAGACGTTGCAGGCCGGTCGCATCAAAGGGGTTGAGCATGCCGACCATCACGGTGCCGGCCTTGGCCAGGCCGATTTCGCTGTCCAGCGGGCAACGCACCTTGAGCACGATGTCGGCAGCGTAGGCACCGGCGGCATCGGTGATCTCGGCACCGGCGGCGACATAGGCCTGGTCCGGCACGCTGGCGGCGACGCCGGCACCCGACTGGATGCTGACGGTATGACCCTGGCCTTTGAGTTTTTTAACCGTCTCTGGCGTGACGGCGACGCGTGTTTCCCCCGCCGTGATTTCGGCCGGTACCCCTATTCGCATGCGTGTCTCCTCGTTGCGTGTCTGTCGTTCTGGGTGGAATTAAAGCTGTCGGCAAGCTTACATGAAGTTTCGTATCTTTTTTGCCACCCGGTAACCAGGCCGGTACGAGCCCGCCGCCGCTGATAATGAAGCGATGAACACACGATGGAAACCCAACGTCACGGTCGCGGCGATTATCGAGCGGGAGGGCAAATTTCTGCTGGTGGAAGAACACACGCAAGACGGCCTGCGCCTGAACAACCCGGCGGGCCACCTGGACCCGGGCGAAAGCCCGGCCCAGGCCTGCGTGCGGGAAACGCTGGAAGAAACCGCGTTTCACTTCAGGCCCGATGCGCTGACCGGCATTTATATGTCGCGTTTCGAGCGGCCGGTGCCCGGCCAGGACATCCCGCTGGACGTCACCTATTTGCGCTTTGCCTTTTGCGGCACCCTGGGCGACGAGGTGATCGGCCAAGCCCTGGACGACGGCATTGTGCGCGCCTTGTGGCTCAGCCCCGAAGAGATCCGGGCTTGTGCGCACATACACCGCAGCCCGCTGCTGCTGACCTGCATGGAAGACTACCTGGCCGGCAAACGTTACCCGCTGGACCTCGTCACCACCGACCCCAGCGTTTACGATACAAAACCCTGAAACGTCCCGGTTCAGGCCGCCCGCCTAAAATCCTGCGATGCAAAAACAACGCATTGTGGTCGGTTTAAGTGGCGGTGTGGACTCGGCGGTGACGGCGCATCTGCTCAAACAGCAGGGCCACGAGGTCATCGGTATCTTCATGAAAAACTGGGAAGATGACGATGACAGCGAGTTCTGCTCGTCCAACATCGACTTTGTCGACGCCGCCGCCGTGGCCGACGTGATCGGCATCGAGATCGAACATGTCAACTTCGCCGCCGATTACAAGGACCGGGTGTTTGCCGAGTTTTTGCGCGAATACCAGGCCGGCCGCACCCCCAACCCCGACATCCTGTGCAACGCCGAGATCAAGTTCAAGGCTTTTCTGGACCACGCGATGCGCCTGGGCGCCGAAAAAATCGCCACCGGCCACTATGCCCGTGTGCGCCACAACGAGGCCACCGGCCTGCATGAGTTGCTCAAGGGCCTGGACCCGGCCAAGGACCAAAGTTATTTTCTGCACCGCCTGAACCAGGCCCAGCTGTCCAAAACCCTGTTCCCGGTCGGTGAGTTGCACAAGACCGAGGTGCGACGTATCGCCGACGAAATCGGCTTGCCCAACGCCAAGAAAAAAGACTCGACCGGCATCTGTTTTATCGGTGAGCGGCCGTTTCGCGATTTCCTGAACCGCTACATCGCCAAGGCGCCGGGACCCATCAAAAACGACAAGGGCCGGGTGCTGGGCGAACATGTGGGCCTGAGCTTTTACACCCTGGGCCAGCGCCAGGGCCTGGGCATAGGCGGCGTGAAAGCGCGCGGCGCCGAACTCAAGGCGGTGCAGGCCCTGGGCCAGCGCGGCGTGGGCGAACACGAGCCCTGGTTTGTGGCGCGCAAGGACATGGCCAGCAACACCTTGTGGGTGGTACAAGGCCACGACCACCCCTGGTTGTTGTCAACGGTGCTGCAGGCGCAGGATTGCAGCTGGGTCGCCGGCACACCGCCCGCCGAGGGAGCGATGGCCGCCAAAACCCGTTACCGCCAGGCCGATGCCGCTTGCACCCTGGTCGCGTCCTCCGCGACCCAGGCCGAGTTGTCGTTTGAGCAGCCGCAATGGGCCGTGACGCCGGGCCAGTCGGCCGTGTTGTACCAGGGCGAGGTTTGCCTGGGCGGCGGCGTGATTACCGCCAGCAATGTGCAGAACCTGCTCTAAACCCGGTTTTTTGGCCTTTTCTTAAGCCAAATCGGCTTCTATCCCTTGACCGGCGGGCGCAAACAGCTATCAATTAAATAGCAACTGCGACCCGCCTTCGGCCCTAAAGCACCGTTTCCAGGTAGGTGTAGATGTAGTTGGAGCCGCCGTTGACATTGCCCAGCAGACGCGAGGCGCCAAAAATGCCGGAGCGGTGCGACACGCCAAAGCCGAGGTAGGTGTCTTTCAGGCGGCGGCTGCCCAGCAGGTCGCCCACGCTGAAGTCAATGCTCGGGTCCAGGTAGTTCAGCAGCCGCGAAGTCGAGCGGTTGCGTTCCGCCTGGCTGCTGGCCTCGCTGTAAGGCACGCGTTGTGCCAGCGACAAGCCCACCCCCAGGCCGAGCCGGGTCTTGACCCGGTCATTCCAGGGGAAGCCGGAATAATAGGCTTTCATGAAAGCATCCAGTTGCAGGCCGTTGGTCGCCAACCCGCGGTCATCGTGCTGCAGCAGACCGACGTAACCCACAATATCCACCGGCCAGCCGTTGAGCTTTTCGATGAAAGGTTTGCCGATCTGCACACCAGCGATCTGGGTTGAATTGACCTTGGCCGTCGAGGCACAACGCAGGGTCACGATCTTGACCAGGTGGCAGCCGTCTTCCGTCGATTTGCCGTACAAGACCTTCAGATAGGTCGGCGAGCTTTCTCCGGCCCAGGTCCGCTGGGGGCTGCCGAAATCGTAGGCGGCGCCCAAAAACAGCACGGTCTGCGTCCCTCTCTGCACGATGGGACTGGTTTTGATCTTGCTGTCCAGTGCGGTCCAACTCACGCCACCCAGCAGACGCCAGCGCTCACTCACCTCGTAAGTGGCATACAGGCCCACGCTGGTGTTGATGCCGCTGCCCGGCTCGTAGGCCGGCCGCGCGGAAGTGGCTTCGCCGGGCCGCACGCCGTAGTAGTAGTTATTTAGTTTGGCGTCACGCGCCGACACCGTCAGGCTGGGGCGCAAGGCCAAGCGGCCGGAACGCCAGTCGTAGGCGTAGGACAGACGTGCCTCGTTGCCCTTGGAAAAACCGCCAGCGTCATGCAAAAACTCCGCCTGCACCGTCCCCCAGGGCTGGCGGTAGCGGTAAGACACGCCGGCATCCAGGCCGGCGCCGCGCTCGGCCATGCCGGCCAGGCTGGTCGGCATCTGGTCTTTGGTCAAACCCTCGAAACGCTGGTCAAGGAACAAATCCACACGATGTGTCTCGTCCTTGAACAGTTTCACGCCAACACGGCTGGCGTGCAGAAACAGGCGGTCACCTTCGTAGAGGTAAAGCGGCAACAGGTCGTAACGCGTGCCGCCGCCCACATAGGGCGACTGCTCGGCACGCACGACCAGCCCCAAACCGGCGCTACCGGGCGTGCTGAGCAGGTCACTGAGGGGGTCGGTGTTGGCCTGTGCCGGCGCCCAAGCCAGGCCGCCGGCCGCCAGCAAGGCCGAGCCCAGCCAGGTTCGCAAGCGGGGCGCCCGCGCTGTATTTTTGTTGTTATTCAGGCGCATGGCCACGGACTCCCTAGGTTGGCAAGCTTGGATACTAGTCAACAAAACGCCGCTGAGACCGCCCGCGCCTGCAAACAGGGACAGCAGTGAACAAAAGCGTTGCGTGAAAGAATCAGAACGGAATGTCGTCGTCCATGTCGTCAAAGCCGCTGGCGGCTTTGGGCTGTGCGGGCGGGCGCGGCGCAGCGGCGGGCGCACGTGGGGCGGCGGCTGGCGGACGCGGCGCGTACTGGCGGGGTTCGCCGCCCTCGCTGCCGCCCTCTCCACCGGGGCCACCCATGCCTTCGCGGCCGCCCAGCATCTGCATTTCGCTGGCGACGATGTCGGTCGCGTATTTTTCAACACCGTCTTTGTCGGTGTATTTGCGGGTTTTCAGGCGCCCTTCGATATAGACAGAACGGCCTTTTTTCAGGTACTCACCAACGATTTCGGCCTGCCGTCCAAAAAAGCTGACGCGGTGCCATTCGGTCTCTTCGACCATTTCACCGGCCTTGTTTTTGTATTTGCTGCTGGTGGCAATGGCGATATTGGCCACAGCGTCGCCGCTGGGCAGGTAACGAACTTCGGGGTCGCGGCCGAGATTGCCGACGAGAATGACTTTATTGACGGATGCCATGGCATGTACTCCTAATCTTCACAGTTTAACTGGCTGGGCCGTTCCCGCACCAGCCGGGCTGGAAGCCAGCGCCACCGCATGCCGGCCCGGCGCCCGCATCGGCCAGGCGACCAGCAGCCACAACAAGGTCAATACAGTGCAGCCGGCAAACAGCGCTTGCGCGCCGGCGGTTTTGGCCAGCCAGCCGCCCAAAGCGCCCCCTGCAAAAAAACCCAGCGACTGCAAGGTGTTGTAAACACCCAGCGCCGCGCCGCGCGAATGGGCCGGCGCCACGCGGGAGGCCAGGCTGGGCTGGCTGGCTTCGAGCACATTAAAACCGCAGAAAAACAGGAACAACAAAACCCCCAGCCAAGCCAGGCTGGGCGTGCCTTGCGCGGCCGCGCCCATCAGGCCCAGTTGCACCAGCGCAATCAGCCCCACGGCGGCCAGGAACACGGCGCGCAGGTAGCCGCGTTTTTCCAGCGGGAACAGTGTCAGCCCCATGACCAGAAACGAGGCCAGCACCGCCGGCAGGTATACCTGCCAATGGTTGTTTTTGTCCAGTCCGGCCTGCACCAGCAACGCCGGCACCGCCATCCACATGGCCAGCTGGACCGCGTGTAAGACAAACACGCCGAAATTCAAGCGCAACAAAGCCACATGGCTCAGGACTTCGCGCAAGCTGCCGCGCGGCCGGTTGACGGCTTGGAGTGGCTCGGGCGGCGCCCACCAGATCACCACGGCCATACCGACCAGCGCCAGGCCGCCGGTCAGCACAAACAGGCCGGCCAGGCCGATATGTGCGGCCAGCACCGGGGCCAGCACCAGCGACAGCGCAAACATCAGGCCGATGCTGGCGCCTATCAGCGCCATGGCCTTGGTGCGTACCTCGTCGCGGGTGGTGTCGGCCAGCAGCGCGGTCACGGCCGCCGAGATGGCACCCGCGCCCTGCAAGGAGCGGCCCACCACCAGCCAGTTCAGGTCGGGCGCCCAGGCGGCGACAAAACTGCCCATCGCAAACAGGCCCAGGCCCGCCACAATCACCTTTTTGCGGCCCAGCCAGTCCGAGGCGAGGCCGAAAGGAATTTGTAACAAGGCCTGCGTCAGGCCGTAAATCCCCATCGCCAAGCCCACACGCGCCGGGTCGTCACCTCCCGGGTAACGTGCCGCTTCCAGCGCAAACACCGGCAGCACAAGAAACAAGCCGAGCATGCGCAGCGCAAAAATCGAGGCCAGCGACACGCTGGCGCGCCGCTCGGTGGCAGTCATGGGAAAGGAAGGCGGGGCGGAGGGAGCGGCAGGCACGGTCAAGGGATGGAGCTGGTTAGGTGTACGCGGCGGGCGCCAGCGGGCAAAACGTCTATTGTCTTTGAATTGGCCTTGGGGCTTTGACAGCCAGCCGGCCGGCCCCAAACCCCATGGCAAGGCCACCGGCGACTGACCTGCCAAAAAACGCACATCCGTCTATGATGGTGGGTTTTGCGGCGCCCCAACACAGTGAACTCTTCTACCGACGGCCAATACCTCGCTCCCGCAGCCGCAGACGGCCGGACTGTGACCGAACCCGATCAGAGCCGCTACCTGGCCCAGGCCTTGGCGGCGCAGCGCATCAGCATCCGCGGGGCGCGCACGCACAACCTCAAAAACATAGACCTGGACATCCCGCGCAACCAGCTGGTGGTGATCACCGGCCTGAGCGGCTCGGGCAAATCCAGCCTGGCGTTTGACACCTTGTACGCCGAGGGCCAGCGCCGGTATGTGGAAAGCCTGTCCACTTACGCACGCCAGTTTTTGCAGCTGATGGACAAGCCCGACGTGGACCTGATCGAGGGCCTGTCGCCGGCGATTTCCATCGAGCAAAAAGCCACCAGCCACAACCCGCGCTCCACCGTGGGCACGGTCACCGAAATCCACGATTACCTGCGCCTGCTGTTTGCGCGCGCCGGCACGCCCTATTGCCCCGAACATGATCTGCCGCTGCAGGCGCAAACGGTCAGCGAGATGGTGGACCATGTGCTGGCCTTGCCGGAAGACACCAAACTCATGATCCTGGCGCCGGTGGCGCGCGAGCGCAAGGGCGAGTTTGTCGAGCTGTTTGCCGAGATGCAGGCCCAGGGTTATGTGCGTTTTCGCGTTGATGGCCAGGCTTATGAGTTTGACGAACTGCCCAAACTCAAAAAAGCCGAAAAACACAATATCGACGTGGTGATAGACCGCCTCAAGGTGCGGCCCGACATGCAGCAACGCCTGGCCGAAAGTTTTGAAGCCGCGTTACGCCTGGCCGACGGCAAAGCGCTGGCCATGGAAATGGACTCGGGCAAGGAACATCTGTTCAGCGCCAAGTTTTCCTGCCCCATCTGCAGCTACTCGCTCAGCGAGATGGAGCCGCGCCTGTTTTCCTTCAACTCGCCGGTGGGCGCCTGCCCGAGCTGCGACGGTTTGGGCCACCGCGACTTTTTCGATCCGGCACGGGTCGTGGCTTTTCCATCGCTAAGCCTGGCCAGCGGCGCGGTCAAAGGCTGGGACCGACGCAACGGTTATTACTTCGCCATGCTGGAAAGCCTGGCCAAACATTACAAGTTCGACATCGACACGGCGTTTGAAAACCTGTCCGAGGACGTGCGCCAGGTGGTCTTGCATGGCTCGGGCGAGGAAGAAATCAAGTTCAGTTATGTGATGGATTCGGGCGCCAGCGCCGGCAAAAAAGTCAGCAAAAAACATGTGTTTGAAGGCGTGATCACCAACTTCGAGCGGCGTTACCGCGAAACCGACTCGGCCGTGGTACGTGAAGAACTCTCGCGTTACCGCAGCGTGCAACCCTGCCCGGACTGCCGGGGCACACGCCTGCGCAGCGAAGCCCGCCATGTCTACCTGGTGAGTGCACCCGAGGCCGTCGGCGGGCCCACCAGCCGCAAGGCGATTTTCGAAATCAGCAGCGCCACCCTGCGCGAAAGTTTCGACTACTTCGACACCCTGGTCATGGAAGGCGCCAAGGCCGAAATTGCCGGCAAGGTGGTGCGCGAGGTCGGCCTGCGCCTGAAGTTCCTCAACGACGTGGGCCTGAACTACCTGAGCCTGGACCGCAGCGCCGAGACACTCTCGGGCGGCGAGTCGCAGCGCATCCGTCTGGCCTCACAAATCGGCTCCGGCCTGACCGGCGTGATGTATGTGCTGGACGAACCCAGCATCGGCCTGCACCAGCGCGACAACGACAGGCTGATCAGCACGCTCAAACATTTGCGCGACATCGGCAACAGCGTGCTGGTGGTTGAACACGACGAAGACATGATCCGTGCCGCCGACCATGTGATAGATATGGGCCCAGGCGCCGGCGTGCATGGCGGGCGTGTGATGGCGCAAGGCACGTTTGAAGACGTGCGGGACAACCCGAATTCGCTGACCGGCCAATACCTGGCGCAGACCCTGAAAATTGCCGTGCCCAGCCAGCGCACGCCCTGGCTGCCGACGGTGGTGCAAGCCCCTTTTCGCGACCCGGCCAAACCGTCCAAATTTGCGCCCAGCGCAGCCGGCGTGAAACGCGCCGCACGCGAAGCCGCGCATTTGCTCACGCAAGGCGACATGCAGGCTATCCGCGTCGTCAATGCCAGTGGCCACAGCCTGAAAAACGTCAGTGTCGAGTTTCCCGTGGGCTTGCTGACTTGTGTCACCGGCGTGTCGGGCTCGGGCAAGTCGACCCTGGTCAACGACACCTTGTATGCAGCCGTGGCGCGCACCCTGTACCGCGCGCATGAAGAACCGGCGCCGCATGAAGCGATTGAAGGCATAGAACATTTCGACAAGGTCATCAACGTGGACCAGTCGCCGATTGGCCGCACACCGCGCAGCAACCCGGCCACCTACACCGGCTTGTTCACACCGATTCGTGAGTTGATGGCCGAGATGAACAGCGCGCGTGAACGCGGCTACGGCCCCGGGCGTTTTTCCTTCAACGTGGCCGGTGGCCGCTGCGAAGCTTGCCAGGGCGACGGCGTGGTCAAGGTGGAAATGCACTTTTTGCCCGACGTCTATGTGCCCTGCGATATTTGCAAAGGCATGCGTTACAACCGCGAGACGCTGGAGGTGCAGTACAAGGGCAAAAACATCGCGCAGATCCTGGACCTGACGGTTGAGGTGGCGGCCGAGTTTTTCAAGGCCGTGCCGACCATTTCGCGCAAGTTACATACCTTGCTCGATGTGGGCCTGAGTTACATCAAGCTCGGTCAGGCGGCGACCACACTCTCGGGCGGCGAGGCGCAAAGGGTCAAACTCGCGCTGGAACTCTCCAAACGCGACACCGGCCGCACCTTGTACATCCTGGACGAGCCGACCACCGGCCTGCATTTTGCCGACATCGCTCTGCTGCTCAAGGTCTTGCACCAGTTGCGCGATGCCGGCAACACGATTGTGGTGATCGAACACAACCTGGACGTGATCAAAACCGCCGACTGGCTGATCGACATGGGCCCGGAAGGCGGCGATGGCGGCGGCACGGTGGTGGGGGTGGGCACGCCGGAAGACATTGCGGCCAACCCGGCCAGCCACACCGGGCGTTACCTGGCCCGCCTGCTCTGAGCTGCGGCAGGGCATTTTCTTTTTCACTCGCGCGTCAGGCGCATCGTTTTTCACAGGATGGCTTGTGCGCAGCTCTTCGTTTTTCACCCACCGCAAGGTGGTTTTTCTTCTGGCTTCGCTGTGTTGCCTGCTGTGGGGCAGCGCCTACCCGGCGATCAAAAACGGCTATGCCTTGTTTCACATTGCCGCCAACGACATTCCGTCCAAGCTGGTGTTTGCGGGCTGGCGTTTTGTTTTTGCCGGCCTGCTGCTGCTGGTGTTTGCGGCCCTGAGCCAGCGGCCGGTGTTCCGGCTCAGCGGGCGCACCTTCGGCCAGATCACGCTGCTGGGCCTGACCCAGACCAGCGTGCAATATGTGTTTTTCTACATCGGCCTGGCCTATGCCACCGGCGTGAAAAGCTCCATCATGAACGCCACCGGCACTTTTTTCAGCGTGCTGCTGGCCCACTACATCTACAAAAACGACAGGCTCAGTTTCAACAAGGTCTTGGGCTGTGTGGTCGGTTTTGTCGGCGTGATGGTGGTCAACTTCAGCGATGGGCTCTTGAGCTTTGACTTCAGCTTGCTAGGCGAAGGTTTCGTCGTGATCGCGGCTTTTGTGTTGTCGGCCGCCAGCATCTACGGCAAAAAAGTGTCGCAACATGTGGACTCGGTGGTGCTGACCGGCTGGCAACTGGCCATAGGCGGCCTGGCCTTGCTGCTGATTGGTTTTGCCACCGGCGGTTCGCTGACCGGCTTCACACTCGAATCCATCGCCTTGATGGTTTACCTGGTGCTGCTGTCGTCCGCGGCTTTTTCGCTGTGGACGATTTTGCTCAAGTACAACAAGGTCAGCATGATCACCGTGTTCAACTTCATGATCCCGGTGTTTGGCACCTTGCTGTCGGCGCTGTTCCTGGACGAGCGTTTTTTAGAATGGAAAAACGCCGCAGCGCTGCTGCTGGTCTGCTGGGGCATCTGGCTGGTGACCAAGGAAGAAAAACCGGCGCGCACCTGAACCCGCTTGCCGGATAATTCTCCAGGCACACCCTCCACGCTCACAACAAGCTAGCAAGGCTTTTCATGTCCTCCATCACCCTGCGTTTTCTGGCCGAACCCAGCACCGTCAACTTTGGCGGCAAGGTGCATGGCGGCACCGTCATGAAATGGATAGACGAGGCCGGTTACGCCTGCGCCACCCGTTGGGCCAAACGTTATTGCGTCACGGTGTCCGTGGGCAGCATCCGTTTTCAGCGCCCCATCATGATTGGTGACCTGGTGGAAGTTGAAGCGCGGCTGGCTTACACCGGCCGCACCAGCATGAACATCGCGGTCGAGGTGCGCGCCGGCGACATGAAAACCGGCCAGATGGCGGTGATCACCGAATGCCTGGTGGTGTTTGTGGCGGTGGAGCCGGATGGGCAGACCATTCCGGTGCAGACCTGGTTGCCCGAAACACCCGGCGACATTGCGCTGGCGCAACGGGTCAAGGCGCATCTGGATGCGGCCCGCGCGACCCAGCCTGGCATTTGAGGCGCCCATTCTTAAGAAAAATAGGGCTCCAGCCCTTGACCCATATGCGCTAGAAGCTATCAAATAGATAGCAAACAAGGACATCCATGCCCGCTACCGCCCCGTTCTCTGCAGCCCGATCCGCGACGCACCAGCGACTTTCCGGCGTCGCGCCCGCTGCGCAGTGACACAAACACCGGCCCGTTTCAGTACCCGTGACTATGCCGCCGCCCTCGCGGTGGTGGTGATCTGGGGCTCGAATTTTGTCGCGATGAAGTTCGCGCTGCAGGACTTCACGCCCTTCCAGCTCGGCGCCGTGCGTTATGTGTTTGCCATCTTGCCGCTGGTCTTCATCGTGAAAGCACCGCGGCTGCACTGGAAGTGGGTGCTGCTGTATGGCCTGGCGCAAGGTGTGGGGCAATTCGGCTTCCTGTTTTCGGCCTTGCGTGTCGGCATGACGGCGGCGCTGGCCTCGGTGCTGATGCAGACCCAGGTGTTTTTTACCGCGCTGTTTGGTTTTGTGTTGCTGCGTGAACGCGCCAGCCGGCCGCTGCAACTCGGGCTGCTGCTGGCGGCGCTGGGGCTGTGCTGTTTTGGCATGAACTACGCCGCACCGGGCGCGGCGCCCGCCACCACGGTCTGGGGGCTGGTGCTCAACCTCTGCTCGGCCGCCATGTGGGCCGCCTCCAACATCGTGGCGCGCAAGGCCCAGCAAGCCAGCAGCGACTTCGATGCCCTGGGTTTTGTGGTCTGGAGCAGCCTGGTGCCGATTCTTCCTTTTGTCTTAATGACCCTGGTTTTCGACCCGGCCGCCACGCGCTGGGAATGGGTCAATGCGCCCTGGCGCAGTTGGGCCTCGGCGGCTTATCTGGGCTGGGTCGCCACCATCACGGCTTACGCCTTGTGGACCGGGCTGCTCAAGCGCCACCCTGCCAACCGTGTCGCGCCTTTCAGCCTGGGTGTGCCCGTGGTCGGGCTGGCGGCCGGCATGGGCATCCTCGGGGAAACGGTCACGCCCTGGCAATGGGCCGGGGTGGCGCTGGTGGTGGCCGCGTTGGGCTGCGTGATGCTGGGCGGATTGTTCCGACGTCGTTAGCCGTTTCAAGGGCGGGCTCAGTCCACGTGCGGGCGCAGCGCGCCGGGGATACGTGGCTGCAACAAGCCCCCCTTTTCCAGCCAATGCCGGGTGCTGTGTTTGGCCCGGTCTATCAGTTCGTGGGCACGCGAAAAATCGTAGGCCGAGGCCGACAACGGGCACAGCGGCGGCACCGTCAAGACCTCGTAGCGATCGGCCAGCAACTCCAGGTCTTGCACCAGCTGGTGCGCAATCAACATGTTCAGCGCATGCAAGGCGCTGGCGATGGCGCTGGCTGGCGGCGCGCTCAAGGCACAGGCATAACCGGTGGGCAACACGATCAGCCGGGTCGCGCCCAGCGTCACCGCCGTGGTGACCGGCGTGTTGCTGGCAATCGCGCCGTCGATCAGGTAGTCAGCGCCGATCAGCACCGGCGGAAAAATCGCCGGGATCGCACAACTGGCCAGGATGGCCTCCACCGCCGGACCGGACGACAGGCAGACCGGGTTGCCATGCAACTGCCCGGTGGCGACCACATGCACAGGCAGCGCCGCCTGCTCCAGCAGATTGAAAGGCAAATGCTGGGCGATCAAGTCACGCAAGCCACTGGCATCGACCAGCGAAGGCGAGCGTGAAAACAGGCCGGCGATGCGGCTGAAGGTCATGGGGAAAATCGTGCGGCGTTTGAGCTGGCACCAGAGCTGCTCCAGCTGCGTGACCCCGGCCAAGGTCGGATGGCCGGCGAAATACGCACAGTTGATGGCGCCGACCGAGGCGCCCACCACCAGATCGGGCACGACGCCGTGGGCCACCAGCGCATGCAACATCCCGACCTGAATCGCGCCGAAACTGCCGCCGCCGGCAAACACAAAAGCGGTCTTGCCACTGCTGGCCCTGGGGTCCATCTGCGTCTCCGTGCTGCCGCGCCTGCGTGCGGCAGAAAATTCATCTTACTGCGGCGGGCGCGGCCTCCTGCCGCCAGGGGCTTCCTCAGGACGCCGCCGGCTGACCGTTCGCCTGGCCGAAATAATGCGCCAGCAGGTCCAGCGTGTGGCGCACCTTGGCCGGCTGTTCGCCGCGCCTGGGGGTCACCGCATACACCGGCAAATCGTCCAGCCGCCAGCCCGGCAGCACCGGCAACAAACGCCCGTCGGCCAGCGCCCGGCGATCGTCCTCGCTCACCACCACGCTGAGACCCCAGCCCGCCACACACAGCGCATGCAAGGCTGTCACCTGCGAGGCCTGCACCCTGGCCTCCAGGCGCAAGATTTCGCGTTCACCACCGGGGTTTTGCAACTCCAGGATTTCCGCCCCGGTGCTGCCGGGTTTGCCACCCAGCCAGTCATGTTGCAAGAGCTCTTGCGGATGCGCCGGCCAACCACGCTCGGCCAGGTAGGCCGGTGAGGCGCACAACTGCCGCGCCATGCTGCCCAGCTTGCGTGCCACCAGGGTGGAATCAGCCAGCGCCCCGACGCGTAAGGCGATATCCACCCGGACCTCTATCAAATCAATCACCACGTCATCCAGCAAGAGTTGCAGCCGGAGTTTGGGATAACGGCGCAGCGGCGCCAGCGCCTGGGCCAGCAGGCCGCCAAAACCCATGGGCGCAGCCAGGCGCAACTCGCCCTCGGGTTCGTCCCGCAGGCGGGCCAGTGCCTGCTCGGCCGAACGTGCCGCCGCCACCATGGCGGCGCAACCGGCGTGGTAACGCTCGCCGGCCTCGGTCAGGCTGAGCCGCCGCGTCGAGCGGTGTAACAAGGCCAGCCCCAGGGCCTGCTCCAGCTGGCGCAAATGCTGGCTGACGGCCGAAGGCGTCATGCCCAGCTGGCGCGCCGCCGCGCTCAGGGAGCCGGCGGCCACGACTTCGGCAAAAATCGCCATACGTCTGAGTTGGTCCATGGATACAAGGGTGATTAGTTAGCTCTACTTCATAGTATTAGCGAAATAAACCGTCTATTCAAGCGCTTGTGAAGTCCTCAAACTAGAGGCTTCTTTCATTTGCAGGAGATTGCCATGAACATCGCACTGATAGGCGCCACCGGTTTTGTCGGCTCGGCCATCCTTCCCGAATTACTCGGCCGCGGCCACCAGGTCACCGTGCTGGCCCGTAGCCCCGCCAAACTGGCGCCGCAAGCCGGCCTGACGGTGGTGAAGGCCGACGTGCTGGACGCAGCCCAGGTCGCGCAAGCCGTGGCCGGCCACGACGCGGTGATTAGCGCCTACAACCCGGGCTGGAGCGAGCCGAAAATTCACGACTTGTTTTTGCAAGGCAGCCAGGCGATCACCGCCGGCACCAAAGCTGCAGGGGTGAAACGCCTGCTGGTGGTCGGCGGCGCGGGCAGCCTGTTGGTGGCGCCCGGCCTGCAACTGGTGGACACGCCGGAGTTTCCGGCCGCCTACAAACAGGCCGCGCTGGCGGCACGCGAAGCGCTGAACCTGATCAAGTTGGAGACCACGCTGGACTGGAGTTTTGTCTCGCCACCGATTGGCCTGGCACCGGGCGTGCGCACTGGCCAGTACCGTCTGGGAGCGGACAACCTGCTGCCCGGCCTGGGTGAGCAGCCCGCCGGTATTTCAGTGGCCGACCTGGCGGTGGCCATTGTTGATGAGATCGAACAGCCGCGGCATGTGCAAAAGCGCTTCACCGTCGCCCATTAAAAGACAAGTGATTGCAGGCGTCACGCTGCGTCCGTGGTCTGCGTTTGGCAGTAGGTCTGACTCCCCACTCCCACCTCTAACCCCTGCCCTCGCCCCGCTGGGCGATGGAGGGGTACTTCATTTGGCCGTGTGTGCTGCGCTGGGGTAGATGAATGACAGTCTCTTCTCTCCGTATTTGTTTCCCGCATTTGTATTCGTCCCCAAAGCCCGTCCTGGCAGGGCTGAGCAGCGCAGGAGGGGACGGATCAAAATTTCAGATGTCCGACGGCTGCGCAGCAGACTAGTTTCTGAAATTTCCGTCTCCTCCGAGCAGCGCAAGGCACCGCGCAGCGGCCCTGACTGCGGGTCGCCTTTTCTTTGCTTACTTTCTTTTGGCGAAGCAAAAGCAAAGTGAGTCGCCCGCCGGGGCGAGTCCCGGCTTGTGGGAAGAACCACGGGCCTGCAAGCTTGTACTGGCTTCGACCCTTTGACAAGTTCAGGACAGGCCAAGCTCAGCCCGAACGGCGTGCCGCCGGCCTGGACGGTTTGCGCGCACAGCGCTTGGGCCGCGCCCAAGCGCCAGGAGGCCGGCAGCTTCAGGCTGAAAGCGCGCTTCCTAAAAAGGTCTAAAAGATGGCGTTTGGTCGCAATCGCACGCCGCGTCGGAGGTGTCATCATGGAGCGCAACAAACGCTGTGTGATACGCCCGTGATTCCGGATGACAAATCAGATGAAAATTTGCTATCTTGATCAAACAAGAACGACTTGCGGCCGCATGCTGTAAAAAATAAACAGCACCTCCTCTTGTTCGCGTTGACCGACGTCATTTTTCCCCATGGCAGACAAAGCATCGTCCAGCACCGCCATGAATTCGGTAGCCGAGATATTCATGCCTTTGTGCGCCGCCAATATGTCCTTGCCCTTGTAGACGTTGGGTCCCCCTGTTCCGGAAATAAAGAACGTCGCAGCCGCATGCTTCAATGCAGGTACATCGGATTCGGCGAATCGGGTGGAAATGGCCTTGTTTTCCAAATGAAGATCCACTAAATCGTGCGCTAGTTTAGTAATGCCATGCGTTCCGCCAAGCCTGTCAAAAAGGGTGGTCGTCATATTCATCTCCAATTTAGTTGAGGATCAATGCTCCGATCGTCTTGTAGACAATGGGAGCCGGGTTAGCGTACGATCGATTTCCGGACCCCACCAGTACAAAATCTGTAGCGCCAACGGCGTTCCATTGATCTGGTGTTCCGACCTGGAGGAGATGTGATGAAGCCCTACGGGCAGTTCTGTCCCTTGGCGCAGGCAACCCAACTGCTGTGCGAACGTTGGACCCTGATCATCGTGCGCGAACTGCTCGCTGGCAGTACGCGTTTCAATGAGTTGCAAAGGGGCGCCCCCTTGATGTCGCCGACACTGCTTTCCACGCGGCTCAGGCAGTTGACAAAGGCCGGGCTGATAGCACATGACGGGAACAGCGACAAACACGCTTACATGCTGACGCCTGCCGGACTGGAGCTGCGCCCGATCGTCGAGTTGCTAGGTGTATGGGGCCATCGTTGGGTTCGTTCCAATTTGAACGATGCAGATCTGGATCCCGGCTTGTTGATGTGGGACATGCGTCGAAGCATAGATCCGACAGTTTTTCCACAGAATCGTATCGTCGTCCAGTTTGAGTATCCCGATGCACCCGTCGGGGCTCAAGACTGGTGGCTGATTTCGGAAAATGGTGAGATTGATTTATGCCTGACTGACACGGGCCACAGTGTCGATATTGTTATCAGGTGCTCACTGAAGACGATGACCGGCATTTGGACTTGCCAGCAAGGGTTTCGTGATTCGGTGCGGCACGGTGATGTCAAAGTGATGGGTGATCCGAAACTTACCGGGAAGCTTCAGGATTGGTTGCGCTCAAGTGGCTTGTCAAGATTAGGCGCCCTGGGGAAATTTCCAAGCCTGGATTGGAGCACCGAAACTGCCGCTCGCTGAACCTGTGGCATGGCGCCAATGAATGATGCCGAATTCGCCCTGTGGGGTTCACCGGAAAAATTTCCAATGCGTTCCCCGATGTATGCGCCGCGACCTGAAAGCAGTCGCGGGTCTCTTCATCCGGGTGGGCGGCCGGGACAGCGAAGTTCACCTCGCCCTTTGCGCATCCTCGCAGCGAACCGGGTCTCCGAAAAGTGGCCCCGCCCACGCGAAAAGTGTCACATCCGTCGCCACCACATCCGTCGCCACCACATCGCCGCCCTGCGAGCCGACGCCGGGAAGCAGCCGCGCCATCTGCAGCGCCGCTTCACCGTCGTCAATTAGGCGCCAAATCGGCCTCTAGCCCAATCAACACGGGCGCAATCAGCTATCAACAAAGTAGCGACTACAGACCAAAAAAAGCCCCGCAGTGCGGGGCTTTTTTACGTTCGCAAGGGGCGGCGGCAGGCGAAACGCACAACGGTGACACCGGCGCGCGCCTGGCGCACCGAAGGCATCACCAACACACAGTCGTCATAAGGCGTGGTCACGGGTTCTGCGTCATTCCAGCCGATCACGGTGCCGGCCTTGGCGATCAGCTCCAGGCCCTGGAAAGGTTCGGTGAAGCGGAAGTGTTCACTGCTGGCCACCACCGGGCCGGTGACATCCAGCACCCACTGGCACGGCGCATCGGCTTGCAGCCAGCCCGGCAGAGCTTGTTGCAAAGCCTCGGCATCCAGCGTGCCGGCGGCGCGTAGGAAACGTGCACACATGTCGTAAGCCACGGTGCGGCTGATGACGTCGCCATGAAAACCGCATTCCAGCAGCAGTGATCTCGTGTCCGCAGCCGCGCCCTCAGGCGCCAGTTCGCCGAAACGGCCGAAGTCGCGCATGCGCACGCCGTCCTTGTGGCCGGCATCGACCACGATGTATTCGGGCGCACGCAGGGCTTTGGCCAGCTCCAGGTTGCGCGCCTGCATGCCGGCCAGCAGCAGCGGCGCGGCGCGTTCGTGCATGGAATGCAGATCGAGCAGCCAGTCGGCACGCTCGATAAACGGCCGCAGCTCGGCGGCGCGGCGGCGCTCCCGCGTGTTGCCGCTATCAATACGTTCGACCAGCCATTGCCGGTTCAGGTCTTCATCGACAAAACGCGAGGCGTCGTGGCTGGTCGCATCAAAACGGTCAAACGCGGCCAGGTTGCAAAAGGCCAGCGTGAGTTGGCCGCGTTGCGGCTTGAGGCCGGCTTCGAGCAAGCCTTTCAGCGCCCAGGCGCCGCACAACTCGTTGCCGTGCACCAGTGCGCTGATCATCACCGTCGGGCCGCTGATCCCGGAGTCAAAATGCCAGATACCTTCGACCCCGGTGTTGCCGGCGCGCCAGGCCGAAATATCTGGCTGCGCCAGATCAAAGCTCAGCGTGGTACTCATTCTGTGATGTTGGCGTAGTCAACAATTTTCTTGTACTTGACGGTTTCCGTCTCCAGAAACTTCGCCAGGTCCACATTCGGCGAGGCCAGTGTGGAGCCGCTGTCTTCCAGCTTTTTGCGCAGCTCGGGCGACTGCATGGCTTCGACATAGGCCTTCTTCAACTTGGCCAGCACCGGCTCGGGCAGCTTGGCCGGGCCCATCAGCGCAAACCAGACACTGATGTCTATGCCCTTGAGTTGCGGGTTGGTCGCCATGGGCGCGACTTCGGGCATCTGGGCCGAGGCCTTGGCTTCCGTCGTGCCCAGCGCCACCACCTTGCCGCTGCGGATGTGCGGCATACCGCTGGACAAGACAAACACGCCGAAGTCGATGTTGTTGCCCAGCAAGTCATTGGCCAGCGGCGCAACGCCGCGGTAAGGAATGTGGGTCATGAACAGGCCGCCTTGTTGCTTGACCATCTCGCCCGCCAGGTGCAGGGAGGTGCCCACGCCCGAGCTGCCGTAGCTGTATTTGCCCGGGTTTTGTTTGACCAGGGTGAGGAACTGGCCCAGGTTTTTGACACCGGACTTCTGCGACGCCACCAGCACCAGGGGCTGGGAGGCAATCAGGCCAATCGGCGTGAAGTCCTTGATCTGGTACTTGACCGACTTGGACACCAGGCGGCTGATGGCGATTTCGTTGTTGGCGCCCACCAGCAGGGTGTAACCGTCGGGCGCGGCATTGGCCACTTTTTGCGCACCGATGGCGCCGCCGGCGCCGCCCAGGTTTTCGATCACCACCGGCACACCCAGCTTTTTCGACAACTCATGGGCCATGATGCGGCCGGTCAGGTCGGTGCTGCCGCCGGGCGGGTAACCGATCACCATGGTGATGGGTTTGTTCGGGTAGCTGTCGGACTGGGCCGCGACGGGCACGGAGGCCAGCAAGGCCAGACCGCCCAAAACGGCAAGGCGACGCGAAAAAGTGAAGGAGGTCATGGGGCAAATCCTGGATGAAATGAGTCGGCCCATTGTGCGGATGGCTGGGTTACGATTTGGTGCCAATAAAGCACAGGCTTATGCTTTATGAGCAAGCTTCATGCCTAGCTAGCTGCTCTCAAAACTGCGCCAGAGTGTCTCGGCCAGCGGGCTGAGCCGGCGTTTGGCGCGGTAGATACGTACTTCAAAACGAATCTCCAGCCGCTTGTCGCCCGCCACCACCAGTTGCCCGGCCTGCAGCGCACCCACCACCATGGAACGCGGCAACCAGGCCACACCCAGGCCTTTGAGCGCGTATTCAATCAGCGCGTCGGCCGAGTCGCACTCGACGATGCGGCGCAAGGCCGGCGCATGCGGGTTGTTGGCCAGGTGGTCTTCCACCAGCCGGCCCAGCGCCAAGGTGCTGGCGTAGGCCAGGTAAGGCGCGGCGCGGCCGGGCTGGAAGTGGTGTTGTCCCTGGCCCAGCGCGTTGGCACGGGTCACCGGCACCAGGCTGTCCTGGCTCAGTGACAAATGGCTGTATTGCCGGGCATTGATGGGCAAGGCCAGCAGCGGGTGGTGGTAGGTCAGCATGAAGTCGGCATCGCCGCGCTCCAGCAGTTGCACCGTGTCGGCCAGCGCCCGCGTCAGGATGCGCAACTCGCCGCCGGTCTCGACCAGGAGGGGCTGCACGCCGCTCAGCCAGTCGGCCACCAGGGTGCGCGCCAGGGTGCGACCGGTGGCCAGGGTCACGGTGTTTTGCTGCCGGCCGGCCGCGCCCAGCAACTCTTCGTGGGCATGGCCCAGGCTGCGCATCATCTGCTGGGCGTTGTCCAGCAGGCTGGTGCCGGCCGCCGTGAGGGTGACCGGGCTGCTGCCGCGTTCGATCAGCGGCGTGCCGGCCCAGGCTTCCAGCGCCTTGATACGCCGGCCAAAAGCCGGGTGCGTGACATGGCGCAATTCGGCCGCGCGGCTGAAGTTACGCGTCTGCGCCAGCGCGGCAAAGTCCTCCAGCCACTTGATTTGCATGCTGGCCAGAACAGCAAACCGGGGCTCAGGCCCGGGCGGCCTGCAACACGTCGCGGGTTTTCAGGGCTTCGCGGCGCGCGGCCTCGCTGAAATCGTCGCCCGAGGAGGCGTACAAAATGGCGCGCGAGGAATTCACGATGATGGGTGCGCCCGGCTTCCAGCCGGCCCGGACCGTGGCCACCGCATCGCCGCCCTGGGCACCGACACCGGGGATCAAGAGCGGCAAGGTCGGCGCGACGGCGCGCACACGTTCGATTTCCGCCGGGTAAGTGGCGCCCACCACCAGGCCGAGCTGGCCATTGAGATTCCACGGGCCTTGCGCCAGCCGCGCCACATGTTCGTAGAGCAGCGGTTGACCGTCGATGGAGGCCAGGCGCTGGTTCTGCAAATCGTCACCGCCGGGGTTGGAGGTACGGCAGAGCAGGAAAGCGCCCTTGCCTTCGTGTTTCAGATAAGGCGCAACCGAGTCAAAACCCATGAAGGGCGACAAGGTCACGGCGTCGGCGCCGTAACGCTCAAAGGCTTCCTTGGCGTATTGTTCGGCCGTGCTGCCGATGTCGCCGCGTTTGGCGTCCAGGATGATGGGCACTTGCGGCGCGACGCGGCGCATGTGTTCCATCAAACGCTCCAACTGGCCTTCGGCACGGTGCGCGGCGAAGTAGGCAATCTGCGGCTTGAAAGCAATCACCAGATCGGCCGTGGCATCGACGATGGCGGCGCAAAAATCGTAAATCTTGTTGGCGTCGCCCTTGAAGCGGCCGGGGAATTTGGTGGGCTCCGGGTCCAGGCCCACACACAGCATGGAGTTGTTCTGGCGTTCTGCGGCGCCCAGCATGTCGAGAAAAGTCATGCCCTATTGTAAGAACCCGCCGGAATCCGCAAAAACGGCCGCGGACTCAAAGCCGCACAATAAGCATACATAGCAATAAGGGAGACCGACAGACCATGCAATTGAGCCGTCAACAACTGATACGCCTCGTCCTGCTCACGCTGGTCTGGGGCCTGAACTGGCCGGTCATGAAGTTCGGCCTGGCCGATTTTCCGCCGCTGACTTTTCGTGCGATGTCGATCTGGCTGGGCGTGCCGGTGCTGGGCTTGGCGCTGGTCCTCATGAAAGTGCCGTTTTTTGTGCCGCGCGAGCGTTACCGCGAGTTGTTCTGGCTGGCCTTCACCAATATGTTTGTCTGGCACGTCTTGATCATTGTGTCCATCAAACACCTGAGCAGCGGCCGCGCGGCCATCCTGGGTTACACCATGCCTATTTTTTCAGCGCTGATAGGCGCCTGGTTTTTCGGTGACCGCCTGAAGGCGCGCAGCTGGGTCGGCGTGGGCGCAGCGGCGCTGGGCGTGGGCCTGCTGCTGTGGTACGAGCTGACCAACATGACGGGCAGTCCGTTGGCCGTGGTGGGCACGCTGATAGGTGCGGCCACCTGGGCGCTGGGCACCCGCAAGCTGAGCCGCACCACCATGCCGGTGGCGACCCTGACGATCTCGTTCTGGATGACGGTCATGACCGCCGTGGTGCTGAGCGGGCTCAGCTTGCTGTTCGAAATGCCGCAGTGGAAAGCGCCCAGCAGCGCCACCTGGTTTTCGATTCTTTACAACGCGGTGCTGATTTTTGGCTTTGCCCATGCCGTCTGGTACGTCCTGGCGCGCAGCCTGCCGCCGGTGGCATCGTCCCTGAGCGTGATGATGATCCCCATCCTCGGTGTGTTTTCGGGCGCGATCGCCCTGGGCGAAGTGCTGCACTGGCAGGACTGGGCCGCGGTTGGGCTGATGGTGGTGGCGATGGCCTCGGTGCTGGTGCCAACGCGGGCGGTAGCCAAGTAAGCAAGCGGCACGCGCGACGCCCCTTCCCACCAGCCAGGGCCGCGGGACCGGCTTTGCCGGACCGCAGGCGCAGCGCCCCCTAGTGGGGCAGGGAGTTACACGCAGTGAACGACCGTGGGGGCTAGATCTGCCCCATCGCCAGGCACAAATCGTCCCAGGCCTTGGCCTTGTCGCCCAGGCTGCGCAGCAAATACGCCGGGTGGTAGCTGACCACCACCGGCACGCCGAGGTAGCGGTACACCTGACCACGCAGTTTGCCCAGCGGGATTTTTTGCACATCCGGCACGCTGTCCTGCAGCAGTGACTGCGCGGCGAACTTGCCCAGCGCCAGAATGATTTTCGGCTGCAACAACTCGACCTGGCGCTTGAGATAAGGCGCACATTGCGCCACTTCGGCCGGCTCGGGGTTGCGGTTGGCCGGTGGCCGGCACTTCAGCACATTGGTGATGAACACCCGTTGCGACAGGCCGGTTTTGGGCGGCGCGTCCGCGCTGCCGCGCTGCAACTGCATGGCCTGCAACATGTTGTCCAGCAACTGGCCGGCCTGGCCGACAAAAGGCTCGCCGGCGATGTCTTCGTTTTCACCCGGTGCTTCGCCGACGATCAACCAGTCGATTTGCGGCGCAGCCTGCCCGGCCAGCGTTGGCCCGACACCAAACACCGTGTTTTTGCGGCTCTGGCCCAAGGCGCAGGCGCGGCACTCGGCGACCGCGTTTTGCAAGGCGGACCAGCCCATCAACTCGATGCCATCCGGATGCGGCTGCAGGCCGGGGACCGGCTCTGCCGCAGGGGCTGGTGCAGGGGTTTTCTGCAGGACAACCGGCGCGGCCACGGGGCGCGCGGCCGCGGGTGCCATCACAGCGGGTGCCGCTGGCTTTTCAGCATCAAATCCGGCCTCAGCCCTTGCGGATTTCACGGGAGCAGCTACCAAATCAATAGCGACTTCAACAGGTACGACGGGCGCCATTGGCTGCCATACCCGTATACCCATCTCGCGCAACATGGCGCGCTGGCGTTTGTCCAGATCCAGGCTCATGACATCGGCCTCATATTCACAAAGCCAAACTCATGACCACCGCATCTTCGCGCGTGCTGTTGGCTGCGGGGTAGTAGTTGCGCCGGGTGCCGACATGGCGAAAACCATAAGCCTCGTACACGGCCCGGGCGCGGGCATTGCCCAGACGCACTTCCAGCCACAACCATTGCGCGCCCTGGCCGCGCGACCAGATCACCAGTGCATCGAGCATCACGCGGGCCCAGCCCTGGCGCTGATGTGCCGGCGCCACGGTGATGTTGAGCAGGTGCACCTCGTCCACACCTTTCATGGCCACAAAATAACCGAGCAACTCGGCCTGGGGCGGCTCGCCGGCTGTCAACAACTGCGCCTGGTAACCGGCCTTGAGCGAATCGCTGAAGTTGCCCTGTGTCCACGGATGTTCGTAGGCACTTTGCTCGACGCGCAGCACGGCCTCGAACCAGGACGGGGTCATGGGCTCGAACTGGGCTTCGCGAGGTTGCAGGAGGGCGCTCATGGGTGCGTGAAAGTAAAAAGGTCATCCCTGGGCCGCCAGGGCCGCATCGGCTTTGACCTTGGCGCGCTCTTCGGTGGTCAATGCTACTTTATCGCGAATATAAAGCGGCAAGGCCTGCTCGGCGTCCACGCCCTGGCCGGCGGCCAGTAGCGCCGGCGCCAGCCGCAACATGGCCGTGGCCGTGGGCAAGGCCGTCACACACTGCGCAGACGCCGGCCAGGCCGGCAGGCGATCCGCATACACCCCAAACACATTGCCGGCCAGCCAGGTATCGGCCGGCGTGAGTTGCAGCTTTTCAGGGCGGATCAAGGTGCAGGCGGCTTGCGCGGTCCACAAACCGCTCTCCAGCACAAAACGCTGCACATACATCTCGTCCATGCGCGCATCCAGCAACGCCGTGAGTTGCAGGCGGCCGGTGCCCAAATCGCCCGCACGCTGGAAACGCGCTTCTTCGGCCACCGCCAGCAAGGTGTCCAGGGGCAAGACCGGCAGTCTGGCGCCCAGGGCCAGGCCCTGCGCCACCGAACAGGCGGTGCGCAAACCGGTGAAGGAGCCGGGGCCGCGGCCAAAAACCAGCGCATCCAGCTCGGCCAGCTTCAGCCCGGCCTGGGCCAGCAAGTCCAGGATGGACGGGATCAAGGTGGTCGACGAGAGCGCCGCGCCTGGGCCGGTGTGTTGCCAGGTGTGCTGGCCATCCGTCACGGCCACGGACAGGTTTTCGGTGCTGGTGTCAAAAGCCAGGAGTTTCATGGAATTCACAGTCAAATCAGGCCTTGGCCCTTGTAGGGTCTACGCGACCAGCTATTAAATCAGGAGCAACAACAAGCCCCGGTTTGGGCTGCACCCGCACGCCAAACAGAATGCCCACCGTCACCAGCGCCAGCCCGGCCAGCAAATGCCAATACAGCGGTTCGCCCAGGAACAACACCGCGCCCAGCGCCGACAAGCCAGGCACCACGGCCGTGATCATGGTCGAACGCACCGGGCCGAAATGCTGGACCATCTTGGTGAAACTGATGCCGGAAATCACCACCGAGCCCATGCCCTGGAACACCACCTGGAACAGGATTTCACCCCAGGGCGCGCTCGCCAGTTGTGTGGCCAGCGCGCCCGACAAGGTCAGCAGGCCATACACCGGCACATAGACCACAAAGGCAAACACACTGATGGCAATCGTCGCCTGCACGGCCTGCAGCGCGTGTTTGCGCACCAGCACCGAATACACGGCCCAGCAGGTCGACGCGCCCAGGAACAACACATCGCCCTTCCAGACCTGGCTGCCGCTTTGGGTCCAGGCCTGCAGCAAGCTGGCCCCGCCGACCAGCACGTCGCCCAGGAAAATCAGGCTCAGGCCGATGGCGCGCACCGGCGTGACGCGGTCCTTGAGGATCAGCACGGCCATCAAGGTGGTGGTCAGCGGCAAGGTGCCGGGCAGCAAGACCGAGGCATGGGCGGCCGGCGCGAAATAAAACCCGCTGTAAGCCAGGCAGGCATAACCCAGGCCACCCAGGCTGCCGATCAACGCGGTGAGTTTGAAGCCCAGCGGCGACAGCGCCAGCCAGCTAGGCGGGACGGCCAGGCCGGCGGCGCGGCTGTCACGCGTACGCCGCCACACCATCCAGCCACCCCAGGGCAGCAGCACCAGGGCCGCGCCGGCAAAACGCAACAGGCAGATATCCAGCGGCGTGAGGTTGCGATGCGCGGTGGCGCGGGCAATCACGATAAAGGAGGTCCAGATGGCGACGGTCACGATGGCAGCCGCCACACCAACCGTCTTGGGAGAAAAACGCATGCCCCGATTATCCGGGCAAGCTGTTCGCCAAGCTTTGCCAAGGGCTGCACGGATAATCGGCCGCATGTTCTTGACTCCTCTTCTTGGCCGGATGGCTGCTGTTGTGGCGCTGGGCCTGGCCCCAGCCTGGGTGCTGGCCCAGAAAGCCGCCCCCTCTCCTGCTTCTCCCAAACTGGCGCTGCCCGCAGCCATCGACAAAGCCCTGGTGCGCGCGCAGATTCCGCGTGAGGCCGTGACCCTGCTGGTGGTGGATGCCGCGGGCAAGCAGCCTGCGCGCCTGAATTACCGCAGTCTGGTTCCCATGAACCCGGCCTCGGTCATGAAGCTGGTGACCACTTACGCGGCGCTGGACGTGCTGGGCCCCGACTTCCTCTGGACCACCCAGCTGCTGATGGACGGCCAGATCGCCGACGGTGTCTTGAACGGCAATCTGGTGGTGCGCGGCGGCGGCGACCCCAAGCTGGTGGTGGAGCGCCTGCAGGCCTTGCTGACGCAGGTGCAAAGCAGCGGTATCCAGGTGATTCGCGGCGACATCGTGCTGGACCGCAGCGCTTTCCGGATGCCGGTGCGGGACGCCGCGGACTTCGACGGCGAACCGCTGCGGCCTTACAACGCCAGCCCCGACGCCTTGCTGATCAACTTCAAGTCGCTGGTCCTGAAATTCACACCCGACCCGCTCAACCAGCGCGCACGGGTGCAGGTCGAGCCGCCCCTGGCCGGCATCGTGATCGACGAGAGTGTGCCGATGTTGCGCGTCGGCCGCTGCGGCGACTGGCGCAGCGAATTACGCGCCAGCGTGGACAACCCGAACCGCCTGCAGTTTACCGGCACGTACTCATCGGCCTGCGGCGAGCGGCTCTGGCCCACGGCTTACCCAGAACCCGAGAGTTTTGCGGCACGTGCGATCGAAGGTTCGTGGCGCGCTTTAGGCGGTTTGCTGACCGGCACCGTGCGTGACGCCAGCGATGCCGAGCTGGCGACCTTGCGCGCCCGCGGCAGCTTGTCCGGCGAAAAAGCGTCGTTGCGACTGGACGCACCGTCGCTGCCGCTGCGCGAGATCGTGCGCGACGTGAACAAGTTCTCCAACAACGTGATGGCCCAACACCTGTTCCTCACGATGGGCCGCCAGGCCCAGCCCGGGCCACATCCCCAGGCCACGCCGGAAGCCGGCCGCGCCGCCCTGGCCGCCTGGTGGAAAAAATCGCTGCCGCAGCAAGCCGCGCCAGTGATGGACAACGGCTCGGGCCTGAGCCGCAGCGAACGGATCAGCGCCGCCAGCCTGGCCGCCATGTTGCAACACGCGGCACAAAGCCGGGTCGCGCAAGACCTGCTCGACTCCCTGCCCATCGCCGGCACCGACGCCACCATGCGCGAACGCGCCAAAGGCGTGGCCGGCCAGGCTTTTATCAAAACCGGCTCGCTGCGCGATGTGGCGGCCGTGGCCGGTTATGCCAACGGCGCCAGCGGTGCACGTTACATCGTGGTCGGCATCATCAACCACCCGAATGCTGGCGCCGGGCGCGGGGCGCTGGATGCCTTGATTCAGTGGGCGGTGCAGGAACGCTGAGTTTTCTCAGCCTTGCGGCTGGCTTGAGAGCCTGTTTACGATCTCGATGGGGTCGTAAACAGGCTCTGTGACGCAAGCGTCTTACGCCGCTTCCTTGTAGAAATACCCGCGCTGGATGCTGCGCGGCGCCATCGGCTGGACCGCCTGGTGGATCGCACCTATGTGTTCGGGCGTGGTGCCGCAGCAGCCGCCCACGATGTTGACCAGGCCTTCATCGGCGAACTCGCGCAGCAGGCGTGAGGTCACGTCCGGCGTTTCGTCGAAACCGGTGTCGCTCATGGGGTTGGGCAGGCCGGCGTTGGGGTAGCAGCTGATGTAGGTGTCGCCGGCGACACGCGCCAGCTCCTGGATGTAGGGACGCATCAGCGTCGCACCGAGGGCGCAGTTCAGGCCCACGGCCAATGGCTGGGCGTGGCGGATGCTGTGCCAGAAGGCGGTGACGGTCTGCCCGCTGAGGATGCGGCCGGAAGCGTCGGTCACCGTGCCGCTGATGATCAGCGGCAGGCGCTCGCCGGAGTTGTCGAAATATTCATCGATCGCAAACAGCGCGGCCTTGGCATTGAGGGTGTCGAAAATCGTTTCGACCAGCAAGACGTCGGCGCCGCCCTTGACCAGGGCTTCGGTCTGTTCGTAATAAGCCTTGCGCAACTCTTCAAAACTGGTGTTGCGGGCGCCCGGGTCGTTGACGTCGGGGCTGATGCTGGCGGTTTTGGGTGTCGGGCCCAGGGCGCCGACCACAAAACGCGGTTTGTCAGGCGTGGAGAATTTGTCGCAGGCGGCGCGGGCGATGCGGGCCGACTCGACGTTCATCTCGACCGCCAGCTCGGCCATGTCGTAGTCGGCCTGGGCCACGGTGGTGGCGCCAAAGGTGTTGGTTTCGATCATGTCAGCGCCGGCCGCCAGGTAGCCTTCATGGATGTCCTGGATCACGTCGGGGCGGGTCAGGCTCAGCAACTCGTTGTTGCCCTTGACATCTTTGTGGAAGTCCTTGAAACGTTCCCCGCGGTATTGCGCTTCGTTGAGCTTGAAGCGCTGGATCATGGTGCCCATGGCGCCATCAAGAATGGCGATGCGTTTTTCCAGAATGGCAGGGAGCGCGGCTCCGCGGGTGTAGATGGCTTGCTTCATGGCCCGATTTTAAGGCGCAGGCCATAGCCGGACAAACACACGGCCATTTGTCTGCCTGGGCCGGGCCAGCAGGGGCCGCGGATCTGGCTTGGCCAGTCCGCAGGCGCAGCGCCCCCTCGAGGGGGCAGCGCATTACACGCAGTGAAAAGCGTGGGGGCTCCCTTTTCCCGCGACAATAGCGCTTCCGTCTGAGTCCGACCCATGAAACACCTCCCTCCCAAAGAAGCCTGGAACTACCTGCAGCAGCATCCCGATGCCCTGTTTGTCGACGTGCGTATGGAAATCGAGTCGCTGTACGTGGGCCGACCGCCCGGCGTGGTCAACGTGCCCTGGTACGAGTACCCCGACCTGGTGCCCGATCCGGCCAAGTTTGCCGACACCGTCGCGCGTGAAGCCAGCAGCAAAATGCAGCCGGTCTTGCTGATCTGCCGTTCGGGCCAACGCACGCTGGCGGCGGCGCAGGCGCTGGAAGCCGCGGGTTTCAGCGAGGTGATCAACGTCATGCACGGCTTTGAGGGCGAGCTGGACGACCAGTTTCGCCGCTCGACCCTGACCGGCTGGCGTTTTGACGGTTTGCCCTGGGAGCAGATGTAGCCGGCTTTCTTAAGGAAAATCAGGCTCCAGCCCTTACCCCACGGGCGCAAGAAGCTACTCTTTTAATAGCGAATCGCGCCCTGCCCTTACCTCTTTCGCCCTTGCCACCCACCACGCACCCCTCCTCCCCGCTGGACATTCTTAGCCAGGTTTTTGGCTATTCGGATTTCCGCGGGTCGCAGCAAGCCATCGTCGACCACGTGGTCGCCGGCGGTGATGCGCTGGTGCTGATGCCCACCGGCGGCGGCAAGTCGCTGTGCTACCAGATCCCGGCGATTGCGCGGCAAAACGCCGGCCATGGTGTGACCGTCGTGATCTCGCCGCTGATTGCGCTGATGCATGACCAGGTCGGGGCCTTGCACGAGGCCGGCGTCTCGGCGGCTTTTCTCAACTCCACCCAGACTTATGAAGAAAGCAGCGAGCTTGAGCGGCAACTGCTGCGCAACGAGCTGACCCTGCTTTACGCCGCGCCCGAACGTATCAACACGCCGCGCATGAAAGGCCTGCTGGGCTCGCTGCACGAACGCGGCCTGCTCAGCCTGTTTGCGATTGACGAGGCGCATTGCGTGAGCCAGTGGGGCCACGATTTCCGGCCCGAGTACCGCTCTTTAAGCCTGCTGCACGAGACCTTTCCCGATGTGCCGCGCATTGCGCTGACGGCCACCGCCGATGCGCTGACGCGGCAGGACATGATTGAGCGCCTCAAACTCGAAGACGCGCGCGAATTTGTCAGCAGTTTTGACCGGCCCAACATCCGTTACACCATCGTCGAAAAAACCGACGCCACACGCCAGTTGCTGCGATTCATCGAAAGCGAACACACGGGCGAAGCCGGCATCGTCTATTGCCAGTCGCGCAAACGTGTGGAGGAAATCGCCGAGACACTGCAAGGCGCCGGCCTCAAGGCCATGGCCTACCACGCCGGCCTGGACAGTGCGTTGCGCCAGCAGCGGCAGGACCGTTTTCTGCGCGAAGAAGCCATGGTCATGGTGGCGACGATTGCTTTCGGCATGGGCATAGATAAACCCGATGTGCGTTTTGTGGCGCACCTGGACATGCCGAAAAACATCGAAGGTTATTACCAGGAAACCGGGCGCGGCGGCCGCGACGGTTTGCCGGCCAACGCCTGGATGGCTTACGGCCTGCAGGACGTGGTGAACCAGCGCCGCATGATAGACACCAGCGACGCGGCCAGTGAAGAATTCAAGCAGGTGATGCGCGGCAAGCTCGATGCCTTGCTGAGCCTGGCCGAAGACACACGTTGCCGGCGCGTCAGCCTGCTGCACTACTTCGGCGAAGACAGCCAGCCCTGCGGCAACTGCGACAACTGTTTGAATCCACCAGCGGTCTGGGACGCGACCGAAGCGGCGCGCAAGATGCTCAGCTGTATTTACCGCGTGCAGCAGGCCAGCGGCATCAGTTTCGGCGCCGGCCACCTGATGGACATCCTGCGCGGCAAACCCACTGAAAAAGTGCTGCAGTACAACCACGACAAACTCAGCACCTTTGGCATAGGCACCGACCTGTCCGAGCTGCAGTGGCGCGGCGTCTTGCGCCAGTTGATCGCCAAAAGCATGGTGCGGGTTGACCCCGACGCCTTCAACACCCTGCAACTGCTGCCCGATGCGCGCCAGGTGCTCAAGGGCGAGGTCAGCGTGATGCTGCGCGAACAGGCCGCGAGCGACAAAGCCGACCGACGCAAAAAAAGCACCAAGACATCCACCAAAGGCCTGGCCGAAGCCTCGCTCAATGCCGGCGCGCTGGAGCGCCTGGCGCGCCTGAAAACCTGGCGTGCCGAGGTGGCACGCGAACACAACCTGCCGGCCTTCGTGATTTTTCACGATGCCACCCTGCGCGCGATTGCCGAACGGGCGCCGCAAAACATCGCCGACCTGGAAGGCATCAGCGGCATCGGTGTCAAAAAGCTGGAAGCTTATGGCAGCGAGGTGTTGCGCGTGTGCGCCGCAGATTCTTAACCCAAAGCCGCCTGATCCCGGGCAGCTTGGACGTCAGCGGCTATGAAAATCGCAGCTGTTCGGCCAAGCACCGGCCTCATTCCCCCGCTGCTCTCACGCCGCTTTCGAGGGCAGCTGCGGCACAATACGCCCTCGTGAGAACCCCAAAAAATATCAGCGCCGGAGGGAGACTGAGCGCTTTGACGCGGGCATGGCTGAGCCTGCTTTTTCTGCAGATGGCGCTGCTGGTCAGCCCCGCCGGCGCGGCCGAGTTGCTGAACCTGGGCGAGCGCAGCGGCCCGATCCGCATGAGCACCGCGCTGGAGTTCTGGCTGGACCCGCAAGGCCAAAGCTCTGTTGACAAGGTCGAGGCCGGCGCCCTGCCTTTTGCCCCCGTGCAAGTCGGCCAGCCACAAGTGCTGGACAACGCGGCGCTCTGGCTGCGCTTCGACGCGATTGTGCGCGACCCGCGTTTTCACTGGAAACTCGAACTGCCCATGACCGGGGTGGACAAAATCGCGCTGTATTACCGCAACCCCCTGGGCCAATGGGTGGTGCAGCAGGCCGGGGACAGCTTGCCCATGAGTGCCTGGCCGCAGCCCGGCCGTTACCCGGCGCTGTCGCTCAGCCCGGTGCAGGACCAGGTGGTTCGTTATTACGTGCGTATCGAACACGCACGTGTGCCATTCTCGGTCATGCCGCGTGCGATCGGCGACACCGAACTGACCACAGCCCGCCAGCTCGACCATATTCTGCTGGGCGCCTACTTCGGGCTGGCCGTTCTCGTGACCTTGCTGGCCCTGCTCAACGCGATCGCTTACCGGGACTGGGGCTTTGCCTCTTATGCCGTTTACCTGGCCACCTTTGCCGGGGCGCTAGGGGCGCTCACCGGCGTGGCCGGCCTGTACTGGTGGCCCGAATGGCCGGTGCTGAACAACGCAGCCACTTTTCTGCTGCCCCTGCTCGCCGCCGCCGCCGCTATGTGGTTCGTACGCGTCATCACCACGCCCAAACGTTTTTCACGGGCGCTGGACTGGTTCATGCTGGCCCTGATTTGGCTGCTGCCGCTGATCGGCATTTTTGACACGCTATTTCCCAGCGCCGAGGGTTTTGCCATCTGCAACATCCTGGTCAGCGCCGGTATTGCGGTCTTGCTGATGGTGATCGGGGTCTCGCTGTTCGAAGGTGACCACCACACGCGCTGGATTGCGCTGGGCTTTTTGCCCATCCTGGTGGCCACGGTTTTCCCGCTGTTGCGCAACTATGGCGTGCTGGCCTCCAGCTTTCTGACGGAAAACGCCTTGATCCTGGGCTCGGCGCTTGAGGCACCGATTTTGTTTTACGGCTTGTTGCGCCGCGTGACGCAGCAGCGCGAACCCGAGGTCCGGGCCACAGCCTTGCAGACCACAGACCCGCTGACCGGGCTGGGAACAACACGGCTGCTGCTCGACAAGCTGCGCCAGGCCCTGAGCACGGCCGAACGTTACCAGCAGCCTTGCGCCCTGCTGATCATCCACCTGAGCAACCTGGCCTTGCTGCAACGCCAACACGGGCGCGAGACCAGCGACCGCGCCATGGTGATGGCCGCCTCGCGCATACGCGCCGTGGCCCAGACCACGGACACGGTGGCTCGGGTCGGCGACAGCCATTTCGCCTTGTTGATGGAAGGGCCGATGACCAGTGATTCGGTCAACGACGTGGCCACCAAAATTCTGGCCAGCGGCTTGCGGCCGTCCCGGGAATTGCCCGACGCCGACCCCTTGCTTTTTCGCATCGCCATCGGTTACATGCCCGACCCGGCCCGGCTGGCCAAAACAGAGCCGCAGGCCTGCCTGGCTCAGCTGCTGCAGGCGGTCAAGGACATGAACGATGGTTCGCGCAAGGCAATTCGCCTGATTCAGCTGTGATTCATGACCAAACAGGGCTCTAGCCCCCGGTACACGGTCGCAATCAGCTACTGATTTAATAGCAACTGCCGGACTTCACTGAATAAAGCCCACGGCCCGGGCCTCGCGCACCTCGGGTTTGATGCGGTGTTCGGCTTCGAGCTGGCCGAGAAATTCGTCGGCCGTGAACGCCACCGCGAGAATATCGATCTGGCGCTTGACGGCGGCAAAGTCACCGGGACACAGCTGCGCCAGTTTGGCCAGCCGATCATGCAGGGCGGTGGTCAGCGCTGCCGCCTCACCGGCCAACGCTTCGGTGACAAACATGGTTTCGCGCTGCGCCGTGGTCAGCGGCATGAACTTGATCTTGAAGGTGAAGCGCCGCAGCGCCGCCTGGTCCAGGCTTTCCAGCAGGTTGGTGGTGCAGACAAAAATACCGCCGAAGCGTTCCATGCCCTGCAACATCTCGTTGACCTCGGTGACCTCGTAGGTGCGCTGCGCGCCACGCCTGTCCTGCAAAAAACTGTCGGCTTCATCCAGCAATAACACCGCTTTTTCGGTTTCGGCCTCGCTGAACATCGCCGCCATGTTCTGCTCGGTTTCGCCCACGTATTTACTCATCAAGTCGCTGGCCTGTTTGATGATCAGCGGACGCTCCAGCGCCTTGGCCAGGTGTTCGGCGAGTGCGGTTTTGCCGGTGCCGGGGGCGCCGTAAAAACACAAGCTGCCGTGGCCACGGGCTTTCAGCGCCTGCACAATACGCGGCACGTCAAAACGCGACTCCACGTTCAACATGGCCAGGTCATAAGTGGTGACGCTGTGCCGCCCGGAGACATCCGCCTTGTTGCCCAGCGCCAGATCGGCGTTTTTGAGCTGGCGCTCGATCAGCGATTCCATCAGGGCCGTGTTCCCGCCAGACAGAATGGCCTGCAGGCCTTCACCATCGGTGTCCTTCCCGGGTTCGCTGGCCAGTTTGGCAAAACGCACGGCCGTGCGAATCTGCGCCGGTGTCAGGCCTTTGCGCCCTGTGAGTTTGGCCACAAAAGGCTCGCTGACGGCAACCCCTTCCAGCGTTTTGCGCACCAGGCCCTCGCGCGCACCGGGCGGCGGCGACTTGAGCTCCAGGTGGTAGGCGAAACGCCGACGGAACGCCGGGTCGATTTGCTCGATGCGGTTGGTCACCCACAAGGTGGGCACGGTGTTGGACTCCAGAATCTGGTTGACCCAGGCCTTGCCGCTGACCGAGCCTGAACTGGGCGCCGCCATTTGTTCGGAGCGCGCCATCAGTTGCGCGGCTTCGCTGGAGATGCTGGGGAACACGTCTTCCACCTCGTCAAACAGCAGGACCGAATGGGCGCTGCCCTTGAGAAACACCTGGGCGATCTGCAGGGAGCGATAACGGTCACGGCCGCTCAGGGAATTGCCGTCACGGTCGGCGTATTCAACCTCGAACAAGTCCAGTCCGGCGGCCTGCGTCACCACCTTGGCCAATTCGGTTTTACCCGTGCCCGGTGGTCCGTACAGCAACACATTGACCCCGAGCTCCTTGCCATCCACCGCATGGCGCAGCAGCGACACCAGCACCTGTGCGTCTTCCCGGGCAAAAGCAAAATCGGCCAGACCCAAGGTGCTGCGCTCCACCGGCCGGGTGAAAACCGCCATCAACTCGTTCTGGTCACGGTATTCGCGCATCAACACCGGCGGCAGTTTTTCACTGACCTTCATGAGGTCGGCCAGATCGGTGATGTTGTGTTCGGAGATCAGGTTTTCGACCATGCCGATACGCTCCAGGCGCGAACCGGCACGCAAGGCCTCGGCCACCTCGTTGGCCTTGACACCGGCCACCTCGGCAATCGCCGCATAAGCTTCCGGTGCATTGCTGACCTTGAACTCGACCAGCAGGGAGCGCAGGTCGCGCTGGTAACGCGCCAGCGTGCCGTAAAGCAACAAGGCGCGTTCGGCCTGGTTGAGCTGCAACAAATTGGCCAGGGCGTCGATGTTTTTTTCCACCAGCGTGGACTGTTTTTTCAGCGCATGGGTCAACCAGTCGCCGGTGGCGCCCAGCACCGACAACAAGTCCTTGGGCTGGTCCTTGGCATGTTCGTCCAGGTAGAAAAACAAGGTGCCTTCTTCATACGGCCCGCGCCAGGCGCCGTGGCGGTTCATGAAGGCGGCGTCGCTGAGGTCCTCATGGCCGCGCCAGAACTCGTTGTCCTTGCAGCGCCGGCCCAGGAATTCACGCAGGCGCTGAAACGCGGGCACCGGCCAGACCAGGTGGCGGCCCGACAGCGACAACAGGCTGTTGAGGTCGCGCCGCACATTGAATTTGGCGCCTTGGCGCGCCGCCAGGGTCAGCACAAAATGGGAACACATCAGGTCCAGCACCGGCGCGTCCTTCAGGCCGGGAGACAGCAGCAGTGGACCATGCTTGTCAGCACCCAAACGCTTGCTCATGGAGGACCTCCGGCGTAGAAGGAAAACGGTTTGCGCCTGCGCGCACAGTTCACACAAGCCTAACCATAACGCAGCTTGAAGCATCAGGGAAGACGCTGCTTTCAAGCGCCCGTGGATTGCGCCACAAAACCGGCCACAATCAGCGCTCCCCTGGAGAGAAAACATGTGCCCCCACGCTCACATTTGTTCGCTGCCCCCCGAGGGGGCGCTTGCCGCCCTGGAGGCGGCTCGTCGGCCGGCAAACCTGTGCCGCCAAGACCACCGCTGTTCACCACCGCCCGAGGAGATCCCATGCTGGCTTTGACCGATATTGAGGCCGCAGCGCTGCGCTTGCAAGGCCAGTTGCTCGACACCCCCTGTGTGGCGTCCAAAACGCTGTCCCAGATCACCGGGGCGGAGATTTTCTTGAAGTTTGAAAACCTGCAATACACGGCCTCGTTCAAGGAGCGCGGCGCCTGTAACAAACTGGTGCAGCTCTCGGACCAAGAACAGCGCCGCGGCGTGATTGCCATGAGCGCCGGCAACCATGCCCAGGGCGTGGCTTACCACGCGCAGCGCCTCGGTTTGCGCGCGGTGATTGTGATGCCGCGTTTTACCCCCGGCGTGAAAGTCGATCGCACCCGCGGTTTTGGCGCCGAGGTGGTGTTACATGGCGACACACTGGAAGAATCACGCAGCCATGCCTTGGCGCTGGCAGAACGCGAAGGCCTGGTGTTTGTCCATCCCTATGACGACGAAGCCATCGTTGCCGGCCAGGGCACGGTAGGTCTGGAAATGTTGCGCGCCGTGCCCGAACTCGACACCCTGGTCGTGGCGATAGGCGGCGGCGGCCTGATCGCCGGCATGGCCACCGCGGCCAAAGCCATGAAACCGGGCATCGAGATCATTGGCGTGCAAACCTCGCGTTTTCCGGCCATGGTCAATGCCATCAAGGGCACGCATTACCCGCAAGGCAGCAGCACGATTGCCGAGGGGATTGCCGTCGGCAGCCCCGGCGTGATCCCGCAAGCCATCATCGCGCGCCTGGTCGACGACCTGGTGCTGGTCGACGAGGGTGACATCGAACAGGCCATGGTGATGTTGCTCGAAATTGAAAAAACCCTGGTTGAAGGCGCAGGCGCGGCAGGCCTGGCCGCGCTGCTCAAATACCCGGCGCGTTTCAAAGGCAAAAAAGTCGGCCTGGTGCTGTGCGGCGGCAACATCGACCCGCTGCTGCTGGCGGCCATCATCGAACGCGGCATGGTGCGCGCCGGACGGCTGGCCCGCATCCGCGTCAGCGCGCGCGACGTGCCGGGTTCGCTGGCCAAAATCACTGCCACCGTGGCCGACGCCGGCGCCAACATCGATGAAGTGCACCATCAGCGGGCCTTCACCATGTTGTCGGCGCAAAACGTGGACATTGAACTGGTGATCCAGACCCGCGGGCGCGACCATATCGCCCAGGTCCTGGCGGTTCTGAAAACCGCTGGGTTTGAAGCCGAGGAACAACTGTGACCCAAGCGCTATTGCAAGCGGCCCTAGCGGACTATGTTGCGCCCTGGGTGCAGGCGCTGGGACTGATCGTCGAGTCTCGGGACGAACACAGCGTCACGCTGCGCCTGCCGAAAAATACAGCGCTCTCGCGGGTGGGCGGCATGTTGTGCGGACAGGCCATGATGGCCGCGGCAGACACCGCCATGGTGCTGGCGCTGATCAACCATTTTGGCGAGTTCAGGCCTTGCACCACGGTGCAGATGAACAGCAGCTTTTTAAAACCCCTGTCCAGTCAGGACGCACTGATCGAAGCGCGCGTGTTACGCGCCGGTAAATCACTGGCTTTTGGCGAAATCGACATTCGCGGTGCCGATGATGGCAAAAGCGTAAGCCGTTCCACGACGACCTATGCGCTGTTGTAACGCGCTGCTAAAAAACACTCGCCACAACAGCCTTCTTGCCCTTTGCTTAAGCCCTTTGGGCGGGCCTTTTCTCCTACTCTCCCTGGACGACGATGCGTTTCAAGGGTTTCACGCAGTCCCGTCAATGGCTCCACGATAATGCAGGCCTGCTCATTTCACGGCCTCTTCCGCTCTTATGCCCCCTATTGCCGTTAATTTTCGCCTGATCCTCGTTTGCCTGGTTGCGGCTTCGGTCGGTTTGTCCATGGCCCTCATCAGCCTCTCGAAGGCGGCCCTGCTGCTGTTTGCCTTGGTTGCGCTGCTCTGGGTGAGTCGTCAGCCGGTGCCCGCCGCCCACTTGAGAACCCTGCGCACCCCGATGGCGATTTTGCTCGCGCTGGCCTGCCTGGCCTTGAGCATCACCTGGTCAGACGCGCCATGGCCGCAAGCGCTGGAGGCCTGGACCAAACACGCCAAACTGCTGGTGATCCCGGTGCTTCTGTGGTTGATACGCAGTGAACGCGATGCCAAGCTGGCCTTCCTGTCTTTCATGGCTGCCCAGGTGTTTCTGCTGCTCAGTTCATGGCTATTGGTGCTGGGCGTCCCCGTGCCTTGGGCCACCTCGCGCATGGCATTGGCGCATAACGCGGTTTTTTCCAGTTACCTGGACCAGTCCATCATGAGCAGTGTCACAGCGGCCCTGTGCTGGCACCTGAGGCATCTGGCGCCCGGGCGTTGGGGGCGCACGCTCGTTTTGGCGGTGATAGCGCTAGCCCTGGCCAACGTTCTTTTTGTCATGAACGGTCGGAGCGGTCATGTGGTGTTGATCGCCCTGATCTCGCTGGCCATCATGTGGGCGTTGCCCAAGTCCTACCGCTTGCTGGCTGGCGCCGTCCCCTTTGTCGTGTTGTTGGCCGTCATGCTGGGCTCAACCCTGGTGCGCGACCGGATGATGGCCGTGGGTCAAGAGATTAACTCTTACGCCACGGCAGGGAAAATCAACTCATCCTCTGGCGAACGACTGAACTACTGGTCTCGCTCTCTGGAATCGATGGCGCAACATCCCATCGTCGGATCGGGCGTGGGCAGCTGGAACGCCGAGTACCGGCGACTGGACCAGGGCAAAAGCTCAGCGGACTCTCAAAATGTACGCAATCCTCACCAAGAATACCTGCTCTGGGGCGTCGAGGCCGGGGTGATCGGCATCTTGTTGTTGTTGAATATCTTGTTGGCGGTCTATCGTGATACCTTGCGCATGAACACACCCATGGCCAGAGCCACCCAGTCCGTCCTGGCGGCGATGGCCCTCGTCTGCCTGTTTAACTCCAGCCTGTTTGACGCGACCATTGGTGATTTCTTCTGCGTGTCCTTGGGATTGATGCTGGCGCTGGGCTGGCACACCCGCCCACCAGCCGTCGCAGCCCATGAGCCGATCAGGCCGCAACCCGCGCCTACAGGCGCCTAGTTCCAGCCAATCACGTCAAAGCCTTTTTCGCCAAGGCAGCGCTGCACAAAGTTGCGGTAGGTGCCGCTGGGCCGGTCGTTGCGGAAAGCGCCCTGAACCGCGCCGGCCGAGCCGCCCACGGCAGCCCCCCCGACCCCGGCACGCAGGACACCTTCACTGCCCCGGCCGGTGATCAATGCGCCCACGGCAGACGCCACCGCGCCGGTGGCGGCACCCGCCCCGGCGCCGCGAGCAACGGCATTGGTTTTCTCGTCGGGGGTCAGACCGGCAGACACGGCCCTGGCCATGCAAGCATCCGCCTCGGCACGGCCCTGGGCATCACCCACGCGATTCAAGGTCGTATTGGGGTACAACACCGGCCGGGCGGATGGGCTATTGGCCCCGGTGCTGGCACAACCCGTCAAGCCACCCAGCAGCAAGACCGACACCGCGACAAAACCCCGTTTGGCAAAAAGAGACATCTCGAACTCCAAAACACATGTTGTCCGGCTCGATGCCGGACCATCACAGCAAGATATTAGTGGCGCGCGGGCCAGTTTGTGATTCACCGGCTCAAAAAGGTAAAATAGATCAGTTGTCCCAGTTTCCAGGAATCATCACCATGTCCAGCTCCCACCATGCTACCCCCGCCGCGCACAGCAACCCTCTCCAGGACCAGGAGCAGGACGCCGTTGAAGCCATCGTGCCGCTGATGCCCCTGGTATTGCCTCTGGCTGGTGGCGTCCTGATGTTTCTGCTGGCCTTCATCGCTGTCTACATGGCTTGAAGCGCCAAGGCTAATACTCCCCCGGATCTTCGGTAGCTGCCTTTGTTGCCGAAATTAAACCTCGGCGGTCATCACAAGCCCTTGCCTGATGGCCATTCATGTGCCGCTTGAATGGCTCTTCTTTTTTGTTGATGCCTGCATCATTCATGATTGGCTCAATACGAACCGCGTGGCATGCCGTAGCCCGGACATCTCCGTAATGCACGCAGCCAAGCTGCGATCTGTTGAGACCCCAGAGGGTGCTTAAGCGCATGCTCAAAAAGCTCAGCTCCGCGCTGGATGGCCGCTTGAAGCAACTGGCCCTGGCAACAACCACGCCGCAGTTGAAAAAGCCTGTCAGCATCGCCTCCCCGCAGGAATACATTGCCGAGGCCGGCCATCGAAAGGTCGGGTGGCGGGCCTGGCGACGAAGTCTGGTGTTCATGGCTTCGGGTCAGGCCAACGTCAAGATCCATTCACTGGAAAATATCGGAAAAAGAGGGCTGTGGCTCTACGCCGGCGAAGGCCAGGTGGGCGATGCCTTGATGGACCTCGCCCCGCGATCACTGCTTCAAGCGCAGGGCTTTCGCATGGACTTGTTGACCGATCCGCACCTGGCCCGTTTGTTTCAGGACGACCCTTGGTTTTCAAGCGTGACCGATGACGCCGCCGTGCTGGCCGCGGTGCCCTACGATTTTGTGATGATCTTGAGCCACAAGCGGCGCTCGCTCCAGCCCAAAAGCAAGTCTTTCAAAAAACTGCCCTGGGTATCCATCCTGGAAAACTTCACGGGGCCAAATTTCGATCGCTCGGGTTACGCCACCCAGCGCCTTGCCGACTTGTTGGGGCTGGAACTCAGCCCGGCCGAATTTACCGAACACGCCCGCCAGAAGCTCAAGCCGCGCCTGGCGCCTGCCGGCTTTGAGCAGGCAACCGCGCACCTGGCGACGGCGGTTGCACTGTCGATAGGCGGCGTGGATCCCTTGCGCACCTACAACGCCTGGCCTCAGGTGATGGCAGCCTTGATGCGTCATGGCATCCATGAATTTCTTCTTGTCGGCAGTGACAACGGCATCGCCGATGCGCAGCGCATAGAGCAGACATTTGGCACTTCGGCGCGGATACATAACTACGTGGGCAAATGTTCGCTGGCGCAAAGCCATGACCTGCTGGCCGTCGCGCGAGTGGCGATTTGCACCGACGGCGGCCTGATGCACCTGGCGGCGACCACCGCCACACCCGTGCTGGGTCTGTTCAGCGTCGCCATCGAACCGGAATGGCGGCTCCACCCGCGGCCGGGCATCGCCTGTGTTCGTTCGAACTCGGCGGATGTCAACGACGCTTCCGTGCAAGAGATTGTTGAAAAAACGCTGTTGCTGTGTAACGCCCATTCTCAAGCACAAACCTCCTGATCCACAGCCGGCTCTGCTGCCCCGACTGAAGCGGCACCCCTTGCGGGTTTGCTCAGGCCGCAAAACCGGCACGCGCACGCGGCCGGACGCGACAGCATGGCGAAAACACCCCGGCTGGCGCATTCCCACCCGGATTGTCATCACTGCCAGAACCGCAGCAAAGTTTATGCATAACCCCATGCAAGTTTTGCATATGTTTTACCCGTAACCGCCAAGCAACTCCCCCTGATGTTCTTAAAATGAATTTTCTGGTCGACCCGTGGCGCCTAAAAAGTAAGTGATTCGCTGCTTTTTTGGCGGGGTGTCACAGCCCCTCTGGCTGCCACCCCACTCGCCGACCGCGATCAGTGTGATGGCAGGCCGTATCTGCTTAACGGCTTTGCTGGCCAGATTTTGAAGCCGCTGAAGCGCCATTTCGACAAACGTCTCGATGTCCCCATCCGACGCTTGCTGAAATAACGTTTTTTAACTTTGGAGCTTTCGATGAACCACCCCGCCATGCAAGGGCTTAACCTGAATACGCCCAGCTATGTCAAACACGCCAAACTGATCAGTTGGGTCGCCGACATGGTGGCCTTGTGCAAACCCGACACTGTTTACTGGTGCGACGGCAGCGACGCCGAATACCAGCGCCTGTGCCAGCAACTGGTCGACGCCGGCACCTTCAAAAAACTCAACGAAACCAAACGCCCGAACAGCTTTCTGGCCTGCTCCGACCCGACCGACGTGGCCCGCGTCGAAGACCGTACCTTCATCTGCTCGGCCCAACAGGCAGACGCCGGCCCGACCAACAACTGGATGGCGCCCGCCGAGATGCGTGCCACGCTGCAGCCGTTGTTTGACGGCTGCATGAAGGGCCGCACCATGTATGTGGTGCCTTTCTCCATGGGCCCGCTCGGTTCGCCGATTGCCCACATCGGCATCGAACTCTCGGACAGCCCGTATGTGGGCGTCAACATGAAGATCATGACGCGTATGGGCAAGGCCGTGTTTGACGTGCTCGGCACTGATGGCGAGTTTGTGCCCTGCGTCCATACCGTGGGCGCGCCGCTGACCGAAGGCCAGAAAGATGTGAAATGGCCTTGCAACAAGACCAAATACATCGTGCATTACCCCGAGACGCGCGAGATCTGGTCTTATGGTTCCGGCTACGGCGGCAATGCGCTGCTGGGCAAGAAATGTTTTGCGCTGCGTATCGCCTCCAACATGGGCCGCGACGAGGGCTGGCTGGCCGAACACATGCTGATCCTGGGCGTGACCTCGCCTGAGGGCAAAAAATACCACGTGGCGGCGGCTTTCCCTTCCGCCTGCGGCAAGACCAACTTCTCGATGTTGGTGCCACCGGCAGGCTTCGAGGGCTGGAAGGTCACCACCATCGGCGACGACATCGCCTGGATCAAACCCGGCCAGGACGGCCGTCTGTACGCCATCAACCCGGAAGCCGGCTACTTTGGCGTGGCCCCGGGCACCAACATGCTGACCAACCCGAACTGCCTGCGCAGCCTGGACCGTGACGTGATTTTCACCAACGTCGGCCTGACCGATGACGGCGACGTCTGGTGGGAAGGCATGGAAAAAGACGGCCCCATGCCAGCGCACCTGATCGACTGGCAGGGCAAGGACTGGACACCCCAAATCGCCAAGGAAACCGGCGCCAAGGCCGCCCATCCCAACTCGCGTTTCACCGTCGCCGCCACCAATAACCCGGCGCTGGACCCGGCCTGGGATGATCCTGCCGGCGTGCCCATCGACGCCTTCATCTTCGGCGGCCGCCGTTCCAACACCGTGCCGCTGATCACCGAAAGCCGCGACTGGGTCGAAGGCGTGTACATGGCCGCGACCATGGGCTCCGAGACCACGGCCGCCATCACCGGCCAGGTCGGCGTGGTGCGCCGCGACCCCTTCGCCATGATTGCCTTCGCCGGCTACAACATGTCGGACTACTTCCAGCATTGGCTCAATATGGGCAAACGGCTGGAAGCCACAGGCGCGAAGCTGCCGAAAATTTTCACCGCCAACTGGTTCCGCAAGGGCGAAGACGGCAAGTTTGTCTGGCCCGGCTACGGCGAAAACATGCGTGTGCTGAAGTGGATGATTGACCGTGTCGAAGGCAGCGGCCAGGGCGTGGAACACATCACCGGCGTCAGCCCGCGTTACGAAGACATCAACTGGAAGGGCCTGGACTTCAGCGCCCAGCAGTTCGACAGCGTGACCAGCATCGACAAAGCCGCCTGGCTCAAGGAGCTGGAATTACACGCCGAACTGTTCAAGCAACTCGAATACCATCTGCCGAAAGAGCTGGAGGAGACCAAAGCTGCGATTGAGCGCCGCCTGGCAGCCTGACCGGCCCCAGGACCCTGCCGCAGTTGCGGCAGGGCGCATGAACTGCGCCTTGCCTGATGCGTCTTAGTCAAATCGTCCAGACGCAAAAAAGCCACCGATCCGGTGGCTTTTTTTATGGCCGCCGCAGGGGCGGCCGGTGTCAGCGCTTAGATGTAGTTGCGCTGGTAGGCACGCAGTTCTGCGCCACCCAAACGGATGCTGCGCTTCGGCAATACTGGCAGCATGGGCAACACCGCCACCGCTGCGGCCACCTGGGGTGCCGTTGCCACTTCCGTGTCAGCTTCACGGCGTGCCATCGCGGCCTGCAGGTCAGCCATCATGCGGGGGTCGGCTTTGGCCGCTTCCCACATGCGCAAGTCAGCACGGCCACGGGCCACGCTGCTCGACCAGGCATCCAGACCCGTGATCACACGTGCGGCCAGACGACGTGCGGTGCCGGCAAACAAGGCCAGCGCGGCAAATGCCACCGCCCAGAAAGCGACCCAGACCACCAGCAAGTGGCCGTCGGCCCAGCTCTCGATCAACTGGTCGGCCACCACCATCATGGCGGCCACGAGGGCGGCCAAGAGCATGGTCGCCAGCCCTTTGCTGCTGTCAAAGCTGCGGCGGAACTGGCTAGCTGCGTCCACAGCCGACTCGAAACGGGCCACGGCGGGATGTTCGGTGGGATAGCTGATGTTGACGAAACTGCTCATGATGGTTCTCCTGAAAGAGTGCCACCACCGACATTGGTTTGGGCACAGATGAATATTAGGGTTTTTACTGATGTTATTCAACTTTATCTTTGTGATGCAATTCATTCACAACAGTGATAATTGAACGATTCCTTCCGACGGAAACCTCATGGAACAGCTCAACTTCCGCACCCTGGACCTGAACCTGCTGCGCGTGTTTGACGAAGTCATGGCCGAACGCAGCCTGACCCGGGCCGCGCGCAACCTGTCATTGACCCAGCCGGCCGTCAGCAATGCCCTGCGCCGCCTGCGTGAAACCCTGGGCGACGAGCTGGTGCAGCGCAGCGGCCAGGGCATGGCACCCACACCGCGCGCCCTCGCGATCTGGCCGGCCGTGCGCGAAGCCCTGCAGCAACTGCAGGAATCGCTGGTGCCCAACGCCTTTGTGCCCGCCAGCGCAAGCTCCACCTTTGTGCTGGCCATGGCCGACGCCACGGCGGCGACACTGATCCCGGGCCTGGCCGAAATCCTCGAACATGAAGCGCCCGGCGTCTCGATACGTGTGGTTCCGCTCACCACCCGTGACCCGCGGCGCCTGCTGGACGAAGAAAGCTGCGATCTGGCCGTCGGTTATTTCCCCTCGGTGCTGGCCGACCTGACGGCCCACGCCCAAAGCGGCGAGCCCATGCCCTTTTTGTTTCACCGGCTGTATGACGGCGAATACGTCTGTGTGATGCGCAAAGACCATCCGCTGGCCAGCGGCCCGCTCACGCTCAACCGGTATTGCGCCGCACGCCACATGCTGGTGAGTTTTTCCGGCCGGCCTTATGGGTTTATCGACGAGTCGCTGGCCTCGCTGGGGCGCAAACGCCACGTGGTGCTCACCGTCAACCAGTTTTTCACCGCCGGCCGGGTGGTTGCCAACTCCAACCTGCTCACCGTGCTGCCGCGCAACTTCATCAGCGTCACCGGCATCGCCGATCAACTGGTGCGCCGCTCCCTGCCTTTTGATGTGTCGCCGGTGCATGTGGATGCGCTCTGGCACCGGCGCTCCGAGCAGCGCAGCGCCCACATGTGGCTGCGCCAGGCCGTCATGCGGGCGGCCAAACATGCGTTTTCCGGTGCCAACCCGGAATTTATATAAATCGTAGCCGCAGCCCCCGTCACGCGGGCGCAAGCAGCTACTTGTTTGATAGCAAATCAAGCTTTCAGGACGATGCCCTTTCCCCCAAGGCCAGCGCCTCCAGCCGCGCGCGCAAGTTAACCACGGCCTCGCGCGACACATTCCAGGGCTCGGCCAAGCCGTCCAGCCAGAGACAAGCTGGCGGCGCTGGGTGAGCTTGCGCGCACGCTGGCAAGCCCTCAAAAGGGCTATGGAAGCCGATTTTCAAGAAAAATCGGCCTCCAACCCATATCACACGGTCGCAAGCAGCTATTAATTCAATAGCAAATTCACCCTCACACCCCACCACCCCGCCGCCTGAGTGCGGCGCTGGGGCCACCTGCACCAGCCCCTGGCGCGTCACCGAGCGGGCCACGCAGTGGGCGCCAAAAAAGTGTCAAATCGTAACAAATTACCGCTTTCACATGGTCTATTTAGACCAATTGAGGCCTTTTCAGGAACAAAACCGCACAAATGTGTCACGTTTAGTTACACAATGCCGGACCTATTCCCTGTTGCGACCTCAGGCCGCGCCGGCTTCTTCGGCTTTCACACCCCATACCCTTATGAACATCTCACACCGCAGCCTCTGGAACTCCGCACTTGGCGCCTGGGTCGCCGTTTCTGAGGCCACCCGGGGCCGCGGCAAACGCAGTGGCGGCGGCAGCGCGGTCCTGGCGGGCGCGGCCCTGCTGTTGATCGGGTCTGTGCCAAGCCTGGGTTTTGCGCAAACTACGTGGAACAAGACGACGGCCAGCGCCTGGGCTACGCCAGGCAACTGGACCAATGGTGCACCTGGCACCACCACTGCTGTGACCGTGAGTCAAGGCACGGCCCAGATCACCGCCGCCACCACCAACACCACCATCGGCTCGCTGGCAGGCGGCACGGGTGGCAAAATCACCATCGTCTCAGGCAAATCGCTCACGACCGGCGGAAACGACAGCTCGACAAGCTTTGGCGGCATCATCAGCGGCGCAGGCGGCCTGACCAAGCAGGGAACGGGCACACAAACCTTGACAGGCGCCAACGCCTACACCGGCGTCACAACCATCACCGCCGGCACCTTGCAGGTCGGCGCAGGCGCCGCCACCGGCACTCTCGGCGCCGGCGGGGTCGTCAACAACGCCAAACTGGCCTTCAACCGCACCGGTACGCTGACGATCGCCAACGCCATCTCCGGCAGCGGCTCTGTCCAACAACTTGGCACGGGCACCACCGTCCTCACGGGCACCAACACCTACACCGGCGTCACAACCATCACCGCCGGCACCTTGCAGGTCGGCGCAGGCGCCGCCACCGGCACTCTCGGCGCCGGCGGGGTCGTCAACAACGCCAAACTGGCCTTCAACCGCACCGGTACGCTGACGATCGCCAACGCCATCTCCGGCAGCGGCTCTGTCCAACAACTTGGCACGGGCACCACCGTCCTCACGGGCACCAACACCTACACCGGCGTCAC
>NZ_JAWQLX010000001.1:0-471696 GCF_033446725.1 Polaromonas potterensis | reverse complement strand
GGCGGGGTCGTCAACAACGCCAAACTGGCCTTCAACCGCACCGGTACGCTGACGATCGCCAACGCCATCTCCGGCAGCGGCTCTGTCCAACAACTTGGCACGGGCACCACCGTCCTCACGGGCGCCAACGCCTACACCGGCGTCACCACCATCACCGCCGGTACCCTGCAGGTTGGCAGCGGCGCCGGCACCGGCACTCTCGGCACTGGCAACGTCACCGTCGCCACCAACGCCAAGCTGGCCTTCAACCGCACCGGTACGCTGACGATCGCCAACGCCATCTCCGGCGCCGGCTCTGTCGAACAACTTGGCTCTGGCACCACCGTCCTCACGGGGACCAACATCTACAACGGCGTCACCAGCGTCAAGGCCGGCACGCTGCAGGCCGGCAAGGCCAATGCGCTGTCGGCCAACAGTGCCCTCACGCTGGCTACGGGAGCCGCCCTGAATCTGAATAATTTTTCTCAAACCATAGGGTCACTGGAAGGCAGCGGCAACGTCAACCTGGGTTCAGGCACGCTCACCACCGGCGGCAACGACACCTCAACCACCTACGGCGGCATCATTAGCGGCACCGCCGGCAAGCTCACCAAGGTGGGCACCGGCACGATGATCCTGACGGGCGCCAACACCTACGGCGGCGGCACCACCGTCAACGGCGGTGTGCTGCAAGGCAACACCACCAGCCTGAAGGGCAACATCGCCCTCAATAACAACGCCAATGTGGCGTTTGACCAGGCCACGGCCGGCACTTATACCGGCGCCATGAGCGGCATCGGCTCGCTCACCAAGACAAACAGCGGCACGCTGACATTGACCGGTGCCCATACCTACAGCGGCGGCACCACCGTCAGCGGGGGGGTGTTGCAAGGCAGCACCAGCAACCTGCAGGGCAACATCCTCAACAATGCCAATGTAACGTTTGAGCAGACCACAACCGGCACCTATGCCGGCGCCATGAGCGGCACCGGGGCACTGACCAAATCTGGCACGGGCACACTGATTCTTGGGGGTCTTTCGGGCGCCAACACCTACAGCGGCGCAACCCTCGTCAACAGCGGTGGCACCCTGCAGGTCGGTGCGCTCAATACGCTGTCGGCCAACAGTGCCCTCACGCTGGCCACAGGCGCCACCCTGAACCTGAACAACTTCAGCCAAACCATAGGTTCACTGGCCAACGGCGGCAACGTCACCCTGGGTTCGGCCACCCTCAGCACCGGCACGAACAACACCTCGACCACCTATGCCGGCGTCATCAGCGGCGCAGGCGGGCTCGCCAAGGGGGGCTCGGGCACGATGACGATGACGGGGGCCAACACCTACAGCGGCGCCACCAGCGTCAACGCCGGCACACTGACCGTGAATGGCAGCAACGTCAACTCCGCCGTCACCGTCAACAGCGGCGGCACCCTCAGCGGCGGCGGCACGGTCGGCAGCACCACCATCAACACCGGCGGCACGCTCAAAGGCAGCGCCGGCCAGGTGCTCACCACCGGCGCGCTGGTGCTGAACAACGGTGCCAATGTCGATGTGGCCCTGGGCACCCCCAGCAACACCGGCCTGTTCCAGGTCAACGGCGACCTCACACTGGGCGGCAAATTGAACGTCAGCGACCTGGGCGGTTTTGGTGCCGGCGTGTACCGCATCTTCAACTACAGCGGCGCCCTCACCAACAACGGCTTCCTGGTTGGCACGGCGCCAGGCGGCTCGGCGCTGACAGTGCAAACAGCGGTGGACAAACAGGTCAACCTGGTCAATACGGCGGGGCAGACCCTGAATTTCTGGGACGGCAACGCCTCTGCGAACGCGAACAACGGTGTGATCAACGGCGGCACGGGCACCTGGACCGCCAACGCTGGCAACTGGACCAATGCAAACGGCGCACTCAACGCGCCCATGACCCCGACACCGGGTTATGCGGTGTTCCAGGGCACGGCGGGCACCGTGACTGCCAGCAACAGCCAGGGCGCCCTGGCCGTGACCGGCATGCAATTCGCCAGTGACGGCTACACACTGAAAGGCGATGCGATCACGCTGAGCGGCACGCAAGCCATCATCCGGGTGGGCGACGGCAGCGGCAACAAATACACCGCCACCGTCGGCACCACACTCACCGGCAGCGCCGGGCTGGAGAAAACCGATGTGGGCACCCTGGTCCTGACCGGCGCCAACACCTACAGTGGCGGCACCACGGTCAGCGGCGGTGTGTTGCAAGGCGATACCACCAGCCTGCAGGGCAACATCACCAACAACGCCAATGTGACTTTTGACCAGGCCGCGGCCGGCACTTACGCCAGCGTCATCAGCGGCAGCGGCAGCCTGAGCAAACAAGGCACCGGCACCCTGATCCTGAGCGGGGCCAACAGCTACAGCGGCGGCACCACCGTCAGCGGCGGTGTGCTGCAGGGCAACAGCAGCAGCCTGCAAGGCAACATCGTCAACAACGCCAATGTGAGCTTTGACCAGAGCGCGGCAGGCACTTATGCCGGCGTCATGAGCGGCACCGGCGCTTTGAACAAAATCGGCAGCGGCACGCTGACCTTGAGCGGCATCAACAGCTACAGCGGCGCGACCAGCATCAACGCCGGCACGTTGACCGTGACTGGCGCTATGGCCAACTCGGCCGTCAGCGTCAACAGCGGCGCCACACTGAGCGGCAACGGCACGGTCGGCAGCACCACCATCGCGGCCGGCGGCGTGTTGTCACCGGGCAACCCCCTGGGCACACTCAGCGTCAAGGGCAATGCCACTTTTGCGACCGGCTCCACCTACCGCGTGGAAGCCAATGCCGCCGGCAATGCCGACCGTGTCAACGTGAGCGGCAGCGCGACGATCAACGGCGGCAAGGTCGATGTGCAAGCCGGTGCCGGCACCTATGCGGTCAACACCATCTACACCGTGCTCAATGCCGCGGCTGGCCGCACCGGCACCTTTGCCGGCGTCACCTCCAACCTGGCCTTCCTGACACCGACGCTGGGCTACGACGCCAACAACGTTTTCCTGAGCCTGACACGCAACGACGTCACCTACAAAGCCATCGCCGCGACCCCCAACCAGGGCAGCACTGCGGGCGCGCTGCAGAACGCGATCAGCGGTGCGACGGGCGACATGAACACGGTGCTCACGGCCCTGACCAGCCTGTCGGCCGAGCAGGCCCGTGCGGCTTATGACTCGGTCAGCGGCAACAGTCTGGTCGGCCTGCGTGGTGCGGGTTCCAGCTTCACCGCCGGTTTTGGCAACCAGATGCAGGCCCGTATGGGCGCGATGCAAAGCAGCAGCAGCGCTGACGGCGTGGCCAACTCGTTCAGCAACCGGCCGGTGCTGCTGGCCGCGAACGACCATGTGTCGGACCTGATGGCAGCCGGAACGGTGTCGGACTCGCCACAAAATTTCTCGCTGGCCGGTGGCGCGGCTTCTTCCAACCTTCCGTCAAAGAATGATCCCGCCAACGGCTTCTGGCTGCGCGGCAACGGCGGTTTCCAGCGCACCAGCAGCGACAACAACGCCGGCGCCAGCAAGGTGCGCAACAGCGGCCTGAGCGCGGGGTTTGACACCGAAGTGCGCGAAGGTCTGCGTGCCGGTGTGGCCCTGAGTGGCGGCAGCTCCGACCTGACCAGCGGCAACAGCAGCAGCGGCCAGTCACGCGGCAATGCCGTGGCGCTGTACGGCAGTTATGCCAGCGGCCCGTGGAACTTCAGCGGCTCGACCAGCCTGGCGCTTGGCCGCAACCACATGGACCGTGTCGTCACGGTGGGCGCCATCAACCGGGTGGCCTCGTCCGACTTTGGCAGCCGCACCTTGTCGGCTTATGGCGAAGCGGCTTATTCGATGGCGATGACGGGCGGCTGGACCTTGCAACCGCTGGCCGGGCTGTCGCTGAGCCGCAGCAAGGCCGATGGTTTCACCGAAACCGGTGCCGGTGCCTTGAACCTGCAGGTCGCGGGCCAGACCACCACCTCCACCAAATCCTTGCTGGGTGCCAAGGCGGCGTTTGAGGCCGGCAGCGTCCGTCTGGAGCCACGGGCCATCTGGGCGCATGAGTTTGGTGACTTGAATGCGCCTATGACGGCGCAGTTCCAGGGCGCGGTGAATGCATCACCCTTCCAGGTCTCGGGTGTGGCGCTGAAACGTGACACCTTGATCCTGGGCTTCGGGGCTTCGGGCAGCTTCGCCAAAAACATCGACCTGTTTGCCGATGTGCAGGCCGAACACAACAGTCGCCAGAACAACCTGGCGGTGCTGGTGGGTTTGCGGGCGCGCTGGTAAGCACCAGAAGTCCCGGGAGGCCGGTTTACAAGAAAATCGGCCTCTAGCCCATACCATTCGGGCACAAACAGCTACGCTATTGATAGCGAATCAAACCTTCAGCGGACCACACTGAGATAGGCAAATGCGGCGCGGCGCAGCTCCTGGGCCTGCTCCGGGTTGCGGCCGGCACGGTCACCGGCGCTTTCCATCAGTTTTTGCGCAAAGTCCTGGGCCGGGGCCAAGGCCTTGGAAAAAGGCAGCAAACGGGCGAGTCGAGCGATTAGCGTGTTCATGACAAAGTCACCTCAAGATGTTGAAAAATGGCGATGACTTGAGATTAAGGGTTTTCCCTAGGTTTGCAAGCCTGGAAGCGCCCGATTCCCATGCATAAAACGCATAGTTGCCGCAGCGGGCGGGCATAGCCGGGTTTCCCGCACAATCAAGGGGTGAATATCCAGCTCCTTTCCGACCTGCACCTTGAGTCCAATCCGCACTTCAAGGCCCAGTCCCTGCCCGGCGCCGACCTGCTGGTGCTGGCCGGAGACATAGGCTCTTACCAACAGGGCTCAAAGCTCAGCGAACTGGACATCAGCGACTTCGGCCTGGCGCGTTTTTCGCCCCTGCCGGTGGCGCAAGGCGGCGCGGGCTGGCCGACACCGGTGTTTTTCCTGCCCGGCAACCACGAATACGACGGGCTGGATTTTGAGGCCACCCACACACGCCTGCGCGAGACCTGCGAGCGTCTGGGCATGGTCTGGCTGGAGCGTGAAACCGTGGTTTTTCAGGGCCTGCGTTTTGTCGGCTGCACCTTGTGGGCCGACTTTGATGCACTGAGCGCCGACGCCGCCCGCGCCGGCGACATCACGCTGGGCGAGCAACTCCTGGCGCGGGAAAAAGCCTTTCGCGCGGCCAATTTTTACCTCAACAAAAACCACAGCTTTCACAAGGGCGAACCCATGCTGGCTGACGCCGTGCGCGAACAAGGCCTGCAAAGCCAGGCTTGGCTGCGGCAGGCGCTGGCCCAGCCCTTTGACGGTCCCACCGTGGTCATCACCCACTTTGCACCCAGCCTGCTCAGCGCCGACCCGCGTTATGGGCTGACCCCCGGCACAGCGGGATTCTGCAATTCGATCGACGAGTTGCTGCCGCTGGCCCAGCTCTGGCTGCACGGTCATTTGCACTGCCCCATCGACTATGTCAAAAGCGGCTGCCGCGTGGTGGCCAACCCGCTGGGGTATGCGCGCAATGGCGAGCAAGACGGCTACCAGCCCCATCTTCTGATCAAAATCGGGGCTTAGCCTTACCCCTTGGGCGCAAGCAGCTATTAAATCAATAGCATCCAAAACAAACGCAGCCACACGCCGATCCGCTCACGGTTTGTTTCAAATCTGCGCTCCTTTTTTTTGCCGCCGCTGTATCTTGTATTCACACCCGGGTGCTGTTGCCACAGGTGTGCGGGAGATGATCATGAGAAAAACCTGGACTTCCACCCTGGTCTGGCTGATCGCTGTGTCGGCCGCCCTCTTGCTGGCTTGGGTCGCCCCCAATGAAACCCGCGTGATGGGCCAGTTGCCCGTACTCACGGTCAACATCCCGGACCGGCAGGCGATGGCCCTGCCCCATGGGCTACCGGCCGAACGCACCTTGGCCCTGATCACTTTCCGCGGCACCCAGCAAGCGTCTATTGAAGGCTGGATCCATGGCCTGCGGCTCAAGGACGACCCGACCATCGTCTGGGTGCGTATGCCGGTGCTGAACGACCCCGGCGACGCTGACAAGCGCAGCGCCCTTGAAACCAAGCTGTCACGCAAGTACGCGGCCGATGCCGAACACGACCGGCTGATACCCGTCTTCACCGACCGTGAGCAGTTTGTCCGCGCCGCCGGCCTGAACGGCACCGACCAGGTCTACGCGGTGGTGCTGAACCGCCAGGGCGAGGTGCTGGCCCGGGTCGAAGGCGGGTTTGACGCCGGCAAGGCGCAAAACCTGCGCGAAACCCTGCTGGCACAGAACTTCTAGCGCGTCATGCGAGTACAGGCTGGGCCAGCCCTGGCGCCTGGCCCAAGGTGAAATAAAACGTGGCCCCCTGGCCCGGGGCCGACTCGGCCCAGACCCGGCCGCCATGCCGTGTGATGATGCGGTGCACCGTGGCCAGGCCCACGCCGGTACCGGCAAACTCGGTCACCGTATGCAGGCGCTGGAAGGCGCCAAACAGCTTGTCCGCATAGGTCATGTCAAAACCCGCGCCGTTGTCATGCACGGCATACACGGCCTGGCCGTCCGGGCCGCGCGCACAACCGAAGGTGATGCGGGCCTGCGGCTGCTTGGAACTGAACTTCCAGGCATTGCCCAGCAGGTTCTCCAGCACCTGCTGCAACAGGCGTGGATCGCCCTGGGCCCGCAGGTTGGGCGCGATCGCCAGTTGCACTTTCCGGTCGGGCTCACGCTCGCGGTAACCGCTGAGCACGGCATTGGCCATGGCACTCAGGTCGGCCCGGTCCCAACGCAGGCTGATGCGCGAGACCCGGGCCAATGACAGCAGTGCGTCGATCAACTCACCCATTTGCGCCACCCCGGCGCGTATGCGGCTCAGGTAATGCCGGCAACTGTCGCTGACCGCGCTGCCTTCGTTGAAGTCCTTCTCGAGCAGGCCGCTGAAACCATCGATGGCGCTGAGCGGCGTGCGCAAGTCGTGGGAGACCGAGTACGAAAACGCCTCCAGCTCCTGGTTGGCCATCTGCAACTCCGCCGTGCGTTGCCGCACGCGCTCTTCGAGTCCGGCGTTGAGGCGCAGGATTTCTGCCTGGGCCTGCTGGCGCTCCAGGCGCGAGCGGACGTTGCCAATGCCGAAGGCCAGGTTATCAGCCAGCTCCTGCAGCAGCTTGATTTCGTCGTCGGCGAGTTTTTCCACCGACGCGGAGTACAACGCCAGCAAACCGAAAGTGCGGCGGCTATCGCGCAAAGGCAAGACCACGGCGCTGCGGTAACCACGCCGCGCGGCCTCCTCCGGCCAATGGAAGTGGTTGGCGCCCCGCGTGATGTCTTCGCTGACCTTGGCCTGGCCGCTGCGTATGGCCTGGCCGGCCGGCCCACGACCGTTGGGCTGCTCGGCGTCCCAGCTCAGCTGAATGGTGGACAGGTAACCCGCCTCGTGGCCGGCATGTGCCATCGGCAGGATGCTGCGTTTCGCATCGTCCTGTGCATACCCGACCCAGGCCATCTGGTAGCCGCCCACATCCACCGCCAGGCGGCACACCTGCTGCAGCAGGCCGGCTTCGTCGTCCATGCGGGTCAGGGCTTCATTGCAGCGGTTGAGCATTTTCAATGCCCGGTTGGTGCGCGCCAGTTCCTGGTCCGCGAGCTGGCGCTCGGTGATATCGGTGAACACCACCAGCCCGCCTATCAACGCCTGCCCCTGGTTGCGCAGCGGCCGCAGGTTCATGCGCAACACCCGGTCGCCGCTTTTTTCGCTGCGCAGCTGCAAGTCCCAGTTGTCTATGCTTTCGCCGCGTATGGCACGGCTCAGCGGCCTGTCGTGCGGCGTGTAAATCGTCTGGCCGTCCGGCGAAATCAGCGTGTGGTGCTCACGCCAGTCCGTCAGCGTGGTGCCCGCCTCCACGGCAGGAAAAAGTTTTTTCGCCGCCGCATTGAACAGCAGGAAACGGCCATCGACATCGGCCGCAATCACGCCTTCACTCATGCTGTTGATGATCAACTCCAGCAAGTCGTGTTCCTTGCCGATGCGGGCCAGCGCGCCATCCAGTTCTCCCTGACGCAGCTGCAATGATTCGGCCATGCGGTTGAAGGTGCGGGCGAGGTGGCCCAACTCCCCCTGGCCCACCGGCCCGACCTCGACCCGGGCCGCCAGGTTGCCGACGGCCAGCTCATTGGCTTCGTGCAGGATGGCCTGCACCGGCGCGACGATCAGGCGCCGGCCCATCCACCAGGCGCACCCCATGCCGAACAAGGCCGTGCCGAGCAGGACGACCAGTTCCAGCACAAACACATGCCAGGATTTCGCGGCAATCAGCGCACGCGGCATGCTGACCACCACAAACAGCGCGCCGCTCGCGGCACCCGGCACGGGCGCAAAGGCGTAGAGACGCCGATGGCCTTCGGCATCCAGCGCTTCATCGGTGCCGGTCTGCGGGTCTTGCAAAAACCTGCGAACCGCGGCATCGCGCTGCACCGTGCCGACCAGGGCGCTGTCCGCAGGGTGTGTCGCCAGGATGGTGCCCTTGCGGTCGGTCAGGCTCACGCTGACGCCCGCATCAACGGTAACCTCGGCCAGCGCGGCGCTGAACGCATGCACGTCCACGGCGGTGAAGGCCACGGCGCTCAAGACCCCGGTCGGGCTGTACACCGGCATCACAAAACCCACACCCGCCTTGCCGATGCTGCGTTCGGCGCCGTAGTCGCCAATCTCGAATTGCCGGCTGACCAAAACCCGCTTGAACAGGGGGTGCGCACTGGCATTGATGCCGACCCGCATAGGCCGGGAATTGCAGATGACCGTGCCATCTGTCGCCGCCACACCCAAGCCGGCATAGGCCGGCTGCAGCGCCTGCAGGCTGCGCAGGTAGTCACCACACAAATCGGCCTGCTTGTTTTGAACGGTAGCGGAGTTGGCGATGTCGCCCAGCAACTGCTTGGCGGACTCCACCAGCGGCTGCTGGTGCGCCGCGACCAGCAGGGCATCGGACTGCAGACGGGCCTGGGCCAGCCGCAAAGCCGTTGCCTGGTTGTCGGCAGAAACCCAGCCAAACAGGCCGAACACCGGCGTGAGCGCCACCCCGACCAGCAACACCAAACGGGAGCGCAGCCCCCATGAACTCAACATGCCATCGCCTTCTTGTGCCTTTCTATTTTTCACAGGCGCCGTGCAGCCTGCTCGGCCGGCCGGACGACCCTGTCGGCCCCGTGAAACTGCGGCTGACATCGTAGCCCTGAGGACCAAACCTGGACCAGGTTCGCCGCGATGTTTTTTGCCAAACTTCGAAGCGCTCACCCCTTGTCCAAAACACACACGCCATCGCGTCTAGCTCTGCATGGGCGCCCCGGGTCCCTTTTTATAACGTGTGACAGCCATCCCCTCAAGGACTAACGGCTGGTTTTCCTAAAAATTCAGCCTGGGGCCGGCTCGCAGCGCCACCTCATGGTACGCGCGGTGAACGCGGCGGCGCATCAGGGCCCAGGCGTTCGCCCATCCAGCGCAACAGATCCAGCCACATCTGGCGCGTTTCGGCGTCCAGCGGTGTGCGTGTCGCGTTGGGCAGCTCGATGGTAACCACCGGCACGCCCTTGTGCACCCCCCCGTAGTTGCCCAGCGATCCCGGAAAGATCCCGACCTGGTCGAGGTACAGGCGCCCGAGTCGGGACGGCGGCACCGAGGGGCCGTCAAAATCCAGCACGCCATAAGGCGCATGAATGCTGACAATCAGGTTCGGTTGGAAGCGCTGCATCTCGCTGTGCAAAAACGCCGACTCCGGCTCCGACAGCGGCTGGTGGCCCGGCCAGCGGCGCGGGTCCTTGCGCGTGCGTTTTTCCCAGTAGACCTTGGCATCCCGCGCCCAGTTCGGTGTCGGGAAGTTGCGGTTCAGGTCCACGCCATTGGCATTGACGCGGCGCGGCGGCGTGGCCAGCAGGCCGTCGGGATTGAGCGCGGGGATAAAACGCCAGTGGATGGCCTGCGACCAGGGCGCGGCCGTCTGCTCGGCCAGCGCGATCCAGTGCAGCGCCACGGCAGCCGAAGACAACTCGTCGCCATGGATGGCGCCCAGCACCAGCACACGCAGCTTGCTGTCTTCCGGCTGGATGTCGCGTGCCCACAAGGTCCGGCCCTGAACCGACCGCGCCGTCGTGGCCTGAAGCTGGGCGGCCTCGCACAGGCTGCGCTTGACGTTCGGGAGTTTACGAACAAAGTCGTCACAAGGCCCCGCCGCATGGGCGCCAGCCGCTATAAAAAAGGAAGCGGCCAAGACGGCAGCGGGCCAACAGATTCGCATCCAGCAATTTTACGCGGCGGACCGTGGCCGTCGGGGCCGGGCGGCTGCCTGACGCTTCAGGTAAATTAGCCGGATGTTGCCCCCTGCTCCCCCACGTCAAGCCAGCCGACCGAGTTTTTCACCGCGCGAGTTCCGCGCCGCCTTGGGCATGTTTGCCACCGGAGTCACGATTGTTACTGCGCGCACCGCCAGCGGCGAGCTGGTCGGGCTGACGGCCAACTCCTTCAACTCGGTCTCGCTGACGCCGCCACTGGTGCTCTGGAGCCTGGCACAGGCGGCCGGGTCCATGCCCACCCTGAGCGCCGGCTCCCACTACGCCATCAACATCCTCGCGGCCGACCAGAAAGAACTGGCCGAACGTTTTGCCGGCAAACGCGATGGCCGCTGGACTGATGTGGACTGGACCGAAGGGGTGGGCGGCGCACCGCTGCTGACCGGGGCCGCCGCCACCTTTGAATGTTTCAACCGCAGCCGTTATGAAGAAGGTGACCACGTGATTTTTGTCGGCGAGGTGGAGCGCTGCAGTCACCGCGCCGGCGCGGCGCCGCTGCTGTTTCACGGCGGCCGCTTTTACACCGAACACCCCTTGTAAGCCCATGGCGCGGACCTGGCGACCCTTGACCTGCCTGCTTGGCATACTGGCCGCCCTGCTATCCACCAACGTCCGCGCACAAGCCCCACCCGAGAAAAAGAACTGGTTTGACGACCCGTTTTTCCAGCTCAGCAGCGGCCTGACGGCCTGTCCGGTGCCGCTGGGGCCGATGCTGACCGAGGAAGAACAACGCCAGCAAGCCCACGGCCGCATCGAACGCGGCACCCGTTGCTTCAGGGCCGGCCAGTGCCAGGATTTCAATGCCTACCGCTACGACAAAACACTGGCTGTGCCGGTGCAGGCCGCACTTCAGGCTGTGCCTGGGGTGGCCAGCAGCAGCGTCTGGGTCACCATCCAGCGGCGCTGGGTGTTTCTCGAAGGTTGCGTGTCGCAGCCCGCCCTGATCCCGCGCCTGGTGCAGGCGGCCCAGGCCGTGCCGGACGTGGAAGCCGTGGTGCCCCTGCTGATGACAGGCACCCGGGCCAAACCGCGTTATGCGGTCCAAGCGCCCTGAATTTCAACCTTTTTTCTATATGACCTCACGCAAAACCCAGCTCGACACCTTGTCCATGTCCCTGCTGCTGGCCTGCTGCCTGTTCTGGGGTTTCCAGCAGGTGCTGGTCAAGGCCACGCTGGTGGAAGTGGCGCCGGCTTTCCAGGCCTCGCTGCGTTTTGCGGGGGCGACCTTGCTGCTGCTGCTCTGGTGCGCCTGGCGCGGGGTCAAGCTGTTTGCGGCCGACGGCTCATTGCGTGCGGGCTTGCTGGCCGGCGGCCTGTTTGCGGCCGAATTTGCCTGTCTGTATGTGGGCCTGCAATACACCAGCGCCTCGCGGCTCACGGTGTTTCTCTACACCTCGCCGTTCTGGGTCGCCGCCCTGCTGCCCTTCTGGGTCAAGTCCGAAACCCTGAGGCCGGTGCAATGGGTGGGCCTGGCCTGTGCGTTTGCGGCCGTGGCGTTTGCCTTGCGGGAAGGTTTCAGCGCCGGTGCGGCCTCGACCTGGGTCGGCGACACCATGGCGCTGGTCGCCGGCATGTTGTGGGGACTGACCACGGTGGTGATACGTGCCTCGTCGCTGGCCAAGGTGTCGGCGGAAAAACTGTTGTTCTACCAGGTGGCGGTCAGCACCTTGGCCTTGCCGGTCTTGTCGCTGGCGCTGGGCGAGGCCTGGGTCTGGTCCTTCAGCCCGTTTGCCATCACCTCGCTGGTGTTGCAAACCGTGGTCGGCGCTTTTGCCAGCTACCTGGCCTGGATGTGGATGCTGGGGCGTTACCCAGCCACCAAAATTTCCGTGTTTGTGTTTTTAACGCCGCTGTTTGCGCTGCTGTTCGGCGCCTGGTGGCTGAAAGAAACGGCAAGCCCCAGCCTGCTGGCCGCGCTGGTGCTGGTGGCGCTGGGCATTGTGCTGGTGAACCGCAAGCCGCGTGTCGCCGCCTGACTTGTAGCTAACTCACTGCAGCTTGTGGCTCAGCACCAGGTCGGCAAACACCTTGCCGCCTTGCGAAATATGCTCGCGCATGGCCTCGGCCGCGGCCTCGGCGTCACCCGCCAGGATGGCGCTCACGACCGCCTCATGTTCGGCCTGTGAGCGGGCCAGCCGCCCCGCCTTCTCGAACAACTGCCCCCTGAAGGCGGACATGCGCAGCCGCACCGTGCGTGTCTGCTCCACGATAAACGGGTTGCTGCTGGCCGTGTAAATCACCTCGTGCAGCGTGGCGTTGGCGCGCTCATAAGCCGCTGCATCCTGGGCCGCGGCCTGCTCGGCCGTGCCCTGCAAGGCCAAGCGCAAGGCCCCGGCCAATGCCGGGTTGAGCCGCAGGGCGGCCAGCCGGGCCAACACACCCTCCAGTTCCCCCAGCGCTTCCATCATGGCCACCAGTTCACTGGCGCTGGGCCGGTGCACGTAAATCCCCGTGCGCGGAATGATGTCGACCAGCCCCTTGGCGCCCAAGAGCAACAAGGCCTCACGCACCGGGGTGCGTGAGGTTTCAAAGCTTTGCGCCAGGGCTTTTTCGTCAATCGCCATGCCGGGCGCCAGCCTTCCGGTCTGGATGTCCTGCTCCAGTTGCAAACGAATGCGGTCCTGCAAACGGTCGGGGTCTAGGGTTTTTACGGGTTGCCGAGTCATAGGGATATCCATTAAATTTTCAGATATATCTAATAGTCAATCTAATACACATGCTACCCCTGCTTCACATCGATGGCCCCATCGCCAGCATCACGCTGAACCGCCCCAAGGTCGCCAACAAACTCACGCCGGACGACTTGCCGGTCCTGATTCGCCACTTTGAGACTGTCAACCAGGCACCCGAGGTGCTGGTGCTGGTCCTGCAGTCCCAGGGAAAACACTTTTGCAGCGGCTATGATATATCAGAGGTCGGTCAAAGCCAAAACAAAGGCAGCGCCTTTGGCGACATGGTGGATGCACTGGAGGCCTGCCGGGCCGTCACCATCGCCTCCATCCACGGCGGCATTTATGGCGGCGCAACCGACATGGCCCTGGCCTGCGACTTCCGGGTCGGCGGTCAAACCGCGGAGATGTTCATGCCGGCCGCCCGCCTGGGCCTGCACTTCTACGAAAGCGGGCTGACGCGTTACGTGACCCGTCTGGGCCTGGACACCGCCAAACGCCTGTTCCTGACAGCCGAAAAACTCAAGGCCCAGGCCATGCGCGACTGCGGTTTCCTGACCCAGCTGGTCGACGGCCCCTCGCCCGAGGCCGCGGTGCAAGACCTCAGCCAGACCCTGGCCGCCATGGCACCTATCGCCCTGCTGGGCATGAAAAAACATCTGAACCTGATTGCCCGGGGCCAAACCGACCCGGACGCGATCGCCCGCGAGGTGCAACGCAGCATCAGCTCGGACGACCTGCGCGAAGGCGGCCTGGCCTGGCGCGAAAAACGAGCACCGCTGTTCCACGGCCGATAAAACCGGCCGCCGACCCGCATCCACAGCCTTGGGCGCGGGGTCTCAAAAAAACCATAGGAGACAAACCATGAACAAAATCCGATCCACGCTGGGCCTGGCCCTGCTCGCCCTGTGCACCGGGGCCCTGGCGCAAGGCTACCCGAGCAAACCTATCACCCTGGTCGTGGGTTTTCCGCCCGGCGGCGGGGCCGACACCGTGGCCCGTCTGGTGAGCGACAAAATGGGCCGCATCCTGGGCCAGCCCATCATCATCGACAACCGCGCCGGCGCGGGCACCACCATAGGCTCCGACCTGGTGGCCAAGGCGCCCGCCGACGGCTACACGCTGTTACTGGGCAGTGCCAACCTGTATGGCTCGGACCAGCTGCTGTACAAAAGTGTCAAATACGATGGCGCCCGCAGTTTCACGCCGATTTCGCGCTGGTCGTCCGCGCCTCTGCTGCTGGCCGTCAACAAGGATTTCAGCGCCCAGTCGGTCAACGATGTGATCCGGCTGGCACGCCAGAGCCCCGGGAAACTCACCTATGCCTCGTCCGGCAGCGGCGTGATCACGCATCTGGCCGGCCTGTCTTTCACGCAAGCCACCGGCATCGACATGTTGCATGTGCCCTTCAAGGGTGGTGCACCCGCCATCCAGGCGGTCGCCGCCGGTGACGTACAAATGACTTTCGGCACACCCCCGTCCATTCTTCCGCTGGTGCAAGCCGGCAAGCTGCGGATTCTGGCGGCCACGACGGCGCAGCGCTCGGCGCTGTTTCCCAACTCGCCGGGCATGGCCGATGCCGGTGTAAAGGGTTATGACTTCACGTTCTGGTTCGGGTTGTTCGGCCCGGCCGGTTTGCCCGCAGACATCAGCAAGAAGCTGTTTGATGCCAGCGTCGAAGCCCTGAAAGATCCGGAGGTCAAGGCCAGGCTGGAAAAGTCGGGCAATGAAGCGGCACCGTCGGCCTCCATCGAGGCCTTCCGCGAGTGGGCCCTGGCCGAGGGGCGTATCTCCAAGGGACTGACACAACAATCCGGAGCCTCCTTGCAATGACAAATGTCTCCGCCGTGCCCGCCGACGCGCCGCTGCGCGGCATCACCGTCGTGGATCTGACACGGGTGCTTGCCGGTCCTTTCTGCACCCAGATGCTGGCCGACCTCGGTGCCCGCGTCATCAAGGTCGAGCAGCCCGGCCAGGGTGACGACGCGCGCCAGATCGGCCCCTTTGTGGATGGGCAATCGGCTTATTTCATGTCGGTGAACCGCAACAAGGAATCGATTGCGCTGGACCTGAAAGCGCCGGCCGACCGCCAGGTTTTTGAAGCGCTGCTGGAAGGCGCCGATGTGCTGGTGGAGAACTTTCGGCCCGGCACCATGGAAAAACTCGGCTACGACTGGGAGATGCTGCACCGTCGTTACCCGCGCCTGGTGTTCACCTCCGTCTCGGGCTTTGGCCAGACCGGCCCCTACCGCACCTTACCGGCCTACGACATGGTGGTGCAGGCCATGAGCGGCATCATGAGTGTGACGGGCGCGCCCGACGGCGCCCCGGCGCGTGTGGGCGTGTCCATCGGCGACATGGGCGCCGGCCTGTATGCGGTTATCGGAACGCAGTCTGCCTTGCTGAAACGCGAACGTTCCGGCTTGGGCGAACGGGTCGACGTCTCCATGCTGGACTGCCAGGTGGCGCTGCTGGAGAACCCGATTGCACGTTACAGCGCCAGCGGCCAGGTGCCGGGTCCCATCGGCTCACGCCACCCGTCCATGACGCCCTTCGATGTGTTCAAGGCCGCGGACGGCTGGTTTGTCATCGCGGCCGGCAGCGACGCGGTGTTCCAGCGCCTGTGCCCCTTGTTGGAGCTGCCGGCCTTGCTGGAGGACCCGCGTTTTGCCAGCAATGCCGCACGTTGTGAACACCATCAGGCGCTGAAAACGCTGCTGGAGGCCCGCCTGGCCAGCGCGTCGCGCGCGCACTGGGGCGAACTGCTGACCCGCAACGGCATTCCCACCGGGGAATACAACACGGTGCCGGAGATCATGGCGCACCCGCAGGTCAAGGCGCGGGGCATGTTGACCTCGGTGTCCACCGCCGGCGGCACCGCCCTCACGGTGGCGGGCAACCCGGTGCGTGTCGGCAGCCATGGCGCGACGGTGCGCAGCCAGCCGCCCCTGCTGGACCAGGACCGGGCCGCAATCCTGGCCGAACTGGGTAGCCGTTAAAGCCGTCCGCTCTGGCTCAGGGCCGGGCGACCATGTGCAAGATCAAGTCAACATGGTTGCCCTTGCCTTGTGTGAGCACCGGGTAAATCTTGTCGTTGATAAACAGCAACTTGCCGCCCTGCTCGATACGTGCGGCCACGGCATAACGCATGCGGGGGTCAACTTTTGCGGGGTCCACCGTCAACTCGAAAGACAGCGGCACCTGGCTGCGCGTCGTGAAACGCTGCTCGGCCAGGATGTCGGCCTTGGTGTCCATGCGCGAGACATCACGCAGCTGCACAATCACCTCGCTATCGGGCGGCAGTGCGATACGCTGCAAATAAGAAATCGTGCCACTCACGCGCAAGCCGGTGGCTGCGGCCGGCGCGGCGGGCGTTGTGGCCGGCGGCGAAGAGGCCGGGCCGGTGGCACAAGCCGTCAATAAACCGAACACACCCAGCGCGGCCATCGTCATCAGTCGTCGTTTCATCATGCCCTCTTGCTCAGGTAGTTTTCCGAAAACTGAACATACCACGCCAGGCAGGCCGGGTTGGCCATGGCGTCGCGGTTGACGACCTTCTCCAGCGGCTGGCCCAGCAGCAGTTTCTTGATTGGCAACTCCTGCTTTTTGCCCGACAGGGTGCGCGGGATGTCGGCCACCTGAAAAATCGCGTTGGGCACAAAACGCGGCGACAGCGCGGTCTTGATCGCGTTGTTCAGCTTGGCCCTCATGGCCTCGTCCAGCGCCACACCTTCACGTAACACCACAAACAGCGGCATGTAACTGTCCTTGCCCAAATACTCCAGATCGACGACCAGCGAGTCGATCACCTCGGGCAAGGCCTCGACCGCGCTGTACAACTCGCTGGTGCCCATGCGCAGGCCGTGGCGGTTGATGGTGGCGTCGGAGCGGCCGTAAATGATGCAGCCGCCCGCCGGTGTGACCTTCAGCCAATCGCCGTGGCGCCAGACATTCGGGTACATGTCGAAATAACTGGAGAGGTAACGCGCATTGCCCGTGTCACCCCAGAAGTAGAGCGGCATGGACGGAATCGGCTGGCTGCAGACCAGTTCACCCACTTCGCCGATGACGGGCTGGCCGGCTTCGTTCCAGGCCTCGACGGCGCAGCCGAGCAGTCGGCATTGCATCTCGCCGGGGACTTGCGGCAGCTCGCGGTTGCCGCCTATAAACGCACCTGCGAAATCTGTACCACCCGAGATGTTGCACCACCAGATCGGCTCCCCCACGCTTTTCACTTCGTGTAATGCGCTGCCCCCTGAGGGGGTGGTGCTTGCTTGAGGCGGCCCGGCGCGGCGCACGTCCGGTGTGCCTATCTTTTCAAACTGCGCCGTACCCCAACGCTGCGACTCTTCCGACAAAGGTGAACCGGTGCTGCCCAGCGCACGCACTTGCGTCAGGTCACCACAACGCGACAGGTCTATACCGGCCTTCATGCAGTTGGCAAAAAAGGCCGCGCCGGCGCCGAAAAATGTGGCGCCGACTTGGGCGCCAAAACGCCACAAGGTGGTCCAGTCCGGCTGCTCCTTGCTGCCGCCCGGGTTGCCGTCGTAAATGCAGCAGGTCGTGCCATTGAGCAGGCCGCTCATCTGCGCGTTCCACATGACCCAGCCGGTGGAGCTGTACCAGTGAAAGCGTTCGCCCCAGGAGTTGGCCGCGTAGCTGCAACCGACGTCGTTGTGCAGCGTTTTCAACGCCAGCGCCACGATCACGGTGCCGCCGTGGCCGTGAACAATCGGTTTGGGCAGGCCGGTGGTGCCGCTGGAATAAACAATCCACAAGGGATGGTCAAACGGCAGCCAGAGCGGTTCAAAGGCCTGGGTTTGTGCATCATTTCGTGCTGTAGCCCTTTCAAACAGGACGCAATCAGCTATCGAATTGCTAGCGTTTAAATTGTTGTGAAGAATCACATGTTGCACGCTGGGCAAGGCCGCGCGCAACTCGGCAAGCACGGCGCTCCGGTCAACATCGCGCCCGCCATAAGTCACGCCGTCGCAGGCAATCAGCACCTTGGGTTCAATCTGCTTGAAGCGGTCCAGCACGGCGTTGGTGCCCATGTCGGGCGCGCAAATACTCCAGACGCCACCGATGCTGACCACGGCCAGAAACGCCACCATGGCTTCCGGAATATTCGGCAGATAAGCGGCCACACGGTCACCCGGCAACACCCCTTGCGCTTGCAAATGCAGCGCCAGCGAAGCGACCTGGCGGCGTAGCTCCGGCCAGCTCAACGCGCGCGCTTGCTCGCCGCCTGCCAGGCTTTTTTCGTTGTGGCTGATCAAGGCCGGAAAACCGGCGGCATGGGCTTTGCCCACATGCCGGAACACCTGCTGCGCGTAGTTGAACTGCGCACCCACAAACCAGCGTGCGCCCGGCATTTTCCTGTCGGCCAGCACGGCGCTGTGCTTTGTGGGCGACTGCAGTTCAAAGTAGTCCCAGACACTTTGCCAGAACGCGTCGAGGTCGGTGACCGACCAGCGCCACAAGGCATCGTAGGAATCAAACGACAGCCCGCGCGTATCGCGCAGCCAGTTCGTGTAAAGCCGGATCTGGGGAATAAAGGAAGGGGAAGTGGGGGCCATGCGCCACAGGTTAGCGCGGGCCGGCCGGATCGCCAAACTTAAATTATCAGGGTTTGTACGGGTGTGCAACTTTCTTGTACAAGCGTTCAATACTGGCATGACACCGCCCGTGAAACCGTCGTCCTCCGCAACACCCCACGCCCGCAAGGCACGGGATGCAGCGCCCCGCCCGGACCGCAAGCAGGCGATTTTGCTGGCCGCGGAAAAGCTGTTTGCCACACACGGTTACCACGCGGTGACGATACGCCAGATTGCCGACGAGGCCGGCGTGCCGTTGGCGCTGGTGGGTTATTACTACGGCCAGAAGCACGAGCTGTTTCACGCCATCTTTGTGCACTGGTCGGGCACCATCGAACAACGTCTGGCCGAACTCGCCGAAGCCCAGCGGCTCCCGCACGATCCGCACAAGCTGCACCGCATCGTCGAAGCTTTTATCGGACCGGTGCTGCGCCTGCGCGCCAGCCCCGAGGGTGAGTATTACGCGCGCCTGGTGTCCCAGGGCTTGAGCGTGCACTCCGAGGTGGGCGACCCGGTGCTGCGCGAATTTTTCGATCCCCTAGCGCATGCCTTCATCGCCGCACTGCAGCAAACACTGAGCGCCGACAGTCCCAGCGTCACACGCAGCACGGTGGCCTGGTGTTACCAATTCGCCCTCGGCGCCTTGTTACACCACATCCATGACCAGCGTGTCACCCGCCTGTCCGGCGGCGACGTGTTGGCCAACGACCCGGCCGCCGCACCGCTGCTGGTGGCCTTCATCGTCCACGGCATGCGCGGCGTCATCACGCATGCCGCCGTTCCTCTTCCCCCGTCCGCCAAAAAAAGGAGACAACCATGACCCCGTCCCAACCCTTGTTCACGCTCAATCGCCGCAGCCTGCTGGGCAGCGCAGTGGCCGCCCTGGGCGCCGCCACCTTGCCGGCGCAAGCACAAAGCGCCACCAAGATTGTGTTTGGTTACACCGCCGTGAGCGACTTTGTCACCGTGTTTGTGGCCAGCCAGGAAGGCTACTTCAGCAAACGCGGCCTGGACGTGGAGCCCAAGTTCATTCCGCTCAACCCCTCGATCCCGGCCGCGATCCAGTCCGACTCTTTGCAAATGGGCGGCCCCACACCCTCGGTGCATCTGCAGGCGGTGGACGCCGGCCTGGACCAGGTGGTGGTGGCCGGCGGCAATGTGGGCAGCAAGAGCAACACCAACCTGGCTTTTGTCGCGCGTTCGGGCAGCGGTATCAAGACGGCCCAGGACTGCATAGGCAAAAAAATCGGCGTGCCCGGCCTGGGTGCTTTTTTGCATGTGACCTTTCGCGCCTGGCTGAAAAACAGCGGTGTGGACTACACCAAAGTCACTTTCGTTGAAGCCTCTTTCCCGCAACACAGCGACCTGCTGCGTGGTGGCTCGGTCGATGGCGTGGTGACGGCCGACCCCTTCATGTCGCGCATTCTGGCGGCCAACACCGGTTACGTCGCGTCCTACTACAGCACCTTCCTGACCGAAGGCATGCCCAGCATTTTGTTCACCGCGCGGCGCGACTGGGCGCAGAAAAATCCGCAGGCCGTGAAGGCTTTCCGCGAAGCCGTGGTGGAAGCCGCCGCCTTCGTCAACAACCCGAAAAACGACAAGAAAGTGCGCGAACACATCGGCAAATTCATCAAGCTGCCACCCGAGGTCTTGGCCACCATGCAGGTCGGCACGCCCGGCCCGCGGATCAGCGAAAAACAACTGGTCTACTGGCGCGACATGATGCGCGAGCAGAACATGCTCAAGACCGACATCAAGCTGTCGCAACAACTGGTGTAAGGCGAAGCATGACACTGTTGCGTTTCGACCAGGTCGCGATCCAGCTCGGCGGCCGCGAGATTCTTTCACCCACCTCTTTCGAGGTCAAGCGGGGTGAATTTGTCTGCATCATCGGCCCCTCGGGCTGCGGCAAAACCACGCTGCTGCGCGCGGCCGCCGGCTTTCTGACCCCGAGCGCCGGCGCGGTGCTGCGGCACGGCAAGCCAGTGACCGAGCCTTCGCGTGAAGTGGCTTTTGTGTTCCAGGACTATGGCCGCGCCCTGCTGCCCTGGCGCACGGTGGCCGGCAATATCGCGCTGGCGCTGGAGGCCGCCAAAGTGGCACCGGCGCAGCGCCAGGCACGTATCGACGAAGTGCTGCGCACCGTCGGCCTCACAGCCCATGCGCAAAAGTTTCCGGCCCAGCTGTCGGGCGGCATGCAGCAACGCGTGCAGATCGCGCGTTGCCTGGCGCAACAACCCGAACTGATGATGATGGACGAACCTTTTGGCGCACTCGACGCGATGACACGCGCCGGCCTGCAGGACGAGTTGTCGCGGCTGGTACGCGACAGCGGCCTGACGGTGCTGTTTGTCACACACGACCTGGAGGAAGCGATTTACCTGGGCGACCGGGTGGTGGCGCTGCGTGCCAATCCCACGGCGCAAGCGCCCAGCCTGGCCGCGATGATCAACGTTGAAATTCCGCGTCCGCGCGACCAGCTCACGACCAAGGAACACCCCGAATTTTTGCGCCTGCGCCGCGAGCTGTACCAGTTCCTGGGGCACCACTGATGGCCATCCGTTTTCTGCAAACATTGCGCGCGCTGGTATTTCCGGCGCTGCTGCTGATCACCTTCGAATGGTGGGTACGCGGCCTGGGCGGCAGCAGCGATGCACTGGCACCGCCCAGCGCCGCCTTCCTGACTTTTCTCAGCGCGCTGCAGGGCAAAGACCTGTGGCAAGCCACAGGTTTCACACTGGGCACGGCCGGCCTGGGCCTGTTGCTGGGCGCCGGCCTGGGCATGTTGCTGGGGGTGATACTGGGCCTGTCGCCACGCGCCGCACGTATGAGTTTTTTGTCGGTCGAGGTCTTGCGGCCTGTGCCCTCGGTGGCGCTGATCCCGCTGGCCATGCTGGTGTTCGGCTTCGGCCTGCGTATGGAGCTCTGCGTGGTCGCCTTCGCCACCTTCTGGCCCATGTTGATTCTGTCGCAGGCAGCGGCGCGCCAGGTGGAACCCACCTTGCTCGAAGTCGCCAACGCACTCGGCCTGGGGCCAGTAGAACGCGTCTGCAAAATTGTGATTCCGGCCATGGTGCCGCGGCTGTTTGTCGCCTTGCGGCTGGGTGTCGCGATTGCGCTGGTGGTCGCGGTCACGGTGGAAATCGCCGCCAACCCGCACGGCATGGGTTACGCCATGATGATTGCGCAACAAAGCATGGATCCCGCGCTGATGCTGGCCTGGCTGTTCTGGATAGGCCTGACCGGTTTTGCCATCAATGCAGCAACTCTGTACTTGCAGCAGCGGCTGGCACGCCACATGGGAGCGCTGTGATGAGCCAAGGGATAGAAGCCACTGTGCCCGCGAGTTTCTCAGCAACAAAACCGGTGCGGCGCATACCCTGGTTGCCCGCGCTGGAGTCCGCCAGCGTGCTGGCTGCGCTGCTGGTCCTGTGGTGGCTGGCCAGCCACTTCCAGTGGGTGAACAAGGTTTTTCTGCCCACGCCCGAAGCCACCCTGGCGGCGCTGGCCCAGGGCCTGAACCTGGCGCCTGGCGACGTGCCCGGCGAACTCGGGGCCTTCACCCTGGGCACGGTGCAACGTATGTTGAAAGGCTGGTTGCTAGCATCGCTGCTGGGCATAGGCCTGGGTGCGCTCATCGGCATCTCGGCCACGGCGCGCGCCTGGGTTTTGCCCACCCTGGAGTTCATCCGGCCGCTACCGGCCTCGGCCATTTTACCGCTGGCGATTTCCATCTTCGGCCTGAGCGGCAGCATGGTTTTGTTTGTGGTGGCGTTTGGCTCGATGTGGCCGGTGCTGCTGGCCACCATCCATGGTTTTGCCAGTGTCGAGCCACGGCTGCGCGAAGTGGCGGCCGCGCTGCAAATGCGCAAGAGCGCTTTTATCTGGAAGGTGGGCCTGCCCAGCGCCATGCCCGACATCCTGGCCGGCATGCGGCTGTCGATGACGGTCTCGCTGATCCTGGCGGTGGTCGGCGAAATGATCGCCTCGCAGAACGGCCTGGGCCAGGCCATTCTGCTGGCGGCACGGTCTTTTCGCGCCAACGAATTGTTCGCCGGCATCGTTTTGCTGGGCGCCATCGGTTTTGTCAGCAACGCCTTCCTCGCCTTGGCCGAAAAACGGCTGCTGCGCTGGCAGCGCCGCCACTGAATCTAGTTTTTCATCCCGTACACCTTAGGAGAAGCACCATGGCCCGTAGATTTGTAGACTTGTCGATCTTTCTGGAAAACGATGTGCTGAGCGACCCGCCGGCCTTCCAGCCGAAGATCGAATATTTCACCCACGAAAACACCGCCGAACAAATTGCGAGTTTTTTTCCGGGCCTGCGCAAGGGCGACCTGCCCGATGGCGAAGGTTGGGCCGTGGAAAAGGTCAGCCTGTCCACCCACAACGGCACGCATCTGGACGCGCCCTACCATTTCCACTCGACCATGGACAAAGCGCTGGGCGAGAAAAAACCAGCGATTGCCATCCACGAGGTTCCGCTGGAATGGTGTTTCCAGCCCGGCGTGAAACTGGACTTTCGCCACTTCCCCGATGGTTATGTGGTGACCGCCGCCGATGTGGAAGCCGAACTCCAACGCATCGAGCACACGATACAGCCGCTGGAAATTGTGTGCGTGAACACCCGGGCCGGTTCGCGTTATGGCAACCCCGATTACGTGTCGTCCGGTTGCGGCATGGGTTACGAGGCCACCATGTATTTGCTGGAGCGCGGCGTGCGCCTGACCGGCACCGACGCCTGGAGCTGGGACGCGCCTTTTGTGCACACCGCCAAACTCTACGAAGAAACCAAAGACGCCTCGCTGATCTGGGAAGGCCACAAGGCCGGCCGCGATATTGGTTATTGCCACATCGAAAAAATGCACAACCTGGAAGCCCTGCCGGCCAACGGTTTTTTCATCAGTTGTTTTCCGCACAAGATTCGCGGCGCCTCGGCCGGCTGGACCCGTGCGGTGGCGATTTTTGATGACGCGCTGATGGCCTCGCGCTGAAACCGCGCGCCTGCCCCAATTTTAAGAAAAATTGACCTCTAGCCCTTATCCTATAAGCGCAAACAGCTACTAATTTGATAGCAAATCATGCACACACTGAATCACACCCATGACGCCGGCGCCCGCAGCTGGCTGGCCTCGGCCAATAGCGCTGGCGCCGACTTCCCGATCCAGAATTTGCCGTTCTCGGTGTTTCGCCGCCAGGGCAGCAACGAGGCTTTTCGCGGCGGCGTCGCCATCGGCGACCAGGTGATTTGCCTGGCGGCGCTCGCGCAATCCGGCGCCTTGCAAGGCCTGGCCGCCGAGGCCGCCACGGCCTGCGCTTTGCCTGCCTTGAATGATTTTTTTGCGATGGGGCCCGCCGCCTGGAGCGCCCTGCGCCACGCGCTGTTTGCCGCGCTCAAGGACGGCGCCAGCGGCCCGGCCAGCGACGCCGTGCGTGCCGCGCTACACCCGCTGGCCGGCATCGAACACACGGTGCCGACGCACATCGGTGACTACACCGACTTCTACACCTCCATCCACCACGCGCGCAATGTCGGCGCTCTTGCGCGTCCGGACGACCCGCTGACCAGCAACTTCCAGTGGATCCCGATTGCTTATCACGGCCGTGCCTCCAGCATCGGTGTCAGCGGCCAGACATTTCACCGGCCCATGGGCCAGGCGCTGTCCGCACCACCCGCGCCCGGCACGAAGCCGCAGCCGGTCTACGGCCCTTGCGCGCGCCTGGATTTCGAGCTTGAACTCGCGATCTGGATAGGCCAGGGCAATGCCCAGGGCGAGACCATTCCGCTGGCGCAGGCCGACGCACATATCTTCGGCTACGGCCTGCTCAACGACTGGTCGGCGCGCGACATCCAGTTCTGGGAAATGGCACCACTAGGCCCTTTCCTGGGCAAAAATTTCTGCACCACGATTTCGCCGTGGATCGTCACGCAGGAAGCACTCGCGCCCTACCGCCTGCCCTTCACACGTCTGGCCGATGAGCCGCAGCCGCTGGCCTACCTGGACGATGCGGGCAACCGCGCGCGGGGCGCCTTGTCGATCGAGCTTGAAGTGCAGGTCGAGTCGCAGCAGATGCGCGACCAAGGCCTGGCGCCTTCGCGCATCACACGCACCAACTTTTGCCACCAGTACTGGAACGTGAGCCAGATGGTCACGCAACACGCCATGGGCGGCTGCAACCTCAACCCCGGCGACCTGTTCGGCAGCGGCACCATCTCGGGGCCGACGCAAGACCAGGCCGGCGCCATCATCGAGCTGACCCAGGGCGGCAAGGCGCCGATCACGCTGACCAGCAGCGGCGAGCAACGCGCCTTTTTGCACGACGGCGACGCCGTGATCCTGCGCGGCTGGTGTGAAAAACCCGGCTTCGCACGGATTGGCTTCGGCGAAAGCCGGGGCACGGTGTTGCCGGCGCGGGCTTAAGCCCCGGTCCTTGGCCGGCGCGCTGCGTTTGCAGGCTCGCGCACATCCACTCTTGTGTGAGGCCAACATTGCCCCTAGCATTGCGGCACTTACAACTTGAGGAGAGAGATTGATGGGAATGTTGAGCTGGACAGAAAAAAGCAGCGCCGTGTTGCAACAAGGCGGTGTGATCGGGCCCGATGAGCGCCTGCCTTGGCCGCAAACCTCGGTGATGGGTGTGCAACACGTGATCGCGATGTTCGGCTCCACGGTGCTGGCACCGCTGCTGATGGGTTTTGATCCCAACATCGCGATTTTGATGAGCGGCATAGGCACGCTGATCTTCTTCATCATCACCGGCGGCAAGGTGCCCAGTTACCTGGGCTCCAGTTTTGCCTTCATCGGTGTGGTGATTGCCGCCACGGCCTACGCCGGCAAAGGCGCCAACGCCAACATCGGCGTGGCGCTGGGCGGCATCATTGCCTGCGGCGCGGTCTACACCCTGGTCGGTTTCATTGTGCAGGCGGTCGGCACCCACTGGATCGAACGTTTTATGCCACCCGTGGTGACCGGCGCGGTGGTCGCGGTGATTGGCCTGAACCTGGCCAGCATCCCCGTCAAAAACATGGCGGCCAGCAACTTTGACTCCTGGATGCAGGTGGTGACCTTTGTCAGCGTCGCGCTGGTCGCCGTGATGACACGTGGCATGGTGCAGCGCCTCTTGATCCTGGTCGGCCTGATCATGGCCAGCGTGATTTATGCGCTGCTGACCAACGGCCTGGGCTGGGGCAAACCGATCGATATCTCGGGCATCGCCAGCGCCGCCTGGGTCGGCATGCCGAACTTCACAGCCCCCGTGTTCACGGCCAACGCCATGATGCTGATCGTGCCCGTGGTGATCATTCTGGTTGCCGAAAACCTGGGTCACATCAAGGCCGTGACGGCCATGACCGGCAAAAACCTGGACGTCTACATGGGCCGCGCCTTCATCGGCGACGGTGTAGCGACCATGGTGTCGGGCAGCGCTGGCGGCACGGGTGTCACCACCTATGCCGAAAACATAGGCGTGATGGCGGCGACCAAGATCTACTCCACCGCCGTGTTTGTGGTGGCGGCGCTGATTGCCGTGGTGCTGGGTTTCAGCCCCAAGTTCGGCGCGCTGATCCAGGCGATTCCGCTGCCGGTGATGGGCGGCGTGAGCATCGTGGTGTTTGGCCTGATCGCGATTGCCGGCGCCCGCATCTGGGTCACCAACAAGGTGGACTTTTCGGACAACAAAAACCTGCTGGTCGCGGCCATCACCTTGGTGCTGGGCACCGGCGACTTCACCTTGAAGTTCGGCCAGTTCGCGCTGGGCGGCATTGGGACCGCCACCTTTGGCGCCATCCTGCTTTACGCCTTGCTGAACCGCCAGGCCAAAAGCTGATCCCCTGGGCGGGGACTAAGAGCCTGTTGACGCTCTTAGGTCGATGATGAGGCTGCCTTGGCTTGCGCCAGGGCGGCCTTTGTTTTTTTCAGCTCCAGCTCCAGGCTGGCGCGTTCATCAATCTCCTGCTCCAACACCTGATTCACCTGCGCCAGGTCCTCGGCCGAAGACTGGATACGGGTTTCCAGCAAGTCGGTTTTCTGCAGCGCCTGCGCAACTTCACCGCTTTGCAAATCGTCAGGAATTTCCTGCTTGAGCACGGTGTTGATCACAAGCAACTCGTCGGCCGATTGCGCCACCGTGTCTTTGACGGCGGCGTTCTGATCCAGCGCACGCTCCAGGGGCGTGGTCGCGGTAGAGGTTTTAGAGGGCTGGGGCATGGTGGAAGTTAGGGTTTGGGTGGGTCACAGCAGGCGAAGCGCCTCTCAGAACCGCTGCCAATATACCCCGCGTTGGGTTCGGCCCAAGCAAAGTCCCGCACCACGAGCGGGTTTTATGCAGCCATGTGGTTTCAAGGCGGCGACTTCCCGGGCGAGATTTTACCGCCTTTAGTGGGCTCGGACGGCGAGCTGAACAGCTTGCCCAGAGTCGCGCCCAGCCGGGCACCGATAGCCGTGCCGACACCGGGCAACACCGCCGTGCCCAGCACAGCGCCGGCCACCACACCCCGGGGCACCGAGACTTTCACCTTGTCCAGCGGGCCGCTGAGTTGCAGCGGCACCCCGACCACGCCATCCACCAGATCGACCGCAAACTCGGCCGCGATCTGCCGGTTGGCGATGCGGGCCTGGCCGGTCGCGGTGAGCGCACCTGAACGCGCGGTGATGCCGGTGTAAGTCACCACCATACCCTGCGGCGTGTTTTGTGTGTCAAGCTGGCCGGCGACGGCGTCCAGCGCGGTTTGCCCCTCGTGATTTTGGCCGAAACTCCGGATGGCCTTGTCCAGGTCCAGGCGCAGCAAGGTGGCGCGGCCCATGGTGAAGCGGGTTTGGGTGTGCAGCGATTGGGCGAGTTGGCCCAGCGTATCACCACTGGCCGACAAAGTGGTTTCGCCCGACACCTTGCCGGCCACCACAGAACGGCGGTTGAAGGCCGCCAGCGCCTGCGTCAGCTCGATCTCGCGCGGCTGCAACTGGCCGTCCAGCTGCAGCCGACCCTTGGCGCTGGTTTGCAGTTGCACCTTGCCATGCGCCGTGCCGCCGCCGCTATGGATGCGAAGCGTCCACACATCGCCCGGACCTTGCCGGCTCAGGGCCAGGTCAGTCGCGGGCTGAACACCCGGGCGCCTGAGCTGTGCCGTGCGCGGCCGCCAGGCTGGGTCGAAGTCGACCTCGCCCTCGTAGACCACAGCCACGCCGCGGCGCGACACCCAGCTCAGCTCACGAAACACCAAACGCGCCAGGGGAATACGCCCGACATCGGCGTGGGCCACGTCCAGCGTCTGGTCCAGCGCGCGCAAGGCCACTTGCGGCACCACGGCGCCGTCCAGCTCCAGGCGATTAACGATGAGCCGGCGATCCAGCAAGGCCGCCAGATTCGGATAAACCGTGATTTTTTTCGCCGTGATGGCTTGCGGCTGCTGGGTCGCCATATCGATCAGCACCACGGCCGGCACAGGCAGCAATTGCCAGCGCAAAGCGCCTACCGTCACCGGGACGCCCAGACGGCGCTGCAACTCGGTCGCGGCCCTGGCCGCCAACGATGCATCATTGGGCAGCCACAGCGCCAGGGCCAGCCACGCGGCGCCCGCCAGCGTTGCCAACACCCCGGCGCCCACCATCCATTTGTGTCTAGCTTCCATGTCAGCCCCAGCTTAGCCGCCGGGTCAGGCCCGCCGTGTAGGCTGCAATCTCTTTATAGTCAAGGCATTCAAGCCATGGGGACATTTGCAATGCGTATCTGGAAACAAGACATTTCGCTCGAACTGCTGACTGCCAATAACGCCAACAGCGCGGTGACCCACCTGGGCATCGAATTTCTGGAAGTCGGCGACGACTTCATCCGCGCCCGTGTGCCGGTCGATGAACGCACGCGCCAGCCGTATGGGCTGCTGCATGGCGGCGTGTCGGTGGTGCTGGCCGAAACACTGGGTTCTTGCGGCGCCGCATTTGCCGCGCCCGCCGGCCATCGCACCGTGGGCCTGGACATCAACGCCAACCACCTCAAGGGCACCACCAGCGGCTGGGTCACCGGCATCACCCGCCCCGTGCATATTGGCCGCAGCACGCAGGTCTGGGCCATCGAGCTGACCAACGACGCTGGCGAGTTGACCTGTGTGTCGCGTATCACCATGGCCATGTTGAGCCCACGTTAAGCATCCAATCGGCCTCCAGCCCCTGAGGGACGGGCGCCAACAGCTATGGATTCAGGAGCGGGTGCCGGCTGAGCCCGCCATCGCCCACGAAGTCCGCGCTGTCATCTAGGGTTTACCCTAGGTCCAAGGCCGCCGGCTGCTAAGATTTGGGGCTTCAGTTGTGCGCCGTTGCGCCTTCATCCTCTCTTACGGAGCCGTCCCCCGATGTCCATCGTTGACCGTGTGCGCCACCCTGGCCTGCAATCCCGAATCATGTCGGCTGAAGCGGCCGCCGCGCTGATTCCTGCCGGCGCCAACGTCGGCATGAGCGGCTTCACCGGCGCTGGCTACCCCAAGGCCGTGCCGCAAGCCCTGGCCAAACGCATCGAAGGCCTGCACGCCGCCGGCGAAGAGTTCCGCATCAGCATCTGGACCGGCGCCTCGACCGCGCCCGAGCTCGACGGCGCGCTGGCGCAGGTCGATGGCATCGAGATGCGCCTGCCCTTCCAGTCGGACCCGATCTGCCGCCAGAAGATCAACTCCGGCCAGATGCATTTCGCCGACATGCATTTGTCGCACGTGGCGCAACACGCCTGGTTCGGCTTTCTCGGCCACCTCCATGTGGCGGTGATCGAAGTCGTCGGCATCCTGCCTGATGGCCGGCTGATCCCTTCGATGGCCGTGGGCAACAACAAGACCTGGCTGGACCTGGCCGACAAGGTCATCATCGAGGTCAACACCATGCAGCCCGAGGGCCTGGAAGGCATGCACGATGTGTATTACGGCACGGCGCTGCCGCCGGATCGCAAGCCGATCCCGCTGGTCTACCCCGACGACCGCATCGGCGAGCCCTACCTGCGCTGCGACCCGGACAAAATCATCGCCATCGTCGGCGCGCACCAGGCCGATCGCAACTCCGGCTTTGCCGCGCCCGACGACAACTCCCAGCGCATCGCCGCGCACATCATCAACTTCCTGCAGCAAGAGGTCAAAAAAGGCCGGCTGCCCGAGAAGCTGCTGCCGCTGCAGTCCGGCGTGGGCAACGTCGCCAACGCCGTGCTGGCGGGCCTGAACGACGGGCCGTTTGAACACCTGACCGGTTTCACCGAGGTCTTGCAGGACGGCATGCTGGACCTGCTGCGCTCGGGCAAGATGGACTTCGCCTCGGCCACCGCTATCTCGCTGAGCGCCGAGGCGCTGGCCGACTTCACGGCCAACCTGGACTTCTACCGCGAACGCATCGTGCTGCGCACGCAGGAGATCAGCAACCACCCCGAGCTGGTGCGCCGCCTGGGCATCATCGCCATGAATGCCATGATCGAGGCCGACATCTACGGCAACATCAACTCGACCCACACCATGGGCTCCAACATGATGAACGGCATAGGCGGCTCGGGCGACTTTGCACGCAACGGTTATCTGTCTTTCTTCGTCACGCCCTCGGTCGCCAAGGGCGGCAGCATCTCTTGCATAGTCCCCATGGTGTCACACGTGGACCACACCGAACACGACGTGCAGATCATCGTCACCGAACAAGGCCTGGCCGATCTGCGCGGCCTGTCGCCACGCCAGCGCGCCAAACTCATCATCGAAAAATGTGCACACCCGGATTTCCGCGAAGCCTTGCTGGATTACACCGAACGCGCCTGGACAGACGGCCCCGGCCGCCACACGCCGCATTTGCTAGACGAAGCCCTGTCCTGGCATCAGCGTTATGTGAAGACCGGCGACATGCGGGCGACCCCGGCCTGAAGCCGCGCGGCGCGCGTTTCTTAAGAGAAATCAGCCTTCAGCCCTTATGGGATGGGCGCAAGCAGCTATTCAGTTGATAGCAACAAAAGCCGCTGCGCTTATTCGCTGGCGGCGCGGGCCAGACGTTCGCTTTTCCAGTACACGTCGTCGCCGCCGTTCATGCGGTTGAGCACACGCGACAACACAAACAGCAGATCGCTCAGGCGGTTCAGGTACTGGCGCGGCGACTCTTTCAGGGTCTCCAGCTTGTCCAGCGCCACCACCGCGCGTTCGGCGCGGCGCGCCACCGTGCGGCAGACATGGGCTTGTGAAGCCGCGCGCGAACCGGCCGGCAAGATAAATTCAGCCAGGCGCGGCAAGGTGGCGTTGTAAGTTTCCAGCGCCGTGTCCAGTTGCGCCACGGCTTCGGGCTTGAGCAACTCAAAGCCAGGAATCGACAACTCGCCGCCCAGGTTGAACAACTGGTGCTGCACGTCGACCAGCAACTCGCGCACATCGGCCGGCATCTCTTCACACAGCAGCACGCCGATCTGCGAGTTCAACTCGTCCACATCACCCATGGCATGCACCCGCAAACTGTCTTTGGAGACCCGCGTGTTGTCGCCCAGCCCGGTGGTGCCGTTGTCGCCGGTGCGGGTGGCGATTTGTGAAAGTCTGTTGGCCATAAGGAACTCGATGAAAGGTGGTGGACGCCTAAGCGCAAAGCCATCGCGGGCAAGGTTACGCGAGGCAAGAAAATGTGAGGTCGTACGCCATCATGTCAGCAAGGAAACACCCTGCAAAAGTGCTGGTCGCTTGTCAGTTGCTGCGATGCAATAACCCCTTCGTTTCATCTCCAAGGTCATCGGCATGCGCGTTCAAAAACATTCTATTCCCAACTTCGGCGTCCCCAGCGTCTGGCTGCTCGCTGCCTTGATCATGGGTGCCGCCGGCGCCGTGCGGGCACAAACTGCCCCCTCACCGATGGAAAACCACACACCCCCAGCGCACATCGCCACAGCGGGAACCTCCGGCACCATCCCGCCCAATACGATCACCAACCGGGAGCTGGATGCGGCCTTCAACCGGGCCGATACCAACCACGACGGCCGGCTGACACGTCAGGAGGCGGAACGGTTTCCGGCCCTGGAGCAACGTTTCGAGCAAATCGACAGCAACCACGACTCGTTCATTTCGCGCGACGAATTCATCAAGGCCGCAGGCTCCTGATCCCCTCAAGCGCCTGCGCCGGGCGCAGGCGGCTGTGCCTCAGACCGGGTACACCTTCACCGGCCGCGTGGCGACCGGGAAGCCGGCGGCACCCAGGGTGTCGGCAATGGTTTTGTTGGTGTCGAAATAGACCTGCCAGTAGTGGTTGGTATGGCAATGCGGGCGCACCGCCAGCTTGGGGCCAAACTCGTTGAACTCCAGGATCTCCACATCCACGCCGGGCGTTTGGGTGATGTTGGCCACCTGGGACACGGCCTCCTTGAGCAGGGCGATGGCTTTGTGCATATCGGCGCTGCCGGCCAGTTGCGCCACCAGTTCCACGCGGCGGTAGGGATTCGCGGTGTAGTTCTTGATATCGCCGCCCATGACCTTGCCATTGCCCACAATGGTTTTGACATTGTCCGGCGTGTTGATGGTGGTGCCGAACAAACCGATCTCCAGCACCGTGCCCTCCACCCCGCCGGCGTTGACATAGTCGCCCACCACATAAGGACGCAACACCAGCAGGAAAATGCCGGAAGCAAAGTTGCCGAGCAGCCCGCTCCAGGCCGCCCCAATCGCCACACCCGCGCCCGCCACCAGGGCCGCAAAACTCGTGGTCTCCACCCCGAAGTAACCCAGGATGGCCACCACCAGGATGATGTTCAGCGCCACCGTGATCAGACTCACCAGATAACGCTGCACCGTGGGGTCTATCTCCTGCCGCGTCATGCCCGCGCCCACCAGGCGTGTCACCAGGCCAATCAGCCAGCGCCCGATGATAAAAACGATGATGGCACCAATCGCCTTGAGACCAAAGGCCACCAGGATGGGTTGGGCCTGGTCTACCCAGCTGGTCAATTTTGCCGAATCCATGGCGCTACTCCATAATGTTTTATTGTTCGAAGCCTCGGGCATCTTAGGAGGCCGCTGGTATCCTGTAAACAACGCCCGAATCTGTGCGCCGTGACCGTTGCAGCAAAAAAACTCCTACGTGACATACGGCGCAGGTCTTACGACACAAATCAGCACTAACGAATCGTCGCCTCCAGCAATTGTTTGCGCGCTACCCACTGCGGGCAAACCTCAGTCAGCAAGGAAAAAAAACTTTCTGAATGGTCAGGATGCACAAGGTGACAAAGCTCGTGGTAAATCACATAGTCGATGCAAGCTGCGGGGGCCTGAATAAGCCCGCTATATAGCGTCATGGTGCCTCGCCGGGACAAGCTGCCCCAACGCTTGACCAGTTGCTGCACGCGCAAGGCTGGCTGCACAAAGCCACTGAATCGGTAATGACGGTGGCACTGCCCCAACTGTCGCCCAAGAATGTCTTTTGCCTGCTCATGGCGCCACCGCAGCACCTGGGTCTCGATGACTTCTGGCGTCACCAGCGTATCTGGGTGCAACTTGACAAGAAAGTCCGTGCCGGACAGCGTGACACCATCGTCCGTGGAAATTTCTATGCGTAGCTTGTATCGCCTGCCAAGATGCAAATGTGATTCGCCCATGACCCATGCACGCTGTGGTGTCCGCGGCTCAAAGCGTTGAAAAAAGGCTTTTTGCTCCGCAATCCAGCGCTCTCGCTTGATCAGTACTGCTTGAATTCGTTCTTGACTACATCCCAAAGGTGCCCGAACAATGACCTGCCCTGTCGGGTGTACCTCCACCGACAAAGTTTTGCGCCGGGCCTCGGTCGCAAAAACCTGAACGTCATCAAAATCGTCAACCATTGATACCCCGGTTTTTGGCCAATGCCAGCGCCTGATCAATGACGGCGTCCATGTGCGCCGTGCTCAACTTCACACCGCGCTCACCGCCTACGACGTCATACAGAAAATGATCCAGCTCAATGCGCGTCTGGTTCATAGCCTCCAGATTACGCCAGAAGTCCACCACGTTGTGCTCTGCGAGCACCGCAAGCGCGGCCTGCGCGGTGTCTTGCGCCAGCATCACACTTTGCTCTGGTGGCACGACGTCATCAAAAATTTTCTTGGCCAAACCAAACAATGCAATGCCATGGTCATTGCCACGCAGACTGGTCGGAATATCGTCGCGCGGCCGGTCCAGCACCGCGGAGCGAGCCTCTTTGGCTTTTTGCAAATAAGCCAACTCGTTAATACGTTTGGCGCGATAGTCGTCTATGGCCTGCTGAATCATGCGGGAAAACTTCTCGTAATACGCAGGGTCTACCTTGATGCGCTCTTCAATCACCCTTTTGGTGTTGAAGGCGATGATGTCAGCTTGTGCGGCGGGCGTAATGGCCTCCTGCTCGTCTATCGCGCGCTTGAGCGCCGCATCGTCCAGGATGTTCACCGCAGTCTTTAACACCAACACGTCATTCGCCTGCAAGTGTGTGTCCAGCAGCTTGCGAATGCGCGGTTCGTAGTCACGCTTGAAGTCCACCGCATCGGCAAAGCGCAATTGCGCCGCCTGCTTGAGTTTTGCAAAACGCAGCATGTCCGCCTTGTAACGGTCAATCACTGCTAGCGCGGTACATGCCAAAAAACGTTCACTGGACAAGGCCAGTTGTAGCAGGCGACCGAATGCACTTAAACGTTCGTAAAAATCATGGCGCACATCATCGTCGCGCAGAGTTTCAAGATAAGCGTTGGTGTCATGCTGGTTGGCAACCTGACGGAACAGCTCCAGCAAATGGGCGTGCGCCTCAGGCAATTGGGCCACCTCGGTTTGCATGCTGACCAGCATGCCTGCCAGGTCATTTTCGTCAAACCCAGCCAACGCCTGGTAGCTTGAAATCGCTTTGTCCAGCTCTTCCAGCACGCCGGCGTAATCAATGATCTGGCCGAAGTCCTTCTCAATCGTGGCACCAACGGGCTCCGTCCCATCCTCATCATCTGCGGCCTCTATCGGCGCTTCATACAGCCGGTTCACCCGTGCAATAGCTTGTAGCAACGTGTGTTCTTTGAGCGGGCGTGTCAGGTATAGCACCCGGTTCCGCGGCGCATCAAATCCGGTCAACAGCTTATCCTTGACGATCAGCAGCTCGGGCGTATCGCCATGCTTGAACGCATTGATGAGCGCCTTGTTGTATTGCTCTTCATTGCCGTGGCGCTTCATCATCTTGTCCCAGAAGCGGTACACCGCCTCGGTCGGCTCGTCGTCCACGTCTTCGCGGTCAGGGCGCCCGGCGGGGCCGGAAATCAGCACCTCGCAGCTCACATGGCCAATCTCATCGATGTACTCCTTGAGCTGAATCGCCGCCGCCCGGCTAGCCGCCACCACCTGCCCCTTGAACGGCGTGCCCTGCCAGGTGGTGCGATAGTGCTCGCTGATGTCAAAGGCCAGCATGTACAGCGTCGGGTTGGCCTGCTGAATCATTTTTTCGCGGGCGTACTTGCGCTTCAGGTCGCCCTTTTGTGCCTCGGACAAGCCCGCCGTCTGGCGCTCAAACCATTTGTCAATCGCGTGCTGGTCCTGTGTCACATCGACCATGCGGCTTTCGTACAGCAGCTTGACCACCGCGCCGTCACGCACGGCTTCGTCCATGGTGTAGCTGTCAATCAGACCTCCAAATTTGGTGAGCGTGTTGCGCTCACGCCGCGTGACCGGCGTACCGGTAAAACCGATGTAGCAGGCGTTGGGCATCAGCAGGCGCATCTTGGCCGCCAGCGAGCCAAAGTTGGTGCGATGGCCTTCGTCCACCAGCACAAAAACGTCAGGCAAATCCACCGCAAAGCTTTTTGCCAGGGTGCTCACGCGGTCAAACTTTTGGATCAGCGTGGTGATGATTTGCGACTTGGGACTTTGCACCAGCGCCAGCAATTCGCGCGCCGTTGCGGCACGCTTGGGCTCCAGACCACAGGTCTTGAAGGTCCCTTCAATCTGTTTGTCCAGGTCGTCCCGGTCCGTCACCAGCACAATGCGCGGATTCACCAGCCCCTGCTGCAGCGCCAGGCGGCGTGCCAGCATCACCATGGTTAGCGACTTACCCGAGCCCTGCGTGTGCCACACCACCCCGCCTGAGCGCCGCTGTGCACCGGTAGGCGTTACTTCCCAGTGAGTAATGCGCTCCATGATGCGGTCTATGGCCCGCACCTGCTGGTAACGCGCCACTTTGCGGATGCCCCCGTCAAACACTGTGTAATGAAACACCAGCGCGAGCAAGCGCTGGGGCGATAACACTGCGGCTAACGTACGGTCTTGCTCCGTCACACTGCGCGCCACCAGGTACGAGGCCGTGTCTTCCGCCACGCCAGGTTGCGGCCGCCCACCACTCAGGCGCTGCACCAATTCAAACAAATCGGCTTGCACGTCGCGAGGCAGCGGCTGCGCCAGCATGCGCGCGATGGATGCATCTTCGGCGTCCTCGCGCCAAGTGGACCAAAACTTGGCAGGGCTGCCCACGGTGCCTACGCGGGCCGAGTGGCCATTGATGGCCAGCAGCATCTGCGCCATCACAAACAGGTGCGGAGCCTGACTCTCGCCCTGATAAGTGATGAGCTGAGCCACGCCTTGCGCTACCTCCACGCCAGGGGCCTTGCATTCGATCACGGCCAGCGGAATGCCGTTGACGAACAGCACCAGGTCACAGCGGATGGTGTTCTGGCTGCGGCTGCGCTGCACCACCAACTCGGGCGACACCTGAAACGTGTTGTCCAGCGGATGCTGCCAGTCGATGTAACGCAGCGAGCGGCCACGCGAGTCGCCGTCAATGGTTTGCTCCAGCGTGGTGCCCAGGGTCAACAGGTCGTACACCGCCTCGTTGGTGCGCAGCAGCCCGTTGTAGGGCACGCTCTTGAGGCGCTGGATGGCGGTGCTGAGGTTTTCCTCGCTGAACAGATGCTCCCCCGTGGTGGTGTGGATGCGGTTGAAGCGTTTGAGCGCGTCGCGCAGCACATCGTCCAGCACCACATTCAGCAGTCGCGACCCGCGCAACTGCCGCGCCTTGGCCGGGCTCAGGTACTGCCAGCCCATGGCCAGCAACAGTTGCAGGGCCGGCGCCTGGCTGGCCATAACCTCGCTGGGGTCAAAGTCCGGGTCCGGCGGCGGGCTGGGAGCTGGGGCAGTAGTCATAGTAGAGCGATGGGTGAGGTTGAACGCGTTGATTCGCTACTTTTTTGATAGCTGCTTGCGAAGAGTATTCGCGGACTGAAGGCCTTTTTTGCTTGAAGATTTTCTCTGCGCAGACGGTTCCGGCAAACACCACTCGCCGGACAGCAGCTTTTGCATGAGGGCGCGCTTTTGGGCCTTTAACTCGTCAAGCTGCCGTCGCCGCAACGTGAGTTCCGTGTTCATATCTCGGAGAACTTCGGCCATTGCCCGCTGTTCATCGATGCCTGGCAGACTCACACGAGTATTGAAAAAGTCGGTCGCCGTGACGTTTAGTAAGCCATGGCTGCGTGCGCCTTCATGGGCAATGGCTCTCAATTCGCGATTGAGCAGCCCAGCGTCAAGCAAGCCAACCAAGAAATCAGAGTCCGTCTTTTCTTCGTCTGCAATGCCGAAGCACAGACACAGGGTAGACACAATTCCTTCGTCAAAAGCATCCAGTCGTTTGATGGCTCCAAAGGGGTAACCGATTGCAGCACTTCGGTTGTATGCAAACTCGCCACGCTGCAAAAGCAGGTAATGTTCGTTGTCGGTGGCAGCGATTTGTTTGGCGAAGTAGCTGCTTTGCTCCACCAGCCCACGCTGTGCAGAAACGGTGAGCGGTACCAAGCACGCGGTTGTGTTCTTGCGCGTAATGCGTTGCAGTACAGAACCGAGGCGAATCGGTTTCCACTTCCCCTTGAACCCCTTCAATCGCCTACGTCCGGTCAGCAGTTGTTGCATCAGGCCTTGTTTACGGCGTTCGAGCATGGCAACCACGGAAGACGTTGTTTCTATAGCCGCATCCCAATCGCTAAGGACTTGGGATACCAAAATTTGGAAACTAATCGGGGGCGCATAGACCTTAAAAGAACGCAGCAACGTAGCATTTAGATTATTTTGGCCACTGCTGTTGGAGAGGAGCCGAAGCTGCTTATAGCGGTACAGGAGCTGTTGAAACAGAAAGCGCGCATCCATCGCTGCCGTGGGAATCAGCGCCGCGCAATTCTGATTAATTGCAGCGTCAAAATTTAGCAATGCAACTTGGCCACGCGTCTTACCCTGACCAACCATTGCAAGCAAGATGGCATCTTTCGGAATCAGCTTTGACCCAAGTTGGCGTAATCCTTCGGGCGTAATGAACTCGTCAATGTCGGCTGCGTTCACCTCGCCGTTCTGCACTTGTGTGGTTTTGACCCAAGGAATTTCACCACCCCAAAACTCTGGGCGTGCACGAGACGGAGTTCCACCGGAAGTAATCCGCGCAACGCTCCCTAGTGGACGAAGCGTCATGTCAAGCCCCATGCGGCTTTCCGGACAACTATCAAGTAATCCTTAATAGTTGGATGCGTGGTGAAAGACCACATTCTGCGAGCGCTCATGCCTTGCCCTTCCCCGGCAACTGCTTCGCCTTCTCACGCTCAATCTGCTGAATGCTCTTGTCGGGCACGGGCATTTTCTCGGGCATGGTGCCGCCCAGCTCCTTGATGGTTTGCCGAACTTTGGCACCCACTTCGTGGTGGGTTCGGTTGGCTTGGGTTTTGCCCTGAATACCTTCGCGCTTGAGTTTCTCTTCGGTTTGCGTGGCGCGGAACAGGTTGGCGGCCAGCTCGGTGCTACCCATGTGGTCGAGGATTTTATGACTCTTTTTCAGGCCCTTGACGGCGTGGATATTTTTGGCGCCCAAGCCACCGTACAGACCTTTGTAGCCATGGTCCTGGAATACCGCATATTCGATCGGTGTTTCCACGCCTGCGCCTTTAGCTGCAGCAGAGAGGGCCTTGTTGTGTTCCGCGAGGTCGTTACGAATGGAAAGTCGAAGTTCATCTTCCGAAAGTTCGCTCAAACTGCCGGCGTCGCTCAGTTCCTGCCTGCGCGTCTGTAGCGCGAAGTAGGTTTGCCCATGGGCAATGACGGGCTTGCTGGGGTCCCCATTTTGAACGACCAGATAACAGGCGTACCGCGAGAGCTGAATGTCGTCCACCGTTCGCTGTGCGCCAGAACCGATCTCGACCATTTTGCTGACATCAGCAAAATGGTCAGCTTCGAGGTGCCCGCTTTGTCGGCAGGCCTCACGGGCCTTGTCCACCACCTGCAAGAAGTTGCGGTATTGAACGTAGTCAAGCACGGTGGCAAGTTCACGGGCCAACCAGTGTTCGCTGCCGTCAGCATCCGCGTGGCGTATGTCTTCAAATACGGTGCGTGGCACGGCAGTTTGGAGAATCTTCTTCATAGCCCTAACTCCTTCAGGTGTTGCTTCATCTTCACACGCACGGCGGCCAACTCGGCTTCCAGGCGGTCGATTTCGTGTTCGGTCTGCGCGAGGTCGATTTGCGCCTCTTCTTCGTAGGTATCCACGTAGCGCGGGATGTTGAGGTTGTAGTCGTTCTCGGCAATGGCGGCGCGGCTGACCAGACTGGTGAACTTGTCCACGCCTTTACGGGCACGCACTGCGGCCACGATGTGCTGGATGTGCGACTCTTCCATCTGGTTCTTGGTTTTGGCGGGGCTGAACTGGCTGCCGGCATCGACAAACAGCACGTCGTCTTCGGCCTCGCGCTCGCCACCACGCTCGCGGGCGCGATCAAACAACAAAATAGCGACGGGGATGCTGGTGGTGGGAAACAGGTTACCGGGCAGGCCGATCACAGCATCCAGCAGGTTGTCTTCAATCAGGCGCTGGCGGATGCGGCCCTCGGCCCCGCCCCGGAACAACACGCCATGGGGCACCACGACAGCGATGCGACCACGCTGGGGCAGCGCGACTTCCACCATGTGGCTGATAAAGGCAAAGTCGCCTTTGCTTTTGGGCGGAATACCGCGCCAGAACCGGTTGAAGCGGTCATGCTCGGCAACGTCTGCGCCCCATTTGTCCAGGCTGAAGGGTGGATTAGCCACCACGATGTCAAAGCGCAAGAGACGGTCGTTTTCGACCAACAGAGGGTTGCGCAGGCTGTCGCCACGCTCGATGCGCGCGGAGTCAAAGCCATGGATGAACATGTTCATGAGCGCCAGTGCGTAGGTGCTTTGGTTGAGCTCTTGCCCATACAGCGACACATTGCGATTGCCCACTGCGGTGGCCGCCTCCAGCAGCAGTCCGGCGGAGCCGCAGGCCGGGTCACAGATGCGCATACCGGGCTGTGGGTTGGCCAACACCGCCAGCAGGCGCGAAACGGCCATGGGGGTATAGAACTCGCCGGCTTTTTTACCCGCATCCGACGCGAAGCGCTCGATCAGGTATATGTAAGCGTTGCCGATGACATCTTCATTGACGCGGCTCGGGCTCAGGTCCAGATCAGCGAAGTCTTCCAGCATGGTTTTGAGGCGGCCATTGCGCTCTTTGGGATTGCCTAGGCGGTCGGTGTTGAAGTCGATGTTCTTGAACACGTCATCCAGCTTGTGCCGGTCGTGGTTGGCCTCGGCGATGTGACGCAAGGTAATGTCGATGAGTTCACCAATGTTGGGCGCGCCACGACGCTCCCAGAGGCTGGTGAAGTCCGCCCGGAAGCTGTCGAGCACTTTTTTGGTTTTGGGGTCGGTGAGGGTGACCATGGGCAACACAAAACGGTCGCGTTCCATGAGACGGGCAATGCGCTCTGGGTCTTTGCCGTATTTCTTTTCATAGCTGACGTAGTGGTCGTGCCAGACGTCGCTGATGTACTTGAGAAACATCGCCGTAAGGATGTAGTCCTTGTACTGAGCTGGGTCGATGGTTCCACGAAAGGTGTTGCAAACGGCCCAGGCCTTGCGGAAGATGTCTTGAGAGCTTGTATTGGTCGTGTTGGTGGTCATGTTGTGGTCACTTCCTGGGCCTTTGCCCAAAGAACTTGTTCTGCATACGCTTTGTTTTTTTTCATGAGCGCCTCCGAGAGCGCTCGCTCTTCGCGCAGGAGGCGAGCGACTTCTGCGATTTCGTGCTGCACGCGCATCGGCGGCATCGGAATCTGCAAATTCCTCAAGCTTTCCATCGACACCATACGGATCATGCTGCCGCGTGCCTGGGCATTGATGTCGCGCTGAACGGCTGGGGAATTGAGTAACCAGTGCAAATACCAGCCATGCGTTTGTTTCGGATTTTTGATACGAATGCGCACCAGCGGGGCGGCAAATATGCAGGGCTGGGCCACGGATTCCACATAGATGGCCTGCGTGCTCACGCCGCGCGGTCGAAAAAGCAGATCCCCCGCTTCGAGCTGCAATCTGGAAACGTCTCCGGTGAAATCTATCTGCGGCAGCACTGAATCCAGCACGAGTGCGTCACCAATGCTGTGGGCCATCGAAACAACCCGCACGGGACCAGCTGACTCAAGGGCAAGCGAGGTCCTGAATGGATGTCCGGCAGATAAATCCGCCACCTCCGACAAAATAAATACATGGTGCATGCTGCATATCATAAATGACAATTATGAATGTATGCCATGTAGTACGACTCATACTGCAATTACACTTTTCCACCCAGAGGATATTCCTGGTCAGTTGTTCTTTTTTGGGGTCGATTTACAAAAGCCGCCTTAGCAAACTAGATAAAGACTGAAAATAAGAAACTCAAATTGGAGACACAATGAACGCCCCCATCCATCCCGATCACCTGCTGCCCCAACTCAATCTGCGCGACACGCCCTCAGCGCTGATAGACGCGCTGAAGACCCGTTTTGCCGAACGTTGTTCCACCGCCCTGGTGGTGCGCGAGCAGCATGGCCGCGACGAATCCTCGTTTGCCGCGCCACCACCCGCCGCCGTGGTGTTCGCCGAAAACACCACCGACGTGGCCGATGCCGTGAAACTGGCCAGCCAGTACAACGTTCCGGTGATTCCTTTTGGTGTCGGCACCTCGCTGGAAGGCCATTTGCTGGCCGTGCAGGGCGGCATCAGCATCGACCTGAGCCGCATGAACAAGGTGCTGCATATCAACGCCGAAGATTTGACGGTGACCGTGCAGCCCGGCGTGACACGCAAACAGCTCAACGAAGAAGTCAAAAGCACCGGCCTGTTTTTCCCGATTGACCCGGGCGCCGATGCGACCTTGGGCGGCATGAGCGCGACCCGCGCCAGCGGCACCAACGCCGTGCGTTACGGCACCATGCGTGAAAACGTGCTGGCACTGGAAGTGGTAACCGCCAGCGGCGAGGTCATACGCACCGGCACACGCGCCAAAAAATCATCGGCCGGTTATGACCTGACCCGCCTGATGGTGGGCAGCGAAGGCACTTTGGGCGTGATCACCGAAGTCACCGTCAAGCTTTACCCCTTGCCGGAAGCGATCTCGGCCGCGATCTGCTCTTTCCCCAGCATCGAAGCCGCCGTGCGCACCACGATTGAAGTGATTCAGCTGGGTGTGCCGATTGCGCGCGTGGAACTGATAGACCACAACACCGTGCGCATGGTCAACGCCCACAGCAAACTCGGCTTGCGCGAAGAACCCATGTTGCTGATGGAGTTTCACGGTTCACCCAGCAGCGTGAAAGAACAGGCCGAGCTGGTGCAGGAAATTGCCAGCGGCCATGGCGGCAACGCTTTTGAATGGGCCAGCACGCCCGAAGAACGCACACGGCTGTGGACGGCTCGGCACAACGCCTACTTTGCGGCCATCCAGAGCCGGCCCGGCTGCCGCGCCATTTCCACCGACACCTGCGTGCCGATCTCGCGCCTGGCCGATTGCCTGCTGGAATCCGTGGCCGAGGTGGATGCCAGCGGCATCCCTTATTTCCTGGTCGGCCATGTGGGCGACGGCAACTTCCACTTCGGCTACCTGATCGATCCGACCATTCCCGAAGAACGCGAAGTCGCCGAAGCCCTGAACCACAAACTGGTGGAGCGCGCCCTGAGCCTGGAAGGCACGTGCACCGGCGAACACGGCGTGGGCCTGCACAAGATGGAATTCCTGGTCACCGAAGCCGGCAACGGCGCGGTCGACATGATGCGCACCATCAAGCGTGCACTCGATCCGAAAAACATCATGAACCCGGGCAAGATTTTCACGCTGTGAGCGTCGGGGCACAATCGGATCGCTCTTTTTTTGATGGCTGTAAACGCACAACCAACGAGGGCAAAACCTCGGCTTGACCCATAAATGCCCCGGACAAACCGTTTTTGATTCAGTAGCGCTTGCGCCGCCCTCATGCGACGCCCAATTCGCCAATGCCCGGTATCGGCGGCGGATTCAACCGGTCGATGCAAGCAGGCGCTCTGATGAGCGCTCGACATGCCCTATAGCAAACAGTTCTTCGACCTTCAATTTCACTTCGCGTCCCGCGTGGCGACGCTGTCGGGGATGCCTCTGGCAAGCGCGCTCCTCGATTACACGAACTTTTATATTCGATTTGGCCTCGGCCGCGAGTTCGACGCTGCCCATCCAGCTTGGCGGGAATATCTGAATGGCCTGGAGCGCCCGACGGACCAGGAAGACTGGACATTCAGCTTCTATCGGGCTTGTCGCCAAGATGTCAGGCCGCCATCGGTCATTGCGAGCGTTGGCTGCTTCTCATACGCCCGCTTGGGTAGCGACCACATCCGCCTTCACTTCCAGAACACTGAAACTGAGGGGCATTCCCCGTTGGCGTTGGAGCGTCGCGAGCATAGGCTGGCTGAGCTACGGACACTATTTTCGATGGTCCGCCAAAGTGAGCATCCGCAGGCACGAGTGGTGGGGACGTCGTGGTTATACAACCTTACTGCCTATCGACGGCTCTTCCCGGAGGCGTATCTCGCTACGGCAGTGGTGACCGGACCACGATTTAGAAACATGCCGCTGTGGGGCCAGTTTCTGGATAGACATGGGGCGGTGAAGCAAGGCTTGGCGGCTCCATTCCTGCGTCGGCTTGCCAATCAATCGACTCTGGATGAGCTTTCCTTGTGCTTTCCATTCCAAGCTCTCGAGCTCGAAGCGCCCGTATCTGCGTTCTATGTCTTTCATGGGCTGTAACCGGCGAGCACCCGTGACACCCCAGAAGACAAGGCAGAATACAGCCAAAAGCGGACATTGCACATGAATCCTTGGGTTGTTTACTGTGATGGCAGCGCCGTTCCCAACCCCGGTCGTATCGGCCTTGGAGCGGTGTTTACCGAGCCTGATGGCACGCGTCACACGCTTTCGCAAGCGGCGCATGAGGACGGCTGCAACAATGAAGCGGAGCTAAAAGCGCTGCTGGCGACTCTTCAGGAACTGAAGTTACGTGGTGCGGACACGCTTCTCATCCATTGCGACAACAGTGTCGTTGTCGAACAGGTCAGCGGCACAGCCAAGCCGATTGCCCGACTGGCTTCCTTGTTTGATGAAGCGCGAACACTGTTCAATTCGTTCGACCAGGCAAACCTGGTGTGGATACCGCGCCATCGAAACAGCGAAGCTGATGCACTCGCTCGTGCGGCACTAGGGATTGCTGAAAAGCGCGTCGTCAAAGTCTCCAAGAAACGACGTTAGTTCCCGGCAAGCTGAGGCTACAGTCGGCCATCACCTGCCATTCAATGTAGATCCCAGAAAACAGCTGCTCGATGCCGCTCTCGACCCAAATCGAGCATTCGCGCCTCACCCAAAAAACCAACACCATCTGCAAAACCGAAGGCAATAGCTGTTGTCAAAATAACTGTATTTATGTACAGTTATTCTTTTTCAACGAGAGGGAAGAAATGCTTAAAGGTAGCTGCTGCTGCGGAGCCATCAAGTTCACGCTGTCTAGTCCACCAACGATGATGGGTACATGTCATTGCACTCGCTGCCGCAAAGTTGGTGCCACTACGTTTGTATTCGTAAAACGTGACTCTTTCGAACTCGTTTCCGGCTCGGACTCCATCGCCACCTTCAAGCCAGAAGCTCCTTACAAGTACAACCGCTGCTTCTGTTTGCACTGTGGTACGGCTCTTGGTGAGGTAACGTCCAGCAGCGAGTCCTTCCCAGTGGCAGCCAATTGCTTCGACGACGAACTGGCCCTAACCAATCTTTTTCATGAGTTTGTCAAAGAGAAGCCAAATTGGTACGGCATATGTGACGAGGCAAAGCAGTTTCCGGGGCATCCACACAATTAACGTCACGTCCGTTCCTGGTCGGGTACAGCAGTCGCTATGGTTGGCATCTCCTCCTGTTTACTGTGGTTGCAGTTCCTCCGCCTTGGTTCATGGTCAGAGTTTTCTCCTCCAAGGCACCTTAGGACGACGGCACACGGCCAGCAGCGGACTCCCGGCATCCGCACAGAATCTGCCGATGAGCAGACGCTGGGACGGTCACGATGAAAGTGCTTGACGTCCAATACATCGCATAAAGCCCTATCGAAATCACTTGCCAAGAGGAGCAATTTTCAATGTTGACGCAGACGCTGCAAGACGGAGTTCATTCATTTGAGGTCTCAGTGCGCAAAGCCGCCCCAGGTTCTCCGGTGGTCCTTTTCGCAGTGGGATTGGGTGGTCAGCCGGAACGGCTCTCTACGCTCCTGGACGCCTTGACTGAATCTGGGTGCACGGTCGTCGCACCGCATTTCGATCGACTTGCTTCGACCACCCCAACAATGGAGGAGTTGACCCTCCGGGCAAGACGCCTCTCGCTCACACTCGACGCATTCGTTGAACCCACCGCTAAAGCAATAGGTGTGGGGCATTCGATTGGTGCAGCTACCCTCGTCACGATGGCCGGAGGTCAAATGTGGTTGGGGCCAGGTCGGCGCGTCAGCATCGCACCGGACAGCCGCTTGGCTCGTCTAGCCCTTTTGGCACCACCAACCGGATTTTTTCAAGCTCCGGCAGCACTCGATGCCGTACGAATCCCGGTTTTGGCCTGGGTGGGCTCGGCGGATAGCATCACTCCTCCAGCCCAAACGGAATGGCTGGCGCGTGCCATGCGCGATTGGACCGCAGTGGATGTCCGCATCACCGAAGGGGCCGGCCATTTCTCGTTTATGGACATCCCGCCGCCACACACCACGGAGTCGCTACCCAACAAGCAAGCGTTTCTCCGAGAGTATTCAAGCGAGATTTGCAAGTTCGTGGCGGCTAGCTAGAAAGCGAATTGCGACAAGTGGTGTGCGCATTTCTGCGGCCCCGTGCGCTCTATCAAGCACAAGATGTACATCAGTGCCTTGCTGACTCGAAAGACGGAAATGGGCCCAAAGCGGGTGCTCAGGCGGATCAAATTGCCCACCAACGCGATCAGTAGCGATAACGGGGTTTGAGCACGCGCGTCTCGCCAATCGCCATGACAAGAAACGCTTCGTCCGACACGCCTTGGGTACGGCGCTCGGCCGCCAGGGCTCTGGGCGGCTCGTCCAGCGCCTCGTCGGTCAATTCAAACGTGCCCCAATGCACACCGAGCGACTGCTTCGCGCCGAGGTCGCGGTGGATCTTGACTGCTTCTTCTGCATTCACATGTTGCGTCGCCATGAACCAGCGCGGCTCATAGGACCCGATGGGGAGCAAAGCGATATCGAAGCCACCGCCCTGCTCCGGCCTTTGCCGCGGCGCAAAACGGCTGCGCATGTCGGTGAAGTCCCGCGAGTAGCCGGTGTCGCCCGCATAAAAAAGGTGACAGTCTGGTGCGAAGACGGCAAAGCCGCCCCACAGCGTTGTCATCCGGTCGGCCAAGCCGCGCGCCGACCAATGTTGCGCCGGTACCAGCATGACTTCCACCTCGCCGCAGGGTCCCTGCAGCCTATGGCTTTGCCACCAGTCCAGCTCCACGGCGTGGTGAATGCCGCGCGCCGCCAACCAAGACTTGAGGCCCAAGGGCACGATGAACAAAGGCGGACCGCCACTCTGCCGGTTCAGCGCATCCACCGATGCTTCATCCAGATGGTCATAGTGGTTGTGTGAGGTCAGGACCAGATCCACATGCGGCAAGTCAGGCACCGGGATGCCGGGCGGCTGATGGCGTTTCGGACCCAGGAAGGAAACCGGTGAGGCGCGCTCCGAAAAGATCGGGTCGGTCAACAAGGTCAGCCCGCCCAGTTGCGCCATCACTGTCGCGTGGCCTATCCAGGTGATCGCTGGCTGCATCTGGGCCGCCGCCTTGGCGTTGCGGTGCAAAAAATCAAGGTCGGGTGCCAGCCTGGGGGTGGGCGCCTGCGGCGGTGGTGGCAGGCCCCGGCGCGATGCGTTCCAGCGCCAGCGCAACACCTCGGCGAGGCTTTTCGGAGTGAACTCGGTGTGGACGTTCTGAAATCCTTGCGGGCGGTGATGCGGCTTGTCCGGGTCGTAGTTGGGATTCATGCCCGCCAGAATACGGGGGTTCGCAGCATCTCGCTACTCAGCCAGGCGCAACAACTCGTCGGCGTCCCAGTTGTCGTAAGCATGTGTGCCGTAATGCAATGCCTTGATCTGGCCTTGCGGGTCAACCAGGAAATCAGCCGGCAACCCCAACACGCCGTTTTCTGCCTTTTTATACAGCTTGCCGGTGCGGAGGACGCCGCGCAGTCCGGCCCAAAGAACCGCGGGATGCAGAGCTGACCATCAGCCGCTTTCGCGCCCTCCCGAGCGAGCGTTATCCCTGCCTGATCGAGATCGCGGGCGCCGCCATCGAAAGTGATGCTGAAACTGAATTTCGCGCCGGCCTGGACGCGCTTCTCACCGGCCTTGCAAGCAGTCCATGAATCGCTCATCGTCGGCGGTCATGCCTTGGAATGGGCCAGCGCGCCCTGAGCCTGGAAGACACTTGCACCGGCGATCACGGCGTGGGCCTGCACAAGATGGATTTCCTGGTCACCGAGGCCGGCGACGGCGCGGTGGACATGATGCGCACCATCAAACGGGCGCTGGACCCGAAAAACACCATGAACCCCGGCAAGATTTTTACGCTGTGACCGCGTGTCGCGTCAGGGCCTCGCGATAGCTTCGCGAGGCCCTGCCTGTGGAGCCATTTTTTAAGCCAAATCAACCTCTAACCCTCACCCCATCTACGTGATCAGCTATCAATTTTGATATTTCAGGCGCCCGCTACTGGCGCCACCGAAAATTATTTTGCATCCGAGGGAATAAAACACCGCGTTCCACGCTCTTATGCGCATGATCCTGACGGCGGAGTCCCGCTACAACCAATGGGTGCGCGAGCACTACCGCTTTTTGCTGCGCAGCGCCTGGGCGCTGATGGGCTCGCGCGCGGTTGCGGAAGACGTGGTGCAAGACTGCTTCACCAGCGCCTGGAAACACCGCAAGCAGTTGCGCGACCCGGCGCTGGCGCGTGCCTGGCTGTTCCAGATCATGCGGCGCCACGCCTTGCGTCACATGGCGCCACAGCCGCTGGCGCTGGAAGACGCCGACCTGCTGGCCGACGAAACCGCGCCCGAAGGCAGCCTGGACGACCAGCTGGACGTGGTCAAGGCGCTGACACGTATCGCGCCCATCCACCGCGAGGTGCTGGTCCTGTTTTATTTCGACGACATGCCCACCGCGCAGATGGCGCAGGCGCTGGAAATCGCGCCCGGCACCGTGCTGTCGCGACTGGCGCGGGCGCGTGAAGCGCTGAAAACCGCGATGCGACCCGCCGCCTCCGCCCTCACCGCGGCCACCTTGGCCCCGGTGTCCCTGGACAGACGTCTGCGAAAGGTCTGAGATGCCGAATCAACGCCCCCCAGACAGCGCCTTTGATTTGCGCGCCCGCGCCGAACTGGCCCTCGCCTTCGACCCCGGCCAACCGCCCGCGCAACTGTTTCGCCACACGCCGCTGTGGTCGCGCCGCGGTGTGCAGCGTGCGGTGGCCGCCCTGTTGCTGGCCGCCACCGGGACCACGGCCGTGCTGGCCATGCGCCCGCCGGCCCTGGTGCGCAGCGCCATCGAACACGAATATTACGAACGCACCTTGCGCGGCAGCTTCATCGACAGCAGCCAAGTCCTGCAACACCTGGGCCTGAGTCCCACACAGGCGCTGCCGGGTTACCCGCAACTGATTCGCCCCTGCGACATCGAAGGCCACCTGGCCTACCACCTGACCTCCTTCTTTGAAAAAGGCGGCATGGTCACGGTGTTTGCCTTCGACGATACGACCGCCCTGCCCGAAGCCAGCGGCTGGTGGGGCAATGTGTATTGGCAAGTCATCACCGCGCGCAACGGCAAACCCCTGGTGCTGGTGGCACAAAAAGAAAAAGCCCTGGGTGTGGCGCAAGCCGCGCTGCAGGCCGCGCCGCCGCCCATCTCGTCCAGCGTCAGCTCCCCTCGTCCACCCACGGCGATCGCGCCGCTGGGGCCCTTTGTTTTTCCCACCCCACCCCCTTCACAGGAGACTCCATGACTGTTGCCCTCACTTCCCTGCCACGCCGCCGCCTGCTCACGGGCAGCGCCACCGCGCTGGCCGCCGCCGGACTGGCCAGCTGGTCACAAGGCGCGCTGGCGCAGGCCGCCGCGGCCAAGCCGCTGCCGGCCTATGTGGGCTGGAAGAATGCGTCCGACGTCATCGTGCACAGCAGCACCACGCTGGAGACCAAACGCAGCGCCTTCGGCACCAGCGGCATCACGCCCAGCAGCCAGCTCTACATCCGCAACAACCTGCCGGCGCCCGACGCCGCCATCGTGGCCGACCGTGACGCCTGGGAAATCGCCGTCGGCGGCGTGAAAAATCCGCGCAAGCTGAGCGTGCGCGAACTCAAGACCCTGGGCCTGGAGACCGTGACCACGGTGTTGCAGTGTTCGGGCAACGGCCGCGGCTTCTTCCCGAGCAAACCCAGCGGCACGCCCTGGACGGTGGGCGCCGCCGGCTGCGTGGTCTGGAGCGGCGTGCCGGTGCGTGCCGTGGTCGAGTCCCTGGGCGGTGTGAGCGCTGGCATGCGTTACCTGACCGGAACCGGCGGCGAAAAGCTGCCCGAAGGCATTGACCCCAAAAGCATCATGGTCGAGCGCTCGGTGCCCGCCGCCGCCATGCAGGATGCCTTGCTGGCCTGGGAAATGAACGGCGAACCGATCCCGCTGGCCCATGGCGGGCCGCTGCGTCTGATCGTGCCGGGTTACCAGGGCGTAAACAACATCAAGTACATCAAGCAACTGGCCTTCACGGCGCAGGAGAGCGACGCCAAGATCATGTCGCACGGCTACCGCATGTCGCCCCCAGGTGGCAAGGGTGACCCGAGCCAGCCTTCGGTGCAGGAGATGAGTGTCAAGTCCTGGATCAACTCGCCCCTGCCCGAAAGCGGCACGCTGGCCGCTGGCGGCGCGGTGCAAATCCAGGGCGTGGCCTTCGGTGGCCTGCATGCCGTCAAGGGTGTGGACGTGTCTATCGACGGCGGCAAGACCTGGCAGAAGGCCCGCTTTGTCGGCCCCGACATGGGCAAATACGCCTGGCGCCAGTTCGTGCTGCAGGCCAAGCTGCCCGCCGGCACACACACCCTGGCCAGCCGCGCCACCGACCTGGCCGGCAATGTCCAGCCCGAGACGCGTGGTGAAAACCAGAGCGGCTACAACAACACCAGCTGGGCCGACCACGCGGTCAAGGTGACTGTGGCTTAAGCGGCCGGCCCACTACCGTTTCACAGCGCTGGTACACCCTGGCCCCCGGGCCTGGGTGGGCCGCTGCTTGACGCAACCCCCTTCCTTTTTAAAACACCATCGCCATGATTTTCAAGACCTCCTCCTCCCGCCACCTGCGCGCCCTGGCCCTGCCGGCGCTGCTGCTGAGCTGCGGCCTGGCCGCTGCCGCAGGCAACGCCGACCAACTGGCCATCGGCAAAAAACTCTTCACCACCTCTGTGCCCGCCTGCGCGGTCTGCCACACGCTCAAGGACGCCGGTGCGGAAGGCGCTGTCGGCCCGGTGCTGGACGAATTGCAACCCGATGCGGCGCGTGTCGCCAAGGTCTTGCGCGATGGCCTGGGCAGCATGCCGTCCTTCAAGGCCAGCTTGAGCGAAGCGCAAATCCAGGCGCTGTCGGCCTACGTCGCCCAGGCCAGCCGCGGCGGGAAATAACCGGCGTCAAGTTGCGGCCGGCATGACGATGCCGGATCAACCAGACAAGCACTGACAGCACAAAGCCCTGGCGAGTTTCCTCGCCAGGGCTTTGTTTTTGATGACTGCCAGCTCTGGTCTAGCAAGCACTTCAGGCGAATTTCACCTGAAATGTGGCTTGCCTTATTTCGCCTTGCCTTGCGACAGGTCCATGACCATGCGCGTGGCCAGGTACAGGCGCGGCACGATGGTGTTGATCTGCACGTATTCGGCGTCGTTCGAATGTGCGCCATAACCACTCAGGCCCATGCCTTCAACCACGCCGCCCTTGGTCTGCAAAGCGGCAAATGCGGCATCGGTGCCGCCACCGGTTGCCACATCAAGCACCTTCATCGGCAGGCCCAGCTCTTCGTAGATGGCCTGGCCGAGCTTGGCCACGCTGCGGCTGGCGGCCGTGGCTTCCAGCGGTGGGCGGCGCACTTCAAACTTGAGCTGCACCTTGGAGGCGGGCAGCAGCTTGTTTTTGACCTTGTCCTGCAACGCGGTTTGCAGGGCGGTGAAGTCGGACACCTTGAGCGCGCGCGCATCGGCCTGGGCCTTGGCCAGGGCCGGGATCACGTTGCGGTTGGTGCCGACCTGGGCCACGGTCCAGTTCAGCTTCAGGCCATTTTCGGGCTTCGACAAGTCCTTCATCTGCAGCAACTGGTGCGACAGCTCGTACAGCGCGTTCACGCCGTCTTCGGGCTTGGCGCCGGCGTGGGACGATTTGCCTTCGACCGTCAGGTAGGCCGCGCCAATACCGCTGGTCGCCAGGCGCAGGCTGCCGTCGGTGCCGCCGCCTTCAAACGACAACACCACGTCCTGGTCCGCGGCCACGCGGGTGATGGTGCTGCGCGCGCCGGGCGAGCTGATTTCCTCGTCGCCGTTGATCAGCACGGTGAGTGTGCCGTAGTCCTTGAACTGGAGTTTTTGCAGCATCGCCACGGTGTGGATGATGGCCGCCACGCCCTGTTTGTCGTCCGAGATGCCGAGGCCGTAGGCGCGCTCGCCGTCGATGCGGAAGGGCTGGTCTTTCAGCATGCCGCGCAGGTAAACCGTGTCCATGTGCGCAATCATCATGATCTTGCGTGTGCCCTTGCCCTTGAACTCTACCTGCACCATGGGGCCGACCTTTTCCGGCGTGTCGTCCATGCGGTAGACATCGCTGGGCTGCAACACCTGCACCTGGCCGCCCAGTTGTTTGAAGCGCTCCGCCACCAGCGCGGCGATCTTCGCCAGGCCTTCCATGTCCTTGCTGCCCGATTCGATGTGCACCAGGTCACGCAGCGTGTCGAGCAGGGGCTGCTGCTGCTGCTGGGCCAGCGTATACACCTCGGCCACCGGGGCGGCGTACGCAGCGCCTGCGGCCAGGGCCAGCGCCACGGCGAGCACGCGTGGGCGGAAAGATGGGAAATGGACAAGGGCACCAGAACGCATAAACCACCTTCAAAATAATAAGTAAAAACCGATTATCACGGCCACTCGGCCTCACACACGCGCAGCGCCGAGAAAGATCATCGCCGGCGATGCTTTCATTTTGATAGCTGCTTGCGCTTATCCGGCAAGGGCCACAGGCATATTTGGCTTGAATTTTGGTCTCAGGCCGCAGCGTACCTACGAAGCCCGCCGATGCCGCCTTCGTACGCGGGTCACGGCTGGACTCATGAAAGGCTGCTGTGTTTTTGCAATTTCGGCCGGAAAGCGTAGGATGCCAAAAACAAGAAATAAAACCACAAAGGCAGGTACGCGCGATGAATACTCTCGACGACTTGCTGGACAACGCCGCCAGCCCTTCCCAGCCCACACGGCGTGTCTTGCTGGTGGGCCTGTTATCGGCCTACACTGCCTCCCTGATTCCCTGGGCGCTGGCGCAACCGGTGGCCAACGCAGAGCTTGGTTCGTTTGTCGCCGTCTCTTCCCTGCTGGCCGGACGCCAGGCGCTGGATACCGTTCTGGCGACACGCCTGTATGACGCGTTAAAGGCGGACGATCCCGGCTTTCCGGCGGGCGCCCAAGCCCTGCTCACGCTGATCAACGAACGCAAAATCGATCCCCTGCAATTGCAGCAGTTGCTGGACAGCGAACAGTCGCCACTCGCTGCGCTGCCGCGCAAAATCGTCACCGCCTGGTTCATGGGCATCGTCGGCAGCGGCGACAAGGCGCGTTGCCTGGCTTATGAACATGCGCTCAACGCCGCGGTGGTTGAAGATCGGTTGAAACCGCCGACCTACGCGTACGGTGTTTACGCCAGCTGGGAACAAAAACCAACCTGAGGAGCGCAACATGGCAGAGCAGTTGTCGGCTGACTTCGTTGTCATCGGCTCCGGAATCCTGGGCTCCATCACGGCGCAGCATTTTTTAAAGCGCGGTGCCTCCGTGCTGATCCTGGAGGTGGGGCCGCGTGTCACGCGCGATGAAATCGTTGTGCGTTTTCGCAACTCCCCGCGCAAAAGCGACTGGATGTCGCCCTATCCGCCGGCCCCCTGGGCACCCCATCCGGTGTACCAGCCCAAGGACGACGGCTACCTGGTCCAGGCCGGCCCCTATCCTTACCCCGCCGAATACATCCGCGTGGTCGGCGGCACAAGCTGGCACTGGGCGGCACAAGCCTGGCGCATGGTGCCCAACGACTTGCGGATCAAGAGTCTGTATGGCGTGGGGGTTGACTGGCCTTTCAGCTACGAAGAGCTGGACCCGTATTACCAGGAGGCCGAGGAGATCATGGGGGTTGCAGGCGCGCCCAACACCGGCTCGCCGCGCAACAAGCCGTTCCCCATGCAGCCCGTGGCCGAACCTTATGCCATGCGCCGCCTGCGTGAGCGGCTGGCACCGGTCTATGCGGTGGTGGGCAACACGGTCGCTCGCAACAGCCGCACTTACGCCGGCCGGCCCGCCTGCTGCGGCAACAACAGCTGCCAGCCGATTTGCCCGATTGATGCCCAGTACCACGGCGGCATTGCGGCGGCAGACGCCGAAGCTGCCGGCGCCAAACTGGTCCCGAATGCCAATGTTTACCGGATCGAACATGACGCGCAGGGGCGCATCGCGGCGGTGCATTATTACGACCCCGACAAGGCCAGCCACCGCGTCACCGGCAAAACTTTTATTCTGGCGGCCAATGGCATCGAAAGCCCACGACTCTTGTTGCTCTCCGCCAGCGACAAATACCCTCAAGGCCTGGCCAACAGCTCCGGCATGGTGGGCCGCAACCTGATGGACCACCCCAGCACCTCGCTGAGTTTCGATGCCGAAGAAGAGTTGTGGCTGGGGCGCGGACCGCAAAGCCCCAACTCCATCAACACCTTGCGTGATGGCGCCTTCCGCGCCGAACATGCACCGTACCGCCTGGACTTCACCAACATCTCGCGCGTGGCCGGCGCCACGCAGTCCCTGATCGACCAGGGTATTTATGGCCCGGAGCTGGAAAAGCGCTTGCGCTACAGCGCCGCACATGAACTCAACGTCAAGAACGTGCTGGAGGTGTTGCCGCACCCGGACAACCGCATCAGCCTGAGCGACCAGAAAGATGCCATGGGCATCCCCAAGCCGCAGGCGCACTACGCCATCGACGAGTACACACGCAAAGGCGCCGAGGTGTCCAAGGCCGACTTTGCGCGTATTGCCGAACTGATGGGCGGCAGCAACCTGCGCTACAGCAAGGAAGGCAGCTTCGCGAACAACCAGCACATCTGCGGCACCATGAGCATGGGCAAGGACGCTAAAACCTCCGTCGTCAACGAGTTCGGCCGTTGCCATGACCACGAGAACCTGTTCATCACCAGCACCGGCGTGTTGCCGACCGCTGGCACCTGCAACTCGACACAAACCGGGCTGGCGGTGGCGCTGCGCACGGCGCAACACATCTTGCCGAAAAGTGCAGCCCCCAGCACCCCGGCTGCATCCACGCAAGGGGCCACGCGATGAAAGCGCTGACGCACCTGGTCCTGCCTCTCGCCGCGCTGCTGCTGGCGCTTCACGGCCCGGCTGCAGCCCAGGCAGCAGCTAACGCCGACCCCGCGCTGGTCCAGCGCGGCCAATACCTGGCCACGGCCGGGGATTGTGTGGCCTGCCACACCGCCCCCGGCGGCAAAACCATGGCCGGCGGCCTGTTGCTGCCGACGCCGCTGGGGGCCATCGTGGCGACCAACATCACGCCGTCGAAAACCCACGGCATAGGCAACTACACGCTGGCGCAGTTCACCGATGCCTTGCGCAAAGGCGTGCGCGCGGACGGGCAGCACCTCTACCCGGCCATGCCTTACACGTCTTACGCGCTGGTCACCGATGACGACGCCAAGGCCATGTATGCCTACTTCATGCAGGCGGTTGCGCCCGTCGATAGCGCGCCGCCGGCCACAGCCCTGCCCTTCCCCTTCAACATCCGCTTGTCCATGGCCGCGTGGAACCTGTTGTTTCTCGACAGCCGGACCTTCTCCCCCGATGCCAGCCAAAGTGTCGCGTGGAACCGCGGCGCCTACCTGGCACGCGGACTCGCACATTGCAGCACCTGCCACAGCCCGCGCAACCTGATGATGGCGGAGGACTTCTCGCGCGACCTGGGCGGCGGCGATGTCGGCCCCTGGCATGCGCCCAACATCACCTCGGACAGCAACAGCGGCATAGGTGGATGGAGCGAGCAAGAGCTGGTGAGTTATATGCGTCAGGGTTATGCCGCCAACAAGGCCCAGGCCTCCGGCCCCATGGCCGAAGCGATTGACCACAGCCTGCGCCACCTGAGCGAGGCCGATTTGCGCGCCATGGCGGTCTATCTGAAAACCGTGCCGGCGCAACGCGATGCGGCCGATACCCAAGCGGTTTACGCCTGGGGCCAGGCCTCCGACGATCTGAACAGCCTGCGCGGCGTGGCCCTGCCCAAGGACCTCAACGAGATGACAGGCCCGCAACTCTACGACGCACACTGCGCCACCTGCCACCAGGCCCGCGGCCAGGGCAGTTTCGACGGCGGCCTGCCGCCGCTGTTCCACAACACGGCGCTGGGCCGCGCCAACACCAACAACCTGGTCATGGTGATGCTGGAAGGCATTCAGCGCCAGGCCGACACGACCGAAATCCGCATGCCAGCCTTTGCAAAAACCCTGTCCGACCGCCAGATCGCCACCCTGGGCAGCTACCTGGGCCAACGTTACGGTAATCCGCAAGCCCGCGTCAGCGCCGAGCAGGTGAAAAGCTTGCGCGCCGGTGGCGACTCGTCCAACCTGGTCTGGATGGCGCGGCTGGGCATGCTGGCGCTTGTTGTGCTGGTGATCGCCGCGTTTTTTGGCCTCAGGCGGCGCCAGCCCGAGCAGTAAGCGGACGGGTCAGCAGACTCAACTACAAGGAGTGGGCATGAGCACGCAACTGGAACGCAACAAACACAACGTCACGAGTTTTTACGAGTTGATGTTCAACCAGTGCCAGCCGGCCGAGGCGGTGCGCCATTTCGTCGGCCTGGCCTATACCCAGCACAACCCACAGGTCGCCGATGGCATCCCGGCCTTCATTGCCTACTTCGAACATATGGCCAGGGAATACCCCGGCAAACGGGTGCACTTCAAACGCGTGATCGCCGAGGGCGACTACGTGGTCCTGCACTGCCGCCAGGAATGGCCGGGCGGCGACGACTGGGCCGGCATCGACATTTTCCGCCTCGACCATGAGGGCAAAATTGTCGAACACTGGGATGTGCTGCAGCAGGTGCCCAAAACCGCGGCCAACAGCAACACCATGTTTTGAAAGCCCCGGTGTACTTGCCTGCGGCCGCAAGCCGATGCTGAGACTTCCTTGCGATTGGTGGAACCCATGCCCAAACCCGCGCTTCCCCAACTCGACGGCGGCTTGTTCCTGAGCGACGGCGGTCTTGAGACAACGCTGATCTTCCTCGAAGGCGTCCTGCTCCCCCACTTCGCGGCCTTTGTGTTGCTGCGCGACCCTGCCGGATGCGAACAACTGCGCGCCTATTACCGGTCATACCTGGCGCTGGCGGCCGCCACACCCCAAGCCGGGTTCGTGCTGGAAACACCGACCTGGCGGGCCAATCCCGATTGGGGCCGCCTGCTCGGCTACGACCCCGCAGCGCTGGCGCAGGCCAACATCGCCGCCACACATCTGGTCAGTGAACTTCGCGATGAATGGCGCTCACGCCTGGCGGGTCCGATCGTACTCAGCGGCATCATCGGGCCGCGCGGTGATGGGTACAAGGCCGACGCGCCGGACAACGTGGCCGCAGCGGCGGACTACCACGGCGAACAGGCCGAGGCGTTGCGCGACGGCGGCGTGGACATGCTGGCGGCGGTCACCATGACCACCAGCGCAGAGGCCCTCGGCATCGCGCGCGCCGCACGCTTGCTGGGTCTGCCGCTCGCGATCTCGTTCACGCTGGAAACCGACGGTAGGCTGCCCAGCGGCGAGACATTACGCGCCGCCATCGAAACCGTGGACGCAGACACGCCGCCGGCCTACTTTGCCATCAATTGTGCGCACCCGCTTCATATGGCAAGCTGTTTTGAGCCAGGCGGGTCCTGGACGGCGCGTATTCGCGGCCTGCGCGCCAACGCGTCGACACGCAGCCATGCCGAACTCGACGCAGCGACCGAACTGGACATCGGCGACCCGCTGGACCTGGCTGGCCGTTACCGCCGCTTGCGTGCCCCCCTGCCCGCGCTCAATGTACTCGGCGGTTGCTGCGGCACCGATCTGCGGCACCTGCGCGCGATACGCGACGCCTGGGTGCAATAAAGCCGGCGCGGCTTATTTGCCGCCGCGCAGGCGTTCGATCAATCCGTTGAGTTCATCCAGGGAGCTGAACTGGATCGCCAGCTCGCCCATGTCTTCACGCCGGCCATTGCGTTTGACCTGCTTTTTGACACGCACCTCGACCTCGGCCATCAACAGGTCGGCCAGCTCTTCCTCGACGCGGCGGGTGTCACGGGATTTTTCCTTGTGAACTTTTTGTGGCCTCAGGGAAAACTCGGCGCTGAGTTTTTTGACCAGGCTTTCGGCTTCACGCACCGACATTTTTTTCGCGGCAATCTGGTTGCCAGCGGTGATTTGCGTGGCGCGGTCCAGGCTCAACAAGGCCCGTGCATGGCCCATATCTATGTCGCCGGCCATCAACATGGTCTGCACCGGATCGGCCAGATTCAGCAGGCGCAGCAGGTTGGACGCGGCACTGCGGGAACGCCCGACGGCCTGCGCCGCCATTTCGTGAGTGAGCCCAAACTCTTTCACCAGGCGTTGCAGGCCTTGGGCCTCTTCCAGCGGGTTCAGGTCTTCACGCTGGATGTTTTCAATCAGCGCCATGGCCGCGGCCGACTCGTCGGGCACGTCGCGCACCAGCACCGGCACGCTGTCCAGGCCGGCAATTTTGGCGGCGCGGAAGCGCCGCTCGCCGGCAATGATTTCGTATTTGCCGTCGTTGATACCGCTGCTCAGGCGCCGCACCAGAATGGGCTGCATGATGCCCTGGACCTTGATGGACTCGGCCAGCTCGTAAAGCGCGCCTTCGTCCATGCGGGTGCGCGGCTGGTACTGGCCGGCGACCAGGTCGCTGAGCAGCAAGGAGGCCGGCAGCCCCGGACTGCTGGTGCTGCCCGGGCCGTTTTCGAGCACATTGGCCGACTCGCCGACGGTGGGGCCCAACAAAGCCTGCAATCCGCGGCCCAAGCCTTTGGGTTTTTTCGTGACCATGGTTTCCTTTTTTCTCAGATATTGGATAAGTGGCTTATTCGGCCGTGCTGCCGCCCAGCGACTGCAACACGCCGCGCCACAAGGCGTCACGCTCTTCATAAGGCTGGGCGTCCTGCCGGCCGCTGGCACGCTCCCAGACCGAGGTCAGCACCAGCACCACGCCGCTGGCGGGCTGCACGTAAACGGCCTGGCCGTGGATGCCCTGCATCGCAAACGTGCGCGCCTTCAGCGGCATCAGCCAGAACTGGTAGCCATAACCGAAATACGGCGTGGCCTGGCGCGGTTTGAACGCCGGCGGCTGGCGCGCGGGATCGGTGGCGTCCAGCAGGTAGTCGCGTGGCAGCACTTGTTGTGTGCCCACCTGGCCGTCGTGGGCCAGCAGCAAACCCAGCCGGCCCCAGTCACGCAGGCTGGCATTGAAGGCGCCATGGGCTTGTTCCTGCCCATCGACACCGACACGCCAGAAGGCGTCGTGTTCCGCGCCCATGGGTTGCCACAGCCACTCCTTGGTGAGTACGCTCATGTTTTTGCCGGTGGCGGCGACCAGCACACGGCCCAGCACATCGGTTTCGGCGCCGGCATAGACAAATTTTTCACCCGCCGGCGAATGCCGGTCGGTGATGGACTTCAGCACATCCAGCGGCTTGCCGGCGCCAGGGGCACCGGCACCCGCACGCGCCAGACGTGCGACATCGTCCTGGCCGTCATAACGTTCCGTGAACGTGAGGCCGGAGCTCATGCGCAGCAGCTGGCGGATGGTGGTGGCGCCGTAGGGGCTGCCGGCCAGGGCGCTGACGTATTTGTCGGCCGGATCGTCCAGCGAGGCGATCAGGCCCAGCGCGTTGGCCTTGCCCACCAGCAAGGAGGTCACGCTTTTGGCCATGGAGAAGGACAAAAAGCGCGCATCGTCCTTGCGGCCGTAGCGGTAATGTTCGGCGACGATTTCGCCGTTTTTCAGCACCAGCAAACCGGTCGCACGCTGACGCTCCAGGTACTCGGCCAGGGTGTAGCTGAGGTTGCGATAGCGGTAACGGATGGCCGGCGCTTGCGCGGCCTGCGGCAAGGCGCTGGCCTGCGCCGCGTGTGGCACCCCCCGGGTCAGGATACCGGGCACCTTGTTCAGCGCCGACCAGGCACCCACACGGTAGGGGTTGTCGTACCAGGTGCGGACCGTGCCCAGCGGGTAGTTCTGCGCCTGGCCCAGCAGCACTTCATCGGGTTCGGCGCTGGCCGGCGTGGCCAGCGCGGTGAAGGCGGCCAGCAGCAGCGCGGCGCGGCCAACCATGGTGCGGGGCATGCGGGCTTTCAAACCGCAGCCTGAGGCATGGGTGCCGCCAGCGCCTGCAGGCGCTGCAGCCGGGCGTGGACCTCGGGCCAGTCGCCCAGGCCGCTGTCGGCGTTGAGGTGGCCCAGGGGGCCGGCATCGATAAACTCGGCGCCCCAGGCCCCGGCGAATTCACGGGCGCGCTCAGGCCGGCAATAGGGGTCGCGGCTGCTGGCCAGCACCACGGCTGGAAACGGCAGCGTCTGCAAGGGCACCGGCGCCCAGCTCGTGAGCATCTGCCGCACTTCTTCGCGGTCCACGTCGGGCGGTGCCACCAGCAATGCGGCCTTGACGCGGTGGGTGTTGCGCGAGTGCGCGGCCCAGGCCGCGGTGAGGATACAGCCCAGGCTGTGCGCCACCAGCACGACGGCTTCGTCGCTGCCCAGCACCACGTCCTCCAGCCTGGCCACCCAGTCGCCACGCAGCGGCCGTTGCCAGTCGTGCTGCTCGACGCGCTGGTAAGCGTGCGCCGTCTCCCACAGGCTTTGCCAGTGGCCAGGGCCGCTGTTTTGCCAGCCGGGAAGAATCAGGACATTCGAAGGTTTCATGGTTGCCGTGGCTTACTTGCTCTGTTTTTGATAGCTACTTGCGCTCATCCCATATGGGCTAAAGGCCAATTTCTTATATAAATCAGGCCTCACATGACCTTGATGCGCTGCACCATCTCTTCGGCAAACGCGACAAAGGCCTGCGCGCCTTTGGACGAAGGATCAAACACCACGCCGGGCAAGCCGTAGCTGGGCGCTTCGGCCAGGCGCACATTGCGCGGGATCACGGTGTTGAAGACCTTGTCGCCGAAATGCTCCTTGAGCTGCTCGCTGACCTGCTGCTGCAAGGTGATGCGCGGATCAAACATCACGCGCAGCAGCCCAATGATGGCCAGGTCCTTGTTGAGGTTGGCGTGCACCTGCTTGATGGTGTTGACCAGATCGGTCAGGCCTTCGAGCGCAAAATATTCACACTGCATGGGCACGACCACGCCATGGGCGCAGCACAAACCGTTGAGCGTCAGCATGGACAGCGAAGGCGGGCAATCGATCAGCACGAAGTCATAGTCGGTGGCGACGGCTTCCAGGGCCCGCTTCAGGCGCTTTTCGCGGCGCTCGACTTCCACCAACTCGACCTCGGCACCGGCCAGCTCGCGGTTCGCGCCCAGCACGTCGTAGCCGCATTTGTCGCTATGCACACGCGCCTCGGCCACCGAGGCCGATTCGAGCAAGACGTCGTAGACCGTGAGTTCCAGCTTGCGTTTGTCCACGCCCGAACCCATGGTGGCATTGCCCTGCGGGTCCAGGTCAATCATCAGCACACGCTGGCCGACCTTGGCCAGGCCCGCTGCCAGATTGACTGAGGTGGTGGTTTTACCCACCCCGCCCTTCTGGTTGGCCACACAGAAAATTTTGGCTTTTTTGGCACCCACCGTTTTCACCTCCAGGGAGGGGTCAGCGCCCGAGGCGGCTGAGTTTGCGGGGGGCGGCCCGTCGCTGCGTTCGTTGGCCCCATTGGGGATCAACTTTTCCGGGGGCATGCCGGCAAAAAAGTGAGCGGTGGGCAGGGGCTGGGGTTCTGTGTTCATTTGGAGATGGCCAGCTTGATACCGAAGGCAATCAAAAACACGCCCGCGGCTTTTTCCAGCGCGGTCGAGATTTTAGGATTGGCCCGGATACGTTCGGCCAGGTAATAGGTGAGCAGCACGGCGATCAAGCCATACAAAAAGGTCAGGCTTGCAATGGTCGCGGCCATCACGGCAAAGGTTTTCAGGCCCTGGTGCCGGGCCGGATCGACAAACAACGGGAAAAAAGCCATGTAAAAAACAATCGCCTTGGGATTGAGTAAGGTGATCAGCAAGGCCTGGCGAAAGTAGTGGTGCGGCTTGATCTGCAGAAGGGGCGCATCGCCGGGTTTGGCCAGCAACATCTTGAGGCCGAGAAAAGCCAGGTAGGCCGCTCCCAGCCATTGCACCGCATGAAAGGCCGTGGGGTAAGCCGCCATCAAGGCCGACACGCCGGCCACCGCGGCCCAGAGCAGGAGCTGGTCACCGGCAATCACGCCGAAGGTGGCGCCCATGCCGCCGGCCAGGCCGCCTTTGCCGGTCGAGGTGATCAGCGCCAGGTTGCCGGGCCCGGGAATCAGCAGAAACACGATGATGGCGACAACAAAAGCACCGTAATCGGCAACGCCGAAAAATGAGCCCAGCATGGAAATCCCCAGAAATTGAGGTCTCGAGTTTACGTCAGCCCATGCGGCTGGCCTTCAGCGGATTGAACAAATCAACGCTGACTGGCCACTTCAACGCGGCCCGACCGCTTCAAACCGTGGGTTTAACCGTGGGTTGGGGCCGCAACCAGACGATGCAGCGCTCGGCATCCAGGCCGGGCACCCGCAGTTGTTCCACGTGAAACACCTCGACGGCTGGCGCCAGAGCGGCGATTTCGTCGGCCGGGTGTTTGCCTTTCATGGCCAACCAAACCCCGGTGGGGGCCAGCGCCCCGGCCGACCATTGCGTGAAATCGACCAGCGAGGCAAAGGCCCGCGAGCAGATCACGTCAAAGGGCTGGGCCACGTTTTCCACCCGGGCGTGCAAACCGGTCAGGTTCGGCAGCTTCAGTGCCAGGGCGGCCTGCTTGATAAAGGCGGCTTTTTTGGCCACCGTGTCCACACAGGTCACGGCGATGGCGGGACAACAGATGGCGATCACCACACCCGGCAAGCCGGCGCCCGAACCCACGTCCAGCAGGCGGCTGCCCTGCCCCAGCCCAACTTGCTGCAGATGACGCTGCAAGGGGGCGATGGCCGCCAGGCTGTCCAGCAGATGATGCGTCATCATTTCCGCCGGGTCGCGCACTGCCGTCAGGTTGTAGACCTTGGTCCATTTGCCAATCAGTGCCTGGTAATCCAGCAACTGGCCCACTTGCTGGTCGTTCAGCTCCAGCTGCAGCGCTTTCAGGCCCGCGCGCAAATCCTGTTCAGCGCCCGACATCAGGCGTCGGCCTGCGCGGCGGCAGTCAGGGGGGTGGTGTTTTTCCAGAGGTTTTTCTTCAGGTGCACCAGCAGCAGCGACACCGTGGCCGGCGTGATACCCGAGATACGTGAAGCCATGCCCAAGGTTTCCGGCCGATGTTTGGCCAGAGTTTGCCTTGCCTCGAAACTCAGGGCCGAGACCTGCAGGTAGTCCAGGTCGGCGGGGAGTTTGAGGTTTTCGTAATGTGAGGCACGTTCCACTTCGGTTTTCTGCAGGTCGATGTAGCCGGCGTATTTGACGGCGATTTCGATCTGCTCGATCACACTGCGCGCCATGTCGGCCTCCGCCGATGTTTCACGTGAAACAGCCGGTGCCAGTTCGGGATTCACATACTTGCCTTCGTTCAGGGACATCAGCGCGGCGTAGTTCACATCCGGGCGGCGTAGCAGGTCCAGCAGGTTGTACTCGTGTTCAATCGCCTTGCCCAACACCCGCTCGGCCTCGGCCACCGGCAGGCTGCGCGGGTTCACCCAGATGGCGCGCAGGCGTTCTGTTTCACGTGAAACAGCGTCGCGTTTGCGGTTGAAGGCATCCCAGCGCGCATCGTCGACCAGGCCCAGCTCCCTGCCCTTTTCGGTCAGGCGCATGTCGGCATTGTCTTCACGCAGCATCAGGCGGAACTCGGCCCGGCTGGTGAACATGCGGTAAGGCTCGGTCACACCCTTGGTGATCAGGTCGTCCACCAGCACGCCCAGGTAGGCCTCGTCGCGCTTGGGCAACCAGGCCTCCTTGCCCTGGCATTGCAGCGCGGCATTGATGCCGGCAAACATGCCCTGGGCCGCCGCCTCTTCGTAACCGGTCGTGCCGTTGATCTGGCCGGCGAAAAACAAGCCGCCAATGGCGCGGGTTTCAAAGCTGGTTTTCAGCGCGCGCGGGTCGAAGTAGTCGTATTCGATGGCGTAGCCAGGCCGCAGGATGTGGGCGTTTTCCATGCCGACCATGGAGCGCACCAGGTCGTACTGGATGTCAAACGGCAGGCTGGTCGAGATACCGTTGGGGTAAATCTCGTGGGTGCTCAGGCCCTCGGGCTCCAGGAAAATCTGGTGGCTGTCCTTGTCGGCAAAACGGTTGATCTTGTCTTCCACGCTTGGGCAATACCGCGGGCCCACGCCGTCGATCTTGCCGGTGAACATGGGGCTGCGGTCAAAACCGGAGCGGATGATGTCATGGGTGCGTTCATTGGTATGTGTGATCCAGCACGACACCTGTTTGGGATGCGCGATCTGCCCGCCCATGAAGCTGAACACCGGCACAGTCCCGGCGATGCCGCCCGGCATGCCGTCACCGGGTTGTTCGGTGCATTTGCTGAAGTCGATGCTGCGGCCGTCAATCCGCGGCGGCGTGCCGGTTTTCAGGCGCCCTTGCGGCAGCTTGAGCTCTTTCAGGCGTGCACTCAGCGACACCGCCGGCGGGTCCCCTGCCCGGCCCGCCGCGTAGTTGTTCAGGCCGACATGGATCTTGCCGTCCAGGAAGGTCCCAGCCGTCAGCACCACCGTGCGCGCACGAAACTTGATGCCGACCTGGGTCACGGCGCCCACCACGCGATCCCCTTCGACCATCAGGTCGTCCACCGCCTGCTGGAACAGCCACAGATTGGGCTGGTTCTCGATCATGCGGCGTATCGCGGCCTTGTAGAGAATGCGGTCGGCCTGGGCACGGGTCGCACGCACGGCCGGGCCCTTGGAGCTGTTCAGGATGCGGAACTGGATGCCACCCTCGTCGGTCGCCAGCGCCATCGCGCCGCCCATGGCATCGACTTCCTTGACCAAGTGGCCCTTGCCAATGCCGCCTATCGAGGGGTTGCAGCTCATCTGCCCCAGGGTCTCGATGTTGTGCGTCAAGAGCAGGGTCTTGCAACCCATGCGGGCGGAAGCCAATGCGGCCTCGGTCCCGGCATGGCCGCCACCGACCACGATCACGTCAAATTCTTGCGGATAAATATAAGGCGAGTGCATCACGCCTCCTTCAATAAAGCGGCCTTCAGGCCAGATGCCTGTACGCCATGGAGCTGCCCGATTTGGGTGAATGACCCGGGCCGGTCACGCCTGCTGCGGCCGGCGCAGCAAGGCGACCAGCCTGCCTTGCAGGACCAACAAAGCATTTTATCAGGCAGGCCTTGTTTAGTGCTGCGCCACGGACTCTGCCTTGCCCGTCTGGCCTCGATGATTGGCCGCTTAATTGCTATGAATTTAATAGCTGTTTGCGCTTGTCACTCATGGGCGGGAGGCCTAAAACGCTTGAAGCCCAGCCCCAGGGCGGCTACCGCGCCACAATACCCATCATGAAACTCCTCATCTTCGCTGGCAGCACCCGCCAAAACTCCTACAACCGCAAACTCGCGCAGGCCGCCGCCACGCTGGCACGTGCCAGCGGCGCCGAGGTCACCCACCTCGAACTGGCCGACTTCGACATCCCGATGTACAACGCCGACCTCGAAGCCCAGGGCACGCCGCCCGACGTCATGAAGCTCAAGCAGTTGATGTTCGAACACCCGGCCTGGATCATCTGTTCGCCCGAATACAACGGCAGCTACACCGCCCTGCTCAAAAACACCATCGACTGGGTCTCCAGCCCGGTCAAGAGCGACCCGGCCTGGCAGGAGGGCTTCAAGTCTTTCCGCGGCAAGGTGGTGGGTGTGCTCAGCGCCTCGCCCGGCGGCTTGGGCGGCCTGCGCTCGCAAAGCCACCTGGTGCCGCTGTTGCTCAACGCGCAATGCTGGGTCGCCCCCAAGGCCTTTGCCTTGGGCCACGCCGGTGAGGCCTTTGATGCCGACGGCAAGCTGCAGAGCGAAGCCCACCTGAAAAATGTGCAGGCGGTGATTGACCAGGTGCTGTTCGCCAGCAGCCGGCTGGCCAGCTGACACACGGACGCCCGCATTAGCGGAACCACGTAGGCCGAGGTCTCATGTGCGGGCCTATATTGGGCCCCACGATAACAACCGGGAGACCACCCATGCAAGACCTCAAAACGCGCCGCAGCGCCCTTCAATTCGGCCTCAAGGCCGGTAGCACCCTGGCGGCCGTCTCGGCCTTTCCCGGCCTGCTCAGCACGGCCCACGCGCAATCCGCCTGGCCCAGCAAGCCGATCCGCCTGCTTGTGCCTTTTGCGCCCGGCGGCAGCTCTGAAATCGTGGCGCGCTCCGCCGCCAATGAAATTGGCAAAAGCCTGGGCCAGACCGTGTATGTGGAAAACAAGCCCGGTGCCAGCGGCAACATCGCCATGCAGGAATGCGCGGCCTCGACCGACGGCCACACCATGATCCTGGGCCATATCGGCACGTTTGCGGTCAACCCCTATATTTTCGACAAGCTGCCGTTTGACACCAACAAGGACTTCAAACCCATCTCGCTGCTGGCCAAGGTGCCCAGCCTCTACGTGGTCAACGCCAACCTGCCGGTCAAAAACCTCAAGGAATTCATCGCCCTGGCCAAGGCCAAACCGGGCCAGCTCAACTACGGCTCGGCCGGCAACGGCAGCGCCGGCCACCTGGCTTTTGAATACCTGAAGATGGTGACCAACACCTTTGTGCTGCATGTGCCCTACCGCGGCACCGGCCCACAGCTCACCGATCTGCTGGCCGGCCGGCTTGACGCCGCCAGCGTGGGCGCGCCGGCCATCCTGGCACACATCAAGTCGGGCAAGTTACGCTGCATCGCCACCGGCACCAAGGAGCGCCTGCCGCAACTGCCCGATGTACCGACCGTGGCCGAAAGCGGTTACCCCGGCTTCGAGATGACCCAGTGGTACGGCCTGAATGCCCCGGCCAACATGCCGCAAACCGCCATAGACCGGATTGCCGAGGCCTGCGCCAAAGCCATGCGCAATCCGCTGGCCACCGAACGTTTGCGCGGCGACACGGCCCAGCCCGTGGGCGACACACCGGCACAATACGCCGCCTTCATCAAGACCGAGCAGGCACGCTGGAAGCTGGTCGCCGACCGCGCCAAAATCAAACCGGATTAAACCCCCCACACGCCCGGGCCTGGCGATTTAATGGTCAAATAGGGCTCTAGCCCAATCAACACGGGCGCAATAAGCTCCTGTTTTGATAGCGAATCGCCGCCCATGAATTGCCGACCCGGCTGCGGTGCATGCTGCATCGCCCCCTCCATCAGCTCGCCCATCCCCGGCATGCCCCAGGGCAAGCCGGCCGGGGTGCGCTGCGTGCAACTGGACGAGGCCAACCGCTGCCGCATCTTCGGCCTGCCCACGCGGCCGGCGGTGTGTGGCCAGCTGCTGCCCTCGGCCGAGATGTGCGGCGCCAGCGCGCCAGCGGCGCTGAGGTGGCTTACTTCGCTGGAGTTGGCCACAACGCCTCATCTGTTATCCCGGACCTGATCCGGCCTCCAAAGGGTTGCTCGTGCGGGGTGGCGTACCCGCGCATGCTGCCGGCCACCATCTCCGGCGACAATCGGGCCCAGCAGCCAAACAGAAGGGAACCCCTTGCGCCAGGCCGACGCCTTGTCAGCCTGCCTAAGGCGACCTCACAACGGAGGAGGAGGAGATGCTCGTGGACAAGAAGAAGCTTTCCGAAAGCGACATTTGCGACAAGTTCATCCGTCCGGCCATGGAACAAGCCGGATGGCACGGCATGGACCAGATTTACCGCGAATTTCCCCTCCGGGCCGGCCGCATGGTGGTAAGAGGCAACAAGGCGCAGCGCGACAAGTCCACGGTTCTCTTTGCTGACTATGTCTTGTGCCTGAAGCCGAATATTCCATTGGCCGTTGTTGAGGCAAAAGACAACCAGCACGCGATAGGCGCGGGCATGACGCAGGCCGTCAATTACGCCCAGTTGCTGGACGTCCCATTCAGCTTCGCCAGCAACGGCGACGGCTTTGTTTTCCGTGATGCCACCCTGGCCAACGGCGTGCTGGAGCAAAACCTCACCGCCGCCCGCACCCAGCAGTCACTGCTGGCGGAGGCATTAGTGAAAAACGAGTCATAGTGATGTTCGATCAGGCCGAGGCGTTCTTGTCGCTGCTAGATCGCTTCAAGCGGTACTGGGCCAAGCGCAAGCAAGCGCCCGCAGAAGAGTCTGTTGCCAGCCGGTTTTTGCGCCTGTTTGCTGCGCACGGTGTTCACCGCAATCAGATTCCGCGCTTCTTCGGCCATGGATTGCAATTGCGCGATGTGCAGGAGGAAGCCACGTTGATGCACTTTTTGACAGATGCGCATCTAGCGGACGCATGCGATCTCTTTGGCGTGGAGCGCCAATGGCTGGAGCGTGGCGAGGGCCATGCGCACAAGCGTCACCACTTCTATTTACAGCCTGTGCAGTTCGGGCGGTTTCTGGACGGCCTTCTCGCCAGTAAAAATCTGCCAGACATGGAAATGAACGCAACCCTGTTTGGGGTGTTGGCGTCCAGGGATCTGGAAAGCTCATTGGTTCTGTCAGAGCCGATCGGGTTGCTGAACGAAGAAGTGATTTACCGCTATCACTTTGTGGACGGCGGACCGCTGGGATACTGGAAGGCCCGAGTGAGTGCTGCGGCACTTGTGGCACAGGCCATCAATCGCAACGTTTGGGTGATTGGCCGTCTTTGCGATACCAAGCTGTTGCGCGAACTGACTTATGTCAAAGACCTGGTGGGTATGCACGAACATGAGCTGCTCATGGAAAACTCACGCCGCTTTGAAGTTGAAGACTGGCTTTTGGAACCGGCGGTTTTGCTTGAGGGACTGGACCCGGAGAGAAACAACTTCGGAGTCACCTCTGCGCTGAAATTTTGGCTGCAATTCAACGCCGATGGCTTGACGAAAATTCCCTATAGCCAGCCCGATACCGAGGCGCGGTTTGCAGCCACTCTTGAAAAGGCCACCGGATAGGTCTGCGCAACAAATCCCAGAGTCGCCGGCCAACCCAGATCAGAACGGGTAATGACGCGGCGTGGTCTGGATCGTGATCCAGCGCAGCTCGGTGAACTCGGCCACACCGGCCTTGCCGCCAAAACGCCCCATGCCGCTGCCCTTGACGCCGCCAAACGGCATTTGCGCCTCGTCGTGCACGGTCGGGCCGTTGACGTGGCAGATGCCCGAATCAATGCGCTGCGCCACCGTGAAGGCCCGCGCCACGTCGCCGCCAAACACCGCCGACGACAGGCCGTATTCGTTGTCGTTGGCGCAGGCCACGGCCTCTTCCACGCCGCTCACACGCACCACACATTTGACCGGGCCAAAAGTTTCTTCGTGGTAAATCTTCATCGCCGGCGTGACGTGGTCCAGCACCGTGGCCGGCATCAAGGTGGTGTCGGATTTGCCGCCACACATCAGTTTGGCGCCCTTGGCGAGTGCATCGTCGATCAGCGCATTGCAATGTGTGACCGTGCTCATGCCCACCACCGAGCCCAACACCACCGGTTCGGGTTTGCGCGGGTCGCCCAGCGGCAAGGCCTTGGCCTTGGCGGTGAAACGTTTGACAAACTCGTCGGCAATTTTTTGGTCCACGATGATGCGTTCGGTGGACATGCAGATCTGCCCGCTGTTGGCAAAACTGCCAAAGGCTGCGCCATTCACAGCGTCGTCAATGTTGGCGTCGTCCAGGATCACCAGCGGCGCCTTGCCGCCCAGCTCCAGCACCACCGGTTTGAGGTAACGGGCGCAGGTCATCGCAATGATTTTGCCGACCCGGGTCGAGCCCGTGAAGTTGACACGCCGCACCGCCGGATGGGCCACGATGGTTTCCACCACCACCGCCGCATCTTCCGGCGCATTGGTGATGTAGTTCACCACGCCGGGCGGAAAGCCGGCATCCAGGAAGGACTCGACGATCAGCTGATGCGTGTGCGGGCAGTTTTCCGAGCCCTTGAAAATCACCGTGTTGCCGCAGGCCAGCGGCGTGGCAATCGCGCGCACGCCAAGAATCACAGGCGCATTCCACGGCGCGATACCCAGCACCACACCGGCGGGCTGACGCACACCCATGGCCAGGCTGCCGGGCACGTCGGAAGGAATGACCTCACCGCTGATTTGTGTGGTCAACGACGCTGCTTCGCGCAGCATGCCGGCGGCCAGCATCACGTTGAAACCGGCCCACATGCCGGAAGCGCCGGTCTCGGCCGCCACCGCCTCAATAAACTGTGGCGCTTTGGCTTCGAGGGCATCGGCGGCCTTGAGCAACAAGGCACGGCGCGCACTCGGGCCGGTCTGGCTCCAGGACTTGAAGGCCTCGGCCGCGGCTTCCACCGCCATCAAAGCATCAGCCGGCGAGCAGGCCGGCGCACGGGTCGCCACACTGTTGTCTAGCGGGTTGCGGCGCTCAAAGGTCGCGCCTTTCTCGGCGCTTACTTTCAAGCCGTTGATCAACATGGTCAGTTCAGACATTCGGGTACTCCATCAAACAAGGAAAAATTCAAACCGGGCTGGCCGGTGCCGCCGCACCGGCGCCAAGATAGGCTTCGCGGATCACCGTCGAACGGGCCAGCAAGGCGGCCGGCCCGCTGGCCACCAAGGTGCCGCGTTCCAGCACATAACCGCGGTCGGCCACGGCCAGCGCCTTCTTGACGTTTTGCTCCACCATCAAGACGGTGGTGCCGGCATCGGCAATGCGGCGCGTTATCGCCAGCAACTCGTCCACCATGCGCGGCGCCAGGCCTAAGGAAGGTTCGTCCAGCATCAGCAGGCGCGGTGCACTCATCATGGCGCGGGCCACGGCCACCATTTGCTGCTCGCCGCCACTCATGGTGCCGGCCAGTTGCTGCGCCCGTTCGCGCAATTTCGGGAAATCGTTGAACGCCTGTTCCAGCCGTCGGGCGCGTTCGGCGCGGGCCACCAACCAGCCGCCCAGCTCCAGGTTTTCCGTCACTGTCATCTGCGGAAACAACTGCCGGCCCTCGGCCACCAGGGCCATGCCGCTTTTCACTATTTCGTTGGTCTTGGTGGGCAAGGCTGCACCATTGAGCAGCACATCGCCACCACGCGGAATCAGCCCGGCCAGCGCCCGCAGCAAGGTGGTTTTGCCGGCGCCGTTGGGGCCGAGGATCACGGTCAGGCCAGGTTTGATCTCCAGCTGCAAATCACGCAACACCAGGAAAGCACCGTAACCGGCACTCAAACCTGACACCTGGAGATGGGCGCCCTGGTTTTTCGCGCCTAAAACAAAAGGAGGAGCAAACCACATCATGCTGTCGCCTCTGCCATCTCATCGCCCAAATAAGCTTCAATCACCTCGGTATTGCGCACCACCTCCTGCGGCGTGCCGTCGGCAATTTTTCGCCCCTGGTGCAACACGATCACGCGTTCCACGTGGCGCAGCAAGGTGGTGACTGCGTGTTCAATCCAGACCACGGTCAAACCCAGTTCGTCGCGCATGCGTTTGATCAGCAAGGCCATGTTTTCGACCTCCACTTCCGTGAGGCCAGCCGCCACCTCATCGAGCAGCAACATGCGCGGGCGGGTGGCCAGCGCCATGCCGATTTCCAGCAGGCGTTGCTGTGAAGGGGTGATGTCACCCGCCGGCAAAGCCGCCTGCGCGCTCAGGCCGATCAGCGCCAGAATGCTGGCGGCATCACGCAATTGCCGGGCGCCCTGGCGATGCCGGCCAGCAAACTGCAAACCGAAGTCGATGTTGGCCGTCACCGTCATGTCGGGAAACACACGCGGTGTCTGGAAGGTGCGCGCAATGCCTGCCGCCGCATAACGGTGCGGGCCTTGGCCGCTCAACTCACGCCCGCCCGCCAGCAACTGGCCCGAGGTCGGCGCGGTCACACCGGAGATGGCGTTGAAAAAAGTGGTCTTGCCGGCGCCGTTGGGGCCGATGATGCCGACCAGCTCGCCGGCGTGAAAAGTGGCGCTCACGCCGTCGACCGCCGTCAGGCCACCAAAACGCACTGTGACTTCACGGGCTTGCAACAAGACTTCAGCCATGGTCGCGCCCCTTGTTGGAACCCAGGCTACGCAGCCAGCCGCGGCTGTCCTGCCACCAGGCCGTGAAGGTGCTGCCACGCAGCGACGCCAGGCCACCCGGCAGGTAGAGCACACTCAGGATCAGCAACAGGCCCAGCGACATCATGTAGACCTGTGGTGCCTGCAGGCGCAAGGTCTCGGCCAGCACGCTGAACACCACGGCGGCGATCAGCGGCCCCCAGAGCGTGACCGCGCCACCTATCAACGCAATCAGCACGGTCTGGAAACCGATGAAAGGATTGAACACGGTGTGCGGATCGATGTAAGTCCAGCGCACGGCCATGGCCGCGCCCACGGCACCGGCAAAAGCAGCGGTCATGGCAAAACCGGCAATCTTGATCAGGCGTGTGTTCACGCCCAGGGTTTGCGCACGTTGTTCGTCAGCGCCTATACCCATCAGCGCCAGGCCGAAGCGGCTGCGCCGCACCACAATCGACACCAAGACCGCGAGCACGGCCAGGCCCAGCACTGTCAGGTAAATCGTGTCGCGATCCGGCACCACGGTCAACACGCGGCCCACGGTGCCGGTCACGGCTTTTTCAAAGTAGGTCACGGCATGGCGTATCAGCTCGGTCATGCCAAAGGTCAGGACCGCGAAATAAGTGCCACGCAAATGCAGCACGGCCGCCCCCATGACCACCGCCACCACGGTGGCCAGGCCGGCGCCCAGGGCGATGGCGGCCAGCCAGGGCAGGCTCTCCAGCGCCACGGCGCTGGTGTACGCGCCTATGCCGAAAAAAGCCGAGGTCGCCAGCGAGAGGTAACGCGTGTTGCCGCAAAACAGGCCCCAGCTTGAGGACAAGGCCACGTACATCAGGCAGGTCAGCGCCATCGACACGACAAACTCGCTGCCGTAATGCGGCAGCGCCATCGCCCAACCGGCAAAAGCCAGCAGCAGCAGCAGGTCGCGAACCAGGATTTGTTTATCTTTCACTTTTCTTTTTATTTCGCAAACAGGCCGCGAGGGCGCAAGAGCAGCACGGCAATAAACACGCTGTATGACAACAAGGCTTTCAGCGAGGGGTTGGTGAAATGCATGCCTAAGGCCTCGATCACCCCCAGCAGCAGGCCGCCGGCCAAGGCGCCGCTCATGCTGCCGAAACCACCCAAGGTGATCACAATCAGCGCGGTCACGGTGTAGGGCTCGCCCATGGACGGCGTGATGGTGTAAGCCATGGACAGCAGGCAGCCGGCCACACCCGACAGCCCCAGGCCAATGCCAAACATCAGCGGGTGCAGGCGCTGGGTGTCTATGCCGACCAGTTGCGCACCTGTTGGCGACTGCATCAGCGCACGCACCCCTTTGCCCAGCAAGGTGTAGCGCAGCAACACAATCAGCGCGCCGCTGAACACCAGGGCCAGGCCAAACACCAGCAACTTGTTGCCGGCAAACTGGGCTTCGCCAAACTTCACCGGCTCGGTCAGGTAGTCGTAACCGCGCAGGTCGCCGCCCCACATGAAGGAGGCAAAGTTTTGCACCAGAAACATCAGACCGAACGCCACCATCAGGCCGCGCGCCTCGAAAATGTCGAGGTTAGGCGAAGTGGCGGTGAGCCGGCGGAAACACAACTTGTGAATCACCAGTCCCAGCGCCATCAGGATCAAAAACGAGACCGGCACCATCAGCAGCGGCGACAAGCCCAGCGAGGTTTGGGCCATCCAGGTCAGGTAGGCGCCCAGCATCAAGAACTCGCCATGGGCGATGTTCAGGATGCGCATCAGACCGTACTGCAGGTTCAGCCCGAGCGCGACCAATGCGTAAATGCCGCCGGTGATCAGACCGGAGGCCAGCAGTTCAAGCCAGGATGTAAAGGACATGGGGTCGCAAAAAAGTCCGTTCGCAGCGAGACTGCCGAAGCGCGGGTGACAGCAGCTTCGACAGACTCAGCCTGAACGGTGGGGGTGGCAGGTCTGGCGGTTTATTTCCAGGCGGACTTGTTTGGGTTGAGCTTGGCCGTGGCCAGGTTGGTTGGCCAGACCACCTCGAATTCGCCGTTTTGCCACTGGCTCACGGTGCCTGGCACCGCAGTGTTTTCACTGCCGGTGAACTTGACGTCGCCAATGATGGTTTTGTGGGTGTTGCCCGCGATGTAGTCACGCATCGCCTTGCGATCCAGGCCCACCTTGGCGACCGCCGCCTGCATGACCTCCAGGCCGGCCCAGCAATGGCCGCTGGCCCAGCGATCAGGTTCCTTGCCGCCAAACTTCTTGGTGTGGGCATCGAAGTAAGCCTTGGCACCCGGGCTGGTCTTGCTGTTCCACGACCCCATGCCAATCACACCTTCGGCGCCGGCCGGTGTCATGACGTTTTTGTAGAGCTGGAAAGCCGTGCCGACCGAGGCGTAGAAAAACTTCGGATTGAAGCCAATCTCTTTCGCCTGCTTGCTCGCCAGAATGGTGTCAGGCGGGTAGGTGATGCCGATGAAGGCATCCGGGTTCAGGCTCTTGATGCCGCGCAACACCGGCGACAAATCCTTCACGCCCAGCGGGTAACTCTTGCGCTCGACCACCTGGATGCTGGTTTTTTTCAGCGCATTGTTCAGCGCCGCAAAATTCTCCAAGCCGAACAAGTCATCCATGTACACAATGGCGACGGTTTTGGCACCGTTGGCCACCAGCATGTCCACCAGCGCGCCCATCATGCGGTCGGGCTGCTGCAAGATGGAAAAGAAAAACGGCAGGTTCATGTCGATCAGCTTGCGCGACAGGGCCGTGGGCGCCATCAACGGATAAGCAAAACGGTTGGCCAGCGGCGCAATCGCGAAGTTGGCATTGCTGCCCCAGGGCGGCAGGATCAGGTCGACCTTGTCGCTGCCCATGAGTTTTTCATAAGAACGCACGCAGGTTTCGATGTCGCTGCGGTCGTCCGAGCTGATCAGCTCAATAGTGCGTTTAACACCCTTGACATCGAGGCCGCCTGCCGCGTTGACTTGTTCGGCCCAGAGTAAATAGTTGGGCTCCTGGCTGACCTGTGCACCACCCGTCCACGGGCCTGTGCGGGACATGGCGTAACCGATACGCACCGGTTTGGCCTGGGCCCACAGTTGCGGGGCAAAAGCAGCGGCGCCCAGGGCGGCGGCAGCGCCTTTGAGCAAATGACGTTTGGATGGCTGGACCATGGTGTCTCCTGTGTAGCTGCGGAAAAAGGGATGGTAGGCAAAGCTCGGCCTGGCCGCTTTGCTGAACGTGCACAAAACGCTAGTCCAGCAGCGCATACACGCTGGGGTTAACCCTTGGGAAGACAACACACCACAAGCAGGCCCAGCACCCATAATCTTTCCCATGGCCCCTGGGGCTTTTCATTGGAGACATGCATGACCGCGGCCACAGAGGTATCCACCGACAACGTCAGCCCGCGCGAGCGTGCGCCGGTGTGGCGTGAATGGATATGGAAACATTTCGGCGGCCTGCAGTCAGACCTCTATGGCGACACCGACTTCGACGGCCACATGGCCTCGGGCCGCGCCGGTGATGCCATCCTGACCAAGTTAGAGGCCAACCGCCACCGCGTGGTGCGCACGTCCGACATGGTGCGTGCCAGCGACGCCGGTTACCTCAAAATTGTCGCGCCCATGCAGGGCCGCGCCGGTGTCGAACAAATGGGGCGCCAGGCCTGGGTCAGCCCCGGCGGCTGGACGATTTACGACACCACCGGTTGTTACGCGGTCGACAACCCCGACCGTGTCGAACACCTGATCGTGATGTTGCCCAAGGCCCAGATCGCCGAACGCGGCCTGCCCCTGCACAGCTTGATGGCACGCCACGTGGGCGGCGCCAGCGGCATCTCGCGCGTGGCGCTGACCACCATGCGCAGCACCTACCAGGAGCTGCCCAACATGAGCGCCGCCGCCGCCCAGGGTGCGGGCGAGCTGATTGCGCAACTGGTGCGGCTCTCGCTGATCGAGCTGGCCGGCCAGGGCACGGCGGTGACCCAACGCGAAGCGCTGAAAGACCGCATACGCGCTTACGTCGCCGTCAACCTGCGCGACCCGTCCTTGTCGATCGAGCAGATTGCGCAGGCGCTCAACTGCAGCAAGCGTCATTTGCACAACGCCTTCAGCGACGAAGACGACACCCTGGCCAGCTACATCCTGAGGCTGCGGCTGCAGGCCTGCAGCCGAGAGCTGCAACACACCGGCCCGCAGGCGCGCGCCATCACCGACATCGCCTTGTCCTGGGGTTTTAACAACCTCTCGCACTTCAGCCGCGTGTTTCGCGGCCACACCGGACAAAGCCCCAGCGAGTTGCGCCAGGCCGCCCAACAAAGCGCGGCGGGTTTGCTTCCGCATTGAGGCTTCAGCATTAAATAGGCCTCCAGCCCAATACCTACGGGCGTAAGAAGCTCTTTTATTGATAGCGAAAAATTGTTCATTCCGTCCTCACCAGGAGACCCGCCATGCACATCCCCTCCCTCAAAGAAGTTGTCAGCGCTGAAGAGTGGCAGTTACGCTGCGAACTCGCCGCCTGTTATCGGCTGGTGGCGCTCTACGGCTGGAGCGATCTGGTGTTCACCCACATCAGCGCCAAGTTGCCCGAGTCGGTCGCCGGCGCGGGCAGCCACCATTTCCTGATCAACCCTTATGGCCTGATGTTCGACGAAATCACCGCGTCCAGCCTGGTCAAGGTCGACGACAAATGCAACAAGGTGATTGAATCGCCCTTCCCCGTCAACCCGGCCGGTTTTGTGATCCACAGCGCGGTGCACGAAGCGCGCGCCGACGCCGGCTGTGTCTTGCACACCCACACCCGCGCCGGTGTCGCCGTCAGCGCGCAAAAAGCCGGCATCCTGCCCATCAGCCAGCAATCGACGTTTGTGCTGGGCTCGCTGGCTTATCACGCGTACGAAGGAGTGGCTTTCCGCGACGATGAAAAACCGCGCCTGCAGGCCGACCTGGGCCATGCCAACTTTTTGATGTTGCGCAACCATGGCTTGCTGGTCGTGGGCAAAACCATTGCCGATGCGTTTTTGAGCATGTACACCTTTGAAAACACCTGCCGCATCCAGATCGACGCGCAGGCCGGCGGCGAACTGACCGAGGTGAACCCGCTCATCGTCAAAGGCGTGGCCGAAGCCATGCGCGTGCAGACCGGCGGCCTGGGCGGCGCTTTTGTCTGGCCCTCGCTGATCCGCAAGCTGGATCGCCTCGATGGCAGCTACGCGACATGAGCCGCCGGGCCGCTCCCAAGGCGAATACCGCAACGCGCAGCGTGGAGGTCACGTCATGAGCGGTTCACCGCTGGTGACCCAGTTGCTGGTGGCCGCGCTGGCCCTGGTGATGTTGGGCCTGGGCCTGTCGCTGAGCACGCAGGACTTCACACGTCTGTTCAAACATCCCAAGGCCGTGGTCGTGGCCTTGCTGCTGCAAATTGTGGTGCTGCCGCTGGCCTGTTACGGACTCATCGTTGCGCTCCAGGTGCCGCCCTTGTTTGCCGTGGGCCTGATGCTTCTGGCCGCCTCGCCAGGCGGCATCTCGGCGAACTTGTTCAGCCATTTGTTTGGCGGCAACGTGGCCATGAATATTTCGCTGACTGCCATCAACACCGTCTTGTCCATCGTCACTTTGCCCTTGATCAGCAACTGGGCCATCAGCACCTTTGCCAAGACCGGCCAGGTCGTGCCGCTGCAAACCAGCAAGGTGGTGGAAGTGATTGCCGTGGTGCTGATTCCGGTTGTCATCGGCATGTGGGTGCGCACCTTGAAGCCGGGTTTTGCGGCCCGCTCCGAAAAACCCATGAAAATTTTCAGCGCGGTGGTGCTGGCCGTGGTGGCGATAGGCGCCTTGCTCAAGGAATGGCAGGCGTTGAGCAGCAGTTTTGCAAGCCTAGGCCCGGCCGTCGTGGCCTTCAACCTGATCAGCTTGCTGGCCGGTTATTACCTCTCGCGCGTGGCCGGTCTGGACAAACCCATGGCGACCGCCATCAGTTACGAAATCGGCATCCACAACTCGACGCTGGCGATTTTTGTGGCGCTGGCGGTGCTGGGCAATTTCCAGCTTGCGTTGCCGGCCGCGATTTATTCGGTCAGCATGTACCTCACCGCGACCTTGTTCGGCTTGCTGGTGTTGCGGCGTAGCGGCAAGCCGTCCGTGCCAGCGCTCACGGCCAGCACCTAGGTTGCCTCAGGCGTCACGGTCGGGGCCAGGCGCAGCATCCTTGTCGCTCGGCTTGCGGCTGCCGCGGGAGAACCAGTTTTTGCAGGTCACCCACAAAACCTGGGCTGCACGCTCCAGTGTGTCCAGCGCCAGGTCGCGCCGGTTGCGCGCACGCAGGCGTGCCACCAACAGCAACTCGGCAATACTCGCGCGTTTCACTTCGTCGCGTCGCGCGACTTCTTGTGGTTTTTTTTCGGGCGTGCGCCCCTTCAACCCGGACATGACAGCACCGGTTTTTTCAGGAAAAAGAACAGCATCTATTTGAGGGCCTTTTTCACCGCACCCACACCCAGGGCCGCGAGCACAACAAACACCACGGCCAGGATCAGGAACAGACCGAACAAAATTTTGGCAATGCCGGCCGAGCCGGCGGCGATGCCGCCAAAGCCCAGGGCTCCGGCGATCAGGGAAATAATCCCGAAAATAATGGCGTACTTCAACATGGTTTCTCTCCAGGAGTTCAGTCGCGCCACGTGCGCGCGATGGATGAAGTCCATGGTAGGCGGCAGGCTGGTGACACCGGATCAGCAGCGGGCCCCAGCGCTTGTAGGACAAGACCGGGCATGCCTGCTTTTGCTCTTTTATTCATAGCTGCTTGCACCCATTCAGCAAGGGCCAGAGCCCGTTTTATATGATGAAAAGAAGGCAAGCCCCTATTTACCGAACAGTTTTTTCAGCCCTTGCCCGAGTCGGTCCCCCAGCTGCAACCCGGCACCCGTGCCCGCGCCCGGCATCACCGCCGTGCCTATCGCCGCGCCCAGCAGCGCGCCGCGTGTCAGCGTGACTTCGGGTGCATCCAGCGTGCCGCTCACCATCAGCGGCACACCCACGGCGCCGCCCAGGGCTTGACCCAGCTTGCTGTCGCCGGCCAGGTTCACGCTGAGTCGTCCGCTCAGGGTTTTGGCCGGCGACACCGCCACGTTGCCCGTGGCACTCAAGGCGCCCGAGCTGGCCACCAGATTGCTCAGTTGCAGCGCGCGGCCCTGCGAATGAAGCTGGCCGGCCAAGGTGTCCAGGCGGGTCTGCCCGCCGCGGTTCAGGCCCACGGTTTGCACCGCCTTGACCAGGTCCAGGCCATGCAAGACCGCGTCCTTCACGGTGAAACGCGTTTGGGTCTGCAAGGCGTCCACCAGAGCGACTGTGGTGGCCGCCTTCGCGTTCAGCGTGGTCGAGGCTTCGAGCCGGCCACTGAGTGGCTTGTTAGGCGCCGTCAGGGCCGCCACCTCCACGCCACGCGTTTCCAGTTGGCCCTGCACCACCAGCATGGGGCCGCCCTGGGCCGCCGGCTGTTGTTGCAGGCCAATCCGGCCCGCCACCGTGCCGCCACCCACCGTGACATGCAGCCCCCACTGGCCGGCCTCTTCACGCTGCAGCCTGGCCTGCAGCCCGTTCAAATGGCCTTGCACTACTTTCAGCGTGGCGTCGTCGGGCAGGCTGTCGGTACCCAGGCGTACCTCGGCATCCAGCGTGGTGCTGGCGCCTTTGAGGCTGACCCAGCGCACACCTTCCAGCACCGCGCGGCGCGGCAACCAGTCGCTCACCGCGACCTCGCTGTCCACCTTGGCGTTGTGAGCCTTTCCAGCCTCTGACCCAAATGTGGCGGGCGTGGCTTGCTTATTTTTTTGTAGCGACAGAAAGATCGCATCGACCGCCTGCTGCGGCAACACGGCCTGACGCAAGACCAGCGTGGCGATTTCCAGCCGGCCCCGCAACAAAGCGGACCAGCCCGGCCGCACCTCCACCCGGGCCAGGGTCAGGGTCGGTTGGCTCAACACACGAAGATCACGCACCGCCACCGCCGGAAGCGGCCACAAGGCGACCTCGATGCCGCCCAGCAGCACCGGCAGGCCCAAGGCCGCGGACGCCTCACGCTCCATGCGCTGGCGGAAATCGTCACTGCCGACCCAGCTGTGCAAGGCCAGCGCCACAACGCCCACGATCAGCAGCGCGGCGAGGATCAGCCCCGCCCCCCATTTGAAAAATCTTGCCATCCGCCTATTGTGGCGAGTTCCCCGGCTGCCAGTGCTCCGCAGCAGAAAAAGCCGGCACGCGCTAGCATGCAAGGTCGTGCGCGGCGCCTGCCTCTGTGCAGACCCGCGCCACCGCTGTCTTCTTTACAAGGAAACCATGAAACTTTATTACTCCCCCGGCGCCTGCTCCCTGTCGCCCCACATCACCCTGCACGAGTCGGGCCTGGCCTTTGAACATCTGCTGGCACCCACCAAAACCCACCAGCTGGAAGACGGCACCGACTACTACACGATCAACCCGCTCGGTTATGTGCCGCTGCTGGAACTCGACGACGGCACCCGCATCACCGAAGGCCCGGCCATCGTGCAATACATCGCCGACCAGGTGCCCGACAAAAAGCTGGCCCCGGCCAATGGCACGGTCGCCCGCGCCCAGCTGCAATCCTGGCTCAACTTCATCAGCACCGAACTGCACAAGGGTTTCGGCCCGCTGTTCAACCCGGCCACGCCCGCAGAATACAAAACCATGTGCATCGACAAAGTGCAGTCGCGCCTGAAATGGGTGGACCAGCAACTGGCCGGCAAAAACTACCTGATGGGTGAGGCTTTCAGCGTGGCCGACCCCTACCTCTTCACCGTGACCAACTGGGCACCCCGTGTCGGCGTGGACATCTCCGACCTGGCCAACATCGCCGCTTTCCGCGAGCGCATGGCCGCGCGTCCGGCGGTGCAAACCGCCATGAAGCATGAAGGTTTGCTGAAGTAAACCCATCGCGACCATGACCCCGCTTTCGCTGATGCGCTCAGGATCAACGGCGGGGCGTGACGACGTTGCCGGCCATGGCCTGATCTACGCAAGGAGACGGTCAGTCAGTTGCCCCGTCGCCACACACGCGGCCAAATGAGGTCCCCCTCCATCGCCCAGCGGGGCGAGGGAGGGTTAGGGGTGGGAGTGGGGAGTTCGCCCTACTGCCCATGAAAAACCCGGGGCGCAGCGTGATGCCGTCAGACACTGCGCGTTCACCTTCGCCGCTAACACGAATCCAGCAGCCCGTGTTGCGCAGACCCATTCATATCGGCCCACACTGCAGCTTGTTTTCACTTTCCGGATTGCTACCCCATGCCTTCTTTGTTCGACCTCGTCCAGGCCGGTGACCTGCAGCTGGCCAACCGCATTGCCCTGGCGCCGCTCACGCGCAACCGCGCACCCGACGCCATCCCCACCGCGCTGATGGCCGAGTACTATGCCCAGCGCGCCAGCGCCGGCCTGCTGATCACGGAAGCCACCGCCATCAGCCACCAAGGCCAGGGTTACTCCGATGTGCCCGGCCTGTACGCCCCCGCACAACTCGCCGGCTGGAAACAGGTCACGGACGCGGTACATGCCGAGGGCGGCAAGATCGTGGTGCAGCTCTGGCATGTGGGCCGCGTCTCACACACCGATTTGCAACCCGACGGTGGCCAGCCGGTCGCGCCGTCGGCCATCACCGCCAACACCAAAACCGTGTTGATCCGGGACGGTGTGCCAACCTTTGTCGACACCTCCGCGCCGCGTGCGCTGGCCGCCGACGAGTTGCCCGGCATCGTGCACAGCTACCAAGTCGCAGCGCGCGCTGCAGTGGACGCCGCTGGTTTTGACGGTGTCGAAATCCACGGCGCCAACGGTTACCTGCTGGACCAGTTTCTCAAACGAGGCTCCAACCAGCGCAGCGACAACTACGGCGGCAGCATAGAAAACCGCGCGCGCCTGTTGCTCGAAGTGACACGTGCCATCACCAGCGCCATCGGCGGTGGCCGCACCGGCATCCGCCTGTCACCGGTCACGCCGGCCAACGACGCTTACGACGCCGATCCACAACCGCTGTTCGACCACCTCGTGAAACAGCTGGCCACGCTGGACCTCGCCTACATCCACATCATCGAAGGCGCGACCGGCGGCCCGCGTGAACTGGACGATAGACCGTTTGACTACGCGGCCCTGAAAGCCGCTTACCGCGCGGCCGGCGGCCAAGGCGCATGGATGGTCAACAACGGCTATGACAAGGCGCTGGCGGAACAAGCCGTGGCCGAGGGCGCGGACATCGTCGCCTTTGGCAAGCCCTATATCGCCAACCCGGACCTGGTGGCGCGCCTGCGCAGCAATGCGCCGCTCAACACGCCCGACAAAATGACGTTTTACGGCGGCGGCGCCAAGGGTTACACCGACTACCCGGCCCTGGCCTGAGCGCCGTCTTCAGGCACCTGTTCAGGTGCCTGAAGCCCCCAACCCGATAGGGGCCGGGGTGGTCATGACGATACGGGTAAACAGGCGGTCATAAATCGCATCAAACGGATACCGGCCGCTGAGCGGGTCGCGGTTCAGGCCAAAAGCCGCGTCCAGTTCCTGCCAGTCCGCGGCATCCAGCCCCTTCTCCGCCGCCGGCAGGATCACGGACTCTTCAAGCCGCATGTGATCCAGGTAATAGCTCACATACTTGCGGGCCGCCGCCTCGAAGGATGCCCTGCGCGTTTCACCCAGCAGCTCCCAGGCGATCAGTTCGTGCTGAAGTTCACGCACCGCCAGTTCGCCACTCATGTGCTCACGCTCAAGGCGCTCCACCGTCGCCATGGTTTCCGGCGCCGCCCGGACCACCTTGGGAAACAGCAAATTCGACTCCTTGGGATGGTGCTGGCGTTCGGGAAACTCGTCTATGTAAAACAGCATGGCGCGCAGCACATCAAAAAATGTTTCTGCTTGATCGCCGGGGCCCCGGTCCAGCATCATCAGCATGGACCTGAGCATGCTGGACAAGGCCGCGTGTTCGTCGCGGATGATGCGAAGGCTTGCGTGGGACATGGGGGAGGCTCCGGGAAAATTCAGTTCTCCCAGCATCCCATCAAGCCCGCACCACAGCCTTGATACAGGTCAAGGCTGCAGCGCAAATCTGGCCCGGGGCCTGCGCCGCTAAAACTCCGTGTGCAGGCGTACCGACAGGACCTTCACCGGTCCGCGGTCTGCGTTGTAGGCGGGGTTGCGGATGTATTGCAGGCCCAGGCTGAGCGCGCTGTTCTTCAGCGTATCCAGCGCCAGGCTGTAGTAGCCCTCAACAATGGCTTCCGGCCGGTAGTTCAACCGGCCATCCCCGACAAAAAAGCCGCTGCCGCCCGCCGCCAAAAAGGCCTGGTGTGGTGCCGACAAGCCATTGCGCGCATAAGCCAGGCCCAGGGTGTCTTTCGCGCGGCTCCAGCTGGCGCCCTGGATGGCCACGCCCAGCGACAGCGAACGGTCAATTTCAGCGAAGGCATAGGTTTCCGAAGCGCCGTCGTTGCGGCCCAGGCGCGCAAACAGGCCGACGTTGTCACCCAGCGACTGTTCCAGGTTGATGCCCCAGCCCTGCTTGACACGCAGCCGTCGCACCGTGGCGATGTCGGGCACACCACCGCCCGCATTGGCCAGCGCGTCGGCAAACCCGCCCATGATGGCGCGATTGCGGAAATACAGCAGCTTCAGCGTGCCCGGCCGACCGGCCAGGCTGTAGGCCTTTTCCAGCTCATACTGGTCACCGTAATGTCTCTGCCAGGCATGGTCCAGCGCCAGACCGTTGGACTCTTTGGGTTGCATGAAACGCCCGGCCCGAAGCGCCCAATCCCCCCGGTAATACTCCAGCGCCGCGCCCCAGGAATACCCGCGCGAATCCGCCGCAAAATCATAGGCGCCGTGCGTCAGGAAAGACCAGTTCATGAACTGCGTGCGCGGGTCATGGGCATACGTATTGGCATCAAAAATATCCGACACGGCCAGGTTGCCGGCCGTCAGCACCATACGGTCCTTGTCGCGCCAACCTGCCAGCTGGTTGGCGCCGGAGGCAACCGCCTCGCGCTCGCCGCCCTCACCACCCATATGCCAGGTCTGGCGCACAAACAGCCGGGCGCGGTACAGGGTGGGATTGCTGCCCGCGGTTTTTTGCAGTTCGGCATTGCTCAAGCCGCCCAGCCCGGTCAGGTGCGACATGGGCACGCCCTGCACCAGCTCGGGGTTGACATACAGCTCGGTGTCCGGCGCCAGACGCAGGCCCAAGTAAGCCGTGGACGTGAAGGAATAACTTTTTTCAGCGCGCGGCGACAGGCTGTTGACACCTGAATAAGCCGCCGGAAATCCGGGTTTGGTCTGCCACAGATAAGTGGCCTGGAGTTTGGCGTTCCAGCGTTCTGCTTCAGGCGCGTCCTGCGCTGAGGCGGCCAAGGGCAGCAGAGCTGCCAGGCAAAAAGGCAGCGTTCGCAAAGACCGCTTCATGGGCATGACTTGGATTCTCAGGGGCAAAACCGGGAAGTGTAGGCCCACCAAATGTCAGGGTAAAGACCCCGTCTCGTCCACGGGTCCGAGCGCAAACCTCACGCTGGCACGCAACCCCGGCTCACCGGTGATCGTCTCCAGGCTGAAGTGAGCACCCAGCAACTCCGCATAACGGCTGACAATGGCCAGCCCCAGGCCGGCGCCCGCCCCGAGTCGCTGGCCGGCCGGCCCCATGGTCCAGCGCTTGCGCAACTGCGCGGTGTCGGGCTCACGCATGCCCGGGCCGTTGTCGGTCACCGCCAACACGGCCACGCCATCGTGTTGCGCCACCGTCACCGTCACGTGCGGGTGTTCGGCGATGCCGTAACGCAAGGCGTTGTCGAGCAGGTTGCCAAGAATGCCTTCGAGCAAGGCCACATCGGCTTGCACCACCACGAGATCGTCCAGGCCTTCACCGCCCAAGTCCACCCCGGTGGCATCGGCCTTGGGCAGGAAACGCAGCAACACATTGCGCGCCAGCTCGTTCAGCGCCACGGGTTCCAGCCGCAGGCCGGCGCGCGCCTCGTCGGCCAGCGCCAGCGCCAGCAGCTGGTCAATCAGGTGGCTGGCCCTGGCCTCGCCCTCGGCAATGCCTTGCAGCTGCTCGCGCCAGACCTGCGGGTCGGCCTGGGACAAGGCGTAGCTGGCCTGCGCGCGTATGCCGGCCATCGGGGTGCGCAACTCGTGCGCCACGTTGCCGGCGAATTCGCGCTGCGCGCCTATGCTCTGGTCCAGCCGCGCCAGCATGGAGTTGACGGCCAGGCCCAGATGTTCGACATCGCGGGTGCTGGCGCCCTGGGTCACGGAGGGCGGCACCGGTGTCAGGTCGCGGGCATCACGGCGGTCCACCGCGCTTTGCAACTCGGCCAGCGGCTGCAAGTCGCGCTGGATCACCCGCAACAGCCAGCCGGCCAGAAACACCAGCAGCAGCACCTGCGGCACCACGGCATACAACAACATGCGGTGCAGCAGGCGGTTGCGGCTGGCAGCGGTTTGCGCCACCACCACCTGGAACTCGACCGGGTCGCCACGGCGCAAGGTGGTGGCACGCAACTCGCGCCCCTGATAACGGATGTCGGCAAACACATAGGCCGCGGTTTCCGACAGCGGCAAGGCATGCAGCCCGGGGTGGCCGGCCACCAGGGAGCCATCGGGCCGCAACACGGCAAAAAAGATGGCCTCGCTCTGGTCAAACAACAGCTTGGCGATTTCCGGTGGCGTCAGGTTCAGTTCCGGGCCCGAGGGACCTTTGCGCACATTGGCCGCCACCGCATAAGCGTCGTCCAGCAGCGAACGGTCATAGGCCTGCCCGGCAAAATAATTGGCCACCGACAGCGCCACCGCCGTCCCCAGCGCCCAGGTCAACACCAGGGGCAAGACCACATGACGCGTCAAGCGGCTGCGCAAGGAAGGCTTTAATAGAGCCCCCACGCTTTTCACTTCGTGTAATACGCTGCCCCCCAAGGGGGCCGGCCTGGCTTGGGGCGGCCTGGCGCTGGACTCATTGACGCCCCCACGTTCATTCACTTCGTGTAATTCTCTGCCCCCCAAGGGGGCCGGCCTGGCTTGGGGCGGCCCGGCGCTGGCGGCCGTGGCCCCCACGCTTTTCACTGAGCCCGCCGCGTCATCGGCGTCTGGCGGATGTGTCATGTGCTGGCCGCGTCCTCTTCCAGCACGTAACCCAGGCCGCGCAGGGTGCGAATACTGGCACCGCTGCCGGCTAGTTTCTTGCGCAGGCGCGAGATAAAAGCCTCCAGCGCGTTGTCACCCAGCGCGCCGTCGGTTTCGGACAGTTTGTCGGACAAGACCCGTTTGCTGACCACGCGGCCTGGCGGTGTCATCAGTTCCCACAACACCTCGAACTCGCGCGCGGGCAGGTCCCAGGCCTGGCCCTGCAGGAAAAAGCGGCGTGTCTTGCGCTCCAGCACCAGCAGGCCCAGGCTGACACGGTCGTCGGTGCCGTGGACGCGGCGCACCAGGGCGCGCAGACGCGCCTCCACCTCGGCCAGATCGAAGGGTTTGCCCAAATAGTCGTCGGCCCCGGCGTCCAGTCCGTCAATCCGTTCCTGCGTGCGGTCACGTGCCGTCAGCACCAGCACCGGCGTGCGGTCACCGCGAGCACGCGCCTCACGCAGCACCACCAGGCCATTGCCCAGGCCGCTGCGTTCATGTGTGGACACTGGCAGGTTCAGGTCCAGCAAGACCGCGTCAAAAGGCTGGACCCGCCACCAGTGGCGCGCCTCGTCCAGGGTGCTGGCGATGTCCACCCGGTGCCCAGCGCTGGCCAGGCTGCGCAGCATCAGGCCGCGCAACACCGCATCGTCTTCAACCAGGAGGATTCGCATGGACTCGGGACACCTTCTACGCAAAATTACGCAGTGACCAGGTCAGCCACCGGTCAGCCACTGCGGGCGATAAACACGGCATGAGCATACGACAGTTAATCTTCGCAGCCGGCCTGGCCGTGGCCCTGCCGACCATGGCCCAAAACGCCGCCGCGACCGCCCCCCCTCCACCCGCCACGTCCAGCCTGTCCCTGGCGCAAGCGCTGCAAGCGGCGCGCAACAACCTCGACGTCTCGCTGGCGCGCCGCGCGCTGGCGGCCGCCCAGGCCGATATCACCGCGGCCGACCATGCGCCGGCACCGGTCCTGTCGGCCAAGGCCTCGCAGATGGACTTGCAAAACGGCATAGGCGGCGGCAACGTCCTGACGCAAAAACGCATCGACAAATCCGTCGGCCTGGACTGGACCTGGGAGCGCGGCGACAAACGGGTGTTGCGCACCCGGGCCGCGCAGCGCAATGCCGATGCCGCCCAGTCCGACGTCGAGGACGCCCTGGTGCTGCAACAGCTGGCCGCCAGCGCCGTTTTTTTTGATCTCTTGTCAGCCCAGGAGCGTATCGAGCAGGTCAGCGCCCTGGAGCGCAGCGCGCTGCAGATCGCCGCCACGGCCGCACGCCGCGTGACGGCCGGCGACCTGGCCGCACAGGACGCGGCCCGCACCGACATCGAGGCCCAACGTGCCAGCACCGATCTGCGCACCGCCCAACTGGACCGCCAGCGCGCAGCCCTGACCTTGGCACAACTGACCGGTTTCACCGGGCCCGGCGTGTTGCAAGCGCAGCCCGACTGGCCGACACGCCAGGCCATGGACGCCGTCACTGGCAATAGCGCCTTGTATCCGGCGATTGAAGCCCGCGCCGATGTGATGGCCGCACGGCAACGGGTGGAAGCCGCGCAGGCCGCGTTAGACGTCGCCTCGGCGCAAAAGAAAGCCGACATCACCGTGGGCAGTTCCCTAGACCATTACCCCGGCACCTCGACCCGCTTGCTGGAGCTGCGCTTGCAAATGCCGCTCTACGGCCTGTTCGGCGGCTACAACTTCCAGGGCGAAATCGCCAGAGCGCTGGCGCAACTCGATGCGGCCCAGGACCTGCTGGAAAAAACCCGGCGCGAAGCGAGCGCGGACCTGCAGCGCCTGCAGCAGGAACGCGAAAGCGCTGCCGCCCGCGCCCTCAGCTACGAGCGCACCATCCTGCCGCGCGCGCGCCAGGTCGCGGAAATGGCCGAGCTGGCCTACAACAAGGGCGCCTTGTCCCTGACCGACCTGATCGACGCACGCCGCACCTTGCGCACCATCCTGCTCGAAGAGCTGGCCGCACGCACCGACCACGCCAAGGCGGCCCAGGCCTGGCAGCTGCGCCAGCCCTAACCGTCCCCCATTCCCGACGCCCCGCCGGACCGGCCCTTTTCTTTTTCGGACCTCCATCGTGAAACGTACCCTTCTTCTCACCCTCTCCGCCTCGGCGCTTGCCCTGTTATCGGCCTGCAATGAACCCGCGCCACCCCCGCCCGAGGTGCTGGCGCCGATTCTGCAAGGCAACCAGCTGCGATTTCCGCCGGGTCACCCCCAACTCGCCTTGCTGGGGGTCATCAACGCCGCGCCCAGCAAGGCGATCACGGTGGAGCTGCCGGCCCGGCTGGTCTGGAACGAAGAACAGACCCAGCGTATCTACCCGGCCTTTGCCGGCCGCGTGACCGCCATCAAGGCCGATGTCGGCCAGCCCGTGAAAGCCGGCAGCTTGCTGGCCCAACTGGCCTCGCCGGATTTTGGTGGGGCCCAGGCCGACACCGCCAAAGCCCAGGCCGACGCCCGGCTGGCGCAAAAATCCTTGCAGCGTCAACGCGAACTGTTCGAGGCCGGCATCATCGCCCGCAAGGACCTGGAGCAGGCCGAGGCCGATGCCGCACGTTCAGCCGCGGAAAGCCAGCGCGCCGAGGCTCGCACCCGGATGTATGGCGGCGGCAGCGGCAACGTCAACCAGCAGTTAGGCCTGTTGGCCGGCATCACCGGTGTGGTGGTGGAACGCAACCTCAACCCCGGCCAGGAAGTCCGGCCCGACCAGTCCGGCCCCGGCGCGCCGGCGCTGTTTGTGGTGACCAATCCGACCTCGTTGTGGGTGCAAATCGACGCGCGCGAATCCGAGGTCGGCACCCTGCAACCCGGCGCCGCGTTTGAATTGCGCATCGCCGCCATGCCGGGTGAAAAATTTGAAGGCCGCGTCACCGCCGCTTCCGACTTCATCGACCCGGCCACCCGCACCATCAAGATCCGCGGGCTGGTGGCCAACCCCGGACGCAAGCTCAAGGCCGAAATGCTGGCCACGGCCCGCATCGAACGCATGCTGGGCCCGGGCGTGCTGATTCCCGCGCAAGCAGTGTCGCTGTGGGGCACCCAACACATGGTGCTGGTCCAGGTGCAGCCGGGCGTGTTCGAGTCACGCGAGGTTGTGCTCAGTTACGAAGGCCCGCGCGAGGCCGTGGTGTCGCGTGGACTGGAGGCCGGCGAACAGGTGGTCAGCGAAAACACCTTGTTGCTGGCGCGTGAGTTCCGCCAGGCCCAGGAAGACGCACGGCCTGAAAGAAATGATAAAAAAGCGGCTCCAGCCCCCCAGGGGACTGCGTCAGCAGCTATCAAAACAGTAGCGCCTGCGGTGCTGCCTTCCCGCACACAGGCTCAACGATGAAACGGCTGATCCACTACGCGCTGCACCAGCCGCTGTTCATCGTCCTGGGCACGGTGATTTTCGCCATTGCCGGCATCATCGCCTTCCAGAATCTGTCGGTCGAGGCCTTTCCCGATGTCACCGACACGCAGGTGACGGTGATTGCGCTCTACCCGGGCCGCGCCGCCGAAGAGGTGGAAAAACAGGTGACGCTGCCGATCGAAGTCGCGCTGTCGGGACTGCCGAACGCGATCCGTGTGTTCTCGCACACCCAGTTCGGCCTGTCCTTCACCGTCGTCACCTATGACGACAAGGCCGATGTGTTGCAGGCGCGCGCCCAGGTTGGCGAACGCCTGCGCTCGGTCGACCTGCCGCCCGGCGTCGAGCCCACGATCGCGCCGAATGCCTCGGCCGTCGGCGAAATCATGCGCTACCGGGTGCGCGGCGACGGCCTGACCACCACAGAGTTACGCACCATCGAGGACTGGACCGTCGAACGTACCTTGCGCCAGGTTCCCGGCGTGGCCGACGTGGTGGCCATGGGCGGCTTCATCAAGCAGTATGAGGTGCAGCCCGACCTCGACAAGTTGCGCGCCTACAAACTCACCTTCCAGAACCTGCTCGACGCGTTAGGTCGCGGCAATGCCAATGCCGGCGGCAGTTATGTGGCGCAGGGCACGCAGCAATACGCCATCCGCGGCATCGGCCTGCTGCGTTCGTCCGACGACATAGGCCGCATCGTGGTCTCGGCCAAAAACGGCACGCCGGTGCTGGTGCGCGACATCGCCCAAGTCACCGTAGGCGCGGTGCCGCGGCTGGGCACCGTGGGCCAGGATCTGGACGACGATGTGGTCACCGGCATCGTGGTCATGCGCAAGGGCGAGAATCCCAGCGTGGTGCTCAAGGGCGTGAAGGAAAAAATCGCCGAACTCAACAGCCGCGTCCTGCCCAAGGGCGTGCAGATTGTTCCCTACTACGACCGCACCTGGCTGATGGGCAAAACCCTGACCACGGTGTTCCGCAACCTGGTCGAAGGCGCGCTGCTGGTCTCGCTGGTGCTCTACCTGTTCCTGTCCAACATCCGCGCCAGCCTGGCCGTGGTGGTGGTGATCCCGCTGGCCTTGCTGGCGACCTTTCTCGGCCTGAAAATCATGGGCGTGCCGGCCAACTTGCTGAGCCTGGGCGCCATGGACTTCGGCATCATCGTGGATGGCGCGGTGATCGTGATTGAAAACATCATGCACCGCCTGTCCGAAAGAAAAGAAGGCATGAGCGATGCGCAGCGACGCAATGTCATCATCGACGCAGCCACCGAAGTCGGGCGCCCCACGCTGTTTTCGATGTTGATCATCATCGCCGCGCACATCCCGATTTTTGCGCTGCAACGCCACGAGGGCCGCATCTTCCAGCCCATGGCACTGAGCGTGACCACGGCGCTGATCGGAGCCCTGATTTTCTCCCTGACCCTGGTGCCGCTGCTGGCCTTCTGGATGTTACGCAAAAAGCTGCCGCACGGTGACAACCGCCTGGTGGCCAAATGCAAACGCGTGTACACACCGGTGCTGGACTGGGCGCTGGGCCATCGCCGCCTGGTGGTGATCGCCGCGCTGGCCGCCTTCGGCCTGTCGATTCTGGTGGCTTCCCGGCTGGGCTCGGAGTTTCTGCCCGAACTCAACGAAGGCACGATCTGGGTCAACGTGCGCCTGCCCTCCAGCGTCTCCAACGACGAGGCCACACGTATCCTGCGCAATGTGCGCAAGGCGCTGCTGACGGTGCCGGAAGTGCGCACCACCGTGTCCAAGGCCGGCCAGCCGGAAGACGGCACCGATCCCAAAACCATCAGCATGGGCGAGGTGTTTGTGGACGTCAAACCGCAAGAGGAATGGCGCAAGGGCCTGACCAAGGAACAACTGATCGACGAGATGGACAAGGCCGTGTCGGCGCTGCCCGGCATGCAGCCGACCTTCTCGCAACCGATTCGTGACAACGTGCTCGAGTCGATCTCGCAGATCGACGGCCAGATCGTGATCAAGGTGGCCGGCGATGACCTGGTCGAACTCAAACGCATCACCGAAGCCATTGAACGCGAGGTCAAGCAGGTCAAGGGTGTCTTCCGCGCCGAGATCGACCGCGCCGGTGACCTGCCACAACTGGTGATCGACATCGACCGCGACCGGGCCGCGCGCCTGGGCGTGAACGTGCAGGATATCCAGGACGTGATCGAAGCCGCGCTGGCCGGCAAGGCGGCCACCCAGCTCTGGGAAGGCGAACGCAAGTTCGCCCTCGCCGTGCGCCTGCCGGAAAGCCAGCGCGTCATCGCCAACCTGCCGCAGACCCTGATCCCCACACCCGACGGTGGTTACACCCAGCTCGGCAGCGTGGCCACCATCCACCAGACCAGCGGTGCCATGAACATCGCCCGCGAAGCCGGGCGCCGCACCATGGCGATTGGTATTTTCATCAAGGGCCGCGACATGGGCTCGGTGGTCAAGGACATGCAGACCCGCGTCGACCAGAACGTCAAGCTGCCGGCCAACTACAACATCGGCTGGTCGGGCGAGTTTGAAAACCAGGAACGCGCCATGAAGCGGCTGTCAGTGGTGGTGCCGCTGTCGCTGCTGCTGATCTTCGTTTTGCTGTTCGACGCCTTCAAGTCCCTGCGCATGGCCGCGCTGATTCTCATCAACGTGCCGCTGGCGCTGATTGGTGGTTTCGTGGCGCTGTGGGTGTTTTCCATCCCGCTGTCGGTGTCGGCGGCCATCGGTTTTATTGCGCTGTCGGGCCAGGCCGTGCTCAACGGCGTGGTGATGCTTTCGGTGTTCCAGCAACTGCAGAAAGCCGGCCACAGCGTGGTCGAGGCGGTCAAGCTCGGCTCCATGCAGCGCCTGCGCACCGTGCTGATGACGGCCATGCTGGCCGCGCTGGGCCTGCTGCCCATGGCCTTGTCGCACGACATTGGTTCGGAGACACAGCGGCCGCTGGCCATCGTCATCATCGGTGGCCTGATCACGGCCACCTTGCTGACACTGGTGCTGCTGCCGGTCTTGTACGTGGCCTGGTTCAGCAAGGATAAAAAGCCGGTCGCCAGCGACAAGACCGCCGCACCGGCGCTTGAGGCCACGCCGTGAGTTCAACCGCCCGTGCAGCGCACCGCCGTGGTGCTGCTGCACGGGGCAGTCCGCAGCGCCTCATTCGCTACAAATTTAATAGCTGCTTGCGCATATAGGACAAGGGCTGCAGGCCTTTTTCATGCGCAATCCGAGGCACAAAAGCGCCAGGCCGGAGCGGAGGCGCCTGGCCAGGACCCGGTGGCGAAAGACGCTGCAAATTTGCAAAAAACTTTACAAAATCCTCACGCACGCGTTATGGCGCGCTTACACAGGCCGCGCAAACTTCTCTTCAACCTGACGCCAATTCCCGGTCGCAGGCTTTGTCTTCTCTTGAAAGGAAGCTCTCATGACATCCGTTTTCAAACCCCTGAAGTCCGTCAACAGCCTGATCCTGGTCGGCATCATGGCCTCTATGGGACTGGCCGCCACAGCACAAACCGTGGCGCCTGTCCAGCCAGCCCCGTCGACAGCTGCGGCAAAAGCCGGCGAACACCGCCACGACCCGGCCAAGATGCAGGAGCGCATGGCCAAACGTGCGGCCGAGCTGAAAGCCAAACTGGCCATCACGCCGGCCCAGGAAGGCGCCTGGTCGGCCTTCACCGCCGCCATGAAACCAGCGGCACGCGATAACGCGGCACGTCCCGACCGCGCCGCCCAGCGCGCCGAATTCGCCAAGCTGACCACGCCCGAACGTATTGACAAAATGCGTGCGATGCGCACCCAGCGCATGAGCGAGATGAATGCGGCCATGGACAAACGCGGCGAGGCCACCAAGACTTTTTATGCGGCACTCAATACCGACCAGAAAAAAGTCTTTGACAGCCAGCCCATGGGCCACGGTGGCCCGCGCCATGGCCACCACGGTCAGCACCACAAAGGCTGAACGCTGATACGCTACACCACAGCGACCCCCCGGCCCGCCGCTGCGTCTTCCCGACGTGGCGGCGGGCTTTTTCTTGTGGTGCTCAGCCGCCGGCCAGCAGCGTTGTGAGTTCCCCGCTGGCGATCAGCTGGTCCAGGTCGCTGGCCCCACCTATCAACATACCGCGCACAAACACCATGGGCAAGGTCGGCCAGCCGGTCCACATCTTGAGGGCATTGCGCGGACGCCAGTTGCTCAGGTAGTTGCCGTATTCCAGGTAGTGGTGGGCCACACCGGCGGCGTCCAGCGCGCGGCGCGCTTGGCGCGGAAACGGATTCAGGCCCATGCCCACCACCACCACGGCATGGGCCGCCACCGCGGCCTGCACCTCCAACACGATGGCTTGTTGATGCTGGGCAACTTTGGCCCGAATGGCGGGATGGATGCTGGATTCGTCAAGAATGGCGCGGGGCATGGTGAGGTCCTTCAAGGAATAACGGGTTCCGCAGCTTAAGGCATGACGCTGGCGCCGCCACGCAAAAAAAAGACGCCCGACTTCTTGCGAAGCGGGCGCTGTTGCCAAGCCCTGTCAGGGCGGGTGAAGAAACTGAATTATTGGGGTGCTGTCTTGACCGTGCTGCTGGGGCCCGTGTCCATGCCTTTGCCCGTGCTGTTGGCCGTTGCATCACGCTTGGCCTTGCGTGCCGCTTTGCGGTCGGCACGGGCAGCCTTGCGTTCGGCAGAGGTCGACGATTTGGCCCCGGCGGCCGGTGCACCCGACACGCTGGAGTCACCTTGTGCCGACGCACCGGCCTTGCTGCCACCGGGGATTTCGGCTTTCACGTCCGCGCGGGTGGTGGCCGACATGCCGCCGCTTGCACCGGTCTTGGCTGCGCCTGAAGGCGTGCCACCGCCCTGGGCCGGTGCACCGACTTTGGCGCCGGAGCGGGTGTTGATTTCGCTTTTGACATCCGCACGGGTGTTCGGCATGGTGCCCGCATCCACCGCCGGGGCCACGGTGGTGGCGCCGCCCTGGGCCTGAACCGGTGCAGCGGGGGTCTGTGCCACCGCAAAACCGGACACGACCATCATGCTGGCCAGAAGAATCGACGTTGTTGACTTATGCATCTCAATTTCCTTTGAATTTTTGAAGGGGAGTCGCTCGGGAGGTCCCTCAAGTGACCCCACACCTTCAATGTGGGGCCGGGATCAAGCACTTGTTATCAGTGCAAAGGCTGCTTGTGTGTAGGACCGTTGTCCCGCAACAAGCTGGTTTCCGCCTAGGCTTATTGCGGCGGACGAGCCACCTGGCCAGCCGTGTTGCCCGAGCCCTGCATATTCACCGACGCACTGCCGGCGGATTTAGCGGGCAAGGCGTTTTGGATGCCGCGGTCCGCACGTTCGGCGACGCTACCGACGCTGTTGCCCACGGCACTGCCGGCGCGTTTGGCCGTGCGTTTGGCCGTGCGTTTGGTCGCATCAGCGGCCTTGCCCATGGCGCCTTCCACCCGGTTGGCGGTCCGGCTTACCGTGCCTTTGACACCGCTCGAACTTTGCGCCGCGACCGGGGTCTGGGCGGACGTGCTGCCATTCACGGTGGCCATGGCATGGGCGCGCGCATCGCTGTCGATCTGGCTGTTGGTGCCGTCTCGCACACCGCCCCCCATCTGAGCCTGGGCCGCAAAAGCCAGCGTGGCACTCAGCGCCACGGCGACGGGAAGAACACGCATAGAAAATTTGTTCATGTCTAACTCCTGATAAAAAGCCCCAACCGGACAAGGCCGGCTGTGAACTCCTGGGAACGAAAAATCATCCGGCAAAGAAACACCACCTGATGCGGCGAGTCCCTTGCCAAGCCAGGCCCATGAAGGCTTGCTTGGTATGAATTTAGCGCCGAGGCGCCAAGCGGCCTATCGGCGGGCCTCGTCCGGCAACGTAGGACGCCACCTCTTCAAAATCTTCAAAATTTCGCCGAAAGACCTTAGAGCCTGTTCCCGGTCTACAGGGGCCGCGTTGGGACGCAATCGGGCGGTCTGCGGCGTTGCAAAATCAGCCAAGGCACACGCCTTGGCTTGGGTTTTGCGCCTTGCATCCCATCCCGACAATCTACTTGCGCGACCCCCTGTAGACCGGGAACAAGCTCTAAAACACGGCAAATAAGCTTGCTGTCCTACGCCGGTCCGGAGCCAGGTCGCGCAACAATGTCTCTTTGCCATTTCCTTGTCCCTCATGCATCCTCCCGAATCCCTCATCCAGGTCAATGAAGCGGCGGCCGTCGCCGTGCCTTTGCGCAGCGATGACGATGCACTGGCCGCTACCCAGCAAGCCATTGCCACCGCCTCGCTGAGTTTTTCCATCAAGGTGTTGACGGTCAACATCCACAAAGGCTTCACCTTCTTCAACCGCAAGTTCATCCTGCATGAATTGCGCGAGGCCGTGCGCACCGTGGGTGCCGACGTGGTGTTCCTGCAGGAAGTGACCGGCACCCACGCCAAACACGAAAGCAAGGTGGCCAACTACCCGGTCACACCGCATTACGAGTTCCTGGCCGACAGCATCTGGCCGCAGTTTGCGTATGGCCGCAACGCGGTCTACACCAACGGCCACCACGGCAACGCGGTGTTGTCCAAGTTTCCCATCATCCGTTTCGAAAACCGCGATGTGTCCATCAGCGGACCCGAGCGGCGCGGCCTCTTGCATTGCGTCCTGGAGGTGCCGGGCCGCGACACGAATGTGCACGTCATTTGTGTGCACCTGGGCCTGGCCGAATCCCACCGCATCAAACAACTCAAGATGTTGTGCGACCTGGTGCACAAAGACATCCCCGCCAGCGCGCCAGTGATCGCCGCCGGCGACTTCAACGACTGGCGCCGCCGCGCCCACGATGTGCTGGCGCAAGGCGCCAACATGCACGAGGTGTTTGTGCAGGCCAATGGCAAGGCCGCCCGCACCTTCCCCGCACGTTTTCCCCTGCTGCAGCTGGACCGCATTTATGTGCGCAACGCCATCGGCCACGCGCCCGTGGTGTTACCGATCAAACCCTGGTCGCATCTATCCGACCACGCGCCGCTCGCGGCGGAAATTGAATTATGAAAATGGCTCCCACGCTTGTCACGGCGTGTGCCTTCGGCGGTGCGCTGCCCCCCGAGGGAGCCCCCACCCTAGCAGCCGGGGCCGCGGAACCGGCTTTGCCGGGCCGCAGGCGCAGTGCCCCTTCGGGGGGCAGCGCATTACGCGAAGCGAAAAGCGTGGGGGCCTTGACCTTATGACCCCCTGGATCGGCGGCAACCACTTCACCTTGCTGGAAAACGGTGAGGCCTTTTTCCCCCGGGTGTTCGCGTCTATTGCTGCGGCTCAGCGCGAGGTGCTGCTGGAAACCTTCATCCTGTTTGAAGACAAGGTTGGCACCGCCCTGCAGGCGGCCCTGCTGACGGCGGCGCGGCGCGGCGTGCAGGTCGACCTCACCATCGACGGTTACGGCTCACCCGATCTGTCGACTGCTTTTATCTCGGCGTTGACACAGGCCGGCGTGCGGGTTCATGTGTTTGACCCGCAGCCCCGGCTTTGGGGCTTTCGCACCAACCTGTTCCGGCGCATGCACCGCAAAATTGTGGTGGTCGATGGTGCACGTGCGTTTGTAGGCGGTATCAATTATTCGGCCGACCACCTGGCGGACTTCGGCCCCCTGGCCAAACAAGACTATGCGGTGGAGATCGAGGGGCCGCTGGTGGCCAACATCCACTACTTTGTCCGGGCCCAGCTGCTGATCGGCCAGCGCCACCCGCATCGTTATAGACGCCACCTGTTCCGCCGCACGCCGGCCCCCTCGGCCAGCAGCAGCCTGCCGGCGGCGGGCAGCGCCGAAGCCCTGTTTGTCACCCGCGATAACCGCGAGCATCAAAACGACATCGAACGCCACTACCGCATCGCCATCCGCGGTGCGCGGCGCCGCATCATCATCGCCAACGCCTACTTTTTTCCCGGCTACCGCCTGCTCAAGGCGTTGCGCAAAGCCGCGCGACGCGGCGTGGAGGTGCAACTGATCCTGCAGGGCGAACCCGACATGCCGATTGTCAAAACCGCGGCCAACATGCTGTACCACCACCTGCTGGGCGCTGGCGTGAAAATTTACGAATACCGCGAGCGCCCCTTGCACGGCAAGGTCGCGCTGACAGACGACGAATGGTCGACGGTCGGCTCCAGCAACCTGGACCCGCTGAGCCTGTCACTCAACCTCGAAGCCAACGTCATCATCAAGGACCGGGCCTTTAACCAGCAACTGGGCGAGCACCTGACGCAGTTGATGGAAAGCAGTTGCAAACAAATCCATGCCGCAGACCTGACCGAGTCCGGCGCCTGGGTCACGCTGCGCAGTTTTTTTGTGTTCCATTTGTTGCGCCGCTACCCGGCCTGGTTTGGCTGGCTGCCGGCCCACACGCCGCGCCTGATGCCGGCCGAACATCTGCTGGCCACGCCAGGCACCGACCGCGTCAGCGAAGGCCAGGCCTCATGAGCCGCGACCAGGTGCTGGACGGCCCCGGCAAGCCCTGGTGGCCCTGGCTATTGCGCGCACTCACCGTGGCGTTTTTTGCACTGGTGCTCTGGTTGCTGGCCGCGCAGGCGCGCGCCATCGCCTGGGACGAGGTCTGGGCCACCTTGCGCAACTACCCACTGCGCGCACTGGGCTTTGCTGCCGCGCTGGCCATCAGCAGCCTGACGCTGTACAGCAGCTTTGACCTGCTGGGACGACGTTACACCGGCCACACCTTGCGTGCACCCACGGTGATGGGGGTCACCTTCATCAGTTATGTGTTCAACCTCAACCTCGGCTCGCTGGTCGGCGGCGTGGCCTTTCGTTACCGCCTGTATTCGCGGCTGGGCCTGGACACCGGCGTGATCACCCGCGTCATGTCCCTGAGCATGTTGACCAACTGGATTGGCTACCTGTTGCTGGCCGGTTTCATTTTTGGCTTTTACACCCCGGCCCTGCCGCCTGACTGGAAAATTGGCAGCGCGGGCCTGCAGCTGCTGGGTTTTGCCCTGCTGGCGATTGCACTGGCCTACCCGCTGCTGTGTGCTTTTTCCCGGCAGCGCAGTTTTGCCGTGCGCGGCCATGAATTGGAGCTGCCGTCCTGGCGGCTGGCGCTTCTGCAACTGGGCATGGGTGCCGCCAACTGGCTGCTCATGAGTGGGGTTGTCTTCATGCTGTTGCAGCAAAAAATCGCATGGCCCACCGTGGCCGGTGTGTTGCTGGTCGCCGCCGTGGCGGGTGTCATCACCCATGTACCGGCCGGGCTCGGAGTGCTCGAAGCGGTGTTTGTGGCGCTGCTGTCGCACCTGATGCCCACCACCGAGCTGCTGGCCGGGCTGGTGGCTTACCGCGTCATTTATTACCTGCTGCCGCTGACGGGGGCCAGCCTGCTCTACCTCGCCACCGAAAGCCGGGCAGCACAACAGGCGCCCATCGACCGCTGACGGCACAGCTGGCGGCCCTTAAGCCCTGTTTACGCCCTGTTGGCCACCAAAGCCTGGTTTTGGCTACGTGTCAGGGGATATATCCGTGCAAAAATCCCCAAATAACTGTATATTAATACAGTGTTTTCACAAACTAACCCCATCACCTGGCCTTACGCCGGCCGTCTGCCCGTCCTTGAGCAGGCCGCGCCAACGGCGGGCGTGACCTTTGCGCCCTGGCCTACAGCGCAGGGACAGCTACTTGCGCCACCATGGCTGTTGAGTGCAGAAACAAGGAGCAAGCCATGGGTGTGATGAACGACTGTCTGACCAGCGACCTTTTCCCCGAAGCCCCGCTGCCCATCCCCTTGCAGGGTCAAACGGATTGGCCAGGGTTTTGCCATGCCGCACAGGGATTGCTGGCGCAGCACATCCGGCCCGGACAAGTCAGCTGGTGCTGCAGCGACGACACGCGTCCCCACCTTCCCGTGTCCGGCCACAGCGCGCAGCTCTCTTTGCCGCCCGAATTTCTGGCCCCGGGTGAAGCCGTCATCCAGCACCGCGACCCCGACCGTTTCAAGCTGCTGTACCGCCTGCTCTGGCGCCTGCAACAGGAGCCTGATTTACTGCACCAGCCGCTGGATACCGACTGGGTCCTGGCCCAAAGCCTGGCGCAAGCGGTAGGCCGTGACATCCATGAGCTCAAGGCCTTTGTGCGCTTTCGCCGTGTGCAGGACGAAGCCTTCAGCAACCAGCCCGCGATCGGGCCGCTGCATGTCGCCTGGTACCAGCCCCAACACCACATTGTTGAAACCGTCGCACCCTTTTTTGCACGGCGCTTCCGGCAAATGCGCTGGGCCTTGCTGACGCCCGAATGCAGCGCCGAGTGGGACGGTGCCCAGCTGCATTTCGGCCCCGGGGCACAAAAAGCCAATGCCCCCGCGCTCGACGCCGGCGAGCAACTCTGGCTCCGATATTACCGACGCACCTTCCACCGCCGGACCGTGCGATCAGGCGGTGGGCCCTGCCAACCTGCTGACAGACAAGAAGCCACGGACAGAACTGAACCGGCCGACCTGTTCCGCCTGCTAGCGGCTTGAAGCTTAAGGCCTGCGGAGGTTGGGCTGGGGAGTCGTGCCCGGTGTGGGCACCACCACATCACGGTCGTCCCTGCTGCCGGGCGGCAACACCGGGCGGGTGCTGGAGTCGCGCGGATCATCCGGACCCGGCGCCGGCACCGTGGTGTCACGGACATCCGGCGGCAAGGTGGGCCCCGGCGGCAAACTCTCGCGAAACGCCGGATTGCGGTTGATACGTGGTTTGGGCGCCGGTGCCTCACGCTGCGCAGCGGCGACAAACCCGCTGGCCAGCAGCAACACCAGCAAGATCGGCAAGCGCCTGTTCATGTTCACTCCCCTTGTCGAATTCAGTTGACCGGGCCGTCGCCCCGGTGCACGGGTACATCGGTGTGCAGCGGCTTCTGGCTGTTCGGCTGCATGCCCGGACTCATCTCGGGCCGGAAGTCCGGCCGCATGTCGGGCTTGAGTTCTTCCGGCTTCATGCGTGGTTTCAATTGTGGCCTGATCCTGGGTTTGATGTCGGCGGGCAGCGGCGCACTGGCACCGGGCCACGCGGGCTTGACACCCATTTCCGGCGGCACCTGAGTGGCGTTGTCGGGCAGGGTGCTGGGTTGCGCTGCCACGGCCGCCGAAATGCCCAGCAGCACCATCAGCAGCACGGATTGGACAACAGGGTTCTTGTTCATGGTGGCTCCTTCTCAACACGGTATGCGCGGCGGTGGGCCGAACGGTCTGGTCCACATCTTCAAGGTAAGTCCGCCTGCTGCCGGTTTTTATCGGTAGCCCACCCGCCTCCCTGTAGGACCGGTCCGCCTGGCGCCCCAAGCACCGTGGCGCACAGGTGACAGAACCACAAGCTTCGTGCAGGGCGAGGCTTGCTAATCTTGGCGTCATGCAAATCTCCGAACTGGCCCAAGGTACTGGCGTTTCCGTGCATGCCCTGCGCCACTACGAAAAACTGGGCCTGCTGCAGCCCGCACGCCGCGCCAGCGGCTACCGCGACTACAGCGAAGCCATGCGCCGCGAAGTCGTGTTTATCGCCATGTCGCGCAGCATCGGTTTTTCGCTCAAAGCGATTGCCGCGCAGCTTCCCGCCTACCGCAGCGGCCGGTTGAGCGTTGAACACATGGCCGAGGCCATGCAAGAGCGGGTAGCCGACATCGACAGCCAGATCGACCAACTCAAAACCCAGCGCCACACGGTGCTTGCCCACATCGCGTGGATGAAAAAACAGCAGCGTGCACAAGCGACCAACAAGACCCCGCCGCCCTGGCCCGCCGTCCAACGCAGGCCAGCACCCACCACGCCAAGGAAACCCCAAGCATGACCACCACCTCTCCACCATTCCAGCAACTTGAACAGCGGGTGCTCGCCATGCCCATGGCCCGCACCCTGGGCTTGTTCTTCAAACACATCGCGCCCGGAGAAGTGGAGGTCGAAATCCCGGTGCTGGATACCTTCACCTTCCGACCCGGCCAGTTGCAGGCCACCGCGGTGTTTGCCGTGGCTGACTTTGCGGCCGTGGCAGCGGCCGGCACCTTGCTGGCGCCGGGCTGGACCCATGCCACGGTGGACGCCACGATCAAACTCGTCGCGCCCGCCCAAGGTGTGTTGCTGCGTGCGCGCGGCCGGGTGCTCAGCGCCGGCAAATTGCTCACGGTGTGTGCCGCCGATGTCTACGCCGTCAGCCCCGAGGGCGAGGAGACCTTGTGCGCCACCTTGCTGGGCACGGCACGCAATCTCAACACTGCGACACGGCCCGTGTGACGCTATGGTCTTGATAGCTGCTTGCGACCGCCCTTCAAGGGCTACAGGCCTTTTTTTCTTAAGAAATCGGCTATTCGACTGGATCCAGCCGCCGCACCACCAGCTCCTGGAAACCGGTGCTCACATCGGCCTCGCGGCTGAACTGCCAGCCCGGCAGCAGCGCCAGCACCACCTCGGCCGTGGTGCGCACCACGCAGCCGCGCATCACATGGCCGCCGCGCACACGGCCTTGCCCATCGGCCACACTCGCATGTAAATGCGGGCCGTCGACACTCAGGGTACCCGACAGGCTCAAGAGTTCCAGCGGTGTCACCCACGACGTGCCGGCGGCCTGGTCTGCATAACGCAACACGGCACAGGACAAACTGCCCACCGCCGAGAGCACACAGGCCGCACCCACACCCTCCGCGTGTAAGGCGCGAAACGCCGCTTCCAGCGCGCCGCGCAAGTCCTCACCGGGCTGCAGACGCAAAACATGGACTTGCACAGGCATGGCGGACTCCTCAAAAACCAAGGCCAAGCCCTTATCCTCCCACAAGCCCCCACGTTTCATTCCCTCACAACTGCGGCAGGCCCCGCTGTTAAGATTCTTCACTTTCCGGGCTACGCTTTTCAGCGAGCGCTTTTTCCTGTTTTTCCCGCGACGACGCGACGCCTATTGCCCATGACCGTTGCCCTCCCGGCCAGCAGCCCCGCCAGTTTCGAAATCAAAAGCGCCAACCTGCCCCTGGTCGCACTTTTGCTCAAGTCCACCGACCTGGCCGCCTTGTCCCGCGACCTGACGCTGCGTTTCGGCGACATTCCCGACTTTTTTGACAACGACCCGCTGGTCATCGACCTCTCGCCGCTGGCCGCCGACACCACACCTATCGACTTCGCGGCGCTGGTGGCGCTGATACGCCCTTACCGCGTGGCACCGATTGCCGCACGCGGCGGCAGCCCGACCCAGATGGCCGCGGCCGCAGCAAGCGGCCTGGTGGCCGCGCCGGACGCCCGGGTCCATGTGCCGCCGTCGCAACCCGCACCCCAAAACACCCCCAAGCCGGAACCACCCCCGGCCGAGGCCCCGCCACCCGGCGCCCTGATCATCGACAAGCCGTTGCGCTCCGGCCAGCAGGTCTATGCACGCGGCCGCGACCTGGTGGTGCTGGCCATGGTCAATCCCGGCGCCGAAGTGATTGCCGACGGCCACATCCATGTGTATGCGCCTTTGCGTGGCAAGGCCATGGCCGGGGCACGCGGCAATGCCGATGCGCGTATTTTTTCCCTGTGCCTGGAGCCCGAGTTACTCTCGATCGCCGGCATTTACCGCACCAGCGATGTGCCCCTGCCCGACGGCATGTGGGGCCAAGCCACACAAGTGCGGCTGGTGGCCGGCCCCGGCGGCGACAAACTCGTGATGGAGTCCATCAAAGCATGAGATCGTCCCCACACTTGTCACTTCGTGTACTGCGTTGCCCCCCGAGGGGGCTTATTTTCCTTGGGGCGGCCCGGCGGAAAATGGCCATACCCCCACGCTTGTTTCTGCGTGTATTGCGCTGACCCTCCCACCCTTCACCAGTTAATTCCCAAAGGACTTTTTACCCATGGCAAAAATCATCGTGGTTACCTCCGGCAAGGGTGGCGTGGGCAAAACCACCACCAGCGCCAGCTTTGCAACCGGCCTGGCCCTGCGCGGCCACAAAACCGCCGTCATCGACTTTGACGTCGGCCTGCGCAACCTGGATCTGATCATGGGCTGCGAACGCCGCGTGGTGTACGACCTGATCAACGTGATCCAGGGCGAAGCCAACCTGAACCAGGCGCTGATCAAGGACAAGCAGTGCGACAACCTGTTTGTGCTGGCCGCCTCGCAGACCCGCGACAAGGAAGCGCTGAGCAAGGAAGGTGTCGAGAAAGTCCTGAACGACCTGGCCGCCATGGACTTTGAATACATCATCTGCGACTCCCCGGCGGGTATTGAAACCGGTGCGCTGATGGCCATGCATTTCGCCGACGAAGCGCTGGTGGTGACCAATCCCGAAGTGTCCTCGGTGCGCGACTCCGACCGCATCCTCGGCATGTTGTCGAGCAAGACCAAACGCGGCATGGAAGGCGGCGACCCGATCAAGGAACACCTCTTGATCACCCGCTACAACCCCAGCCGCGTCGACCAGGGCCAGATGTTGTCGCTCGAAGACATCAAGGACATCCTGCGTATCAAGCTGATAGGCGTGATCCCCGAGTCCGAGTCCGTGCTGCAAGCCTCCAACCAGGGCGTGCCCGCCGTACACATGACCGGCAGCGACGTGTCCGAGGCCTACAAGGACGTGATCGCCCGTTTCATGGGGGAAGACAAGCCGCTGCGTTTTATCGACGCGCCCAAGGCCGGCTTTTTCAAACGTGTCTTTGGAGGCAAGTAAAACGCCATGGCTTCATTTTTGTCCTTCCTGCTCGGCGAGAAGAAAAAGACCGCCAGCGTCGCCAAAGAGCGGCTGCAGATCATCCTGGCGCACGAACGTTCGGGCCGCCAGGGCCACGAGCCCGACTACCTGCCGGCGCTGCAGCGTGACCTGATCGCGGTGATTTCCAAATACATCAACATCAGCCCCCAGGACATCAAGGTCCACCTGGAGCGCCAGGACAACCTGGATGTGCTGGAAGTCAAGATCGAGCTGCCCGACAAGTGAGACGGGTGGCGAATCACTCGCTCCCGATTTGATAGCTGCGTGCGCCCACTCTGTTTGGGCTAGCGGCCTGTTTCTCTTAAGAAATAAGTAAAAACAGCCACCGGGCCCCGCCACCATACAAGCGCGGCGGGCTCAACTACCTGCGCCGAATGCACGGTGAGACAACCGTCGCAAGGCGTGGTGAGCGCCACGGCCAGCGCGATCAACTCGCGTGTTTTGGTATCCAGGTGCCCGCGTGAAAACCCGGCTGACGCGGCGGGCGGGCAGAGGTAAATTGGGCCCATGGTCAGCGCCTGATCCACCAGAAAGCACACCCCATGTACCACCGCCTGCTCTTGGCCCTCGGCCTGTTCCTCGTCATCGCCTTCGGCAGCAGCGCCGTCCAGGCCCAGCCACGTATAGGCGTGTTGATGTTGCACGGCAAAAATCCCGGCAACAACATGGACCCCAACTTCAGCCCCATGAAAGCCACTTTCGAGCGCCAGGGCTGGCTCGCCACCGTGCCGGACATGCCCTGGTCACGCGGCCGTTACCTGGACGGCCACTGGGACAAAGCCATGGCTGAAGTGGCCGGCCATGTGAAAACCTTGCGCGAGCAGGGCGCGACGCGTATTGTCATCGTCGGCCACAGCATGGGGGTGCCCGCGGCGCTCAGCCACGCGGTGCGCGCCGGCGACATTGATGCGCTGGTGCTGCTGGCGCCCGGGCATTCGCCCGAGGGTTATTACACCCAGTCCCGGAACACGGTGGTGCACGACAGCGTGGACGAGGCCCGCGCCCTGGTGGCGGCCGGCAAGGGCGATTCACGTGAGCGTTTCAGCGACATCAACCAGGGCCGGCAACAAACCGTGGTCACCACGGCCAAGGATTTCCTGTCCTACTTCGACCCCCAGGGCGAGGCCGAGATGTCGCTGACCGCACCGCGCGTGCCGGCCACGACCGCGGTGATGACGGTGATTGGTGAAAAAGACCCACTGTTCAAGCGGGTCAAGACTTATTACGTCGACAAGCTGCCCGCCAACCCGAAAAACAAATACCTGGAAGTCTCAGGCGGCCACCTGGACACACCCCGTGTCGCCAGTGACGACATCATCACCTGGATCAAAACTGCTGTCACCGACTAGGGCTGCCCCAATTGCTATCACTTTCATAGCTTCTTGCGCTTATCCTATAAGGGCTAACGGTCGATTTGGCTTATAAACCGCTGACTTGCCACCCCTGATCCCAGAAGACACAATTCGTCAACCCACTCAGGAGAAGCTGATGACACCCGATCGCCGCACCTGGCTTCGTTACAGCCTGAGCATCGGCCTGCTCTGCCTGGCCCTGGCCGGCCAGGGTGCACTGGCGCAAACCACGCAGAAGGTGGTCGACATCCCCAGCCGCCCCGGCGTCACGCAGCGTTTTGTCTACATCAGCCCGCCCGCGCCCAAAGCCGCGGTCATCCTGCTGGCCGGCGGCCACGGCGGCCTGCAGATCTCGGCCAACGGCGCTTATACCTGGGGCGCCGGCAACTTCCTGGTGCGCACGCGCCAGCAGTTTGCCGACGCCGGCCTGGCCGTTGTCGTGATCGATGCGCCGTCCGACCGCCAGTCCTCGCCCTACCTCAGCGGCTTTCGGCAAACGCCGGAACACGCGGCCGATGTCCTGGCCGTGATCGCCTGGCTCAAGCAGCAGGCCCCGGTGCCGGTGTGGTTGGTCGGTACCAGCCGCGGCACACAGTCGGCCGGCGCCATCGCCACGGTGGCCAGCCCGGCCCAGGGCGGGCCCGACGGCCTGGTGCTGACCGCCACCATCCTGACCGACGACACGGGCCGCGCCGTGCCCAAGATGCCGCTGGAAAAACTGGCCATCCCGGTGCTGGTCGTGCACAACACACAAGACGGCTGCAAACACTGCGCTTTCAGCGACATGCCGCTGCTGATGACGCCACTGGCCAAAACCCCCAAGGCCGAACTGATCACCCTGAGCGGCGGCCAGAGCCAAGGCGACCCCTGCGAAGCCAAGGCTTACCACGGCTTCAACGGGCTGGAGGCCGAAGCGGTCGGCAAAATCAGCCACTGGGTGCTGACACACTGACCGCCCGGGCAGCGCAGTCTATTTTTGGGAGAAGCTCATGCTGATCAACTGCGTGGTGTATCAAAACGGCAGCAAACTCGCCGACATTCCCATCGGCGACATCAGCGAGCACCTGGCCCATCCCGACACCTTTGTCTGGGTCGCCTTGCAAGACGCCACAGCGGCGGAGCTGGAAGAGATGCGCCAGGAGTTCGGCCTGCATGAACTCGCGGTGGAAGACGCACAACATGGCCACCAGCGGCCGAAAATCGAGGAGTACGGCAGCTCGCTGTTTTCCGTGTTGCACCTGGTCGAGCCTATGCCCGGTGACGCCTCGGAGATGCATGTCGGCGAGGTCGACATCTTCACCGGCCACAACTACGTGTTGTCGGTGCGAAACCGCAGTTCGATCAGCCTGCTGGGCGTGCGTGCACGTTGCGAGCGCGAGCCCGAGCTGCTGCGGCACGGCTCCGGCTTTGTCCTGTATGCCTTGATGGACGCGATTGTGGACCGTTATTTTCCCGTGATCGACAGCTTCGAGACCGAGCTGGAAACCATAGAGCGCGACATTTTCACCAAAGGCACGGCACGTTCCAACATCGAGCGCCTGTACGAACTCAAAGGCCGCGTCCTGGTTTTAAAACATGCGGTGGCGCCGCTGCTGGAAGGCGCCAGCAAATTGCATGGCGGTCGCGTGCCGCAAATCTGCGCCGGGGTGCAGGATTATTTTCGCGACGTGGTGGATCATCTGTCGCGTATCAATGCCTTGATCGACACCATGCGCGACACCATAGGCACGGCCATCCAGGTGAATCTGGCCATGGCCACCATCGAGGAAAGTGAAGTCACCAAACGCCTGGCCGCCTGGGCCAGTATTTTTGCGGTGTGGACAGCTTTTGCCGGTGTCTGGGGCATGAACTTCGAACACATGCCCGAACTCAAGTGGGAGTACGGCTACCTCATCGCCCTGAGCACCATCCTCATCGCCTGCGCCCTGCTGTATTGGGGCTTCAAACGCGCACGCTGGTTATAGATTCAGAGCGTCAATACTCTTTCATCGCCGCGGACAAAGACACACGCTGCATGTGCCAGGCCGGCAAGGAGGCCAACACCAGGCCGACCACCAGAATCGCCAGTGCCATCAGCCACTCGGTCTCGCCCAAGGTCGGTCGCAAGGCCACACCGGTCAGATGCGCCAGCCAGGTGCTGATGCCAAACGACAGCGCGTAACCGCCGGCCAGCCCAAGCAGCACACCCAGGCCGACCAGCAAAGCGGTAAACCCCCAGGCCATGGCAAACACATAACGCCGCGGCGCACCCAGCGCACGCAAGGTCACAAACTGCGGCATCAACAGGCGAAACAAAATAAACACGCTGGCAATGATGGACAACAACACCAGCGCCTGGGTCACCAGGGCCAGCAGACTCATCAGCTGGCGCATGTCGCCGAGGATGGAATACAGCTGCACCAGGGCTTCCGCCGGAAAAAAAGCCATGGACTCCTTGCCGGTGTAGGCACGCCGCAATTTGTAGGCATTGGCCAGGTTGCCGGTGTGCACCACCGCCGCAGGAATGCCGGGTGTGTGGGCCGCGTCAAAAGGCGCGCCCAGTTGGGTGGACTCCGGCGCATGGCCGGCCGGCAAGTTGTGCAAGGCCCAGACCAGCTCCACCGGCACCGTCACGGCCTTGTCCCAGGGCGAGCCGGTCGGCTTCATGCGCCCGACCACGGTCACCGTGACCTCATGCGCATCAAGGTGGTCATCCCCGCCGTGTTCTTCACCACCATGGTGCACCCCATGCGCCGGCTGAAAGGTGTCACCCACCTTGAGAGCCGATGCGGCGCCGACCACGGCTTCATGACGCGCCGCAAACAGCCGGCCCTCGGCCAGCCCACCGGACAGATGTTCCACCAGGGCCGCGATCACACCGACCACCGGTGCGCCGCGATAGCTGTCACCAAACGCCAGCGGCGACACAAAACTCGCGCGGCTGTCATTCAGCAAAGCCGCTGTCAAGGTCGGGCTCAACAACTGGCTGGAGCCGGGCCGCAGGAAGACCCCGGTCATCAAGGCGTCGGTGCGGCTGCCGGGCGGCGCCACAATCATGTCGAAACGGTCCGCCGCCAGGGCGCTGCCGCTGCGCAAGGCCCGCTCTTGCGAAACAATCGCCACCGACAGGGTCACACCCGCGGCCACCAGCAAAACAAAGGCCAGGGCGCTGAAACGATAACGCGTGAGAGCGGCGCGAATGCCGGGCCAGGGATTCATGATGACACCGCGTCTGCAAAGGGTTGAGAAAGAACTTGACCCGCGCTCATGCGTATCACCTGGTCGGCCAGTGCCGATAACTTGTGGTCATGTGTGACCGTCACCACGGTTTTGCCGGCCTGCGCCATGGCTTTGAGTTCATCGGCAATACGTTGCCCGTTGCTGGGGTCCAGGCTGGCCGTGGGTTCGTCGGCAAGAATAATGGGCGGGTCCAGCAACAAGGCGCGCGCCAGCGCCACCCGCTGCTGCTCACCCCGTGACAACCGCGCCACCGGTCCGGCGCGCAAAGGCACCTCAAACCGTGCAAGCAAAACCCGGGCACGTTCACGCAAGGCCTCGGGCAAACGTGCGCGCTGAAACTGCGCCGGCAACAAGGTGTTGCTCAAGGCATCCAGCTCATCGATCAGGCGAAAGTCCTGGAACACCATGCCGCAATGGGCCAGGCGCCACGCATCGCGTTGCCTTTCGCCGAGCTGGTTCACCACGGTGGTGCCAAAACGAATCTCGCCCTGCTGCGGCACCACAATGCCGGCCAGCGCATGCAGCAAGGTGCTTTTACCGGAGCCCGAAGGACCGACGATGGCGGTGAGATGGCCAGGTAAAAATTCGGCGCTGACATCGTGCAGCGCCTGGATGCTGGCGCCGCCGGCATCGGCAAAAACAGCGCAGACCGAGCGCGCGCTCAGCCCGCTGTGCAAAACGTCTGCACTCATAAACGCTGAAAGCTGGCGTCGACCAGACGGACACGGCTGACAAAACCGGTCGCAGCATCTGTCTGCGGTCCGATCTCCAGCCGGCCCACAACCTGGATCAGGTCACCGGGCTTGACCGCTTCCTGGCGTTTTTTCATGCGTACAAAAATAATGGTGTTGATCCACTCGTCTTCGGAGGCACAAAACGGACAAGTCTCCACCGGCGAGTTGGACAACACAAAAAAGTCGGATTCAACTTTCAGATGCGGCGCCATGAAGCCCTGCATGCTGATGGTTTTTCCGTTGAGCTGTTTGGCGGTATTTGAAAAACTCAAATCGTCCTTGTACAGCTCAAACATCCGAATCCGAGGCGGCGCGGCCCACAAGGCCGGCGCCACCGAACACAGAGCGAGAGAAACCGCGAGCTGACGGCGATTCATAAGCGGCTTCTCCACACCCTGCGGCGCCATGTTTACTCCATGCCCGTGGTGGCCAGCACAATGCTCAGGCTGGTCGCCATGGCTTTGACCATGGGTTCTTTTTCGACATCGACCCACTCGTCCAGCGAATGCGAACGGCCGCTCTTGTCCGGAGCCATGCGGCCGATGGTGATCGCGGGAATACCCAGGCTCATGGGCAGGTTGGAATCGGTCGAACTCCAGTTGTAAGCCACCTTGTAGCCGCCGGCCTCGATCGCCGCCTTGGCGATCTGCACCAGGTCGGACTTGGCATCGGTGTTGCCGGCCGGCCGGTCGCCGATCAGCTTGGCCTCGACCTTGATCTTGCCTTCCTTGGTGGAGCGTGCAAAGTTTTCGCCCTCGGCCGCTTCCTCTACCAGCTTGAGCAGACGGTCTTCAACACGTTTGAGTTCGATGACCGACTCCGAACGCATATCCACTTCCATCCAGCCGCTCAGCGGAATCGAGTTCACCGAGGTGCCGCCGCCGATCAGGCCAATGCTGTAAGTGGTCTTGGGCGTGGCCGGCACCTGGATGCGCGAAAACTCATTGGCCGCCTGGCCCAGCGCAAACATCGGGTTCACCAGGCCAAACGCGCCAAAGCTGTGGCCACCAGGACCGCTGTAAGTCACGCGGTAACGCTTGGAACCCACGCCGCCGTTGGTGATCTGGCTGACGCTGCCGGACTCCAGCGAAAAGAAGCTCTTGATCTTGTTCTTGTATTCACCCTTGGTGAACAAATGGCGCACGCCGCGCAGATCGCCCGGGCCTTCTTCACCGACCGTGCCGACAAACAGGATGTCGTCACGTGTCTTGATGTTGCCGGCCTGCATGGCGCGCACAAAACCCAGCAACACGGCCAGGCTCATGGTGTCATCGCCCACGCCCGGTGCGTACAACTTCGTGCCCTGGCGCTTGACCTTCACATCGGTCCCGGCGGGAAACACCGTGTCCAGATGCGCCGACACCACCACGACTTTGCCGTCGCTGCGTGTGCCCTTGCGAAGTCCGGTCACATTGCCTTCTTCGTCAATCTTCACATCGGCCAGGCCCACCGCCTTGAGCATCTTGGCAAACTCCTTGGCGCGGGCTTCTTCCTTGAACGGCGGCGCAGGAATTTCGGTGAACTTGATGCCGTCTTCCACAATGCGGCCATGCTCCTTGTCGATCGTGGCCGCCGCCGTCTTGAACGCCGGGCTGGCCAGAATACGCTCGATGTCGGCCGTGTGGCTGGCGGTTTGCGCCATGGCGTAAGAACCGGCAAAAGCCGCGCTCAGGGCGAGCGCCAGCGATGAAAAACGAACTGCGATGTGCATAAACTTAAACTTTCTCCGGATGAATAATTGTTATCAAGAACGTGGATGATAAATCGTGCGCCGGCGATCAAACCGGTGAACAGACACATGCAATGTGTGTGCCACAACGCATCGCGCTGCGACAGCCGCCTCAACCGATAGGCCGGATACCGATCAGCAGGCCATGCGCCCAGAAGGCAACCACCGCCCAGGCCGCAACACCCACCCCCACCGTGATCACAGTGCCGGCCGCCGTGCCCGCCGGGTACACCGTCCCCGCCGCACGATCACGCGCCCGTGCCGCACGAAAACTCAGCGCCGCCCACACCAGAAAAGCCCCGAACAACACCACATGCGCCAGGTTGCCATTGGCCAGCAAATGCGCCAAAGCCCAGACCTTGACCGACAGCACCATGGGGTGGTGCAGCCGCGCCTTGATCGCATTGCGTGGCACATAAGTCGCCGCCAGTAACACAAAAGCAATCAAGGTCAACAGCGCCGCCAAGTGCCGCATGCCGCGAGGTGGCATCCACAACTGCAACGGCTGCTGCCGCGCCAGGCTAAAGCCCCAGACGATCAGCACAAAACCAACGATGGACAACAACGCATAACTGCCCTTCCACGCCTTTTCACCGATACGGGCCATGGTGGCCGTGCGCCAGTCGTCCGCGAAGATGCGTATGGAATGCACGCCCAGAAAAATCACCAGTCCCAGAATCAGTATCGCCATCACATTCCCCTTGAAGTTTGAGCGCGATTATGAACGTGTCGGGCTTGAGACGCTACTAAATAAATAGCTGGTGGCGCTCATAGGTAAAGGGCTGGAGGCCGATTTGGCTTGCAACTCGGGATCTCTTCAGCCGCGCCATCATTAGCCCGCACGCGGTGTGCGCTATCGTTGGGCCACAAACACAAAAATGCAGGAGGCAACCATGGGCTTGATGGACCGCGACTACATGCACGACAAAGGTCGTCAGCGCCCTTTCAGTCCACCACCCGATCGCTTCAGTACGTTGAGCATGGTGTTCATTTTTGTGATCGTGCTTTTCCTTGTCTACCAAGCGGCCGACTGGAAGCTCAACCAGCGCGCTGCGGACATCGCCAGCCAAAAGCCCGTCGCAACCGTCGCGACCATGCCCCGTCCTGCTGAACCACCCGTTCCACCATCTCCGCAAACACCCAGCTATCAAAACGAGTCTGACACGATAGGCAACGCCCGCACCGTCACCAAGTGCGTCGTGAATGGAAAAACCACTTATGGAGACAACTCCTGCGCGCATGGCGCCGTCACCAGCCAAGTCACAACCCGAGCTGACCACAACCTGATGGTGGCCGTCCCGCCGCCGACGGTCACCCATACGGAAACGACTTTCAGCCAGGAAATCGTTGTCAGGCAAAGCGCTCCCTCGATTGACAACAGCACGGCTCAATGCGAAGCCATTGATGCGAAAATTAAAGGGCTAGATGCCATGGCACGCCAACCGCACAGCGGGCAAATGCAAGACTGGATAAAAGGAGAGCGAAAGAAGTTAAGGGATGAACAGTTTCGCACTCCTTGCCAATAAAACGCTCAAGACAGCGCCAGGCGTACCGACATAAAGAAGCGATTGAAGAGTCGATATTTTTAGCGTCTTCGAACCTCAAACTTTGTATATCGGTCGAAGCTAGCTATTGAATTAATAGCGCCTCACCTGTTTTTCCGATGCAGGCATGCCGCCGCAACTCAGGCGCCCGCGTATTGCGCCATCAACGCCCGGACCGCCGGTTTGGCGCAACGCTGCAAGGCCATCAGCAAGGCATGGTCCGGTCTGGCCACACCGTGGCGGCTGCGCAAGTCATTCTGAATCTGGCCCAGCAAGGCCGCCGCCATTTCTGCGTCGGCCAGCGCCCGGTGGGCACGACCGCCACGAGGCAGCCGGTGGTAGTCGACCAATACGCCCAGCTTGTGGCTGGGTGCCTGGGGATACAACCTTCGGGACACCAACAAGGTGCAGGCAAAGGCTTGCGCCGCTGTCTCGCCCGCACGCCCCAGTTCGGCCTCCCAGAACTTGCGGTCAAAAGCAGCGTTGTGCGCAACCATGGGTGCCGTGCCGACAAAACGATTGGCCTGCGTCATCACCGTGGCGGCATCGGGTGCGGCCGCCACCATGGCGTTGTTGATGCCCGTGAGGCTGGTGATGAAAGCCGGAATATGCACGCCCGCATTCATCAGGCTCTGAAAACGGTCCACCACCCGGCCGTCCTCGACCAGCACGATGGCCACCTCGGTGGCGCGGTCGCCCATGGCCGGCGACAGACCGGTGGTTTCAAAGTCGATGACGGCGATGAGGCTCATGTGCAGCGCTCAGACCAAAGCGCCATGTCGGCGGCGCACATCGCGCGCCTTATCGAAGGTAAGCATATGGCTGCCGCCCGCTCTGAAAATACTTTTAGCCCGTTATAGATGTTCGCGACTTCGCAACTTTTGCTTCAAGAAAAATTTTCTCACGATGAAACTGGAGGAATTTCTTCTGCCCTTCCGAAAAGGCGCCCACATTGCTAAGTAAGTCTGCGTTCAAGCCCATCTTCGCCATTGCTGGCCGGTTCGCAACGGGTGATACCAACACATCACCGTTGTCTTCGAAACTGAGAAACCCTCGGTCAAACAGCGAATCAACATCAGGTGTCAGCAGCAAGCCATTCTCACCATCAAGTCGTTCCTCATTGTTAGAGTCACGCCACGGCTTGCTATGACTCGCACGCAAGTACTCCGGCTGTGAAACCCGTGTCACCCTGCATGCTCGCTCCACAGAAGCAACACGCTGACGAAACAATCCTTGACCTCGTCTGGCAAGAACGATCGCTTGCTTCTCGGTTTCCCTCAGAAGTTCACTGCTTCGAACCAATGTGAGCTGATGTTCTTCCCAGACTAACTGCCCGAGATTCGGGGTGGTTAACGAGAATTCTTCGACCCGCCAGTTCTGAACAATAGCGCGGCCTTCAGACCCAATGAGGTCAACCAACAAACTACCCAGAGAGACTGAAAGCTCCGTGAGATAAGTACTCTGCTGGCCATGTCCGTTGGCTCTCAGAGGGGCGTATTTTTGGGCCAGATATGGTCTTAAAAGATCCATATGCTCCGCAGGTTTTATCGATCCATGAAGTTCGGAAAAACGAACCTCAACTCTCCATCCCACTAAGTCCCAATAGGCTCCAACCGCACCGAACTCCAGTGGCTTAGGGGCTTCGTACGCATGAGACTGAGCAATACCAATCGCTTTAATAACGGTATCGCAAAACGAGAAAATCACATCGCCGGGAGAAACTTCCCGCATGAACTCGTAGAACGGATTTCTCGCACCATTCGCTTTGGTTTTTGGCGACCAAAGGTACCCTCCCGGGACCTCGTGTTTGTAAGTCTGATTTTGATTTACCCACCAATAACGCATAGTTGATTACGCTATGTCGCTAAAGGTGAGTTCATCAATTTCTGAATCAAACGTCGATATTCGCAGCCCGCAACGCATTCGCCTCGATGAATTCGCGGCGCGGCTCGACCTCATCACCCATCAACATGGTGAACACGTGATCGGCTTCGATCGCGTCGTCGATCTGCACACGCAGCAGGCGACGCACGGCGGGGTCCATGGTGGTTTCCCAGAGCTGGGCGGGGTTCATCTCACCCAGGCCTTTGTAACGCTGGCGTGCGGTGGCGCCTTCGGCCTGCAGGATCAACCAGGCCATGGCGTCGCGGAAGGTTTCTACTTTTTCTTCCTTCTGGCGATCACCCTCGCCGCGTGTGACCCTGGCGCCTTCGCTCATCAAGCCCTTGAAGGTGGAGGCCGCTTCGGCCAACGCCGCGTAGTCGGCACCGTGCACAAAGTCCTGGGTCAACACGCTGCTCTTGACGTTGCCATGGTGGCGGCGGCTGATGCGCAGAATCGGCTTGTCGTTGCGGGCGTCAAACTCGCCGGCCACTTCGGCGGTGGGCAGTTGCGCCTGCAGCGCGGCGGCTGAACGTTCGGCGTCTTCCACGGTGTCCAGGTTCAAGGCCACGCCGTCGGCAATGGCTTTGAGCGCTTCGGCATCCATGTAGCCACGCAGGCGCGCAATGACGGACTCGGCGAGCTGGTGCTTGCGCGCCAGTTCGGCCAGCGTGTCGCCGCTCAGCACAGCGCCCTGGCCGTTGGAAGGATCGGCGCCGGTTTGCACCACGGCATCTTTCAGCGCAATTTTCAGCAGGAAGCTGTCGAGTGCCGGGCCGTCTTTGAGGTATTGCTCTTCCTTGCCGGACTTGACCTTGTACAGCGGCGGCTGCGCAATGTAGATGTGGCCGCGTTCGACCAGCTCAGGCATCTGGCGGTAGAAAAAGGTCAGCAGCAAGGTGCGGATGTGCGCGCCGTCCACGTCGGCGTCGGTCATGATGATGATGCGGTGGTAACGCAGCTTGGCCACGTTGAAGTCATCGTTGCCGGTGCTGCCACCGGCTTTGCCGATGCCGGTGCCCAGGGCGGTGATCAAGGTCAAGATTTCGTTGCTGGTCAGCAGCTTTTCATAACGGGCTTTTTCCACGTTCAAAATCTTGCCGCGCAGCGGCAAAATCGCCTGAAACTTGCGGTCGCGGCCCTGTTTGGCAGAGCCGCCGGCGGAGTCACCCTCGACGATGTAGATTTCGCACAGCGCCGGGTCTTTCTCCTGGCAGTCGGCCAGCTTGCCGGGCAGGCCCATGCCGTCCAGCACACCTTTGCGGCGTGTCATGTCACGGGCTTTGCGGGCGGCTTCGCGGGCGCGGGCCGCTTCAATGATTTTGCCGACGATGATTTTTGCATCGTTCGGGCGTTCCTGCAGGTAGTCGGTCAGCAGCTTGCTGACGATGTCTTCGACCGGGCCACGCACTTCGCTGGAAACCAGCTTGTCTTTGGTCTGGCTGGAGAACTTGGGCTCGGGCACCTTGACGCTCAACACGCAGCACAGGCCTTCACGCATGTCGTCGCCGGTGACCTCGACCTTGGCTTTTTTGGCCAGTTCGCTGTCGTCGATGTATTTGTTGATCACCCGTGTCATCGCGGCACGCAAGCCGGTCAGGTGGGTGCCGCCGTCACGCTGCGGAATGTTGTTGGTGAAACACAGGACTTGTTCGTTGTAGCCGCTGTTCCACTGCATCGCCACTTCGACACCGATGTTGGTGTTCTGGTCGCTCTGACGGTCGCCCATGGCGTGGAACACGTTGGGGTGCAGAACCGTCTTGCCCTTGTTGATGAAGTTGACAAAACCGGTGACGCCGCCTGCGCCGGCAAAGTCGTCTTCCTTGCCGCTGCGCTCGTCCTTCAGGCGGATCTTCACGCCGTTGTTCAAAAAGCTCAGCTCGCGCAGACGCTTGCTCAGGATTTCGTAATGGAAGTCGTTGTTCTGCTGGAAGATGTCGGTGTCCGGCAGGAAGTGCACTTCGGTGCCGCGTTTGTCGGTATCACCCAGGACCTGCATAGGCGAAACCTCGACACCGTCGATTTTTTCGATGATGCGGTTCTGCACAAAACCCTTGGAAAACTCCATCACATGAACTTTGCCTTCGCGACGAATCGTCAGGCGCAGCATTTTGGACAGCGCGTTCACGCAGCTCACGCCCACGCCGTGCAAACCGCCCGAGACCTTGTAGCTGTTCTGGTTGAACTTGCCGCCGGCGTGCAGCTCGGTCAGTGCAATTTCGGCCGCGGAACGTTTGGGCTCGTGTTTGTCGTCCATCTTGATGCCGGTCGGGATGCCCCGACCGTTGTCCACCACGCTGATGGAGTTGTCCAGATGGATGGTGACCATGATGTCGTCGCAATGACCGGCCAGCGATTCATCGATCGAGTTGTCGACCACCTCGAACACCAGGTGGTGCAAACCGGTGCCGTCCGAGGTGTCGCCGATGTACATGCCGGGACGTTTGCGCACGGCCTCCAGGCCTTCCAGGATCTGGATCGAACCTTCGCCATACCCTTCGGACGCGCCGGCCTGGTTGGAGTCGATCTTGGGCTGGAAGTTGGAACTTCCTTCGCCACCCTCACCGGAATGAACACCTTCAATTTCACGGCCGGCCTCTTTGGGAGTGGCGTCGCTGGAGTGATTTGTTTCGGTCATAACTAACTTTTCTCAATCTCTTGAATGACCCAAGCTGCTTTTGAGGGCGAGTTGGGTTTTACGCTGACGGTCATTTTGGGCCGGAACGACAGGTCTTTTTTTGCTTAAATCCGCATCGGCATGACGACGTATTTGAACGCGGCATTGTCCGGAATGGTCAACAAGGCCGAGCTGTTGGAGTCCGCCAGCTCGATCTTCACCATGTCCTGGTCCATGTTGGCCAGTGCATCGATCAGGTAGGTCACGTTGAAGCCGATTTCGATGGCATCACCGCCGTAATCGATGTCGAGTTCATCCACCGCTTCTTCCTGCTCGGCGTTGTTGGACGCCACACGCAGGGTGCCGGGTTCGATGTTCAAACGCACGCCCTTGAACTTCTCGCTGGTCAGAATGGCGGTGCGCTGCAGCGAGGCCAGCAGCGGCACACGGCCCAGGGTGACGATGTTTTTGTGGTTCTTCGGGATGACGCGGTTGTAGTCCGGGAATTTGCCTTCGACCAGCTTGGTCACAAACTCCATGCCCTCGAAAGAGAACTTGGCCTGGTTGCCGGCGAACTGCATCTCGATCGCGCCTTCTTTGTCGTTGAGCAGACGTTGCATTTCCAGCACGGTCTTGCGCGGCAGGATCACTTCCTGGCGCGGCACTTCGACGTCCAGCGTGGCCGACGAAAACGCCAGGCGGTGCCCATCGGTGGCGACCAGGCTGAGCTGTTTGCCTTCGGCGACAAACAAAATGCCATTGAGGTAGTAGCGAATGTCGTGTACCGCCATCGCAAACGAAACCTGGTTCAGCAACTCTTTCAGGACTTTTTGCGGTACCGAGAAGCTGGGGCCGAAATTGGCCGCTTCCTGCACCAGCGGAAAGTCTTCGGCAGGCAAGGTCTGCAGCGTGAAACGGCTTTTGCCGCCTTTCAGGATCAGCTTGTTCTGCGCCGACTCCAGCGACACGGTCTGGTCGCTGGGCATGGAACGCAGGATGTCGATGAGCTTGCGTGCACCCACGGTGGTCGTGAAGTTGCCGGTGTCGCCATCCAACTCGGCTGTCGTGCGAATCTGAATTTCAAGGTCGCTGGTCGTCAGCTGCAATTGCGATCCGGTTTTGCGAATCAACACATTGGCCAGGATGGGCAGTGTATGCCGGCGCTCCACGATGCCTGCAACCGACTGCAGAACTGCCAAAACTTTATCCTGAGTAGCTTTGAGAACGATCACTGTCTTAACCTCTTATTTCTTTAATTCAAATTAGTAGTAGTAGATAAGGGCAGCACCTATCTGTGGACAGGTCTATTTTCTTCTTTTTGATCAAGGACTTGGCGCTTGTTTAACCTTGTGGTCAGAAGACCCCCAAACCCTGCTGACCGGTATGAACAACTTTTGGAAATTCGGCGCCCCTGTGGATAAGCCATCAGTTCTTCAAAAGTTGTCCCCATGGTTGTCAGGCAGGCCTGGAACCGGGGAAGCATGGCTGAAACAGGAGTCATGTCAGCCTTTCAGGGTTTGTTCCAGCACATGTAATTGCTGGTTGAGTTCGGTCATGAGCTGGCGTTCGGCCGCCATTTTGCGAACCGCATGTAACACCGTGGTGTGGTCGCGGCCGCCAAACAGCTCGCCAATCTCGGGCAGGCTCTTCTGGGTCAGTTCCTTGGCCAGGTACATGGCGATCTGGCGCGGCCGGGCAATGCTGGCCGGCCGCTTTTTCGAATACATGTCCGCGACCTTGATCTTGTAATAGTCGGCCACGGTTTTCTGGATGTTCTCGACCGAGATCTGCCGGTTTTGAATCGACAACAGGTCGCGCAACGCCTCGCGAGCCAGCTGGATGGAGATTTCCTTGAGGTTGAAACGCGAATAAGCCAGGATTTTGCGCAGGGCGCCTTCCAGCTCACGCACGTTGGAGCGCACGTTTTTGGCAACAAAAAACGCCACCTCTTCCGGCATCACCGTACCTTCGGCCTCGGCTTTGCGAATCAGAATCGCCACGCGCATTTCCAGCTCGGGCGGCTCAATCGCCACCGTCAGGCCGGAGTCAAAACGTGACACTAGGCGCTCATGGATGTCCGTCAAACCCTTGGGATAGGTATCGCTGGTCATCACAATGTGTGATTTTTTGGTCAGCAAGGCCTCAAAGGCGTTGAAAAACTCTTCCTGCGTTCTGTCCTTGTTGGCCAGAAATTGCACGTCGTCGATCAACAAGAGGTCCAGGGAGTGATAACGCTCTTTGAACTCGTCAAAAGTCTTGCGCTGGTAGGCTTTCACTACATCCGAGACAAACTGCTCGGCATGGATGTAAAGAACCTTGGCCGCCGGGTTGTCGGCCATCAGCTTGTTGCCGATGGCATGCATCAAGTGGGTTTTGCCCAGACCGACGCCGCCATAAATAAACAAGGGGTTGTAAAGCTGGCCCAGGCTGCTGGACACATGCATGGCGGCGGCGCGCCCCATGCGGTTGGCCGTGCCTTCGATCAGGGTGTCAAACGTCAGCGCGGTATTCAGCCGGCTTTTGAAAGGCGCTCCCGGGGCTTCTTCGGGTACGCCCAGTCCGGCAGGCTCGGACACACCGTTGCCTTCAAAGCTGCGGGTCAGGGGCGCTGAACGGACAACGGCTTCGCGCTGGGCAAGCGCCAGTTCAAGTGGAATGCTGTGGCCGGAGATTTTTTCCAGCAAGGCGGAAATACGGCCGGCGTATTGCGCACGAATCCAGTCGAGCTTGAAACGGTTGCCGACTTGAATCGTGACTTTGGACAGGTCGGTGGCGACCTCGGCCACCAGCGGACGAATCCAGGCGTTGAACTGCTGCTCAGGCAACTCCTGAGCCAGATGATCTACACAGCTTTGCCACAGGTCCTGGCTGGAACTGAGAACGGATCCCTCACTCATACGCGGTTCTGGCTGGTTGGTCGCAGTAGCCAGCATGCTTTTGCTTGTGGATATTATTAAATTTTGGCACCCCGCATTGTAGTCGGGCGGCCTAGTTATCCACAAAAATTTCCCCTGGGTTTCAACCTAGTCCCAGGCCGGCGTCCCATTCTCTTTGTGTTAGCGCCAAGACCAGCCTCTTATTTGTGAGCTCTCGTTTTCGTACACGAATGCCCGAAAAAAACAGGGTCATTGATCAAAACAGAGTCAATCAAAATAAATCTGGCGCGATATGAAATTAATACTTTTGAATTAATTTTTTACACCGATTCGACCAAAACAACAACCATGGGGACAACTTTTGAACAACCTATGACTTATCCACAGGAGAAGCCAAATAGCCAAAGTTGTTCATATTCGGCAGCGGACTTCAGCGTTCTCTCACCACATGGTTAAACAAACGCCAAGTCCTTGATCAAAAAGGAAAAAATGAAGCTATCCACAGAATGAGGCGGCCCTTACTATTACTACTATTTTGAATTAAAGAAAAGAAGATAGAGACAGGGAACAACTTCCCCGCGCAAAAACTCCGGCAGTGGTTTGTCTTTTCGCGCGTTCCGCGGCTCAAAAAACAAATTTTTTCGCCGTGCACGGCGAAAAAAAGCGTCTCTTGCAGCAAAAAAAAAGTTTTAGGCTGGAATTTGCCTCTGGGCCTGCCGCTGACCAGGCCTCTGATCTCTGTCTTTACGTCCAATGCCGGCGCTAAGCTGTTGCCAGCGTTGGGAAATCTGCGATAATCATGGGTTTCCCCGATTCGTAGCGGATTGATACTGCCTGCGTGACCTTGTTTGCCGAGTCCATTTCATGGCTTTGGCGCAGGTTGTGCCGGTCTGTTGCAAGTCCTGCGGACTTGCAAAGCTGGTCGTGTTGTACGACCACCAAGATCATTCGAATCACCCAGGGAAAGCTTTTGTAGCTAACCGGCTCGTAGGACCCATCATGAAACGCACATACCAACCTTCCAAAGTCAAGCGCGCACGTACGCACGGCTTTTTGTCACGCATGAAAACGCGTGGCGGCCGCGCAGTGATTGCTGCCCGTCGCGCCAAAGGCCGCAAACGCCTGGCTGTTTAAACCTGTTTTTGACAGGTTTCTGTTGCTATTGAGCTGACGCTTGGCGCTAGTGCAGCGGCTTCAAACCCGTCCCCAGTTCCAGGCCGTCCTTGCCGGCGCCATTGTTGCAAGAACAACGCATTTCGCATTGCACCGCAATGTGCTGAATGTCATGAACGCGCAAACCGTGTCCGCCAAGACCCACGCAACATCAGACTTGTTTCCGATTCAGGACACATGGGTGGGGGCGATGGTGCCCAAGCGCTGGGCCAAACGTGCCGTCACGCGCAACGCCATCAAAAGACAGATCTACACCGTGAGCGCTGATTTTTTGCCCCAAGCTTCCCAGGCTGCCTGGGTGGTTCGCCTGCGCCGCGATTTTTCCCGTAAAGAATTTGTCAGTGCCAGCTCCGAGGCCCTCAAGCAGGCCGTTCGCAGTGAAGTGTTGGCCCTGATGCGCGCCGGAGCGCCAGCAGCATGAGTGTCTTGACCACGCTGCGCGGTACCTTGTTCAAGCTGAGCCGGCTGCCGCAAAAAACACTGGTGACGCTGGTCAGAGCTTATCGCCTTTTGCTCAGTCCCTGGCTGGGTTCGTCCTGTCGTTTCGAGCCCACCTGCTCGGCCTACTCCTTGCAGGCGCTGCAGCAGCATGGGGCGACCAAAGGCAGTTACCTCACGCTTTACCGCCTGGCGCGCTGCCATCCCTGGTGCAACGGTGGTTACGATCCGGTGCCCTCCTCGGCGCGGGACCCGTCATCCGCTCACGTTTCCCTTTTCACCCGTCTGGTCACGCCCGTGACTTCGATCTCCTCTAAAAAGAAACCGTCATGAACGACATACGCCGCACCATTCTGTGGGTGATTTTTGGTTTTTCCATGATCCTGTTGTGGGATCAGTGGCAGGTTTTCAACGGCAACAAGGCGACCTTTTTCCCGTCGTCCGCGCCAGCGGTGAGCAGCGCGGCACCGGTCGGAACGCCAGCCGCCTCCGCCAGTGTGCCCACGGGTGTGGCCAGCAGCAGCGTGCTGCCCTCGGCGCAAGTGCCGGGCACGGCCATGCCAAGCGCCCTGCCCGCCACCACGCCGTCAAACACCAAAGAACGCGTGGTCGTCAAAACCGATGTGTTGACCCTGACTTTTGACACCGAAGGCGGCACGCTGGTCGGTTCGGCCTTCACACATCTGAAGGACATGGAAGACAAAAGCGCCGGTTTTGTGTTGCTCGACGAAAGCCCATCACGGGTGTATGTGGCGCAGTCCGGCCTGATTGCCGGCACCAGCGGCGGCAGCTTTCCCACCCACAAAACACCGATGGCCGTTGTGCCCGGCGAGCGTCAGCTCAAAGACGGCCAGGACAGCCTGGAAGTCAAATTCGAGTCGGCCGAGATGGACGGCGTCAAGCTGGTCAAAACCTACACGCTCAAGCGGGGTGACTACAACATGACGGTGCGCCACGATGTGGTCAACGCCGGGACCAGTGCGATTTCGCCGCAGCTCTACCTGCAATTGGTACGCGACGGCAACAAGCCGCCGGGCGAGTCCTCGTTTTATTCCACCTTCACCGGTCCGGCGCTGTACACAGAAGCCAAGAAATACCAGAAGGTCGAATTCAAGGACATTGAAAAGAACAAGGTCGACGTCGAGAAACACGCGACCAATGGTTATGTGGCCATGGTCCAGCATTATTTTGCAAGCGCCTGGATTCTTCCGGACGGCATTCCGCGCGACATTTTCCTGCGCAAGGTCGACACCAACCTCTACGCCGTCGGCATGATCACGCCGCTGGACGCGATTGCCCCCGGCACGACAAAAACCGTGAACGCCACCTTTTTTGTCGGTCCCCAGGAAGAAAAGAAACTTGAGGCCATCGCTCCCGGACTGGAACTGGTCAAGGACTACGGCTGGCTGACGATTCTGGCCAAGCCGCTGTACTGGTTGCTGGACAAGCTGCACGGCTTTATCCACAACTGGGGCTGGTCCATCGTGGCGCTGGTGGTGTTGCTGAAAATCGCGTTTTACTGGCTCAACGCCAAGGCTTACGCCAGCATGGCCAAGATGAAGGCGATCAATCCCAAGATCATGGAAATGCGCGAGCGCCTGAAAGACAAGCCGCAGGAAATGCAGCAGCAGATGATGAAAATCTACCGTGAGGAAAAGGTCAACCCCATGGGCGGCTGCTTCCCCATCATGATCCAGATTCCGGTGTTTATTGCGCTGTACTGGGTGTTGTTGTCCAGCGTCGAGATGCGTGGTGCACCCTGGATTTTGTGGATCAAGGATTTGTCTTCGCCCGATCCTTTCTACATCCTGCCGCTGTTGATGACGGCCACCACCATGTTGCAGACGGCCTTGAACCCGACGCCGCCGGATCCGATGCAAGCCAAGCTGATGTGGTTCATGCCGTTGATTTTCAGCGTGATGTTCTTCTTCTTCCCGGCCGGTCTGGTCTTGTACTGGATCACCAACAACATTCTGTCGATTGCACAGCAGTGGGTGATCAACACCCGCATGGGTGTGCCGCCGCAGTTTAATTTGCCGAAGTTCAAATAAGTTAAAGGGCCGCTACCGCGGCCCTTTAACATTGCGGTTTATGCTGGCTCGCCATCACCACCCCATTGCTGCCATTGCCACCGCGCCCGGACGCGGTGCGGTTGGCATTGTGCGCCTGTCGGGCAGACAGCTGGCACCGGTGATTTCCGCAATTTGTGGCCGTGCTTTGTCGCCGCGCCAAGCCAGTTATCTGCCTTTCCGCGACGCGAAGGGCCAGGTCATCGACCAGGGCCTGGCGATTTATTTTCCCGCGCCCCATTCCTACACCGGTGAAGACGTGCTCGAACTGCAGGCCCATGGCGGGCCGGTGGTGCTGCAGTTGTTGCTGGCACGTTGCCTGGAAGCCGCCGCCGACCTGGACCCGTCTAGCGGCCAGCCACGGCTGGCCGGTTTGCGCTTGGCCCAGCCTGGCGAGTTCACCGAACGGGCCTTTCTGAACGACAAAATTGATTTGGCGCAGGCCGAGGCGATTGCCGATTTGATAGACGCCAGCACCGAAACCGCCGCACGTTCTGCCGCGCGTTCCTTGTCGGGCGAGTTTTCCAAAGAAGTGCATGTGTTGCTGGACCAGCTGGTGCACCTGCGCATGCTGGTGGAAGCTACCTTGGACTTCCCCGAAGAAGACATCGATTTTCTGCAAAAGGCCGATGCCCAGGGCCAGCTGGCCAGACTGCAGCAAACCCTGGCTGGCGTGATGCAACGTGCGCAGCAGGGGGCGATTTTGCGTGAAGGCATCAAGGTGGTGATTGCCGGGCAACCGAATGCCGGCAAAAGCTCACTGCTCAATGCCCTGGCTGGCGCTGAACTGGCGATTGTCACGCCGGTGGCCGGCACCACACGTGACAAGGTCACCCAGCTGATCCAGATCGACGGCGTGCCGTTGCATGTGGTGGACACGGCGGGCCTGCGCGACAGCCTGCTGCCGGAAGTCGACGAGGTGGAAAAAATCGGCATTGAACGCGCCTGGACCGAAATCCAGAGTGCTGATGCCGTGTTGTTTTTGCACGACCTGACGCGTCAGCAAACCCCCGAGGATTTGCGCATCGCCCTGAACTACAAGGCAGCCGACACCGTCATTGCCGAGACCATTGCCGCTACCCTGCCTGCCAACACACCGGTGATCGATGTCTGGAACAAGTCCGACATGGCCAGCCCGGCCATGTTGGCCGCGTTAGCGTCGGGTGTGGTCATTTCCGCCAAAACCGGCACCGGTTTGCAGCAGCTGCGCCAGCAACTGCTGCAGGTGGTGGGCTGGCAGGCGGCGCCCGAAGGCGTATTTATGGCCAGAGAGCGCCATGTGCGTGCCTTGCGCCAGGTGGCGGCGCAACTGGCGCAAGCCGCAGCGCAGTTACACGCGAAAGTGCCGGCGCTGGATTTGCTCGCCGAAGATTTGCGCCAGGCCCAGAATGCCTTGAGCGGTATCACCGGCGAGTTCACGCCCGACGACTTGCTGGGCGAAATTTTCTCCAAATTCTGCATCGGCAAATAAGCCTGCCGGGACGGCGGCTATACCCTGACAGGTTGGTTTTTGATGTATCAACTGTAAGTGGGCGTTAGCGTCTCTTGTAGCAGGCTGAGGCGGCAGCGTATCTTTCATTCACCATGAATGTCCCTCTGCCCACGCCTCTTCGTTTTGACATCCAGGGCCTGGTTGATGCGATGACACACAGCCAGGCCAGCGACGCCTTGCGCTGCCAGTTCAGCCCACAGCAGTGGGAAATTTTGGCCAGTTATATGCAGCCGTTTTCCATGCAGCAGGGCCAAACCCTGATCGAGCAGGGCACGGCAGACCAAACCCTGTATTTCATTGAAAGCGGCACCCTGAGTGTCCATTATGAAGATGACAAAGGCCGGGTCCGGCTGGCGCTGGTGGCCGCCGGCACCGTGATCGGGGAAGCTGCGTTTTTCTCGCGCCTGCCGCGCAATGCCACGGTGCAGGCCGCCAATGCCTGCAAGCTCTGGAGCCTGACCGCCCTGCGTTTCAAGGAACTCGGCAACCGGCACAGCCCGGTGGCGCTGGAGCTGAGTCTGGCCATGGCCGCGGTGCTGGCCAAACGGCTGTACAACCAGCCCAAACGTGTGATCGCGACTTGAGGCTGGCCAACAAACGCTATTGTTTCGATAGCTGCTTGCGCTTACCTGATAAGGGCTGCAGGCCATATTTTTATCATTATTGGACACACGCCGCGATCTGGCGTGGTGCGCCCGCCACCCCGCAGCAGAAGAAAACAGTTTCTGACCAGCACGCGGGGGACAAGCCGCGCAGGACTCAGTAAACTGCAGGCTTGGCAAGCACGACATTTTTGCAACCTACCCGATGGCCGCGTTCGCGGCCGTCGTTTTTGAAGCCTTAGCCCATGTCCTTTTTCAGTTGGTTTTCCGGCCAATCCCGCAGGGGCGTGAAGGCTTCTGGCAAACGTCAATCGGATCCAAGCCGCGACCCGCGCAGCCGGCCCATGACCGGTACCCGGGACCAGGCCGCTGTGCCAGCAGCAGTTGCCCCGCGCAGCAGCACCCACAAGTCACACCGCCATGCCCAGCGCGAACTGCTGTACACCGTGGTGCGTGAGTCCATGATTCGCGCCGGCGTGTTGTCGGCGAGTTACAAGTTCAAGGTGTTGTCGCTGGACCCGCGCGGTGACCAGTTCATGGTCATGATGGATTTGGCGCAGGCGGTCGGCGGTCACACCGAACAACTGGCCGACATCGAGTTCATGATCGCGCAAAGCGCCAAGGCGCGTTACAACATCCGCGTGACGGCGGTGTACTGGCGCATGAACGAGCTGGTGTCGGTGGCTCGGCCCGTTGCTGGCGCGCAGGCGCACAGCCGCCCCGCCCCGCTGCAGCAGGCCGAGGCCGCCCCGTCCGTTGTGGCCGGGTTGAAACCGGCGGCGGCGCTTTATGAGCCGATCGAGGCCGACGAGGTGGCGGCCTTCAAGCAGGCGCTGGCCGCGGCATCGGCCCAGGGCACACCGCTGCTGGCCAGCCGTGTGATGAAGCACAACAGCCCGCGCTCCTACACCTTGCTGACCGGCTTTGAAGACACCGAAATGCCGGAGTCGCCAGCCCAGGCCCCTGCGCTCAGCGCCACGCAGTATGGCGAGTTGAACTGAGCCATTCTCGTTGAGTTAAGAGAAAAATAGGCCTCTAGCCCAATCACCACGGGCGCAAGAAGCTATCTATTTGATAGCGATTGAAGTGCCTCAGTGCCCGCCGAAATCCAGCAGGGTGAACAGCGGCAAACCGGCGGCCGTCAACTTGGCGGAACCGCCCAGCTCCGGCAAATCCACAATCGCCGCGCCCTCCATGACGGTGGCCCCCAGCTTTTCCAGCAGTTTTTTTCCGGCCATCATGGTGCCGCCGGTGGCGATCAAGTCGTCGATCAGCAGCACCTTGTCGCCCGGCTTGACGGCGTCGGTGTGTAACTCCACGGTGGCGCTGCCGTATTCCAGCTCGTAGGTTTCCTGCACCGTCGTGAAAGGCAGCTTGCCTTTTTTGCGTATCGGCACAAAACCGACATTGAGTTCGTACGCCACCACGGCGCCCAGGATAAAACCGCGCGCATCCAGCCCGGCCACCACGTCCGGGCGCAAGTCTTTGTCCATGTAGCGGTGCACAAAGGCATCAATCAGCACCCGAAAAACCTTGGGGTCCTGCAACAGCGGCGTGATGTCGCGAAACTGCACGCCGGGCGCGGGCCAGTCCGGCACGGTGCGGATGTGGCTTTTCAAATACTGGTTGACCGTCAGATGGCTGAGCGGTGCGGTCGGTTTGGCGTTCATGGGGCAGGCCTGAGAAGGTGGGGCCTTATTTTGCCTTGAGTCTGATGCGGGCGGGCCTATCCCCGCGCAGTGGCGGCGGCTTTGTCAGCGCGGCCGCGCAGCAACTTTTCCTCGGCGATGGCCAGCGCCGCCGGTTTGCCCGACAAGACCAGGGTATCGCCACCGGCCAGCAAGGTGTTTTCGTCAAGAACCTGCACCTTGCCGTTGCTGCGCCTGAGGCTGACCACCCGCACGCCCACCGTGTGCAAGGCCATGGCGTCCAGCGCCTGACCGGCGGCGCGGGTGACCAGCGGCAGTGTCACGGTGGCCAGACGTTCCTGTTCCAGCTCATTCACCGTGTCGTCGTCGGCGCCGCGAAAATAACCGCGCAGCAGGTTGTAACGCGCATCGCGCTGGTCTTGCACCACACGAATCACGCGGCGCATGGGCACACCCACCAGCGCCAGCGCATGGCTGGCCAGCATCAGGCTGCCTTCGATCGCTTCGGGCACGACCTCGGTGGCACCGGCGGCTTGCAGTTTTTCCAGGTCATGGTCGTCGACCGTGCGAATGATCACCGGCACGGTGGGTGCGTGGGCGCGGGTGTTGGCCAGTACCTTGAGTGCGCTGGCGGTGTCCAGGTAGGTCACGACCACGGCGCTGGCCCGGGCCAGACCGGCGGCCATCAAGGCCTGCAGCCGCACCGCGTCGCCAAACACCACCGAGTCGCCGGCGGCGGCGGCCTGGCGCACCCGGTCCGGGTCCAGGTCCAGCGCCATGTACTGGATGCCTTCGCGCTCCAGCATGTGGCCCAGGTTCTGGCCGCAACGGCCGTAGCCGCAAATGATCACGTGTTTGTCGGCATTGATGGACTTGCGCGCAATCGTGGTCATCTGCAGCGACTGTTGCAGCCATTCGCTGGCGACCAGTTTCATCACGATCTGGTTGCTGTACATGATGATGAAAGGTGTGGCCAGCATCGACAAGACCATGCTGGCCAGGATGGGGTTGAGCAGGGCCGGCGGGATCAGGCTGTTTTGTTGCGCCAGCGCCAGCAGCACAAAGCCGAACTCACCGGCTTGCGCCAGGTACAAGCCGGTGCGCAGCGAGACCCCGGACGTCGCGCCCAGCAGGCGCGCCAACACCGTGACCAGCACCAGCTTGAACACCACGGGCACGATCAGCAGTAGCAACACCAGCGGCCAGCGCTCCAGCACGATGTGCCAGTCCAACATCATGCCTATGCTGATGAAAAACAGGCCTAGCAAGACATCATGAAAAGGCCGGATGTCGGTTTCCACCTGGTGTTTGAACTCGGTTTCCGAAATCAGCATGCCGGCAATAAACGCGCCCAATGCCAGGCTCAGCCCGGCCCGCTCGGTCAGCCAGGCCAGCGCCAGGGTGACCAGCAGCAGGTTCAGCACAAACAACTCGTCGCTTTTGCGCCTTGCCACCAGGGTCAGCCACCAGCGCATCACTCGCTGGCCGCCTGTCATCAGCAAACCCACCAGCAGCGTGGCTTTGAGCCCGGCGATGGCCAGGGCCGTCAGCAGTTGGTCGGGCGAAGAACCCAGGGCCGGAATCAGCACCAGCAGCGGCACCACGGCCAGATCCTGGAACAGCAACACGCCCATCACCCGTTTGCCGTGTTCGGCGTCCATCTCCAGCCGTTCGGACAAGAGCTTGACCACAACGGCCGTGCTGCTCATGGCAATCGCGCCGGACAAGGCCAGCGCGGTTTGCCAGGGCATTTTCCACAAGCTGGGGGCGAGTGCGGCCAGGAACAGGGAGCCGAAGGTGGCCAGCAAAATGGTCAGCACCACTTGCAGCAGGCCCAGGCCAAACACATGGCGGCGCATGGAGCGCAGCTTGGGCAGGTTGAATTCCAGCCCGATCACAAACATCAGAAACACCACGCCGAACTCGCCAAGGTGGCGCACACCGTCCGAGTTTTGCGCCAGCGCCAGCGCGTTCGGGCCAATCACCACACCGACGGCCAGGTAACCCAGCATGGGCGGCAGCTTGAGCGAGCGGCAAGCGACCACCCCCAGCACGGCGGCCAGCAGGTAAAGCAGGGTCAACTCAAGCGCAGTCATGCGTGATGGTAGCTGATGCGCCTGGCGGGTTTTGGCTGGAAAAACTGTGCTTTATTGCCCTTGTTCGGCCCGTACACACCGGCCGTGTGCCTTTGCGCTCCTCTATAGAATGCGGGCATGAGCTTTGATCCCGCGAATTTTGACCCTGCGCAAGCGCTGGCGCTCGCCCACAAGACCTTTGACATCGAAGCCGCCGCCGTGCTCGGCCTGAAAAGCCGCATCGGCCCCGAGTTTGCGCAAGCCGTGCAACTGATGCTTAACTGCAAGGGCCGGGTGGTGGTGATGGGCATGGGCAAAAGCGGGCACATCGGCCGCAAGATCGCCGCGACCCTGGCCTCGACCGGCACGCCGGCGATGTTTGTGCACCCGGCCGAAGCCAGCCATGGCGACCTGGGCATGATCAAGGCGGTCGACGTGGTGCTGGCGATTTCCAACAGCGGCGAAAGTGAAGAACTCACCGCCATCCTGCCGGTGTTGCGTCGGCAGGGTGTGCCGCTGGTGGCCATCACCGGTGGCCAGACCTCGACCCTGGCCGAATACGGCAGTGTCACGCTGGACAGCAGCGTCACGCAGGAAGCCTGTCCGCTGAACCTGGCGCCCACGGCCAGCACCACCGCGCAACTGGCCATGGGTGATGCGCTGGCGGTGGCTTTGCTCGATGCGCGTGGCTTCAAGGAAGAAGACTTTGCCCGCTCCCATCCCGGCGGCGCCTTGGGCCGCAAGCTGCTGACCCATGTCAGCGATGTGATGCGCACCGGCGACGCCATCCCGGCGGTTGGGCTGCAGACCAGCTTCACCGATTTGATGCGCGAGATGAGCAACAAAGGCCTGGGCGCTTCGGCCGTGGTCGACGAGACACGCCGGGTGCTGGGCATTTTCACCGACGGTGATTTGCGCCGACTGGTGGAAAAAGGCGTGGACTTGCGCGCCAGCAAGGCCGCAGACGTCATGCGCCCCAACCCGCGCACCCTGCATGCCAACGCGCTGGCCGTGGAAGCGGTCGCGTTGATGGAGCAGTACCGCATCACCAGTGTGCTGGTGGTGGACCACGACGGTGTGTTGTGCGGCGCGCTGAACAGCAACGACCTGATGCGCGCCAAGGTGATATGACCCCCACGCTTGTCGCTTCGCGTACTACGCTGCCCCCCGCGGGGGCTGAACTTGCTCGGGGCGGCCCTTCGCTGCGTTCGATCATGTCCGACTGGAAGAATTGTTGATGCGTCCCCACCTGCCCGCGCTGAACTTTGCACCTGAACTGCTGCTGCTGGCGCAAAACGTCAAAGTGGTTTTTTTTGATGTCGATGGCGTGCTGACCGACGGCGGCCTGTATTTCAGCGAGTACGCGCCCGGCGACGCCCGGATCACGCCTCAGGCCGACGCCCCGAGGGCGGCCGAAACCATCAAGCGTTTCAACACCCTGGACGGTCATGGCATCAAGCTGCTGCAAAAAGCCGGCATCACGCCAGCGGTGATCACCGGGCGCGACAACGCCGCCTTGCGCTCCCGCTTGCAGGCCCTGGGCGTGACACACGCGCATTTCGGCACCGAAGACAAACGCCCTGCGGCCGAGAGCACGCTGAAAGAGCTGGGCCTGGCTTGGTCAGAAGCAGCCTTCATGGGTGACGATTGGCCCGACCTGCCGGTGATGCGCCGCGTCGCTTTCAGTTGTGCCCCGGCCAACGCCCATGCGGAGGTCAAGGCCCTGGCGACTTATGTCACAGAGGCGCGCGGTGGTGACGGTGCGGTGCGCGAGTTGTGCGACCTGCTGATGGTCGCCAGCGGCCGTTATGCCAGCTTGTTGCAGGAGTACACGCAGTAATGGCCGCCAGCCAACTTGGGTCTACCGCGAGTGCCCTGCCCAACTGGCACCACCTGCTCGACAAAATCTCGCGCGGCTGGGAGCGCACCGCCATCTACATCCCGGTGTTGCTGATGGGACTGCTGGCGCTGGGCACCTACTGGCTGGTGAGAAACACCCCTGACGCGCTGGTGCCGGAAGGCCCGAAGGCGGTCAGCGCCGAGCCCGATTACTACATGCGCCAGTTCGGCATCAAGACTTTCGACGAAACCGGCCAGCTCAAAAGCGATGTGTCGGGCATCGAAGTGCGCCACTACCCCGAGACCGACACGCTGGAAATCGACAAGGCCTTGATCCGCAGCTACAACGTCGATGGACGGCTGACCACCTCCACCGGCAACCGCGCCCTGACCAACGGCGACGGCTCCGAAGTCCAGCTGATTGGCAATGCGCACGTGGTGCGCGAGGCCTACCAGGACCCCAATGGCAAGGAGGTCGCGCGGCTCGAGTTTCGCGGCGAGTTCCTGCATGTGTTTGTGAATGAAGAACGCGTCAAATCGCATTTGCCCGTGGTGATCACGCGCGGCAGCGACCAGTTTGCCGGCGACAACTTTGCCTATAACAACCTGGATCGGGTGGCCGACCTGAAGGGCCGTGTGAAAGGTCTGCTGGTGCCGCGCAATGGCGCCGCGCCCTGAACGCGTTTTTTTGTTCAGAGCGTGAGCGCCCGCTGGGCAGTCGCAGATCGCATCGACAAGTCAAACCAATAAAGCGGAGGGCCCAGCATGTCCAAACTCGTTTTTATCACCGGGGCCTCCAGCGGCATCGGTCAGGCATTGGCCTGGCGGTTTTTCCATGCCGGTTACCGGCTGGCCCTGACCGCACGCCGCACTGCCGAGCTTGAAGCCTGGGCTTTGGCTCAGGGAATCAGCGCGGACCGCTATAAAATTTATAGCGCCGACGTGTCCGACAGCCACAGCATTGTGGCGGCCGGACAGGCCTGCCTGGCCGCCCAGGGCGTGCCCGACGTGGTGATTGCCAATGCCGGCATCAGCATAGGCATGGACACCGCAGTCCGCGAAGACCTGGACGTGATGGCGCAAACGTTTGCCACCAACAACGTGGGCCTGGCGGCCACCTTTCATCCCTTTGTCGACGCCATGACGCAGCGCGGCTCCGGCGCCCTGGTGGGTATCGGCAGCGTGGCGGGCATTCGCGGCCTGCCGGGGCACGGCGCTTATTGCGCCAGCAAGGCGGCGGTGATTGCGTATTGCGAGAGTTTGCGCGGCGAGTTGCGCGCATCGGGCGTGAAGGTGCTGACCTTGTGCCCCGGTTATATCGACACGCCGCTCACCCAGAAAAACCGATATGCGATGCCGTTTTTGATGCAGCCGGCGGACTTTGCCGACCAGGCTTTTGCAGCGATCGAGGCCGGCGCCAGCTACCGTGTGATTCCCTGGCAAATGGGCGTGGTGGCCAAATTGCTCAGGCTGCTGCCCAATGCCTTGCTGGACAAGGCCCTCGCGGGCCGGCCGCGCAAACACCGCCAGGCCGAGCGTTAAAACCAGTTGCTATTAAATAAGTAGCTGCTTGCGCCCGCTACATATGGGCTAGAAAGCAAAAAGGCTTCAAAACCGAAGTCTTGAAGCCTTTTCAAGCGGTCTTCAGTCAGAGACTGAAGAGGCTGTCTGACAGGGCTTAGTAGCCGCCGCGTCCACCACCGCCGCCGCCGCCGCCGCCGGAACGGCCACCACCGCCGCCGCCGCCACCGTACGGGCTACGGAAACCGCCGTCGCTGCCGCCGCCGGAACGACCGCCACCGCCGCCGTAACCACCGCCGCCGGAACGATCACCGCCGCCGCCGCCACCACCGTAACCACCACCACCGCCGAAGCCGCCGGTGCGGGGAGGACGTGCTTCCATCGGACGTGCTTCGTTGACAACAACGCTACGGCCGCCCAAAGGCTGGCCGTTCATGCCGGCGATTGCGGCTTGAGCTTCAGCATCGTTGCCCATTTCCACAAAGCCAAAGCCTTTGGAGCGACCGGTGTCGCGTTCCATCATGACTTTAGCGCTGGTGACAGCGCCAAACTGACCGAAGGATTGTTGCAAGTCTTCGTCGCGCACTGAATATGGCAGATTGCCGACGTATAGTTTGTTGCCCATGAAGGGACTCCTCTAAAACACAATAAAAAAGCGATGGGGTCCCGATAGCACAACAAATCTTAAAACGTACCGCTGTAGCGCGCGAAACTGACCGATCACCTAACCTGTGTGGATGTTATCCACACTGGCATATTATGCGTCAGATACGTATATGACAAGCAAGCATCGTTTCTACCTAGTCCCGTGAAGCCGCGCAGGCAGGGACTTTGCGGCTGGTTTTGCCCATGCGGGCTTGCTTGGGCGAGGCGCTCGTATCGCCTGTCAGCTTGAACCGCCGGAACGGGCGAAGAGACCTTCCCAAAAATAGAGTCTTGTCAGGAAGTTTGCACCTACTTTATTTTTTGAATGTCGTGGCAGGACGCCCGAACCGAACCAGGCAGCGCGCGCCGATTCATTTTTACATTTGAATACAAAGTACGACCTTAAATTCCCTAAGACTCGTAAATAAGTAGGTCAGGAATGCCCGGAACAGGCCCTTGCTCAGCGCTGGGTCTGCCGGTTTTTCTCATTTCCCTCTGGGCGCGTAGCCAATTTTCAAATGTCAGGGGCAGGCATCGCGGGCCAGCAGGCGCCGCATTTGCGCATTTTTATACACTAAATCAGGCTTTTTTCTAATAGGAATGGGCGTGAGCAGCTATAAATTCAGGAGCGATTCGGCGGCCCCGGTGGTAGAAAACCATAGAGTCTGTCCAGTGGCCGCCAGCATCATCCCTCTGCGCATCGGGTTGAGGATGTGCAGCGCGAACACAACACAGGCCGGCGCCATGAGAGCCTGACGTTGGGCAGGCGCAGCTGCTGGTCGGGGAAGCGCGGGGCCGCATGCGGGACGGCGGCTCAGGCGGAATCGCGCATGACCAGCTGGAAAGGCTGTTCAAAGTCGCGGCTCGGCCGGTCCGCGTCAGGGCCGTCCAATCGTGCGATCAGCAACTCGGCCGCAAAGCGGCCTATGGCCTGTTCGGATCGGCGCACCGTGGTCAAGGCCGGCTGCAGCAATTGCGCGGCGGGAATGTCATCGAAACCGGCCACCGCGACATCGTCGGGAATACGTCGCCCTGCTGCACGCAGCGCGGCCATGGCGCCTATGGCCAGCAGGTCGTTGGCGGCGAACACAGCGCTGCAGCGGAAGTCGCCAGCCAGTTCGGCGGCCATGGCGCGCGCACCTGCGGCTTGTGTGAAGTCATCGGCGGTGATGGTGTGGCTCGTCAGCCCCGCTTGCTGCATCGCCGCCTGAAAGCCGCGTTGGCGCTCTGCGCCCGGGCCTATCGGGCAGGACAACATGGCGATGTGTTGGTGTCCTTTGTCGATCAGGGCCTGCGTCATGGCCCGCGCTGCCGCCGCGTTGTCGATATAGAGCTTGTCGATACCGGGCGACGGCCTGTAGGCCTGGCTTTCCACCTGAACCACGGCAATACGGCCGCGCACGGCCTTCAGCAGCTCGGCTTCGTCAATGTGGAAGAACACCGCCAACACGCCGTCCACATGACCCTGCGACAGCCACTGCAGCGCTCGGTGCTCGCGCTCGGGCGCGCCGTCGGTGTCGAAGATCATGGTGTCGTAGCCCGCCGCATCGGCGGCGGACTGGAACCCCCGCACCAGGGCTGGATAGGTCGGGTTCGTGATGTCGGGGACGATGCAAGCCAGCGTATGTGTGCGCGCAGACTGAAGATTACGGGCCATGCGGTTGGGGACATAACCGAGCTGCTGCGCGGCCTGCAGTATGCGATCGCGCGCCTCCACCGACACCGTAGACGGCTCCACGCCGTTGAGTACCAGGGACACGGCGGTTTGTGACATGCCCGCGGCCACGGCTATGTCGCGCTGCGTGGGCCGTCGCTGCGCCATCGCGGACGCCTTGGCCTGGCTGACGGACACCGCCGAGGGGCTGGCCTCAGCGGGTGCGGGTTGGTGCTTGGTGGGGGTTTTCATGAGTGCTTGCAAGCCGTAATGCGTATTACGATTGTGCACCCCCTGTCTGCTTCCTGGGCAGCGTCACGCCCCGAACAGAGGATTCCGCCATGAACATCTCGCGTCGCACATTCGCTTTGGTGGGCATGGGTGCAGCGTCGCTCACCGGCAGCCCGCGTCTTCGCGCCCAGACCCGCAGCGACCATCTCACCATCCTGGTGGCGCAGCCCGCCGGTGGCGTGACAGATGTATTCGCACGCGCAGTCGCTCCGGCGCTGGGCCGGGGGCTAGCGCGTGTCGCGGTGGTGGAGAACGTCATCGGCGTGAGCGGCGCCATGGCCGCCAAGCGCTTGCTGGCGGCCGTGCCCGACGGCAGCACGCTTTTTGTGGGCTCTCCCTCCGAGACCGTGCTGGCGCCGCTTACCTTGCGCGCGGTCCAATACAAAGCCACGGACTTCCGGCTCTTGGGTCTGATCAACGATTCGCCCTTGGCGCTGTACGCGTGCAGCGACTTGCCTGCAAACAACCTGGACGAACTCGTGGCCCTGGCGCGCAAAGGCAGAGACAGCGGCGACAGGCCCCTGAGCTACGGCAGCACCGGGCAGGGCTCCCTGTTCCACCTCGTGACGGAGAGGTTGCTGTCCGCCACGGGCATCAAGGCCATACACGTGCCCTACCGCGGCGGCATGCCCATGTTGAAAGATCTTCAGGGCGGCAGCATTGACTTCACGATGCTGCCTGTGGACGCGCTGCTGGGAAACATGGTCGCTGGCGGCAGGATGAAGGTGTTGGGCGTCACGTCGGCACAGCGGCTCGCGCGTTTCCCCGAGGCCGCGACCTTCGACGAAAGCCGATCGGCGCCGGCCATCGGTCGCCCCAGCATCTGGGTTGGCCTGCTGGTGCCGGCCACGCTGAGTGAAAACATCAGCGTGCAGCTGCACAAAATCGTCACCCAAGTACTCGGCGATGCGGAGGTGCGCAAGGCCATCGATGCCGCTGGGGGGGCCGTGCCGCCTCCGATGTCGCTGGTGGACGCCGCGCGCTTCTACGCCGCAGACACCGTGAGGTTGCAGGCGCTGGCCAAGGCTGCACACGTCGAGTCCATCTAGTCGTCGAGGCAGTTTCAGCCGTCCCGACTTCTCTATCGCTGGGTCGTCGCGCAGCATTCAGCTTTGTGTCACAACGCCGGTCCATAGACCTGCAGGCGTGCGTGTGCGACCCGGGCGTTGGGTAGTCTGAAAGAAAAGTGCCCGTCATGCTTGCCCATCAAGCGCCAATAGCTATCAAAAAGATAGCGAACGACACCGTAGCCGTGAGCTGCGCCGCCTGGGTGACGGCCGAAATTCGCGCTGCGCCGACGTCCCGTTAACAAATGGAGGCATCAAACATAATACGTATTATAATAATTTCCGCCCTTGTCCTGTAGCGGCCCCCACGTGAGCTGCTCGTCCCTCTGGAGAGATTCGCGTCATGAACATCTGCTATCGCCATGTCTGCAGCCACGCCACCGGGGCGTGGCTGGCCGTTGCGGCGCTGGTGCCGGGGCGCAGCAACGATGCAGGCTTAGCCGCTTTTTGTCCGCACGGGGCGTCACTGGCGCTGTCCACCATGAATCTGCACAGAGCCCTTCCTTGAATACCGCCGCGCAACATCTTCCGCGCCATAGGGCGCGACACCGCGTCCACCCCACCGTGCGCCTGGACTACGGCCTGCGCATCATCGGGCACGGGTTCTGTGCCGCAGTGGCGCTTTCGGTGTTGCAACTGCGTCCCGTCCCCGTCGGCATCCTGGCGCTGATCTGCGGCATTGCCTTGTTGTGGCCACATCTGGCCTATCAGTTGGCGAGCCGCGCGCACGACAGCAAGGCCGCCGAGCAACGGAACTTGCTGGTCGACACCTTCCTGATGGGGGCGTTCACCTCCTTGACCGGCCTCGATCTGTGGATTGGCGTGGTGTCCTTCACCGCCATCAACGCCGCCAACCTGAGCATAGGCGGGCTGCGTCCGGGCCTGCTCGGCGCCGGATGTTTCGCACTCGGCATTGTGGTTGCGGGGCTAGGCACTGGGTTCGAGGTCTTGCCGGTACCGCTGTTGGCGCAAGTTATGACGGCACTCGCTGTCGTCACCTACACAGCTGCGTTCGGCCTGGCGTCCCATTTCCAGACGCGCCAGGCCATTAACGCCAAGCGCGAGGTTCATGCGCGCAACCAGGTCATCGAGCAACAAAAGGCGGACCTCGAACAGGCCCGTGAGATTGCCGAGCGAGCGCGTGAGCAGGCAGAGGCCGCCAACCTCACCAAGAGCGCCTTCCTGGCCAATATGAGTCATGAGCTGCGCACGCCGCTCAATGCCGTCATCGGCTACACCGAGATGCTGGAGGAAGACTTCGCGGACCGTGGCGAGTTCGACAGTGCGCTTGCCGACCTGGGCCGCATCAAGGGTGCGGCGCGGCATCTGCTGCAAATGATCAACGATGTGCTCGACCTCTCGAAAATTGAAGCGGGCAAGATCGAAGTACATGTCGAGTCTTTCGAGCTGGCCGAACTGCTGGACCAGGTGAACTCGACCACGCAGCCCCTGCTTGCCATCAACCGCAACCGTTTGCAGGTGCATTGCGCGCAAGGCCTGGGCTTGATGCAGTCCGACTTGACGAAGCTGCGACAGGTGCTGATCAACCTGGTCTCGAACGCGACCAAGTTCACCAGTGATGGCAGCATTTCGATAAACACCACTGGCGGACTCGACGCGGGTGGCCGTCCCATGGTGGTGTTCGAGGTCAGCGACACCGGTATCGGCATGACTCCCTCGCAGTTGGAGCGGCTGTTCCAGCCCTTTGTGCAGGCGGACGCCGAGACAACACGAAAGTACGGCGGCACGGGCCTGGGCTTGGCCATCAGCCGCCGGCTGTGCCGCATGCTGGGCGGCGACGTGACCGCTGTCAGCACCTTCGGCGAGGGCAGCCAGTTTCGCGCGGCCGTGCTCGCGAAAATGCCTCTGGTCGACAACGCCGCCGCGGACTGACATGCCAAAAATCCTGCTGGTCGAGGACAACGAGCTCAACCGGGACATGTTGTCGCGGCGACTGCTGCGGCGCGGCTATGAGGTGGCGATGGCTTTCGACGGTTCGCATGCCCTGAGCGCGGCGGCCAGCGACCGGCCGGCACTGATCCTGATGGACATGAGCCTACCCATCATGGACGGCTGGGAGGCCACACGTCGCCTGAAGGCCAACCCCGATTTGCGCGAGATCCCGGTGATCGCGCTCACCGCCCATGCCATGGAGGGGGACCGCCAGCGCGCGCTGGACGCAGGCTGCGACGATTTCGACACCAAACCGATCGAACTCGAACGCTTGCTGGCAAAGATCGAGGGGCTGTTATGACGTCCTTGCCCGGCCTGCCTGCGGCGACAGAGGTCGCTTACGCACCCGATTCCCCGCGCACGGCCAAGGACGTGTCGGTCGCGCCACGGCGCCTGTACGGCGGGGTGCGCGTGAACTACCCGGTGCGTATAGGCGCCCATTTGGCCGCCGGCCTGTTGCTCGGCTCGGTTTTCACCACGCAGCCGCCGACCGCGCTGTGGTGGGCGGGGCTGGTCATGCTGACCTGGCCGTATCTGGCCTATTGGCTGAGTTGTCGCGCCATCGATAGCCGACGCAGCGAGATGCGCGCCTTGCTGGTTGACTCTTGCCTGATCGGCATCTACGGCGGACTCTCGGGCCTCAACCCCTGGATCATCGTCGCCCTGGGGGGGGCCATGCATGCATCGAACCTCGGTTCGGGCGGAATGGGCCACGCCTTGCGCGGCCTGGTGGCCATGGCGATCGGCATCGTCATAGGCGCTGCCGCGACGGGCTTCGAGTTCCGTCCCGACACCTCCTTGCTGACCATTGCCTTGTCGGCCGTGGCCGCGGCGCTCTACCTGTCGCTCTTCGGCCACGCGATTTATGCCGAATCACTGCGCACCGCCAGAACACGCGCGGCCTTGGAAGAGCGCAATCGCGAGATCGAAGCCCAGGCCGTGCACCTGGAACAAGCGCGCCAGGAGGCCGAATTGGCCAACAAGGCCAAGAGCGCTTTTCTGGCGAATATGAGCCATGAGCTGCGAACGCCGCTCAATGCCGTGCTCGGTTACGCCGAGTTGCTCGAAGAAGAACTGGCCGACAACACAACACCTACGGCCCGCGCCGACCTGGGCCGCATCAAACATGCGGCCAAGGATTTGCTGGCCATGATCAACGCCGTGCTGGACCTGACCCGGCTGGACGCCAACAAGATCCAGCTCAACCTTGAGGACTGCGACCTGCGCGGCTTGCTCTTGTCCGTCGAGACCGTCGTGCAGCCTATGCTGATCGCCAACGGAAATCGCCTGTATGTCGACATCCAGCCGGGTCTGGCCTTGATCCATGTGGATGCGCAGCGCCTGCGGCAAGTATTGGTCGCGCTGGTGTCCAACGCCGCCAAGTTCACGGCCCAGGGGAACGTGCGGCTACGCGCGTTCACGCGCGAGCCACAAGCCGGGGCGCTGGAAGTGCGCTTCGATGTCGAAGATACCGGCATCGGCCTGAGCGCCGAGGAAATCGGTCAACTGTTTCAGCCCTTTCTCCAGGCCGACGAAGGCAGCACGCGGGCCTTTGGCGGCAGTGGCCTGGGCTTGGCGATCAGCCGTCGCCTGTGCCGTCTGATGGGCGGCGACATTGAAGTGCGCAGCACGCCCGGCGCGGGCTCCTGCTTCAGCGTCTGGCTGCCCCAGCCGGTGTCTTCGCCACAGTCAGCGCCACCGCCATCGGAGCACTAGGCATGACAGAGCAGCACACCGCACCCGCTAACGTGATAGATCGCATCGTGTGCAAGGCCGAACTCGCCAAGCTGCCGGCGCTGCTGGCCCTGATGGCGGCCATATGTCAGCGCGAGCAAATTGACGCGTCAAGTTGCCACGACCTGCAACTCATCGTCGAGGAGGCCTGCGTCAACGTCATGCACCACGCCTACCCAGCAGGCCAGGCCGGCCCATTGAGTTTGGAGGTCCGGGTCGTGCATCAGGCGCATCAGGGAGGTCCACGCCGCATCGTGTTGACACTGGAAGACCAGGGCCGACCTTTCGACCCCTTGTTGGTCGCACCGGTGGACGCCAGCGCCGCGGTCGAGGCGCGAGCGCTGGGCGGCCTGGGCGTGCACCTGATCCGACAACTCTCAGACCGCCAGCACTACCAACGCCACCCAAGCCGCGGCAACGTCCTCTCCGTCGAAAAGTACCTGTCGCTGACCACGACCCCATGACCCCCATTGAATCCTGGAGAACGCACTTGCAAATCACCATCACACCACACGACACAACGTTTGTCCTGGCCATCACCGGCAGCATAGACAGCCTGAGTGCCGACGAATTGACCCAACGCTTTGCGGAATCGATTGCTCAGGGCAACACACGTCTGGTGGCCGATTTTTCGCTGGTGAACTACACCAGCAGCGCCGGCCTCAGGTCCCTGCTGGGCACGGTCAAGAGTTGCCGACTTGCCGGTGGTGACCTGCGTATGGCCGCGGTGCAGCCTCAGGTCCAGCGCGTGCTCGAGATCGCCGGCTTTACCAGCATTCTCAAAATCTTTCCCGACGTGCGCCACGCGGTGGAGAGCTTCACGGAGGCCGCATGAAGCGCGCGCCGATTCAGGGTCCGACGGTCACGCTGGTGATCGGCTCGGGCAGCGTCAAGTGCGCGGCCTCCATCGGTGTGGTCAAGGCACTCTCCGACGCAGGCATAGGCATCGATCGCGTGGTCGGCTGCAGCGGCGGCGCCTTGTTCGCGGCCGGGGTGGCGCTGGGTTTCGACGCCGCCAGGATGACGGACATCACCCTGCGTACCTGGACCCGCAAGATGACCTCCAAGCGCAACAACATGGGTTTTTTGCGCCTGCTGGCACCCAAAATTTTCGGTTTTCAGCCGGACAGTTTTGGCTTGCGTGACGATGGCCCCATGCTCTCGGCCTTTCGCGAGGTGTTCGGGCAACAGCGCATCGAGGACACGCCGATTCCGCTGCACATCACGGCCACCGACTTCATGAATGGCGAACTGGTCGACATCACCCGCGGTGACCTCGTCGATGCGATTCGCGCCAGCGTTTCGCTGCCCCTGGCGTTTGCGCCAGTCAAGCTGGAAGGCCGGCTGCTGATCGATGGCTACATGGCCGACCCGCTGCCGATCAGCGTAGCGATGAAGAACGGCAGCCGCGTGATCGTCGCGGTGGGTTTCGAGAGCCCCTACCAGGACAACATCCGCAGTGCGGGACGTTTTGCGGCCCAGCTCAGCGCGATCCTTGCGAACAATCTGCAAAAGTCGCGCCTGGCTTTTCAGAGTGCGGTGCACCACTCCGAGATGATTCTGATCCTGCCGCAGTTCAAGCAACGCGTGCGCCTGTTCGATACCGACAAAGTGCCTTACATCATCGAAGAGGGCGAGCAGGCCGCCTTGCAGCAACTGCCCTATTTGCGCGCGCTGCTCGATGCAGATCGCGAACGTGTTGCCGTTGTCACGGCCTGAGGCCGTGGCTAACCCCATGCGGGCCCTGGCCTGATGTCCAAGCCGACGCCAACACCGACGGAACACCTGGAGCGCCAGATGTGCATCCTGGTGGTCGACGACCTCGAGCTCAACCGCGACCTGCTGGTGCGCCGCATCCAACGGCTGGGGCACGAGGCGGGCACGGCCATCAACGGACGCGATGCACTCGACAAGCTGCAGCAGCAGGACTGGGACCTGGTGTTGCTGGACATCACCATGCCCGAGATGGACGGCTACGAAACCCTGCGCCGTATCCGGGCCGATCCCCTGTCGGCGCAGCTGCCCGTGGTGATGGTCTCGGCCATCGACGAAAGCGAAAGTGTGGTGCGCTGCCTGGCGCTGGGGGCTGACGACTACCTGCCCAAGCCCTTCAACCCCGTGGTGCTGCAGGCGCGCATCGAATCATCCTTGGCCAAGAAGCGTCTGCAGGATCACAAGAGCCAGCTGCTGCAGGCGCTCTCCCGCGAATTGCAGATCGGCCAGCGCATCCAGCAAGGTTTCCTGCCCGCGGAACTACCGAGCCTGGCGGGGTGGTCGCTGGGCGCCAGCTGTACGCCGGCCCGACAGGTCGGTGGCGATTTCTACGATGCCTATTCGCTGCCTGGAGGCGCGCTCGCGTTTGTGGTCGCCGACGTGTGTGACAAGGGCGTGGGTGCGGCGCTCTACATGGCGCTGTTCCGCACGCTGCTGCGCGCGGTGGCCTGCCAGGCGGCGCTCGAGGAGTCCCCCCCCGCGACGCTGGTGCGCAGCGTGGCTTTCGTCAATGACTACATCGCCACCGTGCACGGGCACGAAAACATGTTCGCCACGGTATTCTTCGCCCTGCTGGAGCCGGACAGCGGGCGTATGCATTACCTCAATGCCGGCCATGAAGCGCCGTTTGCCCAGCAGGCAGAAGGCGGCCCCATGACGCGGCTCGACATCACGGGGCCAGCGGTGGGGCTGTTGGCCGGCAACCGTTGTGCCGTGCAGACCTTGACGCTGCAGCCAGGCGCCAGGCTGCTCCTCTACACCGACGGGGTGACCGAGGCGCGAGGTGTGTCTGGACCTTTTGGCGAAGAGGCGCTGGGGCAGGCGCTGGCCCGTCAAGCTGGCTCGGCGCAGGAAATGGTCGACAGCGTGCGCGCGCAGCTGGCTGCGCATGTGGACGCGTTCGAGGCGCATGACGACGTGACCTTGTTCGGTTTGATACGTGAATCTGTCGGGCCATGAACATCGTGAATCCACCGGAGTGCGCCACCATGAATCAGCCTGTGCGACCTACCGTGTTCGTGCGCCGTGTGCGCGTGGAGGATGCCCAGACCATGCAGGGATTTTTGCTGGGCCTCAGCGTTCCGTCACGACGAAACCGCTTCCATGGGGGCATCAGCGGCGCCTCGCCCAAGTTGGTGGCCTATCTGGTGAATGCCGACAACATCCGGCATGCGGCCTGGGTGGCCTGCATCTGGGGTGCCGATGGCGAGGAAATCATCGGCGAGGCGGGCTGGTTCATCGTCGACCCTGAACGCGGCAGCGCCGAGTTGGCCCTGAGCGTGCTGGACGGATGGCAGGGCACAGGGGTGGCGAGCCGGCTGATGACCACCCTCATGGATGGCGCACGCGACGCCGGCTTGTGTCACCTCTACGGCGACGTGCTCGACGTGAATCTGCGGATGCTGGCCTTCATGCGCAAGCACGGACTGGAGGCCGGTTTTGATGAGCCGCCAGACCGGGGTGTGCAACGTGTCAGCTGTGAGCTGACGAAAAGGGTGTAGACCCAATCAACTGGCGCTATTGTTTTCTATCAACCTTACCAGTTGACCTCGCGGTCCGGCGTGGAGCCGATGCGGTGTATGGACAGGTCAGCACCTTGGAATTCTTCTTCCTGGCTCAGGCGCAGCCCCAGGGTCATTTTGATCAGGCCGTAGACCACAAAACCTGCCAGCAACGCCCAGGCGATACCCATGGCGCTGCCAATCAGTTGTGCGCCCAGGCTGACACCGCCCAGCCCACCCAGGGCCTTGCTGCCAAAAATGCCGGCCGCCACGCCGCCCCAGGCACCGCACAAGCCGTGCAGCGGCCAAACACCCAGCACGTCGTCGATCTTCCATTTGTTCTGGGTCAAGGTGAACATCAGCACAAACACGGCGCCAGCGATGCCGCCTGTGACCAGCGCGCCCAGCGGGTGCATCAGGTCCGAACCGGCGCAGACGGCCACCAGGCCGGCCAGCGGGCCGTTGTGCACAAAACCCGGGTCGTTTTTGCCGATGGCCAGCGCCGCCAAGGTGCCGCCCACCATGGCCATCAGCGAGTTCACGGCGACCAGGCCGGAGATCTTGTCTATGGTTTGGGCGCTCATGACGTTGAAGCCAAACCAACCCACGGTCAAAATCCAGGCGCCCAGCGCCAGAAAAGGAATGCTGGACGGCGGATGTGCCGAGATGCCGCCGTCCTTGCGGTAACGGTTGCGGCGTGCGCCCAGCAGAATCACCGCTGGCAAGGCCAGCCAGCCGCCCATGGCGTGAACCACGATGGAACCCGCAAAGTCATGAAACTCCGTGCCGGTGAGCGATTTGATCCAGGCCTGCACGCCAAAATGCTGGTTCCAGACAATCCCCTCGAAGAAGGGGTAGACAAAACCCACAATCACCGCCGTTGCGATCAATTGCGGGTAAAAACGCGCTCGTTCGGCAATGCCGCCGGAAATGATGGCCGGAATCGCCGCGGCAAACGTCAGCAAAAAGAAGAACTTCACCAGCTCGTAGCCGTTTTTGAGGGCCAGTTGTTCGGCGCCTACAAAAAAATGCGTGCCATAGGCCACGCCGTAACCGACGACAAAATAAACCACGGTAGACACGGAAAAGTCCACCAGGATCTTGACCAGGGCATTGACCTGGTTTTTTTTGCGAACCGTGCCGAGCTCCAGAAAAGCAAAACCGGCGTGCATGGCCAGCACCATGATGCCGCCCAAAAGAATGAACAAGGCGTCCGAGCCCTGTTTTAGTGCGTCCATAAGCCCCTCTCTTTAGTGGTTTGAGTTGTTTCAGTGCAAAAGCGAATCAGAAAAAACAATAGCACCAAAATCAAGCAAAAACTGCGCCATAGGGGTGCGCACCAACTTGGATGCCCTATGCCCGGGGCTTTCAGGTCAAAGCGATTAGGGGCTGGGCGGCCCGGTTAGAATAGACGTCTGTCATTGGGGAGTAGCCACCCTGCACTTCTGCACGGGGCTTGCGTCAACAGACTTGCCCGGCCGTCAACGGCTGGACATGGCGCAAGCGGCTCCAGCGCATTTGCCTGGAACTCAGCGAGACCTTTGACTGCACAGCCTCCGCTTCAGGCCGGGGATGCTATGCAGTCATGGGTATTCGGCCGGAGTTTTTTGAATGCAAGCTTTCCTCGTCTCCACGGGCATCGTCGCCCTCGCCGAAATGGGCGACAAAACACAATTGCTGGCCCTGGTGCTGGCCGCACGTTTTCGCAAGCCCTGGCCGATTGTTCTCGGCATTTTTGTCGCTACCGTCGCCAACCATGCCCTGGCCGGCGCACTCGGCGCCTGGGTCACCACCCTGCTCAGCCCGCAAACCCTGCGCTGGATTCTGGGCGTGTCTTTTATTGCCATGGCGATCTGGATGCTGATTCCCGACAAACTCGACGATGAAGACACGGGGAAGGCGCCGCGCCTGGGTGTGTTTGCCACCACCGTGCTGGTGTTTTTCCTGGCCGAAATGGGCGACAAAACCCAGATTGCCACCGTGATGCTGGCCGCGCGTTACGAGGCCTACTTCGCGGTGGTTGCCGGCACCACCTTGGGCATGATGCTGGCCAATGCGCCCGTGGTCTGGCTCGGTGAACGTGTCACCCGCCTGGTGCCGCTGCGTGTGGTGCATGTGGTGTCTGCCCTGATTTTCGCCGGGCTGGGGCTGGCGGCGCTGCTGATCAAGGCCTGACCGGAACAAAGAGCCACTGCTGGCGAGCGACCGTGGAGGCGTTGCCCTGCAAGCAGGGACCGGGGAACTGGCTCCACCAGGCCGCCGGCGCAGCGGCGCCCTCGGGGGGCAGGGAGCTACACGCGGTGAGCGATCGTGGGGGTATACTTTCTTAGCGCCGATTTGCTCAGCTTGCGGGCGCTTAAAAAGTTCAGCTAAAGACGACATCCAGAACCCGGACTCGCTTTGAGCGATGCCGGGTTTTCTTTTTGTACGTTGTTTGTTACGGGCCTCATCTTGACGCTAGTTGCCACGCCACAGTCCATGCATTTCGCCGATGTTTTGCCCTTGCAAAGCGGCGCGGCCATTCGGGCCTATGACCTGAGCTACGAGACCTACGGCACGCTCAATGCCGACAAGTCCAATGCCGTGTTGATTTGCCACGCGCTCAACGCCTCGCACCACGTGGCCGGCGTTTACCTCGATGCCAGCGGCGCGGTGCTGCCCAAGTCCGAGGGCTGGTGGGACACCATGATAGGTCCCGGCAAACCGGTGGACACGGACCAGTTTTTTGTCATCGGCGTGAACAACCTGGGTTCGTGTTTCGGCTCGACCGGGCCCATGCAGATCAATCCCGACAGCGGCGAAATTTACGGCGCTGACTTTCCGGTGGTGACGGTGCAGGACTGGGTGGACGCGCAGGCGCGCCTGCTCGACGCCTTGGACATCCAGACCCTGGCTGCGGTGATGGGCGGCAGTCTGGGCGGCATGCAGGCGCTGAGCTGGACCTTGCAATACCCGGATCGTGTGCGCCACGCCGTGGTGGTGGCCAGCGCGCCCAACCTGACGGCCGAAAACATCGCCTTCAACGAAGTGGCGCGCCGCGCCATCGTCACCGACCCGGATTTTCACGGCGGCCACTTTTACCGCCACGGCGTCTTGCCCAAACGCGGCCTGCGCATTGCCCGCATGATTGGCCACATCACCTACCTCAGCGACGACGTGATGAACGAGAAGTTCGGCCGCAAGCTCAGAAACCTGGTGGCGGCAGACGGCACGTCCAGCGACGAAGCCGGCATTCGTTACACCACGCAGGAAGTCGAGTTCCAGATTGAAAGTTATCTGCGTTACCAGGGCGACAAATTCAGCGAATATTTTGACGCCAACACTTATTTGCTGATCACCCGGGCGCTGGATTATTTTGACCCGGCCCAGGCTTTTGGCGGCAACCTGACCCAGGCGCTGGCGCAGGCCAAGGCTCAATTCCTGCTCGTGAGTTTCACCACCGACTGGCGCTTTTCGCCGTCGCGCAGCCGCGAAATTGTCAAGGCCTTGCTGGATAACCAGCGCGACGTGAGTTACGCCGAGATCGACGCGCCGCATGGCCATGACGCCTTCTTGCTCGACGACTCGCGTTATATGAACGTGGTGCGCTCCTACTTCCAGGGCAAGGTGGCGGCATGTTGAACCCGGCCCGCCAGCTTTCTGCCGACCAGTTGTCAATCGCCCGCCTGGTGCCGCCGGGCTCACGTGTGCTGGACCTGGGTTGCGGCGACGGCGCCATGCTCGACTACCTGACGGCCGAATGCGGCTGCACCGGTTATGGCGTGGAAATTGACGATACCAATGTGCAGGCCTGTATCGCACGTGGTGTCAACGTGATCCAGCTGAATCTGGACGAAGGCCTGGCCATGTTTGGCGACGCGAGTTTTGACGTGGTGTTGCAGATCGACACCTTGCAACACCTGCGCAATGCCGAAGTCATGCTGCGTGAAACCGCACGTGTGGGCCGCATCGGCATCGTCGCCTTCCCCAATTTCGGCCATTGGCCGAACCGCCTGGCCGTGTTGCGTGGCCGCATGCCCGTGACCCGGGTGCTGCCTTACCAGTGGTATGACACGCCCAACATCCGTGTCGGCACCTTGCAGGACTTCGAGGCCCTGGCCTTGAAAAACCGGCTGGAGATTCTGGATCAGTTTGGGCTGCAGGACGGCCAGGAAATTCGCTTCTGGCCCAATGCACGCGCCAGCCGTGCGGTGTTCAAGTTTCAGCGAACCGACGCCCCATGAAGCAGCGGGCGTCCGACAGCCCGAGCGTTCCCAACGCGCCCAGCGCCATTTCCTTCGGCGCAGCTTTTCGTTTCTGGTTACAGCTGGGTTTTATCAGCTTTGGCGGCCCGGCCGGGCAGATTGCCATCATGCACCGCGAGCTGGTCGAGTCCACACGCGGCAACCAGCAACTGACCGCGCCGCTGGCGGCCGTGACGGCTGCCGTGGTGGGCGTGATTGCCAAGCTCGCTCTGTTTTTTATAGCTGCTGTCGCTTATCCAGCGGTGGTTCAAGGGCTATTTGACACACAACCCGACTGGATGGCACTGACGCTGGTCCTTGCCGCCGCGCTGGCGTTATGGCAGCTCCAATGGGGCGTGATCACGGTCATCGCAGTTTCGGCGGGGATCGGCCTGTCGTTGCGCCTGCTCGGTCTGGCCTGAGTGATGCGACGCGCAGTCGACCCAAGTTATGCTCAAGCCCATGCAAGGTCAACTGGAAAAAAATAACGCCCCCACGCTGTTGGAGCGCCTGTTCGGCAGTTGGGTCCGAACCGTCACACGAAACACGTTACGTGTCGACGCCATGGCGGGTTTGCTGGGCGCCGTGCTGGTGTTGCCGCAAGGCATTGCCTTTGCCACGCTGGCCGGCCTGCCGCCCGAATACGGGCTGTACACCGCCGTCGTGCCCTGCATCATCGCCGCGCTGTTTGGCTCCAGCTGGCATGTCATGTCGGGACCGACCAATGCCAATTCGCTGGCCCTGTTTGCCATGTTGTCACCGCTGGCCATGGCCTTCAGCCCGGCCTATATCCAGCTGGCGTTGGCCGTCACGGTTTTGGTCGGCATCATGCAGTGGCTGATAGGCGCTTTGCGCCTGGGCAGCCTGGCCAACTTTATTTCCCCGGCGGCCTTGTTCGGTTTCACCTCCGGGGCCGCCTTGCTGATTGCGGTCTACGCCCTGCCGGATCTGCTGGGGCTGGCACCGGCCGCGGAGCATGGCGCCGGGGCGGTGCTGGCGCATGTGGGCTCGCAGCTCGGCCATGCACAAGCAGCGGCCTTGGTTGTGGCGGCGATCACGGCGGCCGCAGCGATTGCGGTGCGCCGGCTGCGGCCCAGCTGGCCCTTCATGCTGGTGGGACTGGTGGTGTCGACGGCGCTGGCGGTGTTTTGGTTCCAGGTGATGGTGCCGGAGCCGGTCACGCCGGCCATGGCCCTGCGCACCGTGGGCACCATCGCCACGCCCTGGCCCCGTTTCGAGGTGCCACATATCAGCTGGGCCTCGGTGCCGGATCTGCTGGGCCTGGCTTTTGCGCTGACGATTGTGGCTTTGGGTCAGGCGATCTCGATTGCCAAGGCCGTGGCGGCGCGTTCCGGCCAGCGGATTGATGCGAACCGCGAGTTTCGCGGCCAGGGCCTGTCCAACATCGTCGGCGGATTTTTCTCCTGCTATGTGTCTTGCGGTTCCATGAACCGCTCCATGCCCAATCTGCAAGCCGGTGCGCGCACACCGCTGGCGTCGGTGTTTTCTGCCTTGTTGCTGCTGGGCCTGGTGGCGGTCAGCGCATCCCTGCTGGCGCAAATCCCGATGGCGGCGCTGGCCGCGCTGCTGCTGATGGTGGCCGTGGCCTTGCTGGACCTGACCCGCTGGCGCCAGTTGTTCAGGCTGAGCCGCACCGAGTTTGCGGTGGCGCTGGCGACCATGGTGGCCACCGTCACCATCCGGCTGGAAATGGCGATTTTGCTGGGTACCCTGTTGTCGCTGATGTCATTTTTGTACCGCACCTCCAAACCGGCGATGCGCACCATGGGTTTTGACAGCACCTCGCCGGACCGGCAGTTTGTGGTGATCGACGACGAAGTGAAAAACGGGGGGAGCCCCTCTTCACCAGAAGGGGCCGCGGAACCGGCTTCGCCGGGTCGCAGGCGCAGCGCCCCCTCGGGGGGCAGCGAAGTACGCGCAGCGGCGAGCGTGGGGGCGCATTACTTGCCGGAATGCCCGCAGCTCAAGTTGCTAAGGATGGAGGGCGAGGTGTATTTTGGCGCGACCCAACATGTGGCCGACACCTTGCACGCCTTGCGCCACGCGCCGCAGCCGCAAAAACATCTGCTGGTGATGGGCAAAAGCATGAACTTCATCGACCTGGCCGGTGCGCAGCTGTGGGAGGCCGAGTTGAATGCACGCCGCGCCATGGGCGGTGATTTGTACTTTCACCGGCCGCGCCCGGAAGTGCTGGAAATGTGGCAGACCACGGGTTTCACCAGCCTGCTTGGGCCAGACCACCAGTTCGCCGACAAACGCAGCGCCATCGCCACGATTTTTCCCAAGCTGGACCCGGCTATTTGCCAACAATGCACGGCGCGTATTTTCTGGGAATGCCGCAGTGTGCCGGGTCCCGACCTTACCCCTTCACCCTGATCTTTTTCTTCCACCCCTTCTACTGACGCCATGCCCCAATTTGCCGCCAACCTCAGCCTGATGTACACCGAACTGCCCTTTCTGGACCGCTTCGAGGCGGCCGCCAGCGACGGCTTCAAGGCGGTCGAGTATCTGTCGCCTTACAGCTGGCCCGCCCAGGAACTGGCGGCGCGTTTGCAGGCCAACGGTTTGCAGCAGGTCTTGTTCAATGCGCCGCCCGGTGGCCAAGATGCGGCCAGCATCGAGCAGGCCTGGAGTGCCGGCCGCAAGGGCACGGCCTGCCTGGCCGGGCAGGAAGCCGAGTTCCGTGCCGGTCTGGCGCTGGCGCTGGATTATGCGGGCGTTCTGAATTGCCCGCGGATTCACCTGATGGCCGGCGAGGTGCCTGAGGGCATGACACGCGAAGCGGCGCAGGCCACGTATGTGGCCAACCTGCGCTTCGGCGCGGCCGAGGCCGCCAAGGTCGGTATCGAGGTGTTGATCGAACCCATCAACACCCGCGACATTCCGCGCTTTTTTCTAAACCGGCAAGACCATGCCCATGAAATCCTGGCCCTGGTCGGCGCGCCCAACCTGAAGGTGCAGATGGACCTGTACCACTGTCAGATTGTTGAAGGCGACGTGGCGATGAAGCTGCGCAAATACCTGCCCACCGGCGGTGTCAGCCATTTGCAGATCGCCGGTGTGCCCGAGCGACAGGAGCCGGACATCGGCGAGTTGAACTACCCCTATCTGTTTTCCGTGATCGACGAGTTGCAGTTTGCCGGCTGGATAGGTTGTGAATACCGGCCACGTCTGGGCGGCCAGCCTGGCGGCACCTCGGCCGGGCTGGGCTGGCTCAAGCCTTATCTGTAGCACGCGCCCAGCCCAGGCGCTCCAGCAGGCCCATGGCGGCGGCAGGCGCCCGCTCCTTGGCGCCGTTGATAAAAAACACAAACACCTCGCGCGGTGTGCCGGCCGGCGCCGGCTTTGACACGCGCGGCAAGTCCGGCGGCTCGCTGCCGTCGGCCCAGGTGCGGGCGGCCTCGGCCCAATGGTCCAGCGCCTTGGGCGCATAACCGCTCTTGAACCTGGTTTCGCTGCGCATCAGCCGTGCGTACACAAAATCGGCTGTCAGGTCGGCAAACCTCGGGTAATCGTCCGAGTCGCAAAACACCGTGGCACATCGGTACCGGCGTGCCAGCGCCAGATATTCTTCGGACATGAAGCTGGGGTGGCGTACATCCAGCACGTGGCGCAAGGGACAACCGTCCACCTCGGGGGGCAACAGGGCCAGAAAGGCCTCGAAGTCCTGGGCCTCGAATATTTTGCTGGGCATGAACTGCCAGACGATGGGCCCCAGTTTGTGGCCCAGTTCACTGATGCCGCTTTCGACAAAACGGGTGATCGATTCGCCGGCACCCGCGAGTTCGCGGCGCTGGGTGACAAACCGGCTGGCCTTGAGCGACAACACAAAATCCTCGGGGGTCTCCTGCCGCCATTTGGCGAAAACAGGCGGCTTGAAGCTGCTGTAATAAGTGCCGTTGACCTCGATGGCGCTGAGTTGCCGGCTGGCGTAGCCCAGCTCCTGGCTGTGCGGCAGGCCGGCAGGATAAAAGTTGTCGCGCCAGGGCGCATACGTCCAGCCGCCTATGCCGATACGAACACCTGTGTGCGGAGGGTCGAATTTTTTCAAGGCAGAACTCCTGCAAGAGAGGACGAGGTGTTCACATGGTTGCAGAAAATGACCCGGCCTGCCGCTGCGCTTCGCCAGCGGGCTGGCGAGATGTGACAGGCGCAGGTACAGTGAGAGCCTGTCTACACTCTCAGGCCAGAGTTCAGCGGCTTGTCCCGCAGCCGCCCACCACCGGAGTTTTTATGAACGCCCCCCTGCACCGCGAAATGCCCGCCGGCCTCCTCGATTCCGCCCAAGCCCTGTCCGATGTGAGCGCCCAATGGGACGGCGACATCGTCCGGCAAATTTCCGACTACATCACCATTCCCGCCAAGTCGCCTTCCTTCGACGCCGACTGGGCCAGCCACGGCCACATTGACACCGTGATGCGTAATGCCGCGGCCTGGGTCGAGGCGCAAAAAGTCGAAGGCCTGAAGCTGGAGATCGTGCGCCTGGAAGGCCGCACACCGGTGCTGTTTTTTGAAGTGCCGGCCTCATCGGGGGGCGACTTGAGCGCCGCCGGGCCGCCCCAAGGCGCGAAGGCCCCCTCGGGGGGCAGCGAACCACACGCAGTGGGGAGCGTGGGGGCCCGTAAGACGGTGTTGATGTACGGCCACCTCGACAAACAGCCCGAGTTCACCGGCTGGCGCAAGGACCTCGGGCCCTGGACGCCCAAATACGAAGACGGCAAGTTGTTTGGCCGCGGCGGCGCCGACGATGGGTATGCGGTGTACGCCAGCATCGCGGCGATCCAGGCCTTGAAGGCGCAGAAGGTGCCCCATCCGCGCATTGTGGGCCTGGTGGAAACCTGCGAGGAAAGCGGCTCCTACGACTTGCTGCCGTATGTCGATGCGCTGCGCACGCGGCTGGGGGATGTGGGCCTGGTGATTTGCCTGGACTCCGGCGCCGGCAACTACGACCAGCTCTGGTTGACCACCTCCTTGCGCGGCATGGCCAGCGGTGTGCTGAAGGTTGAAATTTTGACCGAAGGTGTGCATTCGGGCGACGCCAGCGGCCTGGTGCCGTCCAGCTTTCGCATCATGCGCCAGGTGTTGGACCGGCTCGAAGACAGCAAGACCGGCCGCCTGTTGCCGGCCAGTTTTCACTGCGAGATTCCGGCCGAGCGTCTGCAGCAGGCCCAGGCCACGGCGAAAATTCTGGGTGACGAAATTTACAAACGGTTTCCGTGGGCGCATTACGACTGCGGCGGCGCCACCACCTTTGCGCTGCCGACCACCACCGACCCGGTCGAGGCCTTGCTGAATCGCACCTGGAAACCCACCTTGAGTGTGACCGGCGCCGATGGTTTTCCCGAGATGGGCAATGCCGGCAATGTGTTGCGGCCCTACACCGCCTTCAAACTGTCGCTGCGTTTGCCGCCGCTGGTGGACGCCGCCAGCGCGGTGCAGGAGCTCAAGACTTTGCTCGAAGACAATGCGCCCTACCAGGCCAAGGTCACGTTTCAAAGTGCCGGCGGCGCCACTGGCTGGAATGCGCCCAGCACCGCGCCTTGGTTTGACAAGGCACTGAACGAGGCCTCGCAAGCCTATTACGGCGCGCCTTGCGGCACCATTGGCCAGGGCGGCACGATTCCGCTGATGAGCATGTTGAGCCGGGGTTTCCCCAAGGCGCAAATGATGGTCTGCGGTGTGTTGGGTCCCAGGAGCAATGCGCATGGACCGAATGAATTCCTGCATGTGCCCTACGCCAAAAAAATCACCGCGGCCGTGGCAAATGTGATGGCCCAGATGCCATAAGCGTCCGTTAAAAGTTAATTTCAGGAATCGCATGTACAACCCGGTATTGGCGCCTTTCACGGCCCGCGACGGCGAAAATCTGGCGCTGTACGAGTGGCCACAAGACGCCTGGGAGGCCGAAACCGCCTTGCCGCCGCGCGCCGTGGTACTGATTGTTCACGGGCTGGGCGAACACGCCAGCCGTTACGGCCATGTGGCGCGCCGCCTGATCGACTGGGGTTTTGCGGTGCGTGCGTATGACCAGCGCGGCCACGGCGAGTCCGGCGGCGAACGCGGCGCCTTGTCCAGCGAGGCCTTGTTGCTGGAAGACCTGGCCGAGGTGGTCGACAACACCCGGCTGCGCGCCCAGCGTTTGCCTGGCCGGGATGGGGCGACCGGCCCGCTGCCGCTGATTTTGCTGGGCCACAGCCTAGGCGGCCTGGTGGTCGGGCGTTTTGTCTCGCTCAAGCTGCGTCCGGTGGAAGGCCTGGTGATGTCTTCACCGGCGCTGGATCCGGGGCTCAGTGCCTTGCAAAAACTGCTGGTGGCCACCTTGCCGGCGATTGCGCCCAATCTGCGTATCAACAACGGCCTGAATCCCGAATTCATTTCGCACGATACGCAGGTGGTGCGCAATTACCTGGCCGATCCGCTGGTGCACGCAAAAATCTCCGCGCGGCTGGCCAAATTTATTGCGACCGCCGGGCCGGCCACCGTGGCTGCGGCCGCCGGCTGGACCACGCCCACCCTGCTGATGTATGCGGGCGCGGACAAACTGGTGAATCCGGCCGGCAGCCGCGCCTTTGCGGCGGCGGCAGCCAGCAACGGTGCGGCCCAGGTGGTCACGGCCCACTGTTTCGACGACATGTTCCACGAACTGTTCAACGAGGCCGACAGCGCGCCGGTGTTTGCCACGCTGAAAGACTGGCTGGACCGCCATTTCTAAGGAAAAAAGGTCTGTAGCCCATATGGAATGGGCGCAAAAAGCTATCAAATCAATAGCGAGTAAGCGGGGTCGGCCAGGCGGCCCGCGCGGTTCAAGGTCTGCTTAGCGTTTGTTCAGCAGACCGCCCAACATGCCCATCAGGTCGCCGGTAGTACCCAGCCCTTGCTCCGGGGCCTGGCCTTGCGGCGTCAGATGATCAATCAGGCCGGGCAGGATGTTGGACAGCTGGCCGGCGGCTTCGCCCGGGTCCACACCCAGTTTTTCGGCCAGGCCGGACAAGGTGTCCGGGCCCAGCACGTTGCTGAGCTGCTCGCCGGAGATCGGCTGGTTTTGCCCGCTGCCGACCCAGGACCCCACCACGTCGCCCAAACCGGCTTGTTGAAACTTTTGCAACAAACCGCCCAGGCCGCCTTGGGGGCTGTCATTGCTCAACATGGCCGTCACGGCCTGGAGTAATTGGGGGTTGCTGGTCACCATGTTGATCAGCCCACCCAGGCCGCCGCCGGCAGCACCGGCTTGGGCTTGTTGCCCATTCATGACCGCGCCTAAAACTGAATCGAATAAACCCATGATCGTGCTCCAGTGAGTAAAAACAAAAAGGCCAAAGAGCCTGTTTACGATCTAAAGGGGGTCGCGCAAGTGGATTATCAGGATGGGATGCAAGGCGCAAAATCCAAGCCAAGGCTTGTGCCTTGGCTGATTTTGCAACGCCGCAGACCGCCTGAGAATCCACTTGCCCTGCGGGTTGGGACGAAATCGGGCGATTTGCCCACCAAATCCCTTGCATGGGCATCAGCCCATGCTGCGTGATCTTGGCGAGCAACTCATCCCGATTGCGCCCCAACGCGACCCCCTTTAGATCGTAAACAGGCTCTTAGGCATTCTGCGGCTGGCGCTGCGCCAGTGCAAGCCAGCCCAGCGCCAGCGCGGTCAGGCCCAAGGGCAGCAAGGAGCCGAGGTTCAGCAAGGTCCAGCCCTGGGTGGTGACCAACACGCCGGACACCAGGGACGACAGGGCCAACACCGCAAACACGCAGAAATTCAGCGCGCCTTGCGCCTTGTCTTTTTCTTCCGGGCGGTAAGCGGTCAAGGCCAGGGTGGTGCTGCCGGTGAACAGGAAATTCCAGCCCAGGCCGAGTAAAAACAGCGCGATCAGAAACTGCTGAAACTCGACGCCCGACAGTGCAATCAGCACACACACAATATTCAATACCAGCCCCACCGCCATGATGGGCAGGGTGCCAAACCGTTTGATCAGGTGGCCGGTGAAAAAGCCGGGTGCAAACATGCCGATCACATGCCACTCCAGCACCAGGGCCACGTCGGAAAACGGCAGGCTGCAAAGTTGCATGGCTATCGGCGTGGCGGCCATCAAGAGGTTCATCACGCCATAACCCAGCGCACCGGCTGCGGCGGCGACGATGAACACCGGCTGGCGCATGATTTCGCGCAAGGGTCGGCCACCGCCAGCGGCGTGTTGTACCGGCGCTGGCGGAAACTGCACGGCAGCGAGCAGCGCCATCGCCAGCAGGGCCACACCGGCCAGCGCCAGGTAAGCGCCGGCAAACGGCACCTCGGTCAGGGTCCGCGTGTGGGCCGCCAAGTTCGGCCCGGCGACGGCGCCAATCAGGCCGCCGGCCATCACCAGGGAAATGGCTTTTTCCCTGAAGGCCGGTAGCGCCAGCTCGGCGGCGGCGAAACGGTAGAGCTGCGCGTTGGCGTTGTAATAACCGGCGACCACGGTGGCCGTGACCAGCAGCCAGAAGTTCCGGCTGTAAGCCGCATAACAGCAGAGCAAGGCCGAGGCGATGGCCACCAGCAGTCCGAGCTGGAACGAGGTTTTTCGGCCAAAAAGGCGTTGTGTACGCGCCACCAGCCCGGTCGACAGCGCGCCGCCCACCACATAACCCATGACTGGCAAGGTCGCCATCCAGCCCAGCGGCGCCAAGGCCAGGCCGACCAGGCCGTTGATGGCGATGAAGGTGACGTTGTTGGTGAGGAACAGGCCTTGACAGACGGCGAGCAGCCAGAGATTGCGGTTCATGTTTCAGAGTGTATAGAACGCCACCGAGAGCCGGGGCAATTTCTTAAGAAAAAAGGCCTGTAGCCCATACAACACGGGCGCAAGCAGCTATCAAAAGTGGAGCGACTGCGCCACCTCACAACCAGCCCTCCTGCTCGGCCTTGTGGCCGGCGTCTAGCAGGTAGTCACGCAATCCCTGCAATTCCACGGGCAGGCCGGGCTGGGCCTGCAGCTCTATCAGCACCCGGTGGTCGTAGTCGTTCAGGGGCAAGGTCTTGCCGTCTTGCCAAAGGGCGGGCGCCATCTGGGTACTGCGCCAGGGCAAGCCGGCTTGTTCCCAGAGCGCGCCGGCGGTCAGGGCAATCTGGATGCCGGCGGGATCGGGGTCGCAACTGATGCGGCCGGGCGCCGGGGCTTGTGCGATCAGCCAGGCCACCGCCGTTTGCCAGTCGTGGCCGGGCCGGCCCGGCAACCAGATCAGGCAGACACCGGCTTCCAGCTGGCGCGCCTGGCGCTCGAAGCTGGCGCGGTTTTCAATCAGCCAGTAGCTGCTCGGGCCAGCCGTGACGGTCAGCGGCGAGGCAAACTGGGTACTGGGCAGGCCGCAAAAAACCATGCTGCGCAAGTCCATTTGGAAATCCTGCCGGCGCAGCGAGAGCGCGCCACCCAGCCACAGCAGGGGCGCAAAGCGGGCGATGCCCAGCGCTTCCAGCGGCAGCTGTGTCTCCAGCCAGGCCCATTCGGCGTTGGTGATGGCTTTGGTGTGGCCGCGTGCGGACAGCGCAAAGTCCTGGCGCAGGCCGTCACGTTGTTCGTCGCGCCATTGGGCCAGGGCCTGCAACAGCTGGGCGCGGGCCTGCAGCGTGGTTTGGGGCAAAGCTGCGTCCAGGCCGTGCTGCACGGCGACGGACAACTCGGGATGGCTTTGTGCCAGGCGCTGCAGTGCTGCGCGTACATCCTGGTGCGCGGCTTCGCGTTCCGGCGCCGCCACCAAGCCGGCGGCGCGTTGCAGCGCCGGCAGGTCGCGCCAGACCACGCGCCAGGGCTGCCACTGCGCGTGGCGAAACTCTTCTTTCAACGCGATGGCGCCGGCGCCCAACAAGGCCTGCAGCAAGCTGTCGGCCGCGTCCAGCTGTTCGGCGCCTGCGGCGTCCAGCAACACCTGCCAGCTACGCTCCTGCGCCTCGGCTTTGAGCCAGCGCAGCAGCACCGCGTGCTGGGCCGCGCTCAGCGGCGGCAGTCCGGTGACGCCGCTGAAGGCTGCGGTGGATTGTCGCGTGCGGCGGTTTTTGCCGCTGGCCACCGTGGCGATCATCGTTGCCTCAGCCGCCAGTTCCGGTGCCGGCCACACTCATCTCCGGCAGGCCGCGCCGCTTGGCGACCGCAATCGGCGGCGCCCAGCGCTGGTCGCGCGGCTTTTTGCTGGTGACCAGGGTGATCTCGGCCGGCTCGAACACTTCCAGGTTGTGCGTGATGGGCGTGGTCAACACATATTGCGCCTGGGTCGAGCGCAGGAAGTGGCCGACCAACTGGATGTTGCGCACGTCGAGGTGGGCAAAAGGTTCGTCGATGAACACAAAACCACCCGAGGCGTTGTCCTCGTCCTTGAGCAGGCCGACCAGCAGGATCAGCGACTTGATGACCTGCTGGCCGCCCGAGGCTTCGCCATCGTTCAGGCCTATGCTGCCCTTGCCGTCGAAGTTGAAGTTGACCTTCAGGCCGGCCTGGGTCAAGACGGTATCGTCGTTTTCCAGCGCTGGCAAATCGGCGGCCACATCGACGCCGGCCAGCGCACCCAGCTCCTGGATGTTCTTGCGGTAACGCCGCACGGTGCTGCGCAAGACCTCGATATAACTTTCGCGCGCGTTAAAAACCGCGCTGCCGGCCTGCGCATTTTTGACCTGGTGATCGTCCAGGTTGAAACCCTGGTCGCGCACCGTGGCCTCCATGCGCCGGTAACGTTCTTCGACCGTGGCGTCCTGCTCCCAGGTGTCCTGCGCCAGGTCTTCTTCCACGGCCTGCAGCCGCAGGCGGGCCTGGGTGGCGTTCTGATACGTGGCGGTCAGTTCGCGCAGCTTGTCGGGTGTGATCCACGTGGCCGGGAACTGGCGCTTGCGCTGCCGGGAGGTATCAATCTCCACCGAGAGCTGGGTCCGGCGCTGCTGCCAGTCTTGCGCGGCGTGGGCGGCCTCATTGGTTTTTTTCTGCAGGTTTTGTTGCAGCGACCGGTAGGCGCTGTCGCTTTGTTGCTGGCGCAGGCTGGCCGCGCGGTGGTCCTGGTCCAGCTGCTGCCAACGTGTGGCGGCGCTGATACGCGCCTGTCTGGCGGCCGGCAGCGCGCGCCGGGCGTCGGCAAACTCTTCGCTGCGCCGCGCCAGTTCTTCGGCGGCGGTGTGGCCGGCCAGGCTTTGCCTGGCGTCTTCGATCTGCCGTTTGAGCTCGCGCAGTTTTTCGGCGATCGGCGCCTGGGCCGCGTCGCCGCGTTGGATGTCACGTTCGCAGGCCTCACGTTGGGCCTGCAGGGCGGCGACGCCAAACTGGTAGTCACGCGGCTCGACCCAGACCGAACGCGCGCCGCGGCCGTCGTGCATATAAGCCTGCTCGGTGATCCAGGCGCCACCACTCTTCTGGCCTTCGCGCGGGTTGCTGACGCAGCGCAGGTTCTCCAACTGCTGGACCAGCCAGCGCGGCACCTTGGCGTCAAACTGCACCTGTGCCAGCAGCGAGTCGGCCGGCGCCTGGGCCACGCGGTCGGTGCCGACCGCGATGTAGTGGCGGTAACGCTCGCGTTCGGCGAGTTCGTAAGCCTTGACTTCCTGAGCGTGGTCGTCAAGCAGCACCATCCAGCGGCTGGGCCGCAACATGCCTTCGATGGCGGCACGCCAGCGTTCGTCGCGCACCTCGACGATGTCGGCGAGAAAGCCGTGTTCAATCTTCTCGGCCTGCAGGCGCTGGCGGAAACGCCGCGCTTCTTCGGGCGGCGGCGGCGTGCGTTGGCCTTGCAAGGATTCGAGCAGGGCCAGGGCTTTCGCCTGGCGGCCGCGCAACTCGCTGAGCTGGTCTTCGAGCGCGGATTTGTCGGTTTCCAGCCCACCCAGCCGGGTGTTGACAGCGCCGGCGTCGGCTTCGTCGGAGGCCAGGCTGGCGAGTTCGGCGGCGCGTTTTTCCAGCAACTCGAGCGGACGCTCCTGATCGCGCGACTGGTCGCGCAGGGTGGCGGCTTCGTTGCGTTCACCGAGCAGGCGGCGTTCTTCGGCCTCGGCTTGGGTGCGGGCCTGCAGCAGTTCCAGCAACTGGGCGTTGTGCGCGTCGCGTTCGGCCTGGCCCAGGCGGGCGGCGATACGCTGGCGGTACAACTCGCGGCTGCGTTTGCTCAGGTCCTGGCGTTCGCCGTGCCAGGCCAGCACCGGCAGCACTTCGGTGGCCAGGCGCTCGCGCTCCTGCACCTTGTGTTGCCAGTTTTTGTAGTTGGTGACCTTGTTCTGCAACTCGGCCAGTTGCGCCTTGCTGTGGTCCAGCTCTTTTTCAGCCTGCTGCATTTCGCGCGTCAGTTGCTGCTGGTGTTCACGCGCCGTGTCATAGGCGTTGAGCACTTCCTGGTCGCCAAACACGTCGAACACCAGGCGCAACAGCTCGCGTGGGCTGTATTCGCAGAGGCGGTCGGTCTGGCCTTGCTCCAGCGACAACACCTTGGCAATCGCCGGCGACAGGCCAGCCGCCGACAGCAGCCGGTTCCAGGCTTCTATGCCCATCAGGCCCAAGTCCTTGTCGGGCGTGGCGGTCAGCGTTTCTATGCTGATATCGCCTTCGAGCACGGCATAACGGCGCTGCCAGTCGCCGCCGTTGCGGTCTATGCGGCAGACCAGCGTGACCTGGTCGCTGTAAATCAGGCGGCGCGCAAAAGGCCGGCTCGAGGTCTGGCGGTTCTGCGGGCGGTTGTCGACCACGGCGCGCAGCCAGGCCACGTTGGCGCCGGCGTGCCGGGCATAGGTCTTGTAGTCGCGCGGCTGCGAACATTTGAGACCCAGCAGCGTGCGCATGGCGTCCAGCAGCGTGGTTTTGCCGGAACCGTTGGGCCCGGCGATGGTGATGATGGAGGCGTCCAGCGGCAGGCTGACACGCTGGCAGTAGTCCCAGTGGACGAGTTCAAGACTCTGAAGATGAAACATGGGCAGGTGGGGTGGGCGTCGGGTCGCCTGGAGGAGAGGTGGGCTGCTGGGCTTGTTCGCGCGCCAGCACATCGGCGAGTGCGCCGTTCAGGATGCGGGGCGCCAGCACGTCATAGTTCAGCAACACGTCGAGCAGCGGGCCTTCGGCGATGTCGTCCTGCTTGCGCAGGATAAAGCCGTGGCGCTCGAGCAGCTTGAGGTTGGTGTCGAGCCGGGTTTTTTTGCCAAGCTGGTTGCCATAGTCTTCCAGCAGGGTTTTGTAGGACAACACCGGGCTGACGCTGCGGGCCGACGGCAGCGGTTTGCTGCCGGCAAACATCTCGTTTTGTGGCACGTCGGGGGCGACGCGGCTGGTTTGCCGCTCGCGTTTGGGCAACACGATCAGCGACCAGACCACGACCAGCAGCGCGATCGCATCACGCGGCAGCTCCAGGTTGTTGTTGGCGTTGATACCGGCCTCGCCCAGCACGCTGCCTTGCGCCGCGGGCAGCAGTGCCAGGCAGACATGGTCGGCGTAGATGTTGTCCATCCAGCGCAGGCCGACCTGGGCCAGGCGTTGTTCGATTTGGCCGAACAGTTCGGCGTCGGACAGGGCGCGCCGCACCCGCACATGGGTGCGCGGCAGGTATTTGCATGAGAGCAGCTCTGCAATCAGCAGGCCGGCATTGTCCGTGGCATCACTCATGGGGCGTTGGTGGGGTCAGGGGTCATGGGATGAAGCAGTCCTTGCGAAAGGTGGGAGACGGCCGGATGGTCCAGGGCTTGCAGCTCTGTGCCCCATTCGGCGCGCCAGGGCTGGCGCGCCAGATCGCCGGTGGCGCCGGCCAGGCCGCGGGCTTGCGCGTCGCCCAGCAGCGGAATCAGTTGCGCCTTGTACGCCACTTGGGCGTAACGTGAAGGGGCGCCCAACGAGCCCAGCAAGGCCTCGGCCAGCGGGTGTGGCCCGGCGCTGTCGCCCTCGGCCAGCAGTCCCCATTGCGCCAGCAAGCTGGACAACTCCGCGAGTTCTTGCGGCAGGGCGACGGTGCCCAGGTTGCCTTCGGGCGCGATCTGGGCCGCCGGCAGCGGGTCGGGCGCGCTGGCCTGGGGCCGGTCGCGTTCGAATTCGGCCTCGGTCACGTCGAGCATTTCATGCGGCGCCAGCACGGCCAGGCCGACCGGCCTGGCCATGGCTGCTTCGGCCAGTGGGTCCAGCGCCGTCACGGTCTGCAGCCAGCGTTTGACGTCGGTGCTGGTGACACCGGTGGTGCCCAAGGTGACACGCTGGCGGTCCACCTGTTGCAGGGCCCGGTTGAACTGGCTGGCCATGGCCAGCAGGCGCGACTGGGCCTGGCCCAGGCCGCGGGCGGCTTTTTCCAGCGCCACCTGGCCGCGTGCGTTGCCGATGATGGCGCTGATCGCATCCGAGGCCCGGTCTATCAGGCGCGCGGCGCGGTCATAACGTTTGCGTGCTTCGCGCAGGCGAAACTCCGAACCGCTGGCAATCGCGTCCTGGAACTCCCCGTGTAATCGGCCCAATTGGGCTTGCAGCATCTGCACCTGCCGGCCGTCCAGCGTGCCGAGTTGGTCCGCGCCCACGACTTGCCCGAGCAGACCGGCGAGTTCGTCGTCCTGGTCGCTGCTCAGCGGTCCCAGCACGGCGGCCACTTGTTGCGCCAGCGTGGTGATGCCGTGGTGGCGCTGGGTTTCGTCCCAACTCAGCAAGCCGAGCTCGCGGAAACGTTTGAGGACCAGGTCCAGCGCCTCCGGGCGAATCGCGTGAAACAAGGGGTCGAGTTGCTCCCGTGTCAAGGTGGCTTCGGCCTGGCCCATCAGGGTGAGAAACACCCAGAGGCGCAGGCGCACCAGGCCGGGCGGGCCATAAAACAGCCCACGCATGGCGTCGATCTGCGCGGACTTCTGCTCCATCTGCCAGGCCAGTGAGGAGTCGCTGGCATGGTCGGCATCGCGAAAATAATCGGCCAGCGGGGTTTCAGCTTCCAGGCCGACGGGGGGCGGCAAGTCCGCGCCCCAGGACGCTTGTCGACTCGTGGCCGTCATTGCGCCAGGATGGCCAACACGGCCAGCGGTGCGGTTTCGGCGCGCAGAATACGCGTGCCCAGCGTGACCGGGACAAAACCGCGGGCCACGGCCGCGTCTTCTTCGGCCGCACTGAGGCCACCTTCGGGGCCGCTGAGCAGGGTGACGGGTGCGGTACTGTCCCAGGCCGCCAGTGCCTGCGCCAAAGGCTGGGTACCGGCGCGCAGCGACAACAACAGCCGGGGCGCGGCGCTGGATGCCGGCAAGGCGGCGACCCAATCGACCAGCGTCTGAATGTCCAACATCTGCGGCAGGCGGTTGCGGCCACATTGTTCGCAGGCGGCGATGGCCACCCCTTGCCAATGTGCGAGTTTTTTCTCGGCACGTTCACCCTTGAGGCGCAACACCGAACGTTCGGCCATCAGCGGCGTGATGCTGGTCGCACCGAGTTCGGTGGCTTTTTCGACCAGCCAGTCCATGCGTTCATTGGCCGGCATACCGACGACCAGGTGGATGGCGCGGCCGATTTCGCGTTCCACGGCGCTGTGGGCCTTGACCAAAACTTGCACGTCGCTGCGGCCCATGCGTTCAATCGTCGCTTCAAATTCGCCGCCCTGGCTGTTGAACAGGGTGATGGCGTCGCCCGGCTGCAGGCGCAAGACCTGCACATGGCGCGCCGCACGTTCCGGCAAAGCCAGGGATTCACCGGGCTGCAGCGGTAGGTCGGCGTAGAAGCGGGCCGTCATGGGCGGGCTTTCGACAACACGGACTCGCTATTAAATAAATAGCTGCTTGCGCCCGTCCCTGCTGGGCTGAGGGCCTGTTTCTTCATGAAAAAGAGTGTCAAAACGTATAACCTACCCGGGTCTCGTTGCCTTCGATCTGGTCGAGCAGCACCATCAGCGGGCCTAACTGGCGGTAACGGGCGCAGGTGGAGCGGGCGTAGTTGATAAAACGCGGTGTATCCGCCAGGTACTTGGGTTTGCCGTCGCGCAGGGTCAGGCGCGCAAAAATGCCGAGGATCTTGAGGTGGCGCTGCAAGCCCATCCACTCCACGGCGCGGTAAAACTCGCCAAAATCATCACCCACCGGCAGGCCGGCCTTGCGCGCCTGTTCCCAGTAACGCACGGTGATTTCGAGCACAAAGTCTTCCGGCCAACTGATAAAGGCGTCGCGCATCAGGCTGGCGATGTCATAAGTGATGGGGCCGTAGACGGCGTCCTGGAAGTCCAGTATTCCCAGCTGGCCATTGCTGTCCAGCATCAGGTTGCGCGGCATGAAGTCGCGGTGCACATAAACCCGGGCGCCATTCAGCGACTGCAGGTTGCTGGCCTTGATCTGCGCAAAGGCCTTGTCCAGTGTGGCTTGCGCCGCGGCGTCCAGGGTGATGCTGCGGTGTTTGGCGACATACCAGTCGGGAAATAGCGCCAGCTCGCGCGATAACAAGGCCTCGTCGTAAGCCGGTAAAACGTCCGGCCGGGAAGCCAGCTGCCAGCTGATCAGCGCATCCACCGCATCTCGGTACAAGGTATAGGCGCGCTGCGTTTTGTTGGCTTCGGGCTGCTGCGCTATCACGTCCAGCATGGTTTGTGCGCCGAGGTCGCTCAGCAACATGAAACCCTGAGGCTGGTCCCAGGCCAACACGCGTGGCGCGTTCAGGCCGGCCTCGGCCATCAAGGCGGCGACCTGGACAAAGGGTTGGCAGTTTTCCTGGGCTGGCGGGGCATCCATGATGATGCAACTGGCGCCATCAGCCGTGCAAATCCTGAAATAGCGGCGAAAACTGGCGTCGGCGGACGCCAGTTGCAAGGTTTCGGGCAACAAGCCGTGGGTCGGGGTGCTGGCCTGGAGCCAGGCGCCAAAAGCACCGGCACGGGCGCTGTCTGCCCAGGCAATGAGGGAGTCGGTCATGCGGTCTTTCGGCCTGCCTGAAGGATAAGAATCAAAAGATGGGGAGGGGCTTGGGTGGGCATAGGATAATCGGGCCTGATTTTATAAACGGGTTTATCTCATACTTCCGATGCATCGCGCATCCCGCTCGCGCTTTATTCTCTCCCCGGTGGCCCGTGCCGCGCTCAGCCTGGTGTCTTGCACCGTGCTGGGCCTGGGGCATGGGAGCATGGCTTACGCCCAAAACACCACCCCGGCCCAAGAGCAGTTGGAGAAGGCCGCGGACGCACCTGCGCCGGGTCCGCGCCAGGGCAACGGGATGCCGGCTCAGCTGAAAAGCTCCCCCATGCTGGCCGAAACACCGCCAGGCGGCCCGGGGGTGGAGCTGCCGACCTTTGTGTTTGGCGACCGCATGTCGGGCCGGCCGTCGCTGGAAACCACGATTGACGGGAATGCCGAATTACGCCGCGGCGGCTCGGCAATACGCGCTGACTGGCTCGAATACAACCAGCCGGCCGACGTGATCAAAGCCCGGGGAAATGTTCGTGTCAACAGCAGCGGCAACCTGTTCAGCGGGCCGGAGCTGGAGCTCAAGCTCGACACCTTTGAAGGTTTTTTCACCCAGCCTGATTACAAATTTTTGCAAAACAGCGGGCATGGCGCGGCCACACGGGTGGATTTTCTCGACGACAAACGTCTGGTGGCCTACGACGCCACCTTCACCACCTGCCAGCGCGGCGAAGGGCCGAGCTGGATGCCGGCCTGGATCGTCAAGGCCAGCAGCATCAAGTTCGACAAAGAAGCTGAAATGGGCGAGGCCTCGGGCGGCGTCCTGCGTTTCATGGATGTGCCCATTCTGGCGGCTCCCACCTTCAGTTTTCCGCTCAGCGACAAGCGCAAATCCGGCGTGTTGCCGCCCACCATCAGCCTGAACAGCGTCAGCGGGATGAGTGTCACCACGCCTTATTATTTCGACATCGCGCCCAACCGCGATGCGACGTTTGCGCCCACGCTGATGAGCAAACGCGGCGTGGACCTGGCTGGCGAGTACCGCTACCTGGAGCCGACTTACAAGGGCGAGTTGCGCGCCAACCTGATGCCCAACGACACCTTGCGCAACAGCAACCGCTGGTCCTACAACTACCTGCACAACGGCACCTTCAACACCGGATTGGCGGCGATAGGCGGGGTTGGCATCAACCTGAACGTGAACCGGGTCAGCGACGACAACTACTGGCGCGATTTCCCGCGTGCCAACAGTTCATTGACGCAGCGGCTGCTGACCAGCGATGCCAGTCTCAACTGGGGCAGAGGGTATTTTTCAACCGCGGTGCGTACCCTGAAATACCAGACCCTGCAGGACGTGAACTCGCCCATCGTTCCGCCTTATGACCGCATGCCTCAGCTCACGGCCGCTTACACGCGCGTCAATGTGCCCGTGGGGGGGCTGAGCGGGCTGGACTATTCGATCAGCACCGACTACACGCGGTTTGAAGCCGACCGCTTGTTGACCCGGCAGCCGAACGCCAACCGGACTTTTGCTCTGGCCCAGATCAGCCGGCCCTGGATACGGCCGAGCGGTTACATCACGCCCAAGCTGATGTTGAATGCGACCACCTACCAGTTTGATGGGCCGCTGATCAACGGCGCCAGTTCGGCGTCCCGTGTCGTGCCGACTTTCAGCCTGGACAGCGGCCTGACCTTCGAGCGTGACACCAGCTATTTCGGCCAGGCCTTCACGCAAACGCTGGAGCCACGCGCTTTTTATGTGCGCACGCCTTACCGCAACCAGAGTTACCTGCCCAATTACGACTCCGGTGCCAACGCGTTCAACTTTGCGACCTTGTTCACGGAAAATGAATTTGTCGGCAACGACCGTATTTCAGACTCCAACCTGCTGACGCTGGGGGTCACCTCGCGCCTGCTGGACCCCGACACCGGCGCCGAGGCCTTGCGCCTGGGCGTGGCCCAGCGTCTGCGCTTCAAGGACCAGCAGGTCACCTTGCCCGGGGTGGTGCCGGTATCCGAACGTCTGAGCGACCTGCTGTTGGGCGCGACCGTCAATTTGACCAAAGCCTGGTCGCTGGACACCACGGTCCAGTACAACCCGAAAACCAATCTCTCGGAACGTTCGACCATAGGCGGCCGTTACAGCCCTAGCAATTACCGCGTCATCAATGCGGCTTATCGCCGCCAGCGCAATGTCAGCGAACAATATGATGTGGGCTGGCAATGGCCCATCAATGATTTGTGGGGCGACAAGGGCAAAGACCTGGGCGTCGGACGCGGTCAGGGCCCGGGCCGCTGGTACAGCGTGGGGCGCTTGAATTACAGCGTGCCCGACAAAAAATTCGTCGACATGGTGCTGGGCGTCGAATACGACGGCTGCTGCTGGATAGGACGGATTGTGTTGGAGCGGACCCAGCAAAGTACCATTGCCAACAGCACGCGCCTTATGTTCCAGCTGGAACTCGTCGGGTTTTCGCGCATAGGCGCAAATCCCCTGAAAACCCTGAAAGCCAGCATTCCGCGTTACCAATTCCTGCGCGAGCAGAGTGTGACGCCAAGCCGTTTTACCAACTATGACTAAACCCAGCTTTTCCCAGCGCCTGAGCCTTCGCCCGTCAACCACCATGGCTTTGGCCTTGGTGCTGACTCTGCCTGCGATGTTGGCGCAGGCCCAAACCCTCAGGCCGCCTGGCCAGTTGCGTGCGACTCCTGGTTTGGGCGCGCAAAGCCTGGGCCTGGGGAGCCGCGCCGGCGGACAACAGCAGGCCGACTACATCGTGGCCGTGGTCAACTCCGAGCCGGTCACCAACAACGAGGTGCGCGCCCGCCTGTTGCGCACCGAGCAGCAAATGCTGCAACAAGGTGCGCAGGTGCCACCGCGAAATGAACTGGCGCGCCTGCTGCTGGAGCGCATCATTGTGGAGCGGGCCCAGTTGCAACTTGCCAAGGAAACCGGTGTGCAGATCAGCGACAGCATGGTGGACGACGCCGTGCTCAACGTCGCCCGACAAAACCAGATGTCGGCCGACGAGCTGCGCCGGCGCCTGACGGCTGAAGGCCTGGTGTTTTCCCAGTTTCGCGCCGACCTGCGCAATGAGATTTTGCTGAACCGCGTGCGTGAACGCGAGCTGGATGCCCGGGCCAAAGTCAGCGAGCAAGAGATCGACCAGTTTCTGCGCGAGCAGGAAAGTGGCGGCGCGGCAGGTGCCTCCGCGCTGGAAATCAACCTGGCGCAAATCCTGGTGGCCGTCCCTGAAAACGCCAGCCCCGAACAGGTCGCGGGTTTTCAGGCCAAGGCTCAACTGGCGGCAGAACGCGCCCGCAGTGGCACCGATTTCGCCGCGCTGGTCAAGGAGTTTTCCAATGCGCCCGGCGGCAGCCGGGACGGCCAGATGGGGCTGCGCGCGCCCGACCGTTATCCCGAACTGTTTGTAACCGCGACGCAAAATCTGCCTGTGGGCGGTGTCGCCGGCCCACTGCGCAGCGGTGCCGGTTTCCACGTGCTCAAGGTGCTGGAGAAAAAACGTGCCGGTGCACCGGCCGCCACCGTGGCCGAAACCCGGGCCCGCCATATTTTGCTGCGCACCGGCCCCCAGCTCAGCGAGGCGGATGCCGTGGCCCGCTTGGCGGACTTCAAAAAACGAATTGCCGCCGGCCAAGCCGATTTTGCGGCACTGGCCCGCGAACACAGCCAGGACGCCTCCGCCAAAGACGGCGGCGACCTGGGTTGGGCGGGGGCTGGCATGTTTGTGCCCGAGTTCGAGGAACGTATGAACGGCCTGGCCCCCGGTCAGGTGGCCGATCCGTTGGTCTCGCGTTTTGGCGTGCATCTGATTCAGGTGCTGGAGCGGCGCAATTCCAAGCTGTCCACACGCGAGCAGCGTGAAGTTGTGCGCGGCCTGCTGCGTGAGAAAAAATTTGAAGAGGCTTATACCGCCTGGGCGCAGGAAGTGCGCGGCCGCGCTTATGTGGAATACCGGGATCCGCCGCAATGAATGTGACCCCCACGCTTGTCGCTTCGCGTACTACGCTGCCCCCCGAGGGGGCTATTTTTCCTAGGGGCGGCCCGTCGGAAAAATGTCTGCTCCCCATGAGTAGCGTTGGTGTACCTGCGTCTACTTCCGGGTGCGGGCATCAGCCTGGGGGCGCATGAAACACATCCCGCGCAAGCGCTTCGGCCAGCATTTCCTGACGGACCAGGGCATCATCGAGGACATCGTGCAGGCGATTGCCCCCAGGGCCGGTCAGTCCATGGTGGAAATTGGCCCTGGCCTGGCGGCACTGACCCAGCCCTTGGCCGAACGCCTGGGCCACTTGACGGTGATTGAACTGGACCGCGATCTGGCGCAACAATTACGCGCGCACCCGTTATTGACGGTGGTCGAGTCCGATGTCCTCAGGGTGGACTTTGCGGCGCTGGCGGCCACTATGCCGGGTAAAAAAATACGCGTTGTCGGCAACCTGCCTTACAACATCTCCACACCCATCCTGTTTCACCTGCTGGAGGCAGTCGAGGTCATCGAAGATCAGCACTTCATGCTGCAAAAGGAAGTGATTGACCGCATGGTGGCCCGGCCCGCCACCAGCGACTACGGCCGCCTGAGCGTGATGCTGCAGTGGCGATACGCCATGGAGAACGTGCTGTTTGTCCCGCCTCAGAGTTTTGATCCGCCGCCCCGCGTGGACAGTGCGGTGGTGCGTATGGTGCCCCACGCCGAACCAGCCAAGCTGGATGCCTTGTTATTGAGCGAGGTGGTGCGTGTGGCCTTCAGCCAGCGCCGCAAACTGCTGCGCCATTCGCTGGGTCAGTGGCTGGCGCAAAAACAATACGACCAGCCGTTTGATGTGCAGCGGCGGGCCGAAGAAGTGCCGGTGGCCGAGTATGTGGCGCTGGCACAGGCTTTGGGTGCGGCGGCCGCTTTCTGAGGATTGGGCGGGGCATCGCAGTCGCTATGAACTTAATAGCTGATTACGCCCTGCCAGTAAGGGCTAAAGGCCGATTTAGCTCTTAATCTGGTGGCAAAGCTCGTAGTTTTGTCCCGCGCATAAAAAAAGCCCGTTGAAGAACGGGCTTTTTTGTGAGCGGTGTCGCCAGGCGTCAGGCCGCTGCCAACCAGTAACCCGCGTTAAACGGGCTGCTCATACGTAACGCCAAGGGCGACACGTCTAGCAGTTTGTCGGTCGGCATCGGTTCTTCACCGTCGATGCTGTTTGCTTGCTGGGCCTCATTCGCCCGATCCCCTTGGCCAATGTCTGGGGAGCGGGCTACAGAAAAGAATAGAAACATCTGAACGGGATCTTGCGATCCGCCCAGTAGTCCGCGGCATCCCGGAAGATGTCCAGTAATTGCTCGCGCGCTTCCTTGTCGAATTTGGCGTTGGCAGGAATCTGCTCAAGCACCACGATAAAGCCGGGCTGCGGGCCGGACTTGTGAACCAGGTCCGTCATGCAGTCGTACAGCGCATCAAAGTTTTTGCCGAAATGCGCCGGGAATGTGTACTGTGTCGCCAGCATGTCCAGAACTTCCTGCTTGCTCTGGGCATTGCCCAGGTTGGCATACAGGAAATGCTGGTTCAGCTGTGTCGCGGCATCCTGCAGCTCCTGCACGCGGAAAGCGCGTATGGATTGCACGATATTAGGTCTAACAGTACGAAGTGGTATATCCATCTCCGCTTCTCTTTCTTAAGTCAAAAACTCAAAGTTGATGATCACTGCAGAATTTATTGAATAATTCTGCGAAAACTCGCGTAGTGATCATCGGTGTAATAACAAGCATCAGGCGTCGTGGGTACAAATCCACCACAAATGATGCGCCGGGCGCCCCGACTGCGTTCACCGGGTGTTTGAACGGTGTATTCGCGGTAGTAACCGCGGTTTTTGGCAGGAAGAATTCTTTCCCGATTGCCAAACACCGAACCGTCCTTGTCGTACTTGAACGGCCCACCCTGGTAAATCAATCTAACCATGTTGCGACCCTGCACGGGCAACTCGGCGATAGCGACGGTGCTGATTCCGGTGCCGGATGTGGTCCCCTTGGCTTGCACCAGATCGGGGCTGAACCCTGTGCCCAAAGCCGCCAGCATGACGGCCATGGCCAGTTGCCAACCAGCCCAACTTTTTCGCAACATGAAAAAACGTCTTTCTTGAACCGGATCAAGCCGCCAAACCTTTTGACAGGTGCCGGGTTAACCCTTAAATTTCAAGAGACAGAGTTTGACGCATCCGGGCAAAAATTGCAAGTGCCTGCTCAAAGTTTAGGCAGCCCGGAGTGGGGTTGTTGCGAATCTAAGTTAGTGCTAGCTGTCTATTACGGGCTTATCTGGATGCGTTGGCATCCGCCACCGTCAGGGCTGTCATGTTGACAATCCGGCGCACGGTGGTACTGGCGGTCAGGATGTGTACCGGCTTGCTGGCACCCAGCAACACGGGGCCAATGGCAATGCCGCCGCCGGCAGCGGTCTTGAGCAGGTTGTACGCAATGTTGGCGGCATCAATATTGGGCAGCACCAGCAGATTGGCTTCACCGGCCAGGGTGCTGTTGGGCATGATCGCGGCCCGGGCCGTCGCGTCCAGCGCCACGTCACCGTGCATTTCGCCGTCCACTTCGAGCCAGGGCGCGTTTTCGCGCAACAGTTCCAGCGTGCGGCGCATTTTCAGGGCGCTGGGCAGGTTGGACGTGCCAAAGTTGGAGTGCGACAGCAACGCGGCCTTGGGTTTGATGCCAAAACGCATCATTTCCTCGGCGGCCATGGTGGTGATTTCCGCCAGTTGCTCGGCCGTGGGGTCGTAGTTGACGTGGGTATCGACCATGAAAACCTGGCGATCGGGCAGCAGCAGGCCATTCATGCAGGCATAGGTGCAGACGCCGGGGCGTTTGCCGATCACTTGGTCCAGGTAGTCCAGGTGGTGGGCGGTGGTGCCCCAGGTGCCGCAAATCAGGCCGTCGACGTCGCCTTTGTGCAGCAACATGCCGCCAATCAGCGTGAGGCGGCGGCGCATCTCGATCTTGGCCATCTGCACCGTGACGCCTTTGCGCTCCATCATGCGGTGGTAGGTTTGCCAGAAGTCGCGGTAGCGGTGGTCCTGCTCGACGTTGACCACGTCGTAGTCCAGCTCTTCCTTCAGGCGCAGGCCGAATTTTTCAATGCGCTGGGCGATGATGGCGGGCCGGCCGATCAGCGTCGGGCGGGCCAAGCCTTCGTCCACCACGATCTGGCAGGCGCGCAACACACGTTCTTCTTCACCTTCGGCATAGGCCACGCGTTTTTTGCTGGCTTTTTTGGCCGTCGCAAAAATCGGTTTCATGGTGGTGCCCGAGGCATAGACAAAGCTCTGGAGTCTTTCGCGGTAGGCATCCATGTCGGTGATGGGACGCTGCGCCACCCCGCTGTCGGCTGCCGCCTGCGCCACGGCGGGCGCAATTTTGATCATCAGGCGCGGGTCAAACGGTTTGGGAATCAGGTATTCCGGGCCAAAAGCGAGTTTTTCGCCGAGGTAGGCGGCTGCCACCACCTCGCTTTGCTCGGCCTGGGCCAATTCGGCAATCGCATGCACCGCGGCAATTTCCATCTCGATGGTGATGGTGGAGGCGCCGGCGTCCAAGGCGCCCCGGAAGATATAGGGGAAACACAGGACGTTGTTGACCTGGTTCGGGTAATCGGTGCGGCCGGTGGCCATGATGGCGTCGTCGCGCACGGATTTCACGTCTTCCGGCGTGATTTCAGGGTTCGGGTTGGCCAGCGCAAAAATGATGGGCTTGAGCGCCATTTTGGCGACCATTTCTTTCTTGAGCACGCCGCCGGCCGACAGGCCCAGAAAGATGTCCGCGCCTTCGATGATCTCGCCCAGGCTGCGGGCCGAGGTTTTCTGGGCGAACTGGATCTTGTCCTCGTCCATCAGCTCGGTGCGGCCTTCGTAGACCACGCCGGCCAGATCGGTCACATAAATGTTTTCACGCGGAATGCCGAGCTTGAGCAGCAGGCCCAGGCAGGCCAGGGCTGCCGCGCCTGCGCCCGAAGTCACCAGTTTGACCTGGGACGGGTGTTTGCCGACCACCTTGAGGGCGTTGAGGATGGCCGCACCGACGGTGATGGCCGTGCCGTGCTGGTCGTCATGGAACACCGGAATTTTCATGCGCTTGCGCAGCTCGCGCTCGATGTAAAAACAGTCGGGCGCCTTGATGTCTTCGAGGTTGACCGCACCAAAGGTGGGCTCCAGCGAGGCAATGATTTCCACCAGCTTGACCGGATCGGTTTCGTTGATCTCGATGTCGAAGACGTCGATGCCGGCGAACTTCTTGAACAACACGCCCTTGCCCTCCATCACCGGCTTGGCCGCCAGCGGGCCAATATTGCCCAGGCCCAGCACGGCCGTGCCGTTGGTGATCACCGCGACCAGGTTGCCGCGGCTGGTGTATTTGAAGGCGGCATTCGGGTCCTTGACGATTTCCTCGCAAGGAGCGGCCACGCCGGGCGAATACGCCAGGGCCAGGTCACGCTGGTTGACCAGCTGTTTGGTGGCCGCGATCGCGATTTTCCCGGGGGTCGGGAACTCGTGGTATTCCAGCGCGGCGCGGCGCAATTCGTCGCGTTTTTCCTGGTTGTTATTAGGGGCGGCGGGCACAACTTCGGGCATTCAATGGTCTCCTGAGCAGTGGCCCCGGCAGGGCCGAATCTTTGTAAGGTCTGCGATTGTAGGCCGACGCTTGGGGAAACCCTAGTAAGTGAATTTACGCAAACAGGTGCAGTGCTTTTGACTTTTTCACAAAGCTGCTTGGCGTGCCGCTTGTAGCGATCCGCCGTGAATGTCACTTCTGGTGGGGGTATGTCGCAAATAATCCGGGGTTCATGTCGAATCCCTGGAGACACCCCGCTGACCCAGGCCAGCGCAAAGAGACGCAACATCGAAGAGAAAATTTCCCAAGCCCAAATAGCTGTATATTTATACAGTTACCAATAGGAGCTTTTTTTATGAACGAACCATACGGCGTCAGCCTTCATGGCATGGATGGCTTGCCCGCTGCGGAGAGGGTTTCGGCGGAGTTGCGGTTTATCAAAGAATTGAACCGCGGTCTGGGCGGCGCGGACGCGGTTGTGGAGGCGTATCGCGCGTGGCGTGATGCCTGCGAGTGTGACGCCAGTGAATTGAGCGCTGCCATGGCAAGCCTGGCCGTGAAGTGGCCCAAGGCTTTTGAGACGGCGCAGCGCGCTGGTTTGAAGAACATCGGTGAAAGCGATGCGCATTTTGAACTTCACCTGACGCCACAAAGTGCCGCAGTCTGCTGAGCACAGGGGTGCTTGTGCGGCTAGGCCAGGTGCTGCTTATTTCGCAAGCAGCACCCTGCAAAGCCAATGGTGGCGCCACATTTTCATGTTGTGCCACTACTTATCCACAAAGTTAACCCCGATTCGGGCGTGCAACTTTGCGGGGTTAAACCTCTATGGCGGGCTGTAAGCCCTTCCGCAGCACAGAGGGCAAATGCAAGCCCATGAACACCCGAAACGAGTCAGGCCGCAGCCGGGACTGAGGTGGCTGCACCTTGGCCTCCCCAGCGCTGCCAGGCTTTTTCGTGGAAGAAAAAGGCAAAGGCCTGCACCGTGGGTTCCAGCAGGCTCAGGGTCAGCGCCAGCAAAAAGTTGCCTGTGACCGCATAGGCCACCAGGGCCGCCACGGTCACGTGAAGCACGTAATAGCTGGCGGTTTTTTTCAGGGTGGGCAAGTTGCTGCGAACAAGTTTGGCCATGGTTGGGCTCCGGGCTGATTGCAAAAAATGGACAAAACTATCGATATGAATTAAATGATATGAATTGACTATCATTTTGGCCAATTGGTTTTTGCTAAAGCCTGGATAGTGCGGGTGGCACCTCTGCATCGGGCGCCTACACGAAGTCTATGAGAAAAAGGCCTCTGGCCCAGGTAAGATGAGCGTGGTTAGCTATGAATTTAATAGCGTTTCAGGCTTTCGCTGAAAGCTTGGAGGCCGCCGAACCCGATGAACTGGCTCTTCGGTCAGGCGGCCTGGTGAATTCAAGTCAAGCCGCCGCAAACCGCCCGCGCAGATAAGCCACAATTTTTTCCGAGTCGTAAAGCCACTGGCTGTGGCCGTTGTCGTCGGTGATCTGGAGGCAAGGCACTTTGGTCTGGCCGCCGCCCTGCAGCAAGGCTTGGCGGGTGACACCTTCTTGCTGCGCGTCAAGGCGCTGGATAGTCAAGGACAGGCGGCTGATTTCCTGCCTGACCTTGATGCAGAAAGGGCAGGTTTTGTATTGGTACAAGACCAGGGCCTGACACTGCTGATCGACTTTTTCCTGCGCGGCTGGCGCGCGGTTCAGGCCTTTCGGTCGGGTCAGTGTTTCCTTGAGCAGCAGCACCGGGCCGAGGATGAGGCGCAGGGTTTTGAAGAAGTAGCGGACAAAAATTTTCATGGCCAATTTTAGAGGCCACGTTACGCCGGCTTTGCGCCGCCCTGCTTCAACGCCGCTTTAACCCCGCATCAAGGCTTCAATCTCATCGGCTTTCACCGGCACGCCGCGTGTCAGCAGTTCGCAGCCTTTGGTGGTGATCAGCGCGTCGTCTTCAATCCGGATGCCGATATTCCAGAACTCCTTGGGCACACCTTTGGCGGGCCGCACGTAAATGCCGGGCTCCACGGTGGTCACCATGCCGGGCCGCAGTATGCGTGAGGGTTTGCGCATCACGCTCTGGCCCAGCGCGTCTTTTTCTTCGCGTGCTTTGCTGCCGGGTTCGGTGTAGTCGCCGCAGTCGTGCACGTCCATGCCCATCCAGTGGCCGGTGCGGTGCATGTAGAACTGGCGATAGGCGCCCGAGGCCAGCACGTCATTGACCTGGCCGTGTTTGTTTTTGGCCAGCAGGCCGGTGTCCAGCATGCCTTCAACCAGCACACGGGTGGCGGCATCGTGCGGGTCCATGAAACGTTTGCCGGGTTTGGTGACCGCGATGGCGGCTTCTTGCGCGGCCAGCACGATGTCGTACAGCGTGCGTTGCGCCGGTGTGAACTTGCCGTCGGCCGGGAAGGTGCGCGTGATGTCGCTGGCGTAAGCGTCGAGCTCGCAGCCGGCGTCGATCAGGCAGAGATCGCCCGGCTTGAGTTCGGCGTTGCCGGCACGGTAGTGCAAGACGCAGGCATTGGCGCCGGCCGCGACGATGCTGGTGTAGGCCGGAAACTGCGAGCCGTGGCGGCGAAACTCGTGTAACAACTCGGCTTCCAGGTGGTATTCACGCAGGCCGCCTTTCACGGGCTGACGCAACATGGCGGCCGAGGTTTGCATGGCACGCACGTGGGCACCGGCGGAAATTTTTCCGGCGCGGCGCAGGATGGCGATCTCGTGGCTGTCCTTGAACAGCCGCATCTCGTCAAGCAGCTTGCACAGGTCGTGCTGGCTTTGCGGGCACTCGGCGCCCAAACGCACGCGCGCGCGCACCTGATTCAGCCAGCCGTCAACCTGTGTCTCCAGGCCCTTGTGGGTGGCAAACGGAAACCACACAGCCTGCTGGTTGGACAGCAGGGCCGGCATTTTTTCTTCGAGGGTTTCCACGCTGAACGCCGCATCCACCCCCAGCGCCGCCGGTGCCGCCTTGGGCCCCAGCCGGAAGCCGTCCCAGATCTCGCGTTCCAGGTCTTTGGGCCGGCAAAACAAGGTGCTGCGGCCATTGGCTTCAATCACCAGCCAGCCCTGGGGTTCGTCGAAACCGGTCAGGTAATAGAAGTAGCTGTCGTGGCGGTAGGGGAAGTCGCTGTCGCGGTTGCGTGCCAACTCGGGCGCGGTGGGCAGCAAGGCCACACCGCCGCCGGCGGCTTTGAGGGCGCGTGCCACGGCGGCGCGGCGTTTTTCGTAAATCGTGGTCATGCGTAGAAGCGCCTGGTTGTCAACGGTGGGTGTTCAGCTCGGCCAGACGTTCGGGGGTGCCCACGTCGGTCCATGGCCCTGAATATAGCGCCGCCGTGACCTCACCGCTTTGCATGGCCTGGCGCAGCAGCGGTGCCAGCGCCGCTTTCTGGCCTGCCGCTGTGTGTTTAAAAAGTGCGGGACGGTACAGGCCCAGGGTGCTGTAGGTGAACTGTTCCTCGGCCCGGGACAGCGCCCGCCCTTCGGGGCTGATGCCAAAGTCACCACTGGGGTTGTGCGGCGGGTTGGGCACCAGGTAGATGTGCGCGAGTGCGCTGGCGGCCGCAAAACGCTGCGCATCCAGGGCCGGAAAATCAAAACCCGGCATGAACACATCGCCGGCCACCAGCCAGAACGGCGCGTCCTGCAGCAGCGGCAAGGCGGTGGTTATGCCGCCTGCAGTTTCCAGTGCGCCGCCATACAGCGCGCCTTCGTGTGAATAACGAAGGCGCAAGCCAAACGTACTGCCGTCACCCAGCGCGGCTGGAAACTGCTCTTCCAGCCAGGCGGTGTTGATCACCACATCGGTGACGCCGGCACGCGCCAGGGCCTCCAGGTGCCAGACGATCAGCGCTTTGCCTTGCACTGGCAACAGGGGTTTGGGGTGGTGGTCGGTCAGCGGTCGCATGCGTTCGCCGCGACCGGCGGCCAGAATCAGGGCTTGGGTGCTCATATTGATTTTGATTATCACCTTTTTATAAGCCAAATTGGCCTACAGACCTTATGTTACGGGCGCAAGCAGCTATTGAATTGCTAGCGACTGGGGTGTTGATCCTTAGTCGTATCGCCGACCTGCGCGCTGCGCCAAGTCGCCGCAGCGGCACTGCCGGCGGGCACATCCCGTAAAATCCGGGTTTTCCCGCGTGCGCCCGCCATCTCCACCATGGCCTGCCGGACAAGGGATTTGCCTCATTACCCACCTGGACTTCAAGCAATGGCTGACAACACTTCATCCCTCATGGCCAACTCCATCCGTGCTCTGGCCATGGATGCCGTGCAACAGGCCAACTCCGGCCACCCCGGCGCGCCCATGGGCATGGCCGACATCGCTGTGGCGCTCTGGGGCCAGCACCTCAAACACAGCCCGCAGAACCCGAACTGGTTTGACCGCGACCGTTTTGTGCTGTCCAACGGCCACGGCTCCATGCTGATTTATGCGCTGCTGCACCTGACTGGCTACGCCTTGTCAATGAAGGAGTTGAAGAACTTCCGCCAGCTGCACAGCCAGACCCCGGGCCACCCCGAGTTCGGCTACACCGCCGGCGTGGAAACCACCACCGGCCCGCTGGGCCAGGGCCTGAGCAATGCGGTCGGCATGGCGCTGGCCGAGAAGCTGATGGCCAAAGAGTTCAACCGTGAAGAGCACAAAGTAGTGGATCACCACACTTATGTCTTCATGGGTGACGGCTGCCTGATGGAAGGCATCAGCCACGAAGCCAGCGCGCTGGCCGGCGCCTGGAAGCTCAATAAGCTGATCGCGCTGTACGACGACAACGGCATCTCCATCGACGGCCAGGTCGCGCCCTGGTTTGTCGACAACACGCCGCTGCGTTTTGCCGCCTACGGCTGGAACGTGATCGGCCCGATCGACGGCCACGACGTGGACGCGGTGTCGCGTGCGATTGCCGACGCCAAAAACAGCGCCGACAAACCGACGCTGATTGTCTGCAAGACCCACATCGGCCAAGGCTCGCCGAATCGCGCCAACACCGCCAAGGCTCATGGCGAGCCGCTGGGCGCCGAAGAAATCAAGCTCACGCGTGAAGCGCTGGGCTGGCCTTACGCGCCTTTCGAAATCCCGCAGGAAAGTTATGAGGCCTGGGACGCCAAGGCCACGGGCCTGGCGCTGGAAACCGATTGGGACGCCCGATTCGCCGCCTACCAACTGGCCTACCCCGAGCTGGCCGCCGAGTTTGTGCGCCGCATGAAAGGCGACTTGCCCAAGGCTTTCGCGCAGATCGCCGTGGACACCGTGGTGGGCGCACACACCAAGTACGAAACCGTGGCTTCGCGCAAGGCCTCGCAACTGGCCCTGGAAGCCTTCACCGCCGGCCTGCCGGAAATGCTGGGCGGCTCGGCCGATTTGACCGGCTCCAACCTGACCAACACCAAGTCCACCCCCAGCCTGCGTTTTGACCTGGCCGGCGAGGTGGTGCAAACCGAGGCCGCCGACGGCAGCAAAATCGGTGGCCGCCACATCAACTACGGCGTGCGCGAATTCGGCATGGCCGCCATCATGAACGGCATTGCGCTGCACGGCGGCTACATCCCTTACGGCGGCACTTTCCTGACCTTCAGCGACTACAGCCGCAACGCCATCCGCATGGCCGCGCTGATGAAACTGCGTGTGGTGCATGTGTTCACCCACGACTCCATCGGTCTGGGTGAAGACGGCCCGACGCACCAGTCGATTGAACATGCGGCCAGCCTGCGTCTGATCCCGAATCTGGACGTCTGGCGTCCGGGCGACACGGCCGAAACCGCCGTGGCCTGGGCCGTGGCCTTGCAAAACAAAAACAAGCCGACAGCGTTGTTGCTGAGCCGCCAGAACCTGCCTTACGCCCCGAAAAACGACCTCGGCGAAATCAGCAAAGGTGCTTACGTGCTGGCCGAACCGGCCGAAGTGGGCCTGAACAAAAAAGCCCAGGCCGTGATCATTGCGACCGGTTCCGAAGTGCAACTGGCGCTGAAGGCGCAAGAGCTGCTGGCCAGCACCTACAAAATCGCCGTGCGTGTGGTTTCCATGCCCAGCACCACGACCTTTGACAAACAAAAAACCGCCTACAAATCGGAAGTCTTGCCCGAAGGCCTGCCGCGTATCGCGGTGGAGATGGGTGTCACCGACGGCTGGTGGAAATACGGCTGCGCTGCCGTGGTCGGCATCGACACCTATGGCGAATCCGCACCTGCACCGGTCCTGTTCAAACACTTCGGCTTCACGCCGGAAAACGTGGCCGACACCGTGCGCAAGGTGTTGAAGAAATAATTCCGCATTCAGCGTAAACCGGGTTTTGTATTAACTTTTCTGGAGAGACAAGCATGACGATCAAGGTAGGCATCAATGGTTTCGGTCGCATCGGCCGCAATGTGTTCCGCTCGGCGGTGCAGAGCTTTGGCGATATTGAAATCGTCGGCATCAACGATTTGCTCGAGCCCGACTACCTGGCCTACATGCTGCAGTACGACTCGGTGCATGGCCGCTTCAAGGGCGAGGTTTCGGTCGAGGGCAACACCTTGATCGTCAACGGCAAAAAAATCCGTTTGACGCAAGAGCGCGACCCGGCCAACCTGAAGTGGAATGAAGTCGGCGCGGAGGTGGTGATCGAATCCACCGGTTTGTTCCTGGACAAGGCCTCGGGTGAAAAACATCTGGCCGCCGGCGCGAAAAAAGTCATCTTCTCGGCACCGTCCAAAGACGATACCCCGATGTTTGTGTTTGGTGTGAATGACAAGACTTACGCGGGTCAGGCCATCATCTCTAATGCCTCCTGCACCACCAACTGCCTGGCGCCTGTGGCCAAGGTGCTGAACGACAAGTGGGGCATCAAGCGTGGCCTGATGACCACCGTGCACGCCGCCACCGCCACGCAAAAAACCGTGGACGGCCCGAGCAACAAGGACTGGCGCGGCGGCCGCGGCATTCTGGAAAACATCATTCCTTCCAGCACCGGTGCCGCCAAGGCCGTCGGTGTGGTGATTCCCGAGCTGAACAAAAAGCTCACCGGTATGTCTTTCCGCGTGCCGACCTCCGACGTGTCGGTGGTGGACCTGACCTGTGAGCTGAACAAGGAAGCCACGCTGAAAGAAATCTGCGCCGAAATGAAAGCGCAAAGCGAAGGTGCGCTCAAGGGCATCCTCGGTTACACCGAAGACAAGGTGGTGGCCACCGACTTCCGCGGCGATACCCGCACCTCGATTTTTGACGCCGACGCCAGCATTGCGCTGGACAGCACCTTCGTCAAGATCGTGGCCTGGTACGACAACGAATGGGGCTACTCCAACAAGTGCCTGGAAATGGTGCGCGTGGTCAGCAAGTAAGACGTTTCTCGCGTCCAAAAAAAAGCCAACGCTGGCAACAGCGTTGGCTTTTTTCATGGGGCTGGGCCTGGCGCGGGTCCAGGCCCCAGGGGTTTATATGGCCGCGGAGCGCGCCTGTTCAGCCTTGCGTTTGGCTTCGTCGGCCTTTCGCTGCAGTGTGTGTGCTTCTGCTTCGGCGGCTTTGGCCTCGGCTTTCTTGGCGTTTTTGTCCGGTGAACCGGCGATGGCATTGCCCACCATGGAGCCGGCCACGGCGCCCACGGCAACAGCCCCCAGGGTGCCCATCATGCCGGGACCGCGTACGGGTGCGGCAGCAGGCGCCGCTGTGGCCGCTGCCGGTGCAGCCGCAGGGGCTGCTGGCGTGGCGGCTTTGACCGGGGCCTTGGGGCTGGCCGATACACGCGGTTTGACGCCGCCCCCCATACGTTTGGCATGGGCCAGCGAGGGCAAGCTCAGCGATGCGATGGACAGAACAAGGAGGGAGGCGGTGGTGCGAAAAGAAAGAGTCACGGTTTTCCTGAAAGGTCAATCGAGTAAAAAACATGGCCGGGTGGGCCACAGGAAAGCGGAGGGATGACGAGGCCGGCGTCTTTGAGACATAGCTCGGGGTCGGACGCCGGAGTTTCAAGCCATGAAGAGGGTTGACAGGCCATGCGTCGCACATCGCAACCGTTGGGCACCGACGTGGAGTAAATTTTTATGAGGCGGGGCGCCCCGGCATTGTAGGGTGGGTGCTGCGGCGCGGACGGTCGACTTCGGCGATAGATGCTGCACGGTTTCACCGCTGGGCGCGCTGAAGCCCCTACACCGATGGCCCCGCGAGCCGGTGTGGATCACATGCGGGTGATCGCAAACGCAATCAGTTCTGAGCCGCTTTTCAGGCGCAGCTTGCGCTTGATGTTGGCGCGGTGAACATCAATCGTGCGTGAGCTCAGGCCCAGGACAAAGGCAATTTCTTTGGTGGTTTTTCCGTTCCGGAGTTTTTCGAGCACCTGCACCTCGCGGGCACTCAACGGAACGTCCGCATCGCCACTGCCTGGCTGGACATGGATGGGCGAGCGTTTCATCACACGGTTGAGCATTCGCGCGTTGACCTTCGGGCTTACCCAGGTCTCGCCGCGCAGCAGCGCAAAGGCCGCCGGCACCACCGTGGCGTGTGCGTTTTCCTTCATCACATAACCCTTGGCGCCCAGCGCCAGCACCTGCTCGGCATAAATCAGTTCATCGTGCATGGACACCACCAGCACCGGTCTGTGGCCTTGCGCCTGCACCACCGCGGCCACCGTGTCCAGTCCCTTGGACTCACCAAGCGACATGTCGCTGATGACGAGGTCGGGCCGCAGTTCGCCGATCTGCCGCAAGCCGGTCGCCAGGTTTGCGGCCGCGCCGACCAGCCTGAGCGAAGGTTCGTAGCTGGCAATCAAGGTCTCCAGGCCAAAACGAACAATGTCGTGATCATCAAGAACAAATACTGACTTCATGGGCGGGGTGTCAGTCTCTATGTTGTGGGCTTTGAAGCCATTCGCATTAAGCTGGCGGCCTTTTGAATTCACCCTGGAATACTTTGGTATTCGCTTGTGTTTTCAGAAAGATCGTTGGCGTGTTTGCTGTGCAACGCAAGGCCTTGCAAAGCAAACACGCAGAGCTTAACGGGAGTTGATGTGGATACGGTGTGGTCTTAGGTATGAGTACTTAGCAGCCGTCGCATAAGCCTTGCTGACGGACGTGCCGACGGTCGCAACGTTCTCATTTTGACGCACTCCATTCGCGCGGACTCCCGTACCATGGACCTTGCCTGAGTCATGGACGATGAACATAAAAAGCACACAACAACAAGGACAAGAAGCCGGCTCCACCAGCGCTGGCGTGGCCATGGTGCACGCACCGCTGGGCGAACAGCTTCCGCACGTGCTGCGCGCCATGGTCGAAGGCCTCCACGCTGGCGTCCTGATTTCCAATGAGCGGCAGGTGATTTATTCCAACCCCGAGATCAGCCGCCTGCTCGGTTATGGCCCCGATGAATCCCTGGCCGGTATGTTGATCACCGACCTGGTCGCCGACGGTGATCAGCAACTGGCCCTGCAGCGCCGAAAAGCCGTGGTGGCGGGCCGGCGCATTCCCACCGGCTGGCTCAAGCTCAAAGGCAAAGACGGCGAGCTGGTGCAGATGATGCCCAAACTTTCCTGCGTGATCTTGAACGGTCAGCCGCATTTCATCACCGCGGTACATCGTGCGTCCGATCACCACCTGCTTGAAATCCAGGCACGCAAGGCCCGCGCCGGTTACGAGCGCCTGCTGGCCACTGAACTGGACAAGCAGCAGTCGGCGATTGCCCGCGAGTTGCATGATTCGTTGGGCTCTGAGCTGACCGGCATCTCCCTGATGCTGGGCAGCCTCAAAGGCCTGGTGCCCGACGATGCCGTGTTGTCAGTGCGCCTGGACAATGTGATGGGCCAGTTGCAGGGGGCGATTGAAATGACACGCGGCCTGGCGCGCGGCCTGATGCCGGTGGACACGTATGCGGGCGGTTTCGGGCATGCCATGGAAAGGCTGGCCAGCGACTGGACGTTGCTCAAGGGTGTTCCCTGCGAATTCAGGATGAGCGGGCCGTTCGACGATGTGCCGGCCGAGACCGGTGTCCACCTCTACCGCATTGCCCAGGAAGGGATTGTCAATGCGCTGCGCCACGGCAAGGCCACACGGATCCGGCTCAAACTCACCGATCGTCGGCCCGACTTGATGCTGGAAATTGAAGACAACGGCATTGGTTTTGGGGCCAGCATCATCAGCGCTGGCATGGGTGTTCGTTCCATGATGGCGCGCGCCGAAAGCATAGGCGGGCGCATCGAATTTTCGCCAGGCCGGCGCAGCGGCAGCTGCGTCAAAGTGATCTGGCCAGCGGATCGGTTTGCGCCCAACCTTCGTCTGCCACACGATTAAATCACCGGGCGTTTGCGCGCGGCGGTGCTTGCCACACCTCGGCGGGCCGTGGCATGTTCCTGAGAATTTTGTGTGTTGACCGGCTAGCGTATTCAGCTAGGCCTCAGCTGTAGAACTACCTAATCCAGCCAGGTCCCCCCCGTCACACTGAATCGGCGCTATCACAAATAAACAGGGGGTGGTACTGTGCAAAAGATCAAAAATAGCCAGCGCGAATGGGGTGTTGCTTCGACCTGTGACGTCGTGGCATCGGCCTGGTTCAAGCCAAGGCCGTGCCGCCATGCGGCCACCCGGCCAACGGAGGCGCAGCTGCATCATGCCTGACGTCTCACCTGGCCTACGTACGCCCTCCTTCCGCTACACCTTGCGCCAGATCGCCTCGCGTGACGAGATTGTTTTCAAGTCCGTCGTGCGGGTGCTTCAGGGCAAAACCCGGCATGTCTGGCAACACACCGACGGCGCAGACGCTGACCTGTTTGTTCTGGGAACACAGGTCACGGGTGAGCCAACCAGAATCGAGGATTTGGCCGGCCATGTGCTCATCCGTGTCAGCGCTTCAGCAGGCACGGACTTTCGCGGGCTTAGCTTGCCCCTGCGGATTGCCGATGTCATCAGCCACCTGGACCAGGCCGGCGATGAAATCGCCAGTCGCGCCGCGCGGCCCGCAGGTCCGCAAGCCGTTGATGCGCCGGCGCCTGTGCAGGTACTTTTCAATCAGCGCGTCTCCCTGACGCGTTGGCCGGAGCCGGCCCTGCTGCAGCGCGATAACCGTTACCTCAAGCTGGCCACGGCGCTGACAGGCCAACCCGTCAGCCTCACCGAGCTGGCCGACCGCACCCAGTTTCCGCTGGTGTTGTGCCAGACCTTTGTGGATGCCCTGAGAGCCGTCGGGCTGCTGCGTGTGATGGACGAGGTGCGGGACGCGCCGGGCCACATTCACACCGCTGCGCCCACGGCTCAGAGGAACCCTCCCGTCGAATACCTGGGTCTGATTGCCCGCATCCGTTCGCGCCTGGAGATGTTGGTCAGGACACCCACCGCCAAATGAACGAATACAAAATCCTGCTGACCGGCACCACAGGCGCCGGCAAAACAACGGCGATTGCCGCGATCAGTGAAACCGCGCCGGTGCGCACCGACGTCAAAAACAACGACACCGCGTTCGACAAGGCCACTACCACCGTGGGGCTGGACTACGGCGAACTCACCCTCGACAACGGCGACAAGCTGCGGCTGTATGGCACGCCCGGGCAAGAGCGGTTTTCTTTCATGTGGCGCATCCTGGCGCAGGGCGCGCTCGGTATCGTGGTGCTGATCGACAACGCTCGGCCCGACCCGCTGGCCGACCTCGCGGTTTATCTGCAGGGCTTCAAGGACTTGATACGCGACGCCGCCTGCGTGGTGGGCGTGGGGCGCATGGAGACCCACCCGGAGCCCGGCCTGGACGCCTATGCCGAGGCCTTGCATGCCGCTGGTGTGTTGTGCCCGCTGCTGCCCGTGGATGTGCGCGAGCAGCAACAAGTCCTGATGTTGATGGACCTGTTGCTCACCCAGTTTGAAAGCAAGTCACCGGCCGAGGGTTTACCGGGCATGGCCCCGGATGCCACGGCCTTCCAACCTTCCAGAAAACACCATGACGCTACCACCGCATCTGACTACGCTGGCTGAAAACGCATTGAAGAGCCTGATGCGCCAGGTGCATGGCGCCGTGGCGGCGGTGGTCTCCACCGCTGACGGTTTTGATCTGGCCTCCCGGGTGGAAAACGCCAGCGACGGCGCCAAGCTGGCGGCCATGGCCAGCTCCATCGCCGCCATCTGCAGTGTGGTCGGCGAAGAAAGCCAGGTCGGGGCGCACGAGAGCATTTCCATCGAATCCGAAAACGGCTATGTCGTGATGATTCACGTCGCACATGCGGTGTATCCCATGATCCTCAGCGTGGTGGCCAACAAAAACGCGGTCCTCGCACAAATGGTGTATTTCACCAAGCAGACGGCGCAGCAACTGGGTGAGGCGCCGTGATCCCGCTGATCGACCAGTACCTCTCTGAGCTCGCCGCCTTTGACGGCATCCAGGGTTGCTCGCTGGTGGAGTGTTCGTCCGGCCTGGTCTTGCACAGCGCCGGCGAGTTCGCCGATGTCGAGCCGCTCAGCGAAGCCGCCGTGGAGTTTTGGCGCATCCATGCACGTGTCAAGGAAAACCTGGTGGCCCTGGGGCGTTTGAACCTGGCCATGTTGGCTTTCCAGAACGGCTGGCTGGCGCTGACGGCTTGTCCCAGTGACCCGTCCTTGTTGCTGGTGGCCGTCACCCGCACGCAAGCCGTGGACTGGCAGGGCTGGTTGCGGCATGCACGGGCCTCGGGGCCATTCGCCGAGGGCCTGTCTTCCTGAAAAATTTGTTCAATCCTGTGGTGTGCGCAGCTGCAGGATTTTTTTATAACGCGCGAAGGAGAAACTGACAATGGCAACAATCAAGCAAGCGATGGAAGAACTTTTGACACTGGACGGCGCCATGTGTGCCGCGCTGGTGGATTCGTCAAGCGGGATGATCCTGGGCCAGATCGGCAGCGGGGTGGACCTGGAAGTCGCCGCCGCCGGCAACACCGAAGTGATGCGCGCCAAACTCAAAACCATGCGTTCATTGGGGCTCAACGATGTGATCGAAGACATCCTGATCACGCTCGGAAAACAGTACCATCTGATTCGTCCCATGGGCCGCAACGAGGGCTTGTTTCTCTACGTGGTCCTCGAAAAATCCAAGTCCAACCTGGCCCTGGCTCGCCGCAAGGTGCAGGACGTGGAAAAAGAACTGGTGCTCTGAGTCGGCACCCACTGACCGCGGCGCCGGCAAGGCCAGACGAGTGCCTGCCCGGTCCGTTCTGTATGCCCTTTTTTGCGCCGTCGGGCGCATTTTTTTGACCTGTTTATTTGGCTACCTCGACGTATGTCATTGCAGGCGCGCGGCAATGAAATCCAGAAAGGCCGTGATGCGCGAGGACAGCGCTGTGTTGCGGTAATACACCGCGTTGACCGCCTGCCGCACTTCCACCGTGTCGCGCGTGAGTAGCTGCACCAAATCACCGCGCGCACGGTCGGCTTCGCTCATGAAGTCGGCCAGGCAGACAATGCCTACGCCGGCCAGCGCCAGATGCCGCATGGTTACGCCGCTGGAGGCGCTGAAGGCCAGGGTCGCGGCGTAGCTGTCGCCCTGCGGCCCGCGCAGCGGCCACTGGTTCAATGTGGCCAATTGGCTGTTGCCTATGAGGGCATGGTTGGCGAGGTCTGCCACACGTTTCGGCTTGCCATGCTTTTCAAGATAAGCCGGGCTGGCCAGCACACGCAGTCGGCTGCTGCACAGCGGCCGCGCATGCAAGGTCGAGTCGCGTAGCGGCCCTATGCGTATCGCGATGTCGGTGCGTTGCGCCAGCAAGTCCACGTTCAGCTCGTCGGTGTTGAGCTCCAGGCGAATTTGGGGAAACAAGGTGCTGAACTCGGGCACCAGCGGCACGATGGCGTGCAACATGAAGGGCGAGGCGGCATTCACGCGCAGCAGCCCGACAGCTTGCTGGCGCCGCGCCACCAGTTCGTCCTCGGCCTCGTCCATCGCATCCAGGATGGCACGTGTGCGTGCCAGAAAGGTCTGGCCTTCTTCGGTCAGCTCCAGCCGCCGCGTCGTGCGGCGCAGCAAGGTGGTGGCCAACTTTTTTTCGAGACGCCCCAGCGCCCGGCTGATGCCCGACACGGTCTGTCCCAGCTGGTCGGCCGCCGCCGTGATGGAGCCGGTGTCGACCACCGCGCGAAAGGCCAGCAGTTCTTCGAGGGTGGTTTTCATGGTCGCCTCATTGTTGACTTTGAGTCAATAATATTCTGCGTGAATACGGCTTATTCTGCAAGGATAAAAATCCCACACTACAGGCTTCGTGAAAATTACGGAGCCTTTTATGCCTATTGCCCTTCTCGCGCTGACCATCAGCGCTTTCGCCATCGGAACGACCGAGTTCGTTATCGTTGGTCTCTTGCCCACCGTGGCGGCCGACCTGAACATCGGCCTGCCTTCCGCTGGCCTGCTGGTCAGCCTGTATGCGCTCGGTGTTGCCATAGGCGCACCGGTGTTGACCGCGCTGACCGGCAAGCTGCCGCGCAAAACCCTGCTACTCGGTCTGATGGCGCTGTTTACACTCGGCAACCTGCTGGCCTGGCAGGCGCCCGGCTACAACTCGCTGGTGGCCGCGCGTATTTTGACTGGCCTGGCGCACGGTGTGTTCTTCTCCATCGGCTCGACCATCGCCACCGGTCTGGTGCCCAAGGAAAAAGCCGCGAGTGCGATTGCCATCATGTTCACTGGTTTGACGGTGGCGCTGGTCACCGGTGTGCCGCTGGGCACCTTCATCGGCCAGCATTTCGGCTGGCGTGAGACCTTTCTGGCGGTGTCGGCGCTGGGCGCCATCGCTTTTGTCGTGAGCTTGCTGTTCATTCCACGCAGCATCCAGCACACACCGCCGGCATCATTGACGCAGCAGTTCAAGGTCTTGACCCAGCCGCGTTTGCTGCTGGTGTATGCCACCACGGCCGTGGGTTACGGCGGCTCTTTTATTCCGTTTACCTTTCTTGCGCCCATTCTGCAGCAGGCCGGTTTTGGCGTCGGTGCTGTCGGCTGGGTGATGCTGGTCTACGGCGTGTCGGTGGCGGCCGGCAACATCTGGGGCGGCAAGCTGGCCGACCGCAAGGGGCCGATTGCCGCGCTGAAACTCATCTTCGCCTTGCTCGCAGCCGTGCTGCTGGTCTTTAACTTCACCGCGCCGCACCCTTCTCTAGCGGTCGCCACCGTGTTTTTATGGGGCGCCGTGGCGTTTGGCAACGTGCCTGGCCTGCAGGTGTATGTGGTGCGCCAGGCTGAACGCCACACGCCGCAGGCGGTGGACGTGGCCTCGGGCCTGAACATCGCCGCCTTCAACCTCGGCATCGCTTTTGCGGCCTGGGCCGGCGGCCTGGTGGTGACCCACCTTGGCCTGATGCACACACCCTGGATAGGTGCGGTCGTGGTGCTGGGTGCGCTGGCCCTGACCTACTGGAGCGGTCGCCTCGATACCAGAGACGGCGTGCCGGTCCGCGCGGCCAACGCTAGCCCTGTGGTTGCGCACTAATTTATTTAACAATCAACAAGGACATCACCATGAGCATCCCCGCCTTCGGTCTCGGCACCTTCCGGCTCAAAGAGCAAGTCGTTATGGACTCCGTCAGCAACGCGCTTGACCTCGGTTACAGCGCCATAGACACCGCGCAGATCTACGGCAACGAAGCCGAGATCGGCCAGGCCATCGAAGCCAGCGGCGTGCCGCGCAGCGAACTGTTTCTGACCACCAAAATCTGGACCGAACACCTCGCCAAAGACCGCGTGATGCCCAGTCTCAAGGACAGCCTGGCCAAGCTGCGCACCGACCATGTCGACCTCACGCTGATCCACTGGCCATCACCGGGCGCTGCCGTGCCGCTGGCCGACACCCTGGGCGCCTTGATGGAGGCCAAGGCACAAGGCCTGACGAAACAGATTGGCATTTCCAACTTCAACATCGCCCTGATGCAGGAGGCGATAAACATCGTTGGCGCAGCCAACATCGCGACCCAGCAAATCGAGCTCAGCCCCTACCTGCAAAACCGCAAGCTGGTGGACTTTGCACGCAGCCAGGGCATCCACATCACCTCCTACATGACGCTGGCCTACGGCAAGGTGCTGCAAGACCCGGTGATCCAGCAGATCGCGACGCGACATGGCGCGACCACGGCGCAGGTGGTGCTGGCCTGGGCTCTGCAATTGGGTTACGCGGTGATTCCCTCATCGACCCAGCGCATTAACCTGCAAAGCAATTTGCTGGCGCAGCAGTTGCGCCTGACGGATGAAGACATGGCGCAAATTGTCGCGCTGGACCGGGGCGAACGCCTGGTTAATCCCGAGGGGCTGGCGCCCGCCTGGGACTAGGTGAAGGTTCTCCGCGAAGCCGGCTCAGCAAGCCGGCTTTGACCGTCGGCCACTCGGTCTCCAGAATCGAGAAATAAACCATGTCCCGCCTGCGCCCCGATGCGGTCACCAAGTGTTGGCGAAAGACGCCTTCTTCGACCGCGCCCAGGCGTGCCAGCGCCTTGCGCGACGCTTCGTTGAGCACCTCGGTCTTGAACACCACGCGAATGGTCTGCAAGGTTTCAAACGCGTGGGTCAGCAGCAGGCGTTTGGCCTCGGTGTTGGCGCCTGTGCGCTGGCAGGCCGGTGCCAGCCAGGTGGCGCCTATTTCGAGTCGGTCATGGGCCGGCGCGATGTCCATGTAACGCGTGCTACCGATCACCTCGCTGGTGTCGCTGTGGAGGATCACAAAAGGCAGGCTGACGCCGCGCCGCTGATCATCCAGCGCCTGGGCGACATAGGCGCGCATGTCGTCCTCGCTGCTGATGGGCGCCGGCTGCAGTCGCCAGAGTTCAGGGACCAGCCCAATCCGTGCCAGCGCGGGCACATGGGCAATGGTCAGGGGTTCCAGCCGGACATGCTGTCCGGACAATGTGACGGGCTGGAGCGGCGCCTGCATCAGCGCGCCAGCGTCAACGTCAGCCCCACCACGGCAACGATGGCGACCACCACCGTCACGCCGGCCAACAGCAACAGTCGCACGCGGCTGAGTTCGATGCGCTGAATCAACTGGGTGTTCTGCTCGGCCAGGGTTTTGATCAACTCGGACGAGGCCAGCATCTGGTTGTGCAGTTCGTCCGCAGCTTCTTCCATGGCGGCGATACGCGCTTGCAAGGTGGCCATGGCCTGCGCCTCGGGCGACAGCGCGGCCGTGGCTTCTTCATCCGGCAGCGCCTGCGGCGGCGGTTTTTTACCGACAGCCTTCCACAGTTTTTTGGCGCCATCGGCCACCTTGGGCGCGTTGTTGATCACGTCCGACCAGGGAACCATTTGCAAAACTGCCAGCCATCCAATCGCCATCAAGCCACCTCGTGTGAAATGCGGCGCCGGTGACTGTCATCCGCGCCTGCCCGCCAGGGCTTGCTGAGTTTACTTGGCCCGCATAAAACCGCAGGGACTCGGGCTGAATCAGTGTGTGATACCGGATAGACTGCACAGGCGCTGCGTCACGGCACACACACCATGGCGACTCGTTTTCAACAGTACGGCAGCATGATAAAAATATTAGCGGATGGGTGGGACAGCTTTTTGGAGGTATTCAAGAAGGCATTTCAGGTCATTGATGACAAGTCAGCGTTGCGTGGTTGGACGCCGTGGGCGCTGGTGTGGGCGTTGCTGATCCTGATGGGCGTGTCGTTTGGCATGCTCTGGCTGGGAGACAAGATCAACGACAGCGGCATGGCGTTAACCCGCTTTATGGCGCGCGCGCAGGCGCCGCTAACAGCCCAGTTCGCTTACCCCGCCAAGGCACGCGACCGGATAACGGTCGTGATGTACGACCCGCAATTTCTCCAAAGCAGTGCCAGTGCCTGGCCTATCAGCTACCAGGACCACGCCGACGCGCTTCTGCGTTTGGCCTCAGACCCCAAAGCTCGTCCCAAGGCGATCCTGCTGGACATCACTTTCGGACAAGAGCGTGATGATCCAACGATCACGGCTCTGAACCAGGCCTTGTGCACCCTGCGCTACAAGTACAAGGTACCGGTCTTCCTGGCGGCGATGTCCTCTCCTGACAACGGACGCCTGACGGTACGCGCGGGCTTGGGCGCGAATCTTTCTGGCAGCGAGCCCACCTGTTTCACGCTGGTGGGAGTAGATTACCTGCCCGACTCCCTGGACGGCCTCGCCTGGAGCTATCCGCTGAGTCGTCATCTGACCGACAGTGGCTGGCAACCCGGGCCAGCGGATCAATCCGCGCAGCAGCCCAGCTACCGCAGTGCGGCCATGACGATCGCGCAGGACGTGGCGCATCTGGACCTGGGCGAAGAAACGGCGCCCATGGCATTGGTGTGGGGACACAACTCGGCCCCTCAGGCCGACAGGCCGGAACGTTTGCAACACTGCCGCCCGGGTCAGCCGGAACTGTGGACCTTGATTCCCGGTGTCTTGCGCCGACTGTGGGAAGACGCTTCCTCTGCGCCCCTGTGCCCTTATCACCGGACGCTCTCCATGGCCCAGTTGGGTGAGTTGCCGGAAGACAAATTGGCGCCTTATCTGGCGGGACGTTATGTCCTGGTGGGCGCCAATGTGCCGGGCTACAACGATTTTGCCGAATCACCCGTGCATGGGAAGCTGCCCGGGGTCTACATGCATGCCATGGCGCTGGACAACTTGTTGACCTATGAGGGCAACTACAAACTGAGTGCCGAATGGACGCTGCCGCCAGCGTGGCCGTTGCTGGCGCCAGGTTTGCTGGCCGTCAGCGCCGTTTTTGCGGTACATCTTTTTTGGAGTTGGTTCCTGGGCCAAAAAAGGTTTCACTTGCATGAGCGCTACCAATGGACAAGAGAGATCGTCCGAAAACTGACTGATCCTTGCCCGATCAAACGGACACAACGGGTGGCACAGTTGGTGGCGACCGGGCTGGCCTGGCTGCTGCGGTTGTCGCTTCAAACCGTGGCGGCCATGGGCTTGATTGCCTTCTTGCAAGGGTGGTTCCGCATCGGCATGTTGCCTGTGGTTGAACTGGTCAGCATGACGCTGCTCGCCGAAGGTCTGGGCTATATGAAAAAAATGAAATGGACGTTGTTTGGGCCACCAGCGTCCAACCCTCTGCGAAGCGACGAACCGTGCAAACATTCCGCAGCCTGTGCTGCTGCCCTGAAAGAAAAAAGACATGAACCCTAAGCAAGTTTTTCTCACGGCCTTGCTGGCCTTGCCCGTTCAGGCGGTGATGGCGCAGGACAAAATCGTCGCGCCCAGTCCCAGCAGTCGTACCAGCCTGGACCTGTATGAACAACCCGGTGCCGCGCAGGCCGTTCGCCAGATCACGATGGGAGAGGCAGGCCTGCCCTTGATCATCCAGGCCACCAAAACCGGCTACCACCAGGTGCTCATCGCCGGCCAGGCCTACTGGTTGCGTGGCTTGCAGGTGCGCATCAGCCGTGGCAGTACCGCGGGTTGCGGTACGGCTTCCCGCGCCATGCCGGGCGCGACCATTGCCACGCCAGGAGCCGGTAAAGATGCCTGTAAATAAGATCACCGTGCGTCGATGGCGCAACCTGAAGGCGAGCGCTTTTGTGGCCACCCTGGCCTTGCTTGCGGGTTGCAAGACCATGCCCACGAGCTTGGCGGAACTGCCGTTTGCCAGCCAGTTGGGCGCTGCACCCCTGAGCCCCACCGCGGCCTTGCCGCCGCCTAGCGAACGTACCTGGCCCACTGTGGCGCAGGACGAGCTCAATCAACGGGCACGTGGCTTCGGTCTGGTGAATGCACCGGAGATGCAGCGTTATTTGAATGGCCTGTATGCCCGCATCAAAACCCAGGCTGGTGTGCCGGACTGGCCAGGCAGTGTTCACATTCTCGCCAACGAAGCCCTACAGGCTTATGCCACTGGGGCTGGCAATCTGTATGTTTCTTTGCCGTGGCTGAATTCAGTCCAGAGTGAGGATGAACTGGTGGCCCTCTTGAGCCACGAATTTGGCCATGTCTACCTGCATTACCACCAGTTGGAGGGCGCTGTCGCCAATGCGGATGCGACCGCCAGCTTGTTGGCGCTGGGGGTGGCACTGGTCCAAAAAACAACGCAAGCCACGGGCTGGACGGACGTCGACAGCATGGCGACCGCTTACGTCCTGGGGCGCGGGCTGGTCACCACGGTCTATGGGCGGTCGCAGGAAAGCGCCGCGGATAATTTCGGCCTCAATGTTTCGTTGAAGCTGGGCTACTCCTACGAACATGGCATGAAGGCTTTTCTGGAGCGCATGGCAAGTTGGGAAGAAAAAAACGAAGCCAATGAAAAGGAAAAACAAGCGCAAATTCTCAAGATGGTTAGGGAGCGAGCCATCAGCAAAATCGCCAAACAAAACCCGACACCCAACAGCGCGCTGAGTGTGTCCCTGGCCCAATCGCAAGGTGAGGTCAGTGCCAATGTGGACAGCGCCTTGCAGCAGTTTGCGTTTGAACTCAACAAGGTGTCAGAGAAGCTGCGCAGTGACCATCCGCTAACGGTTGAGCGAATGGATACCTTGGCCTTGGCCGTCGCGTCCATTCCGGAACTTCACATCGACAAAGAACCGGTGAGCCGATCCCTTGAAGCGGCGCGCAAGGAAAAGCGCACGGCGACGCTTTTGAGCAATTACGCGCTGGCACTCGCGGTGCTCAAAGCCCCCGGTGATCCTGGTGCGCTGGCACAGGCGAGGAAAGCCACCACCGGGGTGACGGCCAGCCACGCGCTACCCCTGTATGCGCTCTACACCGTCTTGAGCAAGCAACCGGCCACGGCGAGAAATAGACGCATTGACCCGGGCCAGGTGCTGGAGGCCAATTTCAAATCGGAGTCCGACCGGGCTTGGAAAATTTACCAGACACGCAGCAGCGGGCTTCAAGAGGGACGGCAAACCGCCGCTGCCAAAAAAGTGATGGATCAAGGTTTGAGTTATTTCCAGAACGCCGAGGAAGCTTGGCCTGAGGCCATCCGTTTTTACGGCGAGACGCAGGGCTGGGACGACGCCAAGCGGATGGCCCAAAATTGCGGCAAAAATTTTCAGCGCATGACCTCGCGCTGCAATGAAGCCTCAGCCTCCCCTGCCGAACGGGCGACAGCCGAGCGCAAGCTCAAAGAAAAAAGCGGTCAGTTCATGCAGAAAATGCTCAAGACACCCTAGGCCTGGCTGGCGCGTCACCTGCGGGCGGTTTGGACCAGGGGTTTTGAGGACAAAGGGTGCTTAGGATTCCGGGTTTTCCTCGCGCCCGTCCGGGTGCCTGGCAAAGCGCGCCGGGTCGCGCCCGTGCACAGGCGCGTCGCTGTCAAACGACCAGCCACCAAACTGCGTGCGCCGGTAGTCGGCCATGGTCTGCATGATTTCTGCCTGGGTGTTCATCACAAAGGGGCCGTATTGCGCCACCGGCTCGCCAATGGGTTTGCCCTGCAGCAGCAAAAATTCACTGAGCTCGCTGCCGTTGATCAGCTCTACCGCCGCATCGGCGCGCAACTCGATGGTCGACGCACTGTTCACGTCCTGGCCGGCGATGTTGACCGACTGGCCCTTGAAAAAATACAGGCTGCGCCGCGTGCCTTGGCCTGTGGCTGCGGGCAAGGTCCAGCGCGCGCCGGGCGCCATGCGAATCGTCCAGATCGCCACGTCGGCGTCGGCCTGCGCGGCCCAGGAATCAGGCGGCGGCGCCAGCGGTACAAGTGACGTAGTTGCGTCCTGGCCCGTGGCCTGCAGTTGCCCCGCGATGACCGCGACTTCGGTCGTGCGGCCGTCTGCATCGGTATCCACCCGGCGCGGAATTTTTTCCGACCAGAACATGGTGAAGTAGGGCTCGGCCATCTTGCTGCGTGCCGGCAAGTTCAGCCAGATCTGGAACAGCTCCAGCGGATTGGGCGCATCTTCCTTGAGCAGCGGAAACATCTCGGAGTGAACAATGCCCTTGCCGGTGGTGAGCCACTGCACATCGCCCTGGCCAAAACGTGCTTCGGCACCCAGCGAATCGGCGTGGTCGATCAGGCCCTTGCGCGCAATCGTCACGGTTTCAAAACCGCGGTGCGGGTGTGGCGGAAAACCCGGCACCTGTTCGCCGTGGTACATGCTCCAGCCATCCTTGCGGCTGAAGTCCTGGCCGATGGCGCGGCCGGCCAGCGAGGCGGCTGGCCCCATATCGGCATTCGCCGGAGGATAGGCGTCGTCGTGGTAGGCGCAGAACAGAAAAGGATCGATGGTCTCCCATGGAAAACCAAGAGGCTTGATCTGGAGGACGGGGCTGGCGGGCATGGCGGGGCCTTTCGGGCGTGAGCTTTCAAACCAATGAGATGAGGCAGGCCGGCACTTTTTCAAGCACTGGCCAGCCGCGCGTTTGTGCCAAATTTATAAGCCAAATTGGCCTTCAGCCTTTGCTGGACGGGCGCAATCAGCTATAAAATAGATAGCGATAGATGGGCACCTGGCGCGCTGCGCCGGGGGGCCTCAGGCCTTGAGCTTCCAGCCGGTGCGGAAAATCCACCCCACCGTGCCCAGGCAAAGCGCCAGAAAGCCGAGGATGGCGGCCACGCTGATGCCCACATTGACATCGGCCACGCCGTAAAAACTCCAGCGGAAGCCGCTGATCAGGTAGACCACCGGGTTGAACAGGGCAATCTTCTGCCAGATCGGTGGCAACATGTTGATCGAATAAAACGCGCCGCCCAGAAAGGTTAGCGGCGTGACGATCATCATCGGGACGACCTGCAGCTTCTGGAAGTTGTCCGCCCACAGCCCGATGATGAAACCGAACAGGCTGAAGGTCAGCGCGGTCAGCAGCAAAAAACACAACATCCAGAAGGGGTGCGCAATGCTGTAAGGCACGAAGAGGCGCGCCGTCGCCAGGATCAGCAGGCCCAGCAGCACCGACTTGCTGGCCGCCGCGCCCACATAACCCATCACCACCTCCATGGACGACACCGGCGCCGACAACAGCTCGTAAATCGTGCCCGACCATTTGGGCATGTAGATGCCGAAGGCTGCGTTGGAAATGCTCTCGTTGAGCAGCGACAGCATGACCAGGCCGGGAATGATGAAGGCGCCGTAGCGGATGCCGTCGATGTCGCCCATGCGTGAGCCGATGGCCGCGCCGAAGACGACGAAATACAGCGAGGTCGAGATCACCGGCGAGGCGATGGACTGCATCAGGGTGCGGAAAGTGCGCGCCATCTCGAAGCGGTAGATGGCGCTGATGCCGTGCCAGTTCATGCGGCCTCCTTTTGCAGGGCTTGCGCAGGCGGGGCCGCGTGCACCAGGCTGACGAAGATGTCCTCCAGCGAGCTTTCACTCGAATGCAGGTCCTTGAAGTCGATGCCCAGGCCGGCCAGGCGCTTGAGCAGCTCGCCGATGCCGATTTCCTCCTGCTGGGTGTCGAAGGTGTAGACCAGCGTGTTGCCGCCCTCGGTCAACTCCAGCGGCAGCCCGGCCAGCGCCGCGGGAAGGGCTTGCAGCGGCGCGCGCAACTGCAGCGTGAGCTGCTTCTTGCCCAGCTTGCGCATCAGCACCGCCTTGTCCTCGACCACGATCAGCTCGCCCTTGCTGATCACGCCGATGCGGTCGGCCATTTCCTCGGCCTCCTCGATGTAGTGTGTGGTCAGGATGATGGTGACACCTTTGTCACGCAGCTTGCGCACCATCTGCCACATGCCCTGGCGCAATTCGACATCGACGCCAGCCGTGGGTTCGTCGAGAAACAAAATCTGCGGCTCGTGCGACAGCGCCTTGGCAATCAGCACCCGGCGCTTCATGCCGCCCGACAGCGTCATGATCTTGTTGTCCTTCTTGTCCCAGAGCGACAGGTCGCGCAGCACCTTCTCGATGTGCGCCGGATTCGGGGGCTTGCCAAACAGCCCGCGGCTGAAACTCACGGTGGACCAGACGGTTTCAAACGCGTCGGTGGACAACTCCTGCGGCACCAGGCCGATCTTGGCGCGCGCCGCGCGGTAGTCGCGAACAATGTCGTGCCCGTCGGCCGTCACGCTGCCCGAGCTGGGCTTGACGATGCCGCAGACGATATTGATCAGCGTGGTCTTGCCGGCGCCGTTGGGGCCGAGCAGGGCAAAAATTTCTCCTCGCTGGATGTCCAGGTTGACCGAACGCAGTGCCTGGAAGCCCGAGGCGTAGATTTTGCTCAGCTGGCGAATGGAAATAATGGCGGGCACGCGGCGCTCCTGAGGTCGTGACGAAGCAGATGAAGGTGATGGCGCATGGGCCTGCGCCACTTTAACCGGATCGCGTGAAGACTGCCCAAGCCCTGTGCGCCGGGCTTCAAGCCCCTTGATCACAAGTAGCTTGTGATCAAGGGGGCTGCGGACCAGTTGTCGTGTTTGCCGTCCACATAGATGATGGGCACCGCGGCAAGCTCTTTGGGTGTCACATCGTCCAGGCATCCCAGATTCACGCCATAGATCTGATGGCCCTCCGGGCTGCGGCCGATGCCAAACGGTCGGACGCCGCAGTGTTTGCAGAAATAGTGCTCATTGCGCCTCGTGTTGAACAGGTATTTTGTCAAGTCCGACTGGCCGGACAAAAGACGGAAGGCGCCTGGCGCGACGATCGCTGGCCAGAAGCGATTGCGTGAACAGATCGAGCAATTGCAGCGGTAGGTGTTGGCACGCATGTCGATGTCCGCCTCAAAGCGGATCGCGCCGCAGTGACAACTGCCGTGGTACGTTTTTTTCATTGCGCTGCGTCTAAAAAACTCATGAATAGGCATAACTCAGAACCGGCTACCCGTCGCTCCCGCGGTGCAGTTCAGGCCGTTGTCACCGCCGCTGACATTCGGATCAATTTTCAGCGGGTGCAGGCCGCGCGCAGGCCGGTTGTCGTCGCTCCCGTTCGGGAAACAAAGTTCGTTTTTCTTCGCCAGCTCGCGCGGCGGTGAGAGTTGCGGGGGTGTGCTCATAGGCATGGTCCAAAAAAATGCTACTTCGCCCGCCGGTAGGTCGCCGTCATGAAACGTTGCCACGAGCCATCGGCTTGCTGGGTCTGTGAATGCAGGGTGCGCTCGTCCCTGCTTTTGATGGTGATGACGTCCTGGTAATGCGCCGTCGTGCCATCGCCCGTGAAGCTCGGTCCTTCGGTGTCCAGCGTCAACACCTTGCCCGATGCGTCCAGCGTGCCGCGGTAGACAAACATGCCACTCATCATGGAGCCGGCCCAGTGGCCGACAAACGCTTTTTTTGCTGTGTCATAACCCAGCGACATCAACATTTCACAAGGGCCACCGCCAGGCATCTCGCCCTTGCCCTCGCAGACCACCCACAGGTCGCCGAGGCCGCGCACGTTTTCCGTGCCCGCGCTTTTCATAGGCGGTTCGCCTGGCGGGGCGTCGCACTCGCCTTCCATGGTCCATGGGCCCAGCAGTTGTTGCAGCCAGACATGTTCTTTTTGCGCTTGGACAGGGTATTCCATCAGAGGTATCTCCTTCTTGGTAAAAATTAGAGGACTGGCCGCGACGTGCCAGCGCGCTCACTTCTCAGGTTTCGGGTGGATCACCATCCACGACACACCAAAGCGGTCGGCGACCATGCCGAAGCTGTGGGCAAAAAAGGTTTCGCTCATGGGCATCTGCACCTGTCCGCCTTCGCCCAGCGCCTTGAACAGGCGCTCGGCCTGCGCCGCGTCGGTGGCGGTGATGGACAGCGAAAAGCCCTTGAACTCGGTCTTGCCCTGCGCCATGCCGTCCGAGGCCATTACCTGCGTGTCGCCGATGCGGAAGTTGGCATGCATGATGTGATTGCCGGTGATCTTGCCGGCGTCCGAACCGCCCGCACACATCTCCGGCGACGGCGGCACTGGGCTGTCGCTGAAACGCATCATCGCCGTCACTTCGGCGCCGATGGCGGTTTTGTAAAAGTTCAGGGCCTCTTCGCAGCGGCCATCAAAAAACAAATAGGGCTGGACTAACATGGAAATCTCCTTTTGACAGAGGTGGTGGGGGGAATGCAAGTGATCGGCTCGGTGCGCATCAGGCGCGTGCGGCCGACGTGGCGGTGAAGGGCTCGCGCCAGGCTTCAAGCTTGTTGAGCTGCTCATGCCAGCGCCGGATCTCCGGAAAGTCGGCCAGCGGCAACTTCGCCTCTTCGGCATAGGGCAACGTGATGGCCGCCGCAAAATCGGCCACGCTCAGCGCCTCGCCCACCAGGTAGCGGCGCCCGCGCAGGTGGGCCTCCAGCACGGCGGCGTAACGCAGGAAACCCTGGGTCGCCTTTTGCACCTCGGCGGCGTCGGGCGGGCCGATGCCAAAGCGCGGCTTGACGATGTGTTCAAAGTACAGCGTGCCGGCTTGCGGCGCAAACTCCGTGGCGTCCCACATCAGCCAGCGCATCACCTCGATCTGGCGCTTGTCCCGGGGCCACAGGTCCGAGCCGGCCTTGGCGGCGAGGTAACACATGATGGCGTTCGACTCCCACAAGGTGGTGTCGCCGTCCACCAGCACCGGCACCTTGGCATTCGGGTTCATCGCGCGGAAAGCGGGCGTCCGGTGTTCTCCCTTTTCCAGCGCGACGAAGACAAACTCTATCGGCAGGCCCAGGTATTTCGCCACCGCGCAGGCTTTGCGCGGGTTCAGGGTGTCCGAGAAATAAAGTTTCATGGTGGTTTCCTGCCGGGCCTCAGGCCGCGTCATAGGCTTGCTGCAGCTTTTTGATGTCCAGCTTGACCATCTGCATCATGGCTTTCATGACACGCCCGGCCTTGACCGGGTCCTTGTCGCCCATCAGCTTGAGCAGCACGCTGGGCACGATTTGCCAGGTCACGCCGAACTTGTCCTGCAGCCAGCCGCACTGCTGGACGGTGCCGCCGGTGGAAAGTTTTTCCCACAGCTCATCGATTTCTTCCTGCGTCTTGCAGTCGACAAACAAAGAGAGGCCGGGGGCAAAGCCGAAATCCGAGCCGGCGTTGAGCACCATGAACTGTTGCCCCTCGATCTCGAAAGTACCCGTCATGAACGAGCCTGCCGCGCCCGGCCCGGTGTCGCCGTAACGGCGGACCTCGCCGGCCTTCGCGTTTCTGAAGACCGAGGTGTAGAAGTGAAAGGCGTCTTCGGCCTGGTGGCCGAAGGTCAGAAATGGGGTGATCTTTTGCATGAAAAGTCTCCTGGGGTGGCTTGCCTGAAGGGGAAAATCGACGTATTGTGTACACCGTCCACAATAGAATAACAAAGACAATGGACAGTGTCCACATCAAAAAGTAAGCAGTCATGACAAATGCATCCAGGCCGCCCGCCGCCCGCAGCACCTACCGCCATGGCGACCTGCGGCGTGTGTTGCTGGAGGCCGGCATCGCGCTGGCGCGCAGCGGCGGGCCCGATGCCGTGGTGCTGCGCGAGGCCACACGCCGTGCCGGCGTGGCGCCCAACGCCGCCTACCGCCACTTCGCCAGCCGCCAGGCCCTGCTGCAGGCGGTGCGCGCCGCCGCCCTGTCGGCCGTGGCCGGGGCGATAGAAGCCGAACTGGCGGCCCTGCCCCCCGGCCTGCCCCCCGCCGACCTGGCCCGCGCCAGCGTGCGTGCGGTCGGCACCGGCTACCTGCGTTTTGCCCAGGCCGAGACGGGTTTGTTCCGCACCGCCTTTGGCCCGTCGGACGATTTGAAAGAAGCCACACCCGACCCGGCCCGGGCCGGCCACAGCGGCCTCAACCCCTTCCAGCTGCTGGGCGCCGCGCTCGATCAGATGGTTGACGCCGGCGTGATGCCGCCCGAGCGCCGACCCGGCGCGGAGTTCCTCGCCTGGTCAGCGGTGCACGGCCTGGCCATGCTGGTGATTGACGGGCCGCTGGGCCCGGTCATCGGCCCGCAGATGCAGCAGGTCGGCCAGCGCCTGCTGGACATGGTGGAAAAGGGCTTGTAGCCGCCGTACGCTGCCCAGCGCCCGGTTTGTATGAAAAACAGGGCGCTAGCCCATATTGAATGGGCGCAAGCAGCTATCAAAAAAGGAGCGATGGCCAGCCGCTGCGGGGACGAAGACACTGCTGGCCCCCTGTGAACCCCTGAGGCGTGGGCGATTTCCGCTTCAGGGTTTGACCGGCATCACCGGCCTCAGGAGTGTTTCGCCGGGTGACGCGGCTGCGTTTTGCGACGGTGCTGGCGCTGCGCTTTGGGCACCCACTGACTCAGCAGCAGCCCGGCCACCACAATCACGGCGCCCACGATCTGCAAACCGGTGGGGACAAAACCCTTGATCAGCGCGTCCAGCACAAAAGCGGTGATGGGCACCAGCAGAAAGAAGGGCGCAACCACCACCACGCCGACCTTGGCGATGGCGCCGAACCACAGCACAAAAGGCACGGCCGTCAGCAGCACCGCCAGAATCACAAAACCCGCGACGTTGGTGGCCGTGAGGGTGTTGGGCCAATCACCGGCCAGCAAGGCCACCAGCAAAAGTTCCATGCCCGCCACCAGCAACTGCCAGCCGGTGAAGGCCAACATGGAGATAGGCGGCTTGCCCCATTTGTTCATCAGCACGCCGCCCAGCGCCAGCGACAGCGTTCCGCCCAGCGCGGCGGCCACACCGATCGCATCCAGCCCGGCATCACCTTTGAGCACCACCAGCGCCACACCGGCAACGCCTATCAACACGCTGGCAATCTTCAGCAGGCTGGGTTTCATTTTCAGAATAGCCCAGCCCAGCAGGATGGCAAACAGCGGCCCCAGCGCCTGAAAGATGGCGGCCACGCCGCCGGGCAAACGCATGGCTGAGATAAACAGCAGCGCAAAGAACAGGCCGGCGTTTAAGGTGCCCAGAACGATCAGCTTGTTCCACCAGCCCGGCGGCGGCAGATGGCGGGCCAACAGCAGCAGCGCAAAGGCGCCGCCCAGGGCGCGCACGGCGGCGACCAGCAAGGGGTTGTGCGGCAGCAAGGTCGTCGAAACGACATAGGTGAAGCCCCAGAGCATGGTGGCGACGGCGGCAGAAGTTTTCGGGCCCATGAGAAGCTCCAAGGGTGAGGATGGACAGAAACAATAAAGGCCTGCGGCGCGCCCATGCGTATCGCGGCAGGCCCGGTGGGGCTTGGTAGGGTGGGTGGGTTGGCGCCCCGATCCGACCCCTTGCGGGGGCCGGATCAGGACGCCACTTCAGCTCAGCGCGTGGCCTGGCTGATACGGCCGAAGCGGCCGGCGTTGAAGTCGCTGATCGCCGTGGCGATCTCGGCCTGCGTGTTCATCACAAACGGACCGTGACCGACAATCGGTTCGTCAATTGGTTCACCCGTCAGCAGCAAAATCGTCGCATCGCTGTTGGCCTCCAGGCGCAGGCTGTCGCCGGCGCGTTCCAGCAGCGCCATCTGCGCCTCACGCACCACTTCGCCATTGACCAGCACCGTGCCATGCAGCACCACCACGGCGGCGGTGTGGCCCTCGGGCAAGGTCAGGGCCGCTTCCTTGCCCTGGCCCAGGCGCACATCCCACACATTGATGGGGGTGAAGGTTTGCGCCGGTCCTTTGTGGCCGTCGTACTCCCCGGCAATCACACGCACGCTGCCGGCGCCTTCAGGCAAAGCCACAGACGGGATCTGCTGGTCGACGATGCCCTGGTAATGCGGCTCGCTCATTTTGTCCTTGGCCGGCAGGTTGACCCACAGCTGCACCATCTCGAACGGGCCACCCGATTGCGTGAACGCCGGCGAGTGAAACTCCTCGTGCAGAATGCCCGAGGCCGCCGTCATCCACTGCACATCGCCGGGGCCAATCGTGCCGCCGCTGCCGGTCGAGTCCTGGTGCGTGACCTCGCCCTTGTAGACGATGGTCACGGTCTCGAAACCGCGGTGCGGGTGCGTGCCCACGCCGCGTTTCTCGTCGGGCGTGCTGGCGGGCTTGAACTCCGCCGGGCCGGCGTAGTCCAGCAGCAAAAACGGACTCACATGCTGGCCCAGCGTGTCGTAGGTGAACAGCGAGCGCACCGGAAAACCATTGCCCACCCAGTGCTGACGGGGGTTGCTGTAAATGCCCAAAACCTTCTTCATGAGCTGCTCCTTAAAAAGTGGCAGAAGAAAAAACTGCCATGAGGTGAAGATAAGGCTGGAACGATGAAGCCAGTAGTGGGCAAAATTTGCCATCAGCGTTCTATTTAAGGAACAATGACCTTATGCAAGACCTCAACGATCTTTATTACTTTGTGCAGGTGGTGGAGCACCAGGGTTTTGCGCCCGCCGGCCGCGCGCTCAACATCCCCAAGTCCAAACTGAGCCGGCGTATCGCCTTGCTGGAAGAGCGCCTGGGTGTGCGCTTGATTCAGCGCTCGACCCGGCGTTTTGCCGTGACCGAGATCGGCCAGGCTTATTACCAGCATTGCCTGGCCATGCTGGTCGAGGCCAACGCCGCACAGGAGGTGATAGACCGCGTGAGTGCCCAGCCGCAGGGCACGGTGCGCATCAGCTGCCCCACTGCCTTGCTGGACTACCAGATCGGCGACATCCTCGCGCGTTTCCTGGCCGCCTGCCCGCGGGTGCAGATGCAGCTGGAAAGCACCAACCGGCGCGTCGATGTGATCGGCGAAGGTTTTGACATTGCCATCCGTGTGCGTTTCCCGCCGCTGGAAGACAGCGGCCTGGTGATGCGGGTGCTGGGTGACAGCACACAACGCCTGGTGGCCAGCCCGGCGCTGCTCCAGGCCCACGGCCTGGTCGCGCCGCTGCTGCCGGCCGACCTGGTCCACCTGCCCAGCCTGGACGAAGGCCCGCCGCACCGTGAGCATGTGTGGCAGCTGCTGGGCCCGGACGGCGCGACGGCCACCCTGCAGCATCAGCCGCGCCTGATCAGCGACGACAGGCTGGCGCTGCGCCTGGCCGCGCTGCAGGGCGTAGGTGTGTTGCAGTTGCCGACCATGATGGTGCAACACGATTTGCAGCAAGGCCGGCTGGTGGATGTATTGCCTGACTGGCGGCCACGCGCCGGCATCGTGCACGTGGTGTTTCCGTCGCGCCGGGGCTTGTTGCCGGCGGTGCGGGAACTGATCGATTTTCTGGCGACTGAATTCGCCCAACTCGCGCCGGTAGCGCCGGGCCGCGCGCCAGCGCTCGCACAAGCAGCGCCGGCTGTTTCGACTGAAGTTTCAAGAAAAAAAGGCCTGTCGCCCAAGCAGGACGGGCGCAAATAGCTATCAAAAAAATAGCAAAAGAGGCATCAGCCTGGCCTGGCCGCAGAAGGCTGACGATCCTGCTGCTGCTGGATGTGGTCGGCGATGCGTTGCGCCTCCAGGCCGATCTCGCGCAACATCCCTGTCGGCGAGACAAAAAAACCGCTGAAATAAAGGCCGGGCTCGCGCGCCGTGTCGACGGCGTCCGCTGCTTGCCCGGCGCTGGGCGCGCTCTCCGGCGGCGCCAGAAAACGGTCTACCTGCGGCCGAAACCCCGTGGCGGCGACGACCGCATCAAAGCCTTGCCAGCGACCGTCGTCGAAACGCACGCGGTGTTCGCCCATCTCGCGGACATCGCCGCGCACCTCGATGTGGCCCTCGCGCACCAGCCGCAGGGTGCCGATGTCGATGAGCGGAATGCGGGCCTTGGTCCGGATCTGCGTGATCGGCCCCATCGGCAATTTGCGAAAACCGAGCCGGGTGATGTCGCCCACGGTCAGCCGCACCAGCGGCGCCGCCAGCGCATCGGCGACACGCGCGGGCAAGCGGCTCAGCGCGATACCGATGGCCAGCACGGGCAGGCCCAGGATTTCGCGCGGGATGACGTTCACCGGGCCGCGCACCGCCAGGGTCACACGCGCGCCGGACGCATGCAGATCGATCGCGATCTCGCCGCCGCTGTTGCCAAAACCGACCATCAGGACGTTCTGGCCGCGAAAGGCCTCGCCATTGCGGTAGGTACTGCTGTGCAGGATGCGGCCGCCAAAACGTTCCTGCCCCGGCCAGTGCGGCAGCTGGGGCACGGCGTTGTAGCCGGTGGCCACGACCACGCGCCGCGAGTGGTAGAGACCGGCCGCGGTGGCCGTGGTCCAGCCGCCGTTGCCCGGCCGCACCGCCTGCACCTCCTGGCCGAAATGTGGTGCCAGCGCGAAGTGCTGCGCATATTGCTCCAGGTAGTCAATCACCTGCTGGCGCGACGGGTAACGCGGCGTGCCGGTGGGAAAAGGCAGGTAAGGCAGGGCGGAGTGTGCGCGATCGGTGTGCAGGTGCAGCCGGTCGTAGTGACGTCGCCAGCTGGACGCGACGTCGGGTGCCCGCTCCAGCATCAGAAAAGGCAGGCCGCGTCGCTTCAGGCAGGCCCCGACCGCAAGGCCAGCCGGCCCGGCGCCGATCACGAGTGTGTCCACCTGGTGTTCCATGGCTGCGGCCCCCCGTCTGAAGACGCCCCGATTTTCCGCCGCGCCGGCCCGGCTGTCCAGATGGCGCCGATGGACATGCGAAATGGGCCTGTAGACCATGAGAAACGGCCGCAAGCAGCTATAGAAACAATAGCGCCTCCAGGCGCAGACCTGTTCTCAGCGTTGCGCCAGTTGAGCCAGCGCCGCGCGGTCAAACACCGCGATGCGCCCATAGTCGATACGCAGCAAGCCCTGTTTTTCCCAGAGCTTGAGCTGGCGGTTGATGCTCTGGCGTGACACGCCGAGTTGTGCCGCCAGGTCTTCCTGCGACAACGGCACCACACCGCTGTCGCCCGAGGCGCCGCCGCCCTGCAGCAAGGCCGTGATACGTCTGGCCAGGCGTGCCGGCAGCGGCATCAACACCGTGTCGTCTATCCAGGCCAGCGCCAGGCGCAGCCGGTGGCAAACCAGCCGCGTCAGCGCCAGATGGACCTCGGGGTGTTTGGCCGCCAGCGGCCAAAAGGTCGCGGCCGGCAACACGGCGACTTCGCAATCGCCCACAGCATGGGCCGCATACACACGCGGCAGGCCGTCGAGCAGGGAGACCTCGCCAAACCAGTGGCCGGCTTGCAGCAGGCCCAGCACAAACTCGCGGCCCGACGCGCTGGTGATGCTGGTGCGCACCGCACCCGTCACCATGCCGAACATCGCGTCGGGTGCCGAGCCATAAGCGAACAAAGGTTCGCCGCGCGAGAGCTTGCGGCGTTGCGAGGCCTGCAGCAGCAGATGGGCCACGGGCTCGGGCAGGTTTAAAAGTCCGGGAATGGCCGCGCCGGCGGCGACGAGTTGGGGCTGGTGTTGAATTGCCAAGATGGGACAGTGTTGGTGAAGCGTCCAAACCATACTAGCAGCAGCCTGGCCGCCTCGAGGCAGGTAAAAACGAGGAGACAAAACATGAGCCCCCACGTTCACAAACGTTCACGGCCCCCCGAGGGGGCGCATGCCCCCTTTGGGGCGGCCCGGCAGGAGGCATAGATGCCTATTGGCTACCACCCCGCACAACGCGGGCCCATCACCCGCGCCTACCGCGCCCTGTCCGGCTGGCTCTCGAAGCGGCCGTCCAGCGCCGACCAGCTCGCCGACGACGAAGCCCGCGCTGGCTTTCAGCGTGCGCAGCGTCTGGCTTACGACTGCGTGACGCACGTAGCCACGCAGCTGCGTGTCGGCATGACCGAGATCGAGGCCGCCGAACGGCTCGACCAATACCTGATCGCGCACGGCGCGCAGCGTTACCTGCACCGGCCTTTTGCCTGGTTTGGCGAACATGCGCGTTTTGACGGCTACAGCGCTTACGGTGATTACCACCCGAGCGAGCGCAAGCTGGCCGAAGGCGACACCGCCATCCTCGATGTCTCACCCATGCTCGATGGCTACATCGGCGACGTGGGTTATGCCTGCGCACTCGGCGACAACCCCGAGCTGAGCCGCGCGATGACTTTCATGCGTGAGTTGCGTGCGCGTATTCCGGCCATGTTCACCAGCGCCATGACACCCAAAGACATCTGGGCCGAGGTCGATCGTCTGATCCAGGAGGCCGGTTACGACAACGTGCATGCCAAGTACCCGTTTTGTGTGCTGGGCCACCGTGTCTACCGCGTCAAGGTCAAGCCCGGGCGTGGCCTGCGACTTCCCGGCGGCCACATGGGCTGGTTCAGTGTGCAGGCCAACATGGCTTTTTTGAACCACGGCGTTTTCAGCCAGTTGCTGACACCCGAACACACCGGCACCAAGCTCGGTCTGTGGGCGATTGAGCCGCACATAGGCTGGACTGGCAACGGCGCGAAGTTTGAAGAAATCCTGGTGGTTGAACCCGGCCACGCCTACTGGCTCAGCGACGACGTGCCACATGTGGCGCCAGCCACGTGGTGAACCCCATCACTAAAAAGGAGTACCCCATGCGTATCAAGAAAATTCTTCTCTCCGTGCTCGCCCTGCTGGTGCTGGCTTTTGCTGCCTGGTGGGTGCGTGCCGCGCCAAGCATTCCTGTGCAGGTGGCCGAGGACCAGTACCCGCTGACCGCCGTGTCCGACGCGATGCAAAAAGTGCGCAGCACCGGCGACGACGTGCGTTTGAGCGCCACCACCACCCCCGGCGACTTGCCGGGTTACGACGACGTGGTGCTGCAGGAGGCCCATGGCCGCGCCTGGGTCACGGCCATGGACGGTTACCTCTGGCGTGTGGACCTGGCCAGCGGCAAACAGGAGCGCTGGGTCAAGGCGCCGCTGATTCCTTCGGGCGCACGCGCCGACCCGGGCAATCCCGAGGTCTTGTACTTCTGCGCCTCGCGCCTGTATGGCGTGGTGCACCCGGCTGGTGAGCAGCCTGGCCTCTACAAGTTGCATATTCCGAGCCGCAAGATTGAAGCCGTGGCCCTGCAGGTGCCCAGCACCACCGAGCCACCCGAGCACGAACGTGTGGCGGCGGAGCAAGGCGCGGCCTATCTGACCACCGCCGCCATGACGCCCGCCAACAGCCGCCCCATCGCGTTTTGCAACGACCTGGACATCAGCGCCGACGGCAGGCGTATTTATTTCTCCGAGCCTTATGCGTCGGCCGACGCCTCCATGGGCGGTGGCGCCTTCAACGAAGCGATTGCCCGCTCGCGCAACAGCCGCTTGTGGCTGATCGACCTGGACCGCGGCGCGCGTTTGGTGGCGCAGGGTTTTACGTTTATGGACGGCGTGCTGATCGAGCCCGGCAACAAGGGTGCGAAAGAAGACACGCTGCTCGTCACAGAAACCACCAACTTCCGCCTGCTGCGCCTGCACCTGGCCGGCGCCAAAGCCGGCAGCCATGAAGTGCTGCAGGACTCCTTGCCCGGCTTGCCCGATGGCCTGGACCGCGACCCGCAAGGCCGGCTCTGGATAGGCCTGATCAAGGAGCGCAGCGCCGTCAGCACCTGGGTGCACAACAACAACTGGATCAAGCCGCTGCTGGTGCGCCTGCCGCACTCTTTGCTGCCGGTGCCCAAACGCACCGGCCTCATGGCCCTGAGCCCCGATGGCCGCACGCCGCTGTACCTGAGCATGCACGACGGCAACACCGTGCCCGATATTTCAGTCGTCAGCGCGGGCCGCAAGGCCTTGTACCCGGCGCGTTTCAAGGTCGACAGCCGGGGTTTTGTGGCCATGCCTTATCCGGAAACGCTGCGTTAAGAAAAGTGAGCAAGGGCTGGCGCGGCAATAATCCAGAAGACACATCCTGGAACCCCTGCCATGCCCCAGCACATCGGTATTGTTGGCTGCTCCGCCGAAGGCGCAGCACTTTGTTATCGCACCATTTGCGCCGAAGGCGCGCAGCTGCTAGGTCCGCATGCCCACCCCGAGGTCTCCCTGCACACGCCTTCACTCGCCTTGTATGTGGACTGCCTGAATCGCGGCGACGTTCAGGGTGTGGCGGCGCTGATGCTGGCTTCTGCCCACAAACTCGCGGCCATGGGTGCCGACTTTCTGATCTGCCCCGACAACACCATCCACCAGGCCTTTGCCCTGGTTGAGCCGCACTCGCCGCTGCCCTGGCTGCACATCGCCGAGGTGGTGGCTGCGGAGGCCGCCAGTCGCGGCTTCAAACGCATTGGCATCACCGGCACACGCTGGCTGGTGGACAGCGAGGTCTACCCGGAGAAGTTCACTGCACGCGGGCTGGACTATCTGCGGCCGAGCCATGCAGAACGCGACGAAACCAGCCGCATCATCATGGACGAGCTGGTGGCCGGTGTTTTCAAACCCGAATCCGTCGCGTATTTCCAGCAGGTGATGACGCGTATGAAAAACCAGGGCTGCGACGCCGTGGTCCTCGGCTGCACCGAAATTCCGCTGATCATGAACGACGCAAATTCGCCGCTGCCCACGCTGGACTCCACACGCCTGCTGGCGCGTGCTGCGCTGCGCGTAGCTTCAACGTTGTAGGACCAAGCACGATGAAGCAGTTTGAAACTTCTGATATGGCAAGCGGGGGATTGGCGCTAGTTTTAGAGCCAGTCGCTGACGGGGTGCAATTTCCCGAACTCGCAAGGAAGTGGGCTGAGATTTTGAATGCGGAGACGGTATCTGCGCCAGTCGTCACACTCGACGGGTGTCTTTTAGACGTGAAAATTGATGGCGGCGAGTTTTGGATAACTTATGACATTTGGCAGCACGGTATTCATCTTGAACCAAAGGATAAAGAATCCAATCGCATCGTACTTTCATTGCAAAAGCAACTGCAAAGGGGCCTATAACTCTTTGCACGACATCGACACGAACGCTTGCCTGCCAGCGCGGCGTCAACTGCGCCTCCCGCACTGTGATCGCATAGCTACGCATGCCATTTTTTAGAAAAAATCGGTGAAGGTTCGGGCTAAAGATTTTGTGCAATCTGCCGATATCACTGGATTCATCCCCCGTGCCACAAGGTTGCGCGAAGGCGGGCTCTATACCCAGGCAGGCGGCGTTGTCTCAGACGTCAAACCATCCTGCGCATCTCTAAAGACAACGCATGCTCGATATCTTGAACATCGCTTACCTGGCAAGTATTCTGCTCTCCAGCATTACCTTGTATCCCGACGGCGAAACCACCATCTCCCGGGAGATGGACTCCTACACCCCTATCACCTTCTACCGTGAATGGTGGCGTGAGGACGGCAAAGACAAGTGTTCCTTCAAGGGGGTGCTGGTCCCCTACACCCGCACCTGGCCCGAAGAGGTCAAGCGCGGAGAAGATATCGAGGTTCTCCCGCCAGAGCCTGACAAGGTTGCCGGCTACGTGGCCCTTGTCAACCGCCAGGCGTGTGTGGGCAAACCCCCAGTCGCCATCTTTCGAGCCGGGCTGGCCCGCCCCCGCAAGCTGCTTTTTGGCAACTTCCAACTGGACAAACACGGCTTCTTTCCGGCCGGCGACATGCTGGAATCTCCTGCGGACAAAATTCCGCCGTGGCTTCCTCAGGTCATAGCACGCATGGCGCTTCTGGCGCAGAAGGACGACGCGGCCAAAAGTTTCCTCGCCGCCTCCGCCAGCGAGTTGGACAAAGTGCTGCCGGGTCGCACCGCGAAGGCGACACCGGAGGTAACAGGGGCAGGCGTTGACGCCAGAACCGCGACGCAGGTCAACGCTCCCCAGGACCCGCCGACCAGCAACTGATACCCACGTTTGCAGCAATAGACGACCGATGCGGCCGGTACGGTTCAGAGCTGCCGTTTGGTGACAAAACCGATCAGCAAGCCCTTGTCCGTCACCGTGATGGTTCCCGGCTCCAGGCCCAGGCCATCGGCCAGCATCAGGTCTTGCGGTCTGAGTTTGTGCAGCACCACTTCCAGCAAGGTCTGGCTGGCCAGCGCCTGGCCATAGGTTTGCAGCAGCGCGGCCGGGCCAGGTGACAGGCCGGCCAGCTGCAAGTTATTGACACGTATCTGATGCGCACGTATCGACTGGTCCTTGGCCTCATAACGCAGCGCAAAATCCACGTCGAAGTTGCCGGTCGTGCTGCGCGCCAGGGCCGGGCCGGTGGCCTCGACGGGCATCTCGGCGCCCAGCCGGTTCAGCGCGGGCAGCAAACGCAGACGCGGTGTTTGCAGGGTCAGGTCCAGCAGCCCGCCCAGCGCATAACGCACGGGGAAACGCTGCGCCACGGCCTCCTCTAATTGCGCGCTGGCCACCGTGTAGCTGGGCTGGGCATGCGCTTGCTGCAAAGCCATCCAACCCATGCCACCCAGCGCCAGCCGGGCCGCCCCCTGTATCCATTGTCTGCGCTTCATCTGTGGGTCTTTCGCCAAAGTATTCATTGTGCCCACCAGGCGTCGTGCACACCTTGTAACCTGCATACACGTCTTCACCCAAATGAGATATCAGGGCGATACCTGACAGGCGCGCAATAGAGGGACCTGACCAGCACGCTTGGCCGGGTGTCAGGACATCACTATGAAAACGCTTCTTTCCCTGCTGGCCATGGCGGCCCTGTCGGGCTGCGCGGTCTACCCATCCGCCGCTTACGACACCTATGACGGCAGCGTGGTGGCGCCTTATGGCGTGGTGCAGCCGATGTACATCTATGGCGGCGGTCTGTATCCGTACGGCGCTTATGGAGCTTATGGCGCTTACCCCCTAGGCTACTACCGGTTTCACCCCGGCGTCTTTCCACATCACTCGTCGCAGTTTCATGCGCCTGGCGCAGGTCATGGCGCGCGCGGTGGTATGCGCGGCGGGTCAGGTGGTTCGCACCGGCACTAGCGATTTTTATCTCCCTGCTTGACGCCTGTACCCAGGCTCTGGCCACCAGGGGTGCGCCATGCTGCATGCGCCGTGTAAAGCGCAGACCACGTGTTGCAACAGTGTGTGTGTTGCGTCAACAGAAGGGCAGTGCGCTTCGTTGAACACGTGCTTCTCTTGAAATCAACTGCTTTTAAACGAACCGAATCCAAAGGGCTTTTATGAACAAATTACTCGCTACCCTGATTGCCACCTTGTTTGTTGGTGTTGCTTCTGCACAAACACCAGCGCCTGTGGCACCTGCCACACCCGCCGTGGTCAAGGCAGAAGCCAAGGCCGACAAATCAGTCGCCGCCGCCGTCAAGAGCGAAGCCAAGGTGGACGCCAAGGCAGACACCAAAGTTGAAAAGGCAGAAGTAAAAGCCGCTGCCAAAACCACCCAGGCCCACGACAAGGCTGCCAAGACCAAAGCCAAGGCCCACGACAAGGCTGCCAAGGCGGATGCAGGCGACAAAACCAAGGCAACAGCCACGGCTGAAAAAACCGATGCCAAGGCCGACGCCAAAGCAGACAAAGCTACCGTCAAAGCCGAAGCCAAGCTTGACACCACCAAGGTGAACGCCACCGCCGACAAGGCCACGGCCAAACTGGACACCACGGCGGTCAAGGCCGAAGCCAAGGCTGATGTGAAAGCGGCCGGCAGCAAGTAAGAAAACCGCCGCAAGTTGCAAAACTTGCACGCGCAAAAAAGACAGGCCTGGCCTGTCTTTTTTATGGGTGATTCATGGCCGGATCAAGCCCGCGCTGGTGCACACCAGGCGGTGGCCTGGGCACACAGGCCGTTACCCAGCCTTAAGCCGATCGAGCCGATCGGCCCACCACCGACCAGCCCGCATGCAGGTTGGTCTTGTCGTTTTCGTATTCCCAGCGGGTACCGCAGCGGTCGCAGCAGTAACTGGTGATGGTGATCAGGCCGTGGCGGCGCGTTTCGTGGCGGTTGTTGCCCTGCACCAGCTCGGGGTGGCCGGGGGCCTTGCGCCAGTTGCGCTGGATGCCGGCGCACGAGTCGCACAGCTCCATCTTTTTCAATTCATTTTGGCGGTTCGGGTCTTCGGTCATGGTGCTGCTTTAAAGGGACGCTGGGCTTGGATTGTCGCCCCTTGGCTAGCCACGGCCGAAGCACCTGCTGGGAAGCAGGTTATCCCCCAGGCCTGCAGGGCGTCAAAATTTAAGAAAAACAGGGCTCCACCCCTTATGGGGTATGCGCAAGCAGCTATCAAATTGGAAGCGAGCTTGCCATGCCGCTAAGGCAGGCGCAGGCTGCGCAAACGCTGGTGCGCCGCGTCTTCCAGGTCTACGGGCCGCTGGCTTTTGGCATTCAGGTAGTGGTTGGTGAACACATCCAGGTAAGCCTCCAGGGTCTGCGCCGCATGGGGCTCACCGGCCAGCTCCAGGCACAGGGCCGCCACTTCCGAGGTGCAGAAGTGGTCATCACGCTGCGAGCGGCGCAGGCGGTAGCGCGAGAGTTGCTCGCTCTGCAGGCTGAGCACGGGGAAGCTGTCCAGGTAAGGGCTTTTGCGAAACATCTTGCGCGCCTCGGGCCAGGTGGCGTCCAGCAACACAAACAGCGGCCGCCTGGCGGCTTTGGCTTCCAAAGTTTCGGTGGGCAGCACCGCCGTCACCACCCGCCCGGGGGCTACAAACTCGCCCGGAAACACCAGGTAGGGCTGCCACTGCGGATCGGCCAGCAGGGCCAGCAGCGCCGGGTCCACCTCGGTGCGCGCCCAGCCAAAAGCAAAGGTGTCGGCCACCACATCGGCAATCAGCCAGCCCGTGTTGCTGGGCTTGAGCGGCTCCACGTCGGCCATGAGCAGACACACCCCCGCACGGGTAGGCACCGCCGGGCGCAAGGCACACAGGCAGTGGCTCAGGACCAGGCGGCAACCGGCGCAGCGTTCACCCCGCGGGCCGCCACGGGCCAGAAAAGGTTTGGAGCTGCGCGCCAGACGCGCGCTGCGCAGGCGAGAGACCGCGTGGGCCGGGTGGGGTGGTGGGCAAAGAGTGGGTTGGGCAATGGTCACCCAGGCGATTGTGCCGCTCCCCGGCGTGCAAGCCAGCCAGCGCCGGGTTCGCCGCGCCAGATGCGGGGTTGTCTGACAGACACCAGCGCGCCGCCGGCGTAGCGTGGTACCGGGCCCTGGGTGCGCCTCGTTGAGCTAGCCAGGTCCGCAGAGCCACCGGCCGCACGCCGCGAAGGCTCTGAGCGCAACGCCATTGACGAGTCAGCCCAACACATGAAAGAGGCCCCCCATGAGCATTAATCAGAAAACATCTCCCCACACGCCCTTGACCCTCGACCTCCAGAGGCTGGACGCTGCCAAGCACAGTCTCAAGGACGGGGCCGTCACACCCAGCGTGGAGCCATGGCGCAAGGACATCATCGCGATGCTCAACGACTCGCTTGCCACCGAAATCGTGTGCGTGTTGCGCTACAAGCGCCATTACTACACGGCCAAGGGCCGGAGCTCGCCCGCGATTGCCGATGAATTTTTGGTGCATGCCAATGAAGAGCAGGCCCACGCCGACAAGATCGCCCAGCGCATTGTGCAGCTGGGTGGCGAGCCCGACTTCCAGCCCGACACCCTCACGCAGCGCAGCCACGCCGACTACAACGACGCGAAGGACCTGAGCACCATGATCCGCACCAACCTGATTGCCGAGCGCGTCGCCATCGAGGCTTATACGCAGATGATCGAGCTCATCGGCGACAAAGACCCCAGCACCCGCCGACTGGTGGAGTCCATCCTGGAGCAGGAGCAAGAACACGCGGACGAACTGGCCGATTGGCTCGACAAATAAAGTGGGCGGCGGCCGTCTCAGTCCCGCGTAGCGCTGCGGGCGCCTATGCTCAGCGGCGGCCCGCACATTCCAGCTCGAACAGCGGCACATCCAGCTTGCGGCTCAGCCACACACCGCCGCCCAGGTCAATCAGGCTGTCCTGCAGGCCGCGTCGGTACAGGTCCGCCCGGTGGCGATACAGGCGCGGGTCGGCCAGTTCATCGTCAATGATGTCGCGGTCATAGTCCTCGCGCGTGGCGGCCTCCACATACAACGCGCCCCGGCTCAACTTGCCCAGGTTGTGCAGGGCCAGCTTCAGGTCCGCCGGGCTCAGGTAGGACAACACGGCCTGGCAGATCACCAGGTCAAACGGTTCGGCCGATGAATAGTCCACCACCGAGCCACGCTCCCAGCCAAAACGTTCACACAGGTACGCGCTGAACTCCACGCCCTGGTAACTGGCATCGGGAAAATGTTTGGCCACAATCTCGCGCCACACGCCAATGCCGCAGCCCACGTCCAGCACCCGCTTCACGGGCACGCGCAGGTACTTGAGGTAGCTGCAGACAAAGTTGCCCAGGCGCTCGACATGGCCAGCGTCTATCACGCTGGTCTTCTTGTCGAAGTAGTAGCGCTGGTAATACGCCTCGTCGAACCATTGATCACTTGCAGATTTCACGCACTTCTTTCTTCCTCAGGCCGTCAGCCATGCCACGCCGGCCACGGCAACAGTACACGCGGCATTCGGCAACGGGTGACGGGCAAGGCGCCCGGCCGCATGTTGGAGAGTATGGCGCAGGGGGAATGGCGGGGTGCGCGGGTGCGGTATGGGGCGCTTTGGGGCTGTAACGCTGGCCCCGCCCGGCATTCTTTGGCCCGGCCCCGGCGCGCGAGATGCACGCCGAGGAGGCGGCGCGACGCGCCAATGGCTTTACGTTTTGGCGGGACGGTGCAACACGCAGAGCTTGTTGCCGTCGGGGTCGCGCACGTAAGCCAGGTACAACATGCCGCTGGGGCCTTCACGAAAACCCGGTGGCTCTTCGCAACTGGTGCCGCCGTGGGCCACACCCGCCGCGTGAAAGGCATCAGCCTGCTCAGGCGTCTGCGCGGTAAACCCGATGGTGCTGCCATTGCCGTGGTTGGCGAGCTCACCATTGATGGGTGTGGAGATGGCGAAGGTTCCGCCCGGGCTCCGATAGAAATAGCGGTTCTTGTTGGCAAAGCCCGGCTTAATGCCCAGCGTGCCAAGCAGTGCGTCGTAAAACTTCTTTGAAACTTCAAGGTCGTTTACGCCGACCATTACATGACTGAACATTTTTTGTCTCCGCGGGATGCCCGGGAATCGGGCGGGTTGGGTTATGCGTTTGGGAATCGTAGTGGATCGGGAGCGCCTGTTGCTCAGGGCGTCGGGAGCACTTCTGCCATCAGTCAGCTGGTGCTGCTGGGATTCAGCGGCTCAATGTCGGACATGATCGGGAAAACACGGCCCGCATGGGCAGCGAGGGGCGCACGGCGCACATGCGGTGGCCGGGCGCCGGCGGCCGTCACAACGTGCATTGCAAGAGCCGCCATGGGCATGTAGATGTTGGATGGGTGTTTTGCGGTACCGTGCCCGAGATGCTATTTAGCTTCAGATAGATAGTGGCAATTTGTGTTCACGTCTAGTACGTCTAGAAAGGCATCCAAAGAAGCGCCTTGTGTCATACCAATTTTGAAAGTGTTGCTAGAGCTGTAAAAAATATCTAGATGGTGCAGAGGATGAAGCTGTCCATTTTCTCTCGCAGGATCGCTGTCATAACGTATGTAGCCGTCTTCGTGCATTAGAAGCTCTCGAAAAAAACACCAGAAGTCCTCATCGCCTTCACATACTTCAATTATTGGGTCTGCAAACCTGTAAACATCGCGACCATCCAACGAATCTGTTGAGCCCAAAATGGCAAGAACCTGAGATGCGACCTGGCTCGTGATTTTTTCGTGGTGGATGGACCTAAATTCCAAAGCGCCATCTTTTTCAGTAGTCACGAACGGGAAGCTAACCGAAAACATATTTTTCTCAGTAAGAAAAAACAGCCGGCTCATTTTGGAAACCTGGAGAACGATGTGGCTTATCGGTTTAATTGGTGGGAGCGGCGGCAGCATCATTAACTTCATGCTGTGCATTAATGTTTCGATGACGTCTCGCTTGGACCTTATTACCCTCAGCATTTCTTTTGACTGATAAGTATCTAATTGAAAATCGTAACGCTTCACGTCATTCGCCTTGCATCACTTTGTAGTTGAACACGATAGCCTCTCGTAGGCGATCAAATTCAAAATCTTCTGTGAACAATTTCTTTATAGCATCGAGAAGATTTTCTCGATAAATAGGAAGAACATTTAGCTCTTCAAATATTCGATGTGACATGTCAAAAAAGGACTCTGACTCGGCCGAGTACTTAATGGTTGCGCTGATACGATTTTTCTCTGCAACTGTGGGGACGCTCACGTTAATGCACCCCGTTTCATTGATAATTCGCAGCCCCGCCTCAATCGCGGGAAGTACCGCAGCATTCTCCATCTCCGATAGGACCAAATATGTCTGAATAAATGATCTGGTCAACGTCATGTAGATCGAATTTCGATATGAATAACTACTTGTTATTCGCTTGGTAACGCAGATCACAAAAGGAAATTCCAACCCTTTAACGTTATTTTTATTACTAACAAATAGGGTGTCTTTAATTCGGCGCTTTGACTCATGCGCAATATTCACAGGCCAGCCGAATTCTCGCGGTATACGTATTTTTAGCGTATCTGCCAATGGAAAAGATATGTCATTTGGGTCTAAAAGAATGATGCCAATGTCGTCCGGACTAACAGTCGGATTTTCTTTCTTTATTTGTTGAATGCATACGAGTATTTGATTCACCGCACAATCGCGAAATTCACCTTCCCCGGTTTTTGAAATAAGAACGCTAGGCACGCTTCTGCGATCAACGTCCTCGAATCTTCTTAGTGGTTCGCGCTTGAGGTGATAACTGCCCTGGGCGGGATCTTTGTTTACCAAGTACCCACAGGCAGCCCATTCACGATCCTCCAGCCAGCGCAATTTCTTTTGTTCGAAAAGTCCCATCCCCACACCGTGGGCGAACATTAGCGTCTTAGGGTCAGTTCTGTAGCACTTTGTTAAGAGATAGTCGGGCTCAATTGCAAATGTGATGTTTTCATCAAAAATGCTTTGGAATACGTCTCCAGCTATATACATGGTGGATTCTGTTACCAGCTGGCAAAGCTGAAAAAAGGAATCTGGGAAATCTTGACTTTCGTCGATAAGACAGAAGTGGAATGCATATTCCTTTACGGGGTTCTTGGCAAAGTGCTCTAGAGCCAGCTTGCAAGCTTGGTCGAATGACATATACCGGCTATAGCGCTGGAACGGGATGCCGTACTTCGCGCAGATGTATCTATAGATTCCAGAATGCTGATCCGATTGAGAGCCCCAAGCGTGTGTACACCAAAGGCGTTCATTCCAAAGGATCTGCAGTTCGACCTTCATAAAATCGAAGAATTCCGGGATTCGCCGCTTTAGGCTGTCAGCCAATATTTTGTTGTGACAGGTGAATGCGATCTTGCACTCCGGGAATGACAAATAAATTTCTTTGAGCTTGTGCAGCAAAAGCTCGGTCTTTCCGGTGCCCGATAACCCCTGAATGCGGATGCTTGACTTGGTTGGCGGCTGGTAAACGAATCGTGTTTGATCGCCATCAAACAGCAAGATTTTCTGCTTTACTTGATCGAGTAGTGTTTGCGGCAAATCCACTCGGACTTTATCTATGTCGTTAATACTGCCCGTTAGCAACGAGATAAGTAACTCGCATATCCTTTGGCGGTCTGCGCTCTCAATTTTTAAAGATGCCAGTAGTTTCTCGACATCTTGGCCTGTTTCATATTTGGTGTCTGTAATCAAGTCGTCCCGCCACGCTTTGGGACGCCCTATAGCATTTTTATAGCGGTACTTATCTGAAATCGAGCCCAAATCCTCGATGAAGTCATCAACAAAATTGCTAAAAGCATCTTCGTCATCAGAGAAGTTTAGAAAAACAATTTTGTGCTTGGGAACTAGCAGTACTAAGGCGTCTCTGTATGCGTAGGAGTACTTGTTGTCCCCCAATGGACGATTTAGTATGTATGCCTGTGTTTTCGTCTGCTCGCAATACGCACTGACGGCGTCGATAAAGACGCGATTTTTTTGGTTTTTTTCCGCTTGCAGGTAAAAGAAACTGCTCATATGACGCCCAGTCCTTGGGTTATTTTGTTGAAATTTTGGCGCGTGTAGTCGATACCAATATTACGCTGAGACTTATCTGGTTCCAAATGCAAATATGCTCGGTACTTCTGAGTACCCATGCGATCATCAAAGTGGTGCCAGAGTCTTAATGCCACCACTTACTGCAACCTTTGTCCAAACCCGGCCTCGCCACTCGCCGTAATCAGCAACTTGTGAGTGGCACGCGTCGCCGCCACATAGAACACTCGGGCCGCTTCTTTTTCGTCCTCTCCCGCTGCCGGCATGTGCCCCAAACCTGGAAGCGCCACTACGGGAAACTCCAGACCCTTGCTGACCTTCATGGTCATCACCTGGATAGCGTCCGCGCCGGGTCGATACTCGCCTGATTTCTTGCGCACGTGATGCGGCAAGCCGCGCTGGCGAAGTGCATCAGCGCACAGGTCCATGGTTTTCCAATCGGCGCATAGCACGGCCATGTCGCCCCACGCGTGGCCTTCCTTGTGTGCGTTGCTGAGCTGATCGGCAATGGCAAACGCCTCATCACGCAAAGCAGGCAAGCGAATAATCAGCGGTGCCTGACCATCACGGCCGCAACTGATGGGTTGGAGCAGCGGAATACCGTCGTCGTCCTTGTCATCTGCCGTCAATAAATCAGCGGCAATCAGGCTGGCGGTCTGCAGAATCTGTTTGGTGTTGCGGTAGTTGATCTTCAGAATGGTGGTGCGGCCCTGAGCTTGCACACCCACGCTCTTGAAGCTGAAGTCTTTCTTGCGGCTGCGTTCGTAAATGCTTTGAGCATCGTCATAAAGCAGCAGCAGGCTGTTCGTCGTTGGGTCCACCATTTGCGTGACGAGCTTGAGCCATTCGGGTGCAAAGTCATGACCTTCATCTATCAGAATGGCCTGGTACTGGCCGGAGGGAATGTGCTTCTGGTCAACGCCTTTGATGATGCGTGTCACAAACTCTTCCATGAGTTTGTCGGTGCCCATCTTCTCGGTCGGCAACAGGTTGTAGGCCTTGAGTTGATCGCGGCACCATTTGTGAAAATGCCGCGCATGCACCTTGTCACCCAAGCCTTTGGCTTCCATCACTGAGGCGAGCTTTACGGCCAGTGGCTCGTTGTAGCAAAGAATCAATATAGGTTTTGAAGCCGGCGTGTGTGCCTTGGCCAAGTACTCGGCGCGGTAACCAAGAATCATAGTCTTGCCCGAGCCGGCCACGCCGTGAATCACGCGATGGCCGTCGCCCAGACTGCGGGCTAGTTGCTCTTGCTGCAAATCCATCACGCGCATGATGCTGGGCAGTTCGGCCTCCGCATCGCTGTCGTCGAACAGCGCGCCTTGCGTTTGCACGCGCACTTGCGGAAACATGATCCAGCGCACTCGGTCGAGTTGCGGCAGCGACATGACACCGCCAAACGAGTGAGGGAACATGTTCCACAACCGTTGCTGAAAAACTTCGGCATCGACGCTCTCGGGCATTTCGTCCGAGCAGATCACGTAATGCGGCTCGATGGCATCGCCGAGTCCGGCGTCATCAAACTGCTTGCGCGTGATGCGGGTGAAGACCACGCCGTGGCCCCACGGGAAGGCGAGCTTGCCTTGATGTGCGCCGCTGGGCTGAACCAGTTGTGGGTCACGCTCCAGCGCGTTCACCACCTGAATGGCGCAATGTCGCGCCTGTGCCAGTGGATTGATCACGACCTTGGGCTGCCCGTCGGGAATGATCTCCCACGATTGCCGGGTCGCGTTCTTGATGGTGTCGAGCTTCCAGTCCTTGGTTTCAAGAATCAGCAGTCCGCGCCGCGGATGCAGCACCACAAAGTCAGGGTGCGACTGCTTGGGTCCAATTGGCACGTCGTACCAGAGCAAGTAGTCGTCATCTAGCTTTTGTTCCAGCCGTTCGGCCAGTCTGCGTTCGCCGGAGGTCATGCGTGAAACACATGTCCCGATCGAAGGAATAAGAGTCGCCATCCGGAATTCACCACCTAGTTAACAATTCGTAACGGTCATCATGACCGCGAATTCTGAGCACTCATCGGTTTCCCCGCTTTCACGTACCCCAAAGGTATTCATTCGGAGGAAAACCCCTAGGGAATTAGTTCACCAGGAATGTGGCGCGCGGCGTAATTGGCGTTCTGCAAATGCAGAAACCAGATTTTTTAAGAAAAAAAGGCCTCTAGCCCAGGTGGGACGGGCGCAAGCAGCTATAAAAAGCGTAGCGATGAGGGGTGAGGTCGGCCAAGGTCTCGCCAGGCAAGTTGTGTGCAGGCGGAGTTTGAGGTTTGGGCCGACGTCAACGCAGGCGACCGTGACGACGCGGTGCGCGCTTGTTCAAGACACGTCGGGCTGGCCGTGCACCGGGATGCAGGGATGGGAAGAGGCGGAGAAAGACAGGGACGGGCCGGAGGCGAAGGGCCTGAAGATACAAGTCAAATTGGCCGCTAGCCCTTATCTGTCGGGCGCTGCCAGCTATTGTTTCAGTAGCGTCCGGCGTCCACACCGCGGCGCGCGAAGTTCATCCGCGTTTGCCGCTCACCAGTCGGTAGATGTAGAGCAGGACGATGGCGCCCAGCACGGCGGCGATAAAGCCGGCCGACTGGCCGACCTGGTACCAGCCCATGGCGCGGCCGAGAAAGGTGGCAATGACGGAGCCGACGATGCCGATGATCACCGTGATGATGAACCCGGCCGGGTCGCGCCCGGGCATCAGGAACTTGGCCACCAGGCCGATGATGAAACCAATGAGGATGGTCCAGATGATGCCCATGGCGGTCTTTCCAAAGGAGTGGAGGAAGGGCTCCAGCTTCTCCCGTGCGCAGCCGGCGGCCTATCGGAGAAGCGACTTCCGCGGTGTAGGACCATGCGGATAACGGCGGCGCCTGGCAGGCCGGGCGTCTTCAGCGGTCGGCGGGTGGCTTGTCCGTACGGGCCGGCGCGTAGGCCTCTGGTTGATGCATCAAATCGACCGCTAGCCCATGACCTGATTTTGATGGCCGCTATAAAAAGCGTAGCATCTGCAGCCCGCCACGGCGGGGCGGGCTGCGCCAGGCTTACTCGGGCAGCACGCCGATTTCTTTGGTGATGGCGGCCCAGCGTGCATGTTCGCCGGCCAGGAAGGCCGTCACCTGGTCCACCGACAGGCCGGGCTCGGCGATTGGGCCAATGGTGGCGATGCGATCGGCCACTTCTTTATCCGCCAGCAGGGTGCTGATGTCGCGGTTGGCGCGGGCGATGGCCGCTTGCGGTGTGCCTTTGGGCGCGACCAGCGCAAACCAGCCCACCATGTCGAAGCCGGGCAGCAGTTCGGACAGCGCCGGCACCTGCTCCCAGCCCGCCACGCGTTTGAGCGAACTGGTCGCCAGCACGCGCAGCCGACCCTGCTTGGCGAGCTGCGCGGTGGAGGCCAGGTCGGCCACCATCGCGTCGATGTGTTTGCCCATCAGGTCTTGCGAGCCCACGCCTACCGACGAGTACGAGACCAGGTTGGCCTGGGCGCCCGAGCGGGCGTTGAACAGGCGCGCGATCATGCCGCTGAAGGTGCGCGGGCCCTCGTTGCCCAGCGTGAGTTTGCCGGGCTCGGCTTTGGAGCGGGCGATCAAATCTTCAATCGTCTTGAGCGGCGAGCCGGCTTCGACCAGGATGGCAAACGGGCTTTTGGCGACAAAGGCCACGGGCACAAAGTCTTTCTGCGGGTCGTAGGGCAGGGTCTTGAACAGCAGCGGGTTGGTTACCAGCGCGGCGGTGGTCGCGAAGTAAAAGGTGCTGCCGTCGGCCGGCGAACGTGCGGCCGTCAGTGCGCCGGTGATGTTCTGCCCGCCGGGTTTGTTGTCGATCACCACGGGCTGGGCCCAGCTTTTGGCCAGGCGGTCCGACAGCAGGCGCGCCACATTGTCGGGGCCGGAGCCGGCCGGCTGCGACAACACAAACTTGACGGGCTTGTCCGGCCAGGCCTGGGCGCGCGCGAGCGGCAGCCAGCCTGCCATGGACAGGGCGGTGAGGGAAAGGGCGAAGTGGCGGCGCTTCATGCTCATGGTGTTGTCTCCTGGGGTTGTTGTTAATCGTCTTGAGTCAAAAGTTCAGGCGGTGACCGCCGTGCGGGCCGCGTGTTGCGCCCAGCCGGCCAGCAGCTCATCAACGCCATCGGCCGAGTGGGCGACGCCGAACACATAGTGGTCGGGGCGCACCAGCGCTGCCTGGCACTGATGGCGGGCCATCCAGTTCGCCACGACGCCGTCAGCCTCAAGCCAGGCCTTGTCGGCTATGTCCACCAGCGTCAATGCGCTGGTCGTGGCGTGCTGTTGGACGCTATCCCTGACGGCGCTGCTGGCGCCTGCAGCGAGCACCAGCCGCCAGCCTGTGCCTGCAAGCTGGTCCAGCCGCGCCCGGCCTTCGGGCCGCAGGATCCAGGGCTGGGGAAAGAGCGTGCCGCGCGCGGCGTGGGTCTGTCCGGCCAGGCAACTGGCCGAAGCCTGCACGCCGGCAATCGACGGTTGCACGTCTTGCCGCGGCGTGGGCTGGACTGCGCCGCCGGCCTGCGCGAGCAGGGCCTGGTCGCGCTCACGCGCCGCAGCGGGGTCGCGCTCGCCGATGAGCTGGCCGATGTGTTTGATGCGGCTGGTCAGTTCGGTGACATGCGTCTTGCGTTCGGGGCTGTAGGTGTCGAGCAATGCATCCGGCGCTTTGCCCGCGAGGACGGCGTCCAGCTTCCAGCAGAGGTTGGCCACGTCGCGTATGCCCTGACACATGCCCTGGCCGAGAAACGGCGGTTGCTGGTGGGCGGCGTCGCCGGCGAGGAAGACGCGACCACTGCGCCACTCGCGCGCCACCAGCGCATGGAAGCGGTAGCTGGCCTGGCGCCACAGCGTGGCGTCTTGCGGGGTGATCCAGCGCGCCAGCAGCGGCCAGGTGCCTTCGGGGGTGGCCAGGTGCTGCGGGTCTTCGCCGGCGTTGATGGAGATCTCCCAGCGCCGGTGCTTGCCGGGTCCGATGAGGTAGGAGCAGGGCCGCTGCGGCTCGCAGTACTGGGCACTGTGCACGGGCAGTTTGGCCAGCCCGTGTTCGTTGACCAGCACATCAACCACCAGCCAGGGTTCGTCAAAACCCAGGTCATGCAATTCCAGGCCGGCCAGGCCACGCAGCGTGCTGGACGCGCCGTCGCAGGCGATGACGTAGCGGGCCTGCACCGTGGAGGCACTGCCCTGTTCATCGCGCAGGCTCAGGGTGGCGTGCTCGGCGCTCTGCTGCAAGCCGGTCACGGTCTGGCCCAGCGCAACCGTCACGCTCGCCAGGGTGCCCACGTGACGGCGCAATACCTGCTCGACGCGCGGCTGCGTGAACACCAGCGAGGGCGGGTAACCCAGCGGATACGGCGGCGCAACGGTGGACATGCGTTTGATCAGCGCGCCGTCCACGCCGTAATACAGCGAGTCGGTGAAGGGTTCCATGAAGGCGGCCAGCTCGTCGGCCAGTCCCAGCTCCTGGAAGACGCGCATGATTTCATGGTCGAGGGCGATGGCGCGCGGCTTGTCATAGACCTCATGCTGGCGGTCGCAGACAAAGGTGCGCAGGCCGCGCCGGCCCAGCAAGGCGGCGGCCACGGCCCCGGTGGGGCCGAAGCCCACAATCGCGACGTCATATACCGGCTGCGTCATCAGGCGGCCTCGTCCTCGATGGTGTTGGTCAACACGCCGATGCGTTCGATCTCGATTTCAACGGTGTCGCCGTGTTTCATCCAGACCTGCGGTGTGCGCGCCTGGCCCACACCGGCCGGTGTGCCCATGACGATCACGTCGCCGGGCTCCAGCGTCATGCATTCGGTGACGAGCTTGATGGTCTCGGCCACGCCCCAGATCATGTCGCGCGTGTTGGCGTCCTGCATCACCTGGCCGTTCAGGCGGGTCTGGATACGCAGCTCACTCGCGCCCGCAGGCAACTCGTCGGCGGTGACCAGCACCGGGCCAAAGCCGCCGGTGCGGTCGAAGTTTTTGCCAATGCTCCATTGCGGCGTTTTCTTCTGGTAGTCGCGCACCGAGATGTCGTTGAAACAGGTGTAGCCGAAGACGGCGTCGAGGGCGTTGTCGAGCGTGGCGTGTTTGACGGTTTTCCCGATCACCACCGCGACCTCGGCTTCGTAGTCAAAGCGTTCGGAAACGCGCGGGCGCAAGGCCTTGCCACCGGCCGCCAGTAGCGACGAAGCGGAGCGCAAGAAGAACCACGGGTATTCGGGCTTGTCGCGCCCGCCTTCCTTGGCATGGTCGAAGTAGTTCAGGCCCAGGCAGATGATCTTGCCGGGTTCTGGCACCAGCGGGGCCAGTGTCAGGCTGTCGAGCTTCAGGCGTGGTGCGCTGCCGGCGAGTGCGGCGGTAGCGGCTGCGGCCAGGTCAACACCGGCCGCCAGCGCGGCGCGCAGGTCGGCAGGCACTTGCGGCTGGGCCGCGTTGAGGTCGATCACGTCCTGGCCATTGACGAGGCCCAGGCGGGCTTGTCCGTTGTGGAGAAAAGTGGTGAATTTCATGAAGTCTCTTGAGGGGTGGAGGTGGAAAACGAGAAGAAAAAAAGAGGAATCACACGCTGGTGTGACTTAGCGAAATTGCTCAGCACCGGCTTTTGCAACAACGCCATCCTGAGCGCCGGTGCCGCCTGAAGCGCCGATCGCACCGATCACCTTTCCGTCGGCGATGAGCGGAAGGCCACCTTCGACGGGGTTGGCATTGGCGAGCCCGAGCAGGTAGGTATTGCCTGCCGCCAGCATGTCGCCGAAGACCTTGGTGGGGCGCTTGAACATGGATGCCGAGCGTGACTTCTCGATGGCGATCTGTCCGCTGGCGCTTTGGGTGTCATCCATCTTTTCGAACAAGACCAGGTCACCGGAGGTGTTGGTGATCGCAACGGCCATGGTCCATCCGTTCTTCTGTGCTTCAGCCAGGGCGGCCGCGGCAACCTTGCGGGCACTTTCCAACTGAATGGCTGGCCCGTAAGACGGCGGACGCACCTGGGTTTGCGCCATCGCTGGCGCGGCAAGGCCGGCCAGGACCAGACAGAGCAGTGCCGCGATTCGACCGACGGCGGGTGTCATGGCGCGGGTGGAAATGAAAGGGGGTTTTGAATTCATGGCTGTCTCCATCTGGTGGTTGGGTGCAGGGTTCACGGGAAATGGGGCAATGCTCAGGACGGCACAAACAACACGGCGCGCTGGGCTTCTTTCAGTCGCGCGCTGGGGGGCGGGGAAATGCCCCACTGGTCCACGCGGCCGGGCGGCCACTTCCAGTCATCGGGCGCGCCCACGCGGTAGCGGTCATCGATCTGCTGCACATCGGCGGTGTATTCAATGACCACGCCAAAGGGGTCGATGAAATAGTTGAAGGCGTTGTTGCCCGGACCGTGGCGGCCTGGGCCCCATTCGATGGCGTGGCCGGCGTCTTTCATGCGGCCTCCGCCGCGCATGACGGACTCAAGTTCGGGCATCAGAAAGGCGATGTGGTTGAGCGCGTCGTTGTCGGTGTCGCCCAGTGCGATGCTGTGGTGGTCGGCAGCACAATTGAGGAAGGCCATGATGCGGGTGCGGTCCACCAGTCGAAAGCCCAGCGCCTGCTCGAAGAAGGCCTGCGCCTTGGGTACGTTGTGTGCATTGAGCACGGCGTGTGCCAGCCGTATCGGACTGTCCTTGGCAGCGTCGATGTCGCTGTGCTGGCGGTCGCCGTGCACGACCTGGATCAGCCGGCCGTCCGGGTCGCGCAGCGTCAGGCCCATGCCGCCCGCCGGATCGTTCAGCGGTGCGAGCGGCACGGCGATGCTGCCACCGGCTTGCAGCGTGGCGGTTTCGATCTCCGCCAGTGCCGCCTGCGAACGTGCGCGCAAGGTCACATGGCGGATTTGCGCGACATCGCCGCCGGCGTGGATGGACAGCAGGTGGTGGTCCGGGCCGGTGCCGCGCAGGTAGATGGCGTCGGCGTCGCGCGCCACGACGCGGAGCTTCCACACCTCGGTGTAAAAAGCTTCGGCCTTCGCCAGGTCGGGCAGGTGCAGGGCGACGCTGCGCAGCGCCTCTATCCAGGGAGAACTCATGAGGGTGTCCTTGTGGGCAGGCCGAGAAAGGTCTCGGCGTTGCGGTGAATCAGTCGCTCGGCGCTGGCGCTGTCGAAGCCGGCGGCCTCGACACGCTGCACCGGCGTGCGGTCGTGGAAATTGAAGGGGTAGTCGGTGCCCAGCATCAGTTGCGTGTCGCCGAATACACCCGCCAGGTGGCGCAAGGTCGCGCCGTCGAACACCAGGGTGTCGAAGTACAGGCGGCGCGCCTGTTCGGTGGGGGCCGTCTTGATTTGCTCCGTGAGTGCGGGAAATACCGACCAGCTCTGCTGCAAGCGCGGCAGCAGGCTGGCCAGGGTTCCGCCACCGTGGCTGAAGGCGATGCGCAGTTGGGGGTGGCGCAGCATCAGGTTGCTGGTGATCACCGACGCCGCGGCCAGGCCCACATCGGTGGGGTAAGCCAGCACCTGCTGCAGCGGCGGTGGGCCCACCAGGCGGTCCATGCCGGTGGGTTTGAGCGCATGCACAAACACCGCGGCACCGAGTGCTTCGCAGGCCGCAAAAAAGGGCTGGAAGCGTGGGTCGCCGATGGGCACACCGTTGATGTTGCTGCCGATTTCGACACCGGCAAAACCCAGCGGTTCCATCACGTAACGCAACTCGGCCAGGGCCATGTCCAGGTCTTGCAAGGGGACGGCGCCCAGGCCGATCAGCGCGCCATCGGACTCGGCCACCATGGCGGCGATCTGCTCATTGAGGTAACGCAGCAGCTGCTGCGCATCGGCGGGCTCGAACCAGTAGGAGAGCAGCTCCGGCATCGGCGAGATCACCTGCCGGGCCAGGCCCATGGCGGGCAGGTCGGCCAGGCGTCGTGACGGGCTCCAGCATTTCTCGGACACCGTGCGGTAGTTTTTACCGGCGATCATGATGTGGCGGTGGCACAAGCCGCCGGCCTCGGGTGCGGCAGCGGTGGACGGCCACAGCGATGGCATGGTGCGGCCCCGGTGAGTGGGAAAGTTTTCCGGCACGACGTGCGCGTGCACGTCGATGCCGCAGTGGCAGAGGGGGCGCATGCGACGGGCGCCTTACGCGTGTTGCAGGCCGACAGCCTGTACACCCGCGATGCAGATGGCCTCGTCTTCGTCACCGGTGCCGCCGGAGGCGCCTACCGCGCCCAGCACCGCCCCCTGCGCATTCTTGATCAGGACCGCGCCGGTTTGCGCGAGAAAGCGGCCCTGCGCCGTGGCGGCCAGGGATACAAAAAAGGTGGGGTTGTCTTTGGCGCGCTTGGCCAGCGTGCGGCTGGCTGCGCCCATGCCGATCGCGGCCCAGGCCTTGCCGGTGGCAATATCCACGCGGAACATGCTGGCACCGTCTTCGCGCTGCGCGGCCTTGAGATGGCCGGCCGCATCCAGCACGACCACGGCCATGGGTTTGTAGCCGGCCTGGCGGGACGCGTCGAGTGCCGCGGCCAGGATGATGTTGGCCTGTGCCAGTGTCAGGTGTGTCATGTGCTTTGTCTCCTGCGGTTTCGTTGCGCAACGGGTGGCGCTGCAGCGAAGTGTAGGGACGGCTTTTGTATCCAGCTAGTCGATGTTGTGAATACATACAATCCATGCCATGGATATACGTACCATCGACATGAACCTGCTGGTGGTGTTTGACGCCATGACGACGCACCGCAACGTGACGCGCGCTGGGGAAGCCATTGGCCTGAGCCAGCCCGCCATGAGCGCGGCGGTGGCGCGGCTGCGCGGCTGGTTTGACGACCCGTTGTTTGTGAAGACCGGCGCCGAGATGAAACCAACGCCACGGGCGCTGGAACTGGCCGGGCCGGTGCGCCGCGTGATCGACACCGTCAAGGGCGAGATTCTTCAGCGCTCAGGTTTTGATCCCGCGACAACGGACCGGACCTTCACCCTCATCACGCCAGACATCGGCGAGGTCAATTTTGTGCCCAAGCTGCTGGCGCGGATGTCCCGGGAGGCGCCGCAGGCGCAGTTGCGCACCGTGGCCAAGTCCCGGCCGGCCGCGGCCGAGGCGCTGGAGTCGGGTGCCGCCGACCTGGCGATCGGGTATTTTCCGGATCTTCAAAAGGCGGGATTTTTCCAGCAGAAATTGTTCGGCAGCGCGCATGTGTGCATCGTGCGTAGCGGCCATCCCACGGTCGGTGAGCGGCTGACGCTCAGGGAGTACATGGCGCTGTCCCATGCGGTGGTGCGGCCTGATGGACGCGAACATGTGTTCGAGCAGTTTTTTGACCAGCGCGGCCTCAAGCGCCGGGTCGTGCTGGAGTTGTCGCATTTCATGAGCCTGCTGCCGGTGATTGAAAGTTCGGACCTGATGGCCACCGTGCCCCGCGACCTGGCCGATGTCTGCCGGCGTTACGGCACCATCCGCGTGCTGGAAACACCCATCAAGTCGCCGGTGATTGCCGTCCACCAGTTCTGGCACCGGCGCGTTCACAAGGACCCGGCCAACCTCTGGCTGCGCAGCATGGTGCAGGCGCTGTTCACGACCAGTCAGACCTGAGGCTGGCTCAGGTCGCCGTTTGGGCGGCCGCGGGGACTTCCCTTAAGCAGGCGGCCCGACTGGCGGCTACTTAATCAGTGGCGTCCGGTAGGGGCCATCCGGTAAAGGATTGACGCCCATGACAAACACCTGGTGATTGGCTTGCTGGGTCAGCGGCATGTAGTTGGGCGCAACGCGCGTCAATGCTGCGCTGATCACGGCGGAAAGAATCATCCCAAGCGGTGAGCCGCCGCTGTTGTTGTTTTGCGGCGCATATTGCATGCGTTTGTTTTCTTTCCAGATTTCCGTTCCGTCCTTGCTCACGAGGCGATAGTCAAAGTCCACGGTCACGGTGGTGGTGATAAGCGCGTACTGAGCGTCCCACCGGTTGATCGACACATACAGGACCGCGTCGGCACCAAAAAGTTTGGCCAAGGACTCGGTCGGTTGCTGATGAATGCGCTCACCTTCGTAGTAGCCTTCTTGTTCGAGCACATATTTGGTGGTGTTCACCGGAAAGACGTAGTAGCCTTTTTCTGCAATCGGCATGGGCAGCGCCGCCAACACGTAGTTGGGCGCATCGACGTCCAGGGATTTGTTGATGGTCGGCACAACCAGGATGGAGCGAGGCGCGGCGGCCTGGAAAGCGCTCATGTCCTTTTTCGTGGGCTGGGTGACACAACCGGTCAGGAAGACCGCCATCAGGAGGCAAAGAACGGCTCTCATTGTTGGGCTTCTTTCTTGGATTTTTCACGACGCTCAATGTTTTGAATCATGGCGGTCATCAAGCCGCTGCTTTCAGGCCATGCGTCCCGCTCTTTCGTATACAGGGCCGCGGCTTTGTCTGCGGAGCCGGCCTGCAGGTAAAGCGTGCCCAACTCGGCGTAAAGGCCGGGCGCCATTTTTTGTTTGGACTTCTCCATCTCGGTCATATGGGCTTCCAGCTTCAGCCGCATGGCTTCCATTTTGGTGGGGTCCTTGTAGCCGGCGTAGAGCGCCTGGTCGTAACCGCCCCATTGGTAAAGCGTGGGCGTGACGCAGCCGGAAAGCGCCAGTGCGATCGGCAAGAGTGATAAAGCGCGCATGTCTGCTTCCTTATTTCGCAACGAAGGTGCGGCTCACGCCATCACCCACATAAAACTTTTCTTCAAGAATGAGCTGGCCGCCCAGGGCGAGGGTGAGCACATGGGTGCCGGGAAGAATGCGCAGTGCGGCCGTGCCTTCGACGTAGTTGCCGACCGATCCCATGTCCAGTCCGTCGAGAATGACTCTGGCGTTGCGTACGTTGTCGTCCGCTGGTTTGAACGAAATCTGGGGCCGCATGTCCGAGATGCCTTGCTTCTCGGTGGGCATCTGGGTGCAAGCGCCCAGCAGCAAGGTGCTGGCGATGGTGGCGCCGATCAACAGGCTTGTCAGAACATTTTTCATGGTTGGGCTCCTTCGTAGCGGACCAGCAATTGGTCCGGCCGGTAGCTCCCCAGGGAGCCGGACGCCATGGATGCGACAGACCCTTCGTTGAGTTCGTTGTCGCCGAACAGCGCATCAACCCGCACCAGCGCAATCAGCTGGCCGGGGAGCGTCACGATCGCACCTGTTTGTGGAGACTTCACCTGCTCGCCCTGGGTATGAACGGAAAACTGCATGCCGGGCTTGATACCCTGGCTCTTGCCTCCGCCCAGGAAGACCCGGTTGCCGTCAGCTTTGAGGATGTAGGTTTGCCAGGGGCGCGCACGCATCTCGACAGACAAGCGGCTGACCGCCTCGGCGACGGCCTGCCGAACGGCTGCGTCGTTCAATGTGCCGTCGTATCCGGCTTGCGAGCCGAAGCCGAAGGTCGAGGCCGTCTCAGTGGATGCTTCACCGGCGCCCGAGGCGGCAAAAAACACATGGCCGGTGTTGACGTCCACGGCGCGTACATCAACCTTGGCAAAAGCCACCTGGCGTTTGCTCGACGAGACAAAACCTGACGCACCGACGGTCTTGCGGCCGAATTCGGTGAGTGATCCGATGACCAGCGCATCAACGCCGACAAGGTTCAGCTTGGTGTCGGTCAGGCGGCCTTCGGCCTGGATGCGCCCAATATCGGGACGCTCAAAAACCAGATAGGCACCGGACTCGGTGAGCGCCTTGCTCATCAGGTCAGAGACCTGTTTGCCCAATGGGTCACCGCTGCGGTCTCGCAGCAGTGATTGCCCGTAGTTCGTCTCATTGGTGATACGTCCCAGGGCAATTTTTCTTTTGAGCGTGGGCGCCGCGGGCGCTTGTGCCATGACGGCTTGCTGGGCGGCCTTCTGCGTAGCCAAGGCCTGCGGCGCTTCCATTTGCGTTAGGGGCGGCGTTTGAACCGCACATCCCGACAGGCCGGCCACCAGTGCCATGGCTACCGGCAGGCCCAGACGGCCAAGCCTCCCACTTGCAGTTTCTGCAATCATGCAACTCCCCTTTTGACTTATTCATGCGGACGGTAACTCGTTGTCAGCCGCTTACAGTTTGTGACAGGGGATCATGCCTCTAAAGCCGAGGGTTCACCATAGCTTTAGCTCTGCAATGCACGTATTTCGGCAGATGAATGTTGTGAATAATTAACAAAAAAAGGCACGTCTTCTGACCTGCCATACCGGAGAAGCTCATGATTGAGGGAGGAGAGGGCCTTCTTGCCAATTGACACGGGTGTGGCTTGCTGCAAAAAGCGATTAAGCGCGCAGCATGGCAAATTCAGGCCGCAGCGCAAACGCGATCACCCCGCCGCCAGCCACGCGGCAAAACGAATCAGCGCGGCCGGACCAACCTCAATGCGTCGGGTACTTGCAGAACTGGCCGTGGCGTTGCGCGCTCATCAGGGCGTGGAAGTTCTCGTGCGACATGCGCAGCAGGCGTTCGTGGTCGCCGCCTTCCATGTACACGACTTCGCTTTCTTCAAGCTCGTCATCCACCACGGTTTCAATGCCCCAGGGCATGCCGATCGAGGGCACGGCGCCGGGCTCGCAGCCTTTGAACAGCATGGCCACGCGGTCTTCGTCGGCCAGTCGCAACTCCTTTCGCTGGAGCATGCGTGCCAACTCGCCCACACGCACGGCTTTGTCGGCGGGGATCACGGCCATCACGAAGCCGGCGTCGTCTTCCAGAATCACCGACTTGGCCAGGTGGCAGGCCATGACGTTGGCGCTGCGGGCCGTCTCTGCACTGGTGCGGCTGTGTGCATGCGGAACAACCTCATAGCGCGCACCGCGCTGGTCGAGGTAGGTGGCTAGGTTTGAGGGAATGGACATGGCAGCCTCCTGGAAAAAATAGACCTTCCGGGGCCAGACAGCACTTGGGCCCGTGCAGGCATTGATCAGTTTAGGCCGATTAATGCCGCGTTGCCACTGGGGTATTTCAGGCGAGGCGGCCAGCTGTCAATTCACGATAAAAAATGCCTTTAACCCATATGGTGCGGGCGCAAGTAGCTATAAAAACAGGAGCGAATGAGCGTCAGCCCGACTTGGGTGGCCCGGGCAGCAGCGTGAACGCCAGCGCGCCCGCCAGCAGCAGCGCGGCAATGCTGGCCAGCACGGCCGTGTAGGGCTCGATGCCGCGGGCGCTGGCCATCGAAGCGACGATGCCGGTGAACCATTGCACGGCGGCCACGCCGAGAAAGATGGCCATGGTGAACACTGCCATGGCGCGGCCGGTCATGGCCGCGGGGTAGGCGGCGCGCACGTCGGCATACTGCAGCACCATGAAGCCCGAGAGCACACCGATCACGACGGGGCCGATCACGTCGATCAGGGTGCTGTGTGTCATGGCAAAGGCCGCAAACAGCGCGGCCAGCAGCAGCGTGAACCCGGTGATCCAGCGGCGGCGGTGGACGGGGCCGGGGTCGAAACGGCCAAACAGTGGCGGGCCGAACAGCGAGGCCAGCGACATCACCAGCGCAACATTGCCGCTTTGCACCAACGAAAAGCCGTGGCGCTCCATCAGCATCGGCCCCAGCCATAAACCGCGCAGTGCGATGAAGGACGCGTAGCCCACGCTGGCCAGCAGCATGATGCCCAGCGTGTGCGGCAGCATGAACAGTGCCCCGAAGCCGGCGAAGGCCTCACGCATCGATTCCTTCGGATGCACCGCGTGTGCTGCCTGCGCCGGCTCATGCACCAGACCCCAGATCAGCAACCAGGCCAGCGCCGCAATACCGCCCAGCACCCAAAATCCCATGCGCCACGACGTCGCCTCGATCAGCCAGGCCAGAGGCGTGCCGGTGAGCAACATGCCGATGCCGCCCAGGCCCAAGGTCAGGCCGGAGATCGCCGCAAAACGGTCGGCCGGAAAATTGCGCGCAATGAAGACGGTGCAGACCAGGAAGGCCGGCGCGCAGCCCACGCCGATCAAGACCTGCCCCAGCACCAGCACACCGTAACTGCCGGACAGCGCCGACAGCGCCGAGCCCGCAATCGCCACCGGAAAAGCCGTGAGCACCGTGCGCCGCACGCCGTGCAGGTCAATGCCTATGCCCATGAACAGTTGCATGGCGCCAAACGCAAAGTGAAAGGCGCCGGCAAACAGGCCCAGCGCCTGCGCGCTCAGATGAAAGTCATCGCGTAGCGGCGAGGCCATGATGGCGGCCACGCTGCGGTAAGCCTGGCTGAGCGCAAACGCGGTGGTCAACGCAAACAGCATGACCCAGACGGAACGGGGCGAGGCGGTGGCCGGTGAGGTGACGCTGGCGGCCAAGGGCGGAGGAAGAGAACTCATGCCTTGAGGTTACACGAGCGGGTCGTTTTCCGCCGGGGCGGCGGCCGGGCGCCGAGGTTCAAAGAAATTTACGCCTCTAGCCCAATCAGGACGGGCGCAAGCAGCTATTAAAACAGGAGCGGCTGCAATGTCAGTCCGCAACCAGGGCCAGCACACGCAGCGGACTGCCGGAGCCCTCGCGGATCTTCAAGGGTGCGGCCACGATCAGTGCGCCGGTGACGGGCAACTGGTCGAGGTTTTTCAGGCATTGCAAGCCGTAACGGTTGGCACCGTGCATCAGGGTATGGCAGGGGTAGGCCAGCGGCCAGCTGTAAGACTGGCCGGCATCGGTGTTGATGGTCTCGACGCCGAAGCCGTGCACCTGGCGTTCCTTGATCAGCCATTCCACGGCGGCCTGCGTCGGGCCCGGTGTGTGGGCGCCGTCCTCGCGCATGTTGACAAAGGCGGCGGGGTCGCTCAGGCGCTTGGACCAGTCGGTGCGAAACAGCAGCCACGCGCCCTCCGGGATGCGGCCATGTTTGCCTTCCCAGGCTTGCAGGAAATCCGTGGTCAGTAGCCAGTCGGGGTCTTGCGCCACTTGCGCGCTGGCGTCCACCACCACCGCCGGGGCGATAAAACTGGCGGGCGGGATGGTGTCGACGGTGTTGTGGGGGTGGTCCTTGCCGGTGACCCAATGCGCGGGTGCATCGAAATGGGTGCCGGTGTGTTCGCCGCAGGTGAAGTTGTTCCAGTACCAGCCCGGCCCGGCTTCGTCGTACCTGGAGATATGTTCCATTTTGAAGCCGGCCACCTGGCCGAACTGAGGTGGCAATTGCAGCGCCGGAAAGTCCTCGCTCAAGGTGTGTGTCAGGTCAATGGTGCGGACGGCTTGGGTGCGCATGGCCTGGGCCAGTTGGGTCAGGAGGGTCATGGGAAAGTCCAGTCAGGAAAAAAGCCGGGCGCGATGCGCCCGGGATGAATCGTGGTGCGGGGTTTATTGCGGCTTGAAGCCGGACTCGCGGATGACCTGCTCCCAGTGGCGGGTGCCATCCACCACCCATTGCTGCACTTCCTTGCCGGGTACCGCGGACACTTCGTCGCCGATCTTCGCGAGTTTGTCTTGCAAGTCGGGCTGGGCCAAAACGACTTTCATCGCGTCGTCGAAACGTGCGACAAAATCCGCCGGCAAACCCTTGGGCCCAAAAAACGCCAGCCAGGGGTTTTTGTCGATGCCGGTGTAGCCGAGCTCGCGAAAGGTCGGAATCTCCGGCGCGGCCTGGCTGCGGGTCTGGCCAGAACTTGCCAGAATGCGCACCTTGCCGGCGCGGTGGTGTTCGATCAGTTCGGTCATGGAGGCGATGGCCATGGGCACCTGGCCGGCCAGCAGGTCCTGGACCATGGGTGCACCGCCCTTGTAGGGAATGGAGTTCATGGTGACGCCAAACGACTTGCCGATGATGTGGCCAATAAACTGCGGTACGCTGCCGGCGGCCGGAATGCCGTAGTTGCTGGCGCTGGGGTTGGCCTTGAGCCAGGGGCCGAGTTCGGCCATGGTTTTCACGCCCGTGGTGGTGCTGACGGCCAGCACGTTGTAATACGAGGCCACGCCCGACATGGCCGTGAAATCGCTCACCGGGTTGTAGCCGGCGGCGGCGATGGTGAGGGGAATGATCACCTGCGTGTGGTCGATCGACAGCATGATGGTGGAACCATCGGCCGGCGCGGCCTTGGTCAGTTGCGCGGCGATCTGGCCGCCGGCGCCGGACCGGTTCTCCACGATGAAGACCTGGCCGCCCAAGGCTTTGCTGAGCCTGTCGAGAATGGCACGTGCGACCACGTCGGTGTGGCCGCCCGGGGGAAAGCCCACCAGCACACGAACCGTCCCGGTGTAAGGTTTGGCGCTGGCCGGGGTAGAGAGCGTCAGTGCGGGCAGAAACAGCCCCGCTGCAAGCGCTTGGCTGAAAAGGCGTCGGGTCATGTTGGTTTCCTTCAGGGTGGGTTTGCAAAGAACGGGGGAAAACTGTTTACGTGTTGTCGCGCAGGACGGCACTTGCCGCCTGCAGGGCCAGGCGCGCTTCGATCAGCAACACCTCTACCTCGTGGCAACGCACCAGGCGCAGCCAGCGTGCGTCGTCCATGCCCGGGCTGCGTATCGCGTGCAGGCTGACCTGGCAGCAATCGGCACCGCGACCCAAGGTTTCCCCGGCTTGCACCACCGCGCTGATGCGCGGCTGCAGTGCGTCGGGTGAAGAACCCACGTGGTAGTCGATCGTCAGGCGGGCCAGGTCGCCGACCGGGCGCACCCAGCTGGGCTGGTCGTCGAACAGCGACTGGCCGCGCACCACACCCTCGCCCACGGCGACGGTGTGCCAGGCACCCAGCGCCCACTGCCCGAGCGCCAGGCCGTCGGCGAGAAAGGCGAAGGCCTGCTGTGCCGGCACCTGGCACAACACAGAGGCGCAGTGCGCTTCAGGGGGCGGCGGTGGGGTGGCCATCATTGGGTCAACCTTGCCAGCTCACGCAGGGCGCCGACCACTTCGTCGGCGGTGTTGTAGAAGTGCGGCGCGATGCGGATCACGTCGTTGCGGGCAGACACGACGTAGCCGGCCTGCAGCATACGTTCTTCCACCTGCGCGGCGTTGGGAATCCTTATGGCGGTGTTCGCCCCTTTGCTGCCGGGTGCGACCGGGCTGGCAATCGACAGCCCCAGGCGGCCGGCCTCTTCGATGGCGACGCGGGACAAGTCGCCCAGGTAGTGTTCGATGGCCGGGATGCCGATCTCGTTGAGCAGGCGCATGCCGGCACGGGCCACGCTGGCGCACATCATGGGCGGTGTGCCGGTGTGAAAACGTGTTGCGCCGGCGGCGAAGTCCAGTTTGGTCGGATCGAACTCAAAGGGATTCACGCGGCCGAACCAGCCGGTGACCGAGGGTGTGAGCCGCCGTGCGAGCTCGGGTCGCACATAAAGAAAGGCAATGCCGGGAATGCCGAGCAGGTATTTTTGTGCGCCGCTGGCCAGGATGTCGATGTCCTGCGCGGCGACATCGATGGCCATGCTGCCGGCCGACTGGTAGGCGTCGACAAACTGGATCGCGCCCTGTTCCCTGGCCTGGCGGCCGGTGGCCGCCACGTCGACGAGTTGGCCGTCGTAGAAGCAGGCCTGGGACACCGAGACCAGCGCCGTCTGGCTGTCGATGGCACGGGTGATGCGGCTGGTGGCGTCGGTGTTGCCGGCTTGCGCCTGCACAAAACGCAGCTGTGCGCCGCGCGGCTGCTGGGCCAGCCAGACATGGCAGATCGAGGGGAAATCCAGCGTGGTGGTGACGATGGTGTTGCGCTCCGCATTCAAACGCAAGGTCGAGGCAATGCTGGACGCGGCATCGGACACACTGCCCAGCACCGCCACGTCATCGACGTGGGCGTGGATCATGCGGGCGAACTCCGCACGGGCGAGTGCGACCTGTTCCATCCAGTAGCCCCAGTCGGCGCCGCGCCGCTGCCAGACGTCGAGGTAGTCGTTGATGGCGCTGCGCACCGGCAGGCTGAGCGCGCTTTGCGAACAACTGGACAGCTGTGCGGTGTTTTCCAGAATGGGAAAGAGGGATCGATAGGACGAGAATGGATGTTTCATGGAATGACGCTATACCGCAGAGAGGCTTTCAGGCGATGGATGGAAATGAAAAACGGACCAGCGCTCCCTCGGCGTGGATAGAGCTGCCGGGTTTTACCTGGGCGGGCTTGACCGGCGAAGGCACACGCACGCTGCGGTTCGCCAAAGGCCAAACGCTTTTTTCGCAAGGCGACGCGGTGCACCACGTGTATGTGGTGGAGCAGGGCCGGGTCCGTTTGGTGCTGATGTCGGCGGCTGGTCATGAGAAACACATGGCGATCGTCGGCACCCACGGCATGGTGGGCGAGTGCAGTGCTTTTCTGGACGGCAAACACTCGTTGACGGCGGTGGCTTCGTCGGACGTGGTGCTGCGGCAGGTGGAGCGCGAACAGCTTCTGGCGTGTCTCGGCCGCGATGCCAGCTGCTTGCGCCAGGTGCTCTGGCTGGGCAACGTCAAGCTGCGTATTCTGGCGAACCAGAACCTGTTGCTCAGCCACGCAAGTGCTGCGCAACGGGTCGCCTACCATTTGGTGCAGCTGGCGGAGACGTATGGCGAGGCGGTGGCCGATGGCATTGCGCTGCGCATCTCCTTCACACACCAGGAGATGGCCAACCTCGCCGGCCTGAGCCGGGTCATGACATCGAATGTCCTGATCCAGCTGCATGAGGACGGGCTGGTGGACAAGGTCGGAGCACATTGCGTGATACATGACATCCAGGGTTTGAGGCAGCGCACCATTTCTTTGTGAAACAGGGATGAATTTCCGCCTAGCTTAGAACCCCCGTGCTGCGCCGTATGTCAACGGCTTTACAAGCGCAGAAATTTTTTGAAGAATGGCGCGCTGAAGTCGCGCAAGACCTGTGTGCCCTGCGGAAAGAAGCCGCTTCAGCACAACGGAAAAACCGCCTGGGCGGGCGGTTTTCTTAAGCCTTTTAGGCCTCCAGACCAATGGATATGGGCGCAAGAAGCTATCAAAAAGGGAGCGACTGGCGCGCCAGGGCAGCGCGCCAGCAGCGAGAGGTCCGCTTAACCAATCAGCCTGGGCAGCCAGGTCGCGATCTGCGGAATCCAGAACACGGCGATGAGCAGAATCAGGCTCATCACCACATAAGGCACGACCGCCATGAAGATATGGCCCATGGTGACCGAGGGCGGCGCCACGCCGCGCATGGTCATCAGCAGCAGGCCGTGCGGCGGCAGCAGCAGGCCCAGTTGCATGCAGATCAAAAACATCACGCCGAACCAGATCGGGTCTATGCCCAGCGCCTGCACGATGGGCATGAAGATGGGCAAGGTGATCATCATCATGCTGACCTGGTCGACAAAAATGCCGAGAAAAATCAGCATCAACATCATGCCGACCACAATCATGTTGGTCGACAGGCCCTGGCCGGTGATGAACTGCACCATGCCATTGCTGGCGCCCGAAAAGGACAAAATTTGCGCAAAGGTGGTGGCGCCCAGGATGATGAACAAAATCATGCCCGAGATACCGGCCGTGCCCTTGAGCGCTTTTAGCACGGCCTCCCTGGTCAGGGCGCGGTAACACACGGCCAGCAGCATGGTGGCAAAAGCGCCCAGCGCCGCACATTCGGTGGGTGTGGCCCAGCCGGCGGCCAAGGCACCGACCACCACACCGAAGATGGACAGCGTCGGCAACACATAGGCAAAAAATAGATGCCAGCGTGCCCAGCCGCGATGTTGCACGACCTCGTCCTTGTCGGCGGGTGCGAGCTGCGGGCTGATGCTGACACGAATCACAATCCAGGCCACAAAAGCGATGGACAAAATCACGCCGGGAATCACACCGCCTATCAGCAGCTTGGAAATCGAGATGCCCGAGAGTGAACCCAGCAACACGGTCAGCGCCGAAGGTGGAATCAACATGTCCACCGCACCAATGGCCATGATGGGGCCGGCGGCAATGGTCGGGTGGTAACCGCGCGACAACATGATGGGCAACATCAACGAACCCAGCATGGCGGTGGTGGCAATCGTCGAACCCGAGATGGCCGAGAACACCGTGCCCGCCACCACAGCCACCACGGCCAGGCGGCCCGGCACATGTTTGATCAGGCGCTCCACACCTTCAATGACTTTCAGCGCCAGGCCCGTGTGAAACAGGATTTCACCCATCAGCACAAACAGCGGAATCGGTGTCAGTGAAAACGCCGTGACTGAACTCACGCTGCTGCGCGCCAGCTGCATCAGCCCGGGCTCGCCGCCCATGTAGAGCCAGGCACCGATGATGTTGATGGTGATGAAGGTCAGCGCCACCGGCATGCCGATAAACAGCAACACGGTGGAGCCACCCAGCATCAGCCAGGCGGCTATGCCCCAGGCACTCATGCCGACCCCACGGCGTCGTGGCGCGGTCCGCGCTCGGCGCGCTGCAGGCGAATCATGCGAAAAATCATTTCAATTCCAAGCAAAACAAAAACCAGCGGCAAAGGCGCCAGCGCCCACCACTCGGGGGTGACCAGGGTCTTGATGTTGACGGCGCCCGATACATAACTCGACCAGGCGGCCTGCGTGCCAAACCAGGCAATCACGATGCAGCAAGCAAAACCGATCACATCGCCCACCCATTCGAGGTACCAGGCGAGCTGGCGCGGAATCGCCTGCAGCATGATGTCGACCCGGATGTGCTGGCCCTGGCGCAGCAGCCAGGGCGCGACACACATGGTGATGAGGTAAAGCATCAGCTCGGAAACCTCGGTGCTCCAGGCCAGACCCATGGGCAGGCCGGGGATGGCGAGGTTGCGCAGCGCCACGTCCACCACGATGAGCAACATCATGGCCATCAGGATGGCGCAGCCGAGCAGGGCCAGGCGCTCCAGAAAACGGCCGTACAAAAGCGAGATCCGGTCTATCACCTGGCGTGTTCCTGAAAGAGCCCGAGGGGCTTATTTGGAGAAAAGAGCTTTGAAACGCGCCGCCACTTCGGGGCTTTGTTTGGCAGCACCGGCCCAGCCGATTTCATACGCCTTGTCGTAAAAAGCCTTGGTGGCGGCGGCATCAAACTTGATGGTCTGGATGCCGGCTTTTTCCTGGCGTGCGGTTTCTTCCTTGCCGTACTGGGTCCAGAAAATGTTTTGTGCTTCCAGCGCCAGCAACTGTTTTTGCAGGTAGTTGCGCTGTGTATCGTTGAGCTTTTTGTAGGCCGGCAGGTTCATGGTCAGCGAGACTTCGGCGTCATAAAAACCGGGGTCCACGCGGAACTTGGTTTTTTCGTGCCAGTTCAAATCGAAGATGCCGCCAATCGGCCAGCCATAACCGTCCACCACGCCGCGCTCCAGTGCGGTGTAGACCTCGCCCGGCGGGGTGGTGACCACGCTGGCGTTGAGGGTCTGGAAGAAGTCGCGATACACCGGCGAGATGCGGATCTTCTGACCGGTCAGGTCGGGCTTGTCGATCTTCTTGTTGGTGTAGATGTGAAAAGGCTGGTTCTCCACCATACGCGCCAGGTATTGCGTGTTGCCTTTTTCATTCCAGACCTTGTTGATCGCATCAAACGCGCCGTTCTTGCGCTGCTCGGCCACGGGGATTTGTGTGAGTTTGAGGAAGTCGGCTTCGGGCATGACGTTGGTGTAAAACGCGCCGGTGTTCATGGCCATGTCCACCACGCCGGTCTTCACCGCATTGCCGGCCTCAAAGGTCGGGATGGCCTTGGGGCCGCCCAGGAAGTTGATCTGCAGGACACCCTTGCCTTCGGCATTGACCTTTTGTATCCACGGCAGCAGGCGCTGCACGTAGATGCCGTTTTCAGGAAAGGCGCTGACGAGCCGCAGCGTGACTTCCTGCGCGAGCGCACCGGCGGAAAAGCTGGCGGCCAGTAGCAGGGCTGCGGCGGTCCGGGCGGGTTGGAAGGAACTGATTTTCATGGGTCTTGTCTCCTGTTTTAGTTAGCGGTTGATGGTCCTGCTTGCACACAATCCCGTCAATGCGGGGAATCACGACGGTCGCTCACACGGTGGCCGCCAGCATGTGTTCCAGCGCCTTGCCGCTGTCATCGGCCAGCGCGGCCTGGCTCAATGCCTGCAACTGCTGCGCACCTTGCGGCATGGTTTGCAACTGCGGCAGCTTGGCCATGACACGTTGGTAACTGCGCCAGCCGCGTGCATGGGTATCGCCATACCCTTTGACCAGGCGCTGCGAACGCGCCACCTCCAGCGCCAGCGCCGGCTGTGTGGGTGCCAGCCGTGTGATGGTCGCCAGCCAGTCGTCAATGCGCTGGTGCTCGACCTGAAAACGCAGGGACCTGGGGCGCAGTGGGCGCATGGCCGCAATGGTGTACAGCAGCAAATAACCACGGATGGAACTGGTCTGCACAATGCGGCCCTTGCGCGTGAAAGGCGCTATGCAGGCGCGGGCCCAAGGTGTGGCCAGCAGCCAGCGGCCCAGGCCGGCGGGCAACGTGTCGGCAATTTCTTCGACCCGTGGATGCAAAAACTCGTTGATGCCCAGGTGTTGGGTCTGGCTCAGTTTGACTTCGCCGCCCACGCGGTTAAAACGCGAACGCCGTGTTTTGAGGTCGGCCACACGCACGGTGTCTTCGTACGACATCCACAAGGCGAGGTGGCGTGCGGTGTCGTCCATCAGATCGGCAGCAAGTTTGGGGTCGGTTGGCAGGCTGGCCAGCAGCGGCTGCAGGCGGTCCAGGTAACTGGTGGCGTAAGCCACGTCCTGGTAGTCGGCTGCACGGGTGATGCCGGCGGCCAAGGTGGCGTGGTTGGCCGGCGGAAAGTCTTTTTGAATGCGTTGGGCCAGTGCCGCCAGGCGGGAACCAACGGGCGGCATGGGCGCGACAAGTGGGGCGGCAGGCACAGGCTCCGGGGTTTGCTGTGCTACTTCAAACCCTGCGGCAAACGCTTTCAGGCTGGACTTGACCCCGACACCACCGCGTGTGATGGTGTCTTCAAACTGGGCGCGGGTAAAAGGCAGACGGCCAGTGGCGGCCAAGGCGCCGTACAAGGTGGGGCTGATCAGGCTGCCGGTGTTTTCGGCCAGTTGGGCAAAGTCGGCGCTGACAAACAGTTGGGCAGCGGCTTGGCCGCCGGCCAGCAGCTTGTCGGAGTTGACCCGGCCGTCGCCCATGGCCGTGCGTTCTGTCATCGAATACACGCGGTGCGTGGACGCAATAAACGTGGTGCGCTTGGCCGTGACCAGGCCACGCTGCAAGGCGCGGCCGGCCTCCATCAGTTCCGACGCAATCACGATATCAACTTCGCCTGGCACCGGGCTCAATGCCATGGTCGGCAGGCGGCCCACAGGTGCGCCCGCTTCGGGGAACATTTCCAGGTAATACACCGTGGCGCCCGTGCGTTGCGCCACGCCGGGCACCGACGTTGTCTGCGCGAAATAGCCGTTTTGTTCGGCAAGGTCGACCAGCCAGTCGGCCAAGACGCCACCGCCCTCGCCACCCATGGCCAATATCGCTATGGTGATGGAACGGCTTTGAGCCCCCACGCTTTTCACTTCGTGTAATGCGCTGCTCCCCAAAGGGGCTGAACTTGCTTGGGGCGGCCCGGCGCTGCGTTCGGTGGTGTTCATGCTGCAATCCCTTCCAGACGACGCTCAATGCGGTTTTGCAGCCAGCCAATCACGCTGGTGCGCAGTCGCAACTTGACGCGATCCCAGGCCGTTGGGTTGTTGATGATTTCGGCGCGGTAAAACGAGGGGCACAAGACGGCGGCGTGCGCCACCTCCCCACACAGGCCGCAGCCCACGCAGCTGTCTATCACCGTGGCAATCGGGTCGCGCCGCAGCGGGTCGGGATTCGGTTTGATGGTCAACGAGGGGCAGCCCGACAGGCGTATACACGAGTGGTCGCCGGTGCAGGTATCGGGGTCTATGCCGAAACGTTCACGCACCACACGTTCGCCGCCGGCAATCATCTTGCGAATTTGCGGCTTGACGCGGCGCTGGCGGTTCAACATACATTCGCTTTGCGCAATGATGACCTTGGGGCCTTTTTCTTTGGTGGTCAAGGCCTCGCGCAACACATTGCGCATCTGTTCCAGGCTGTAGGTGTTGGTCACCGTTTTGGCCCATTTCACACCGACGCCGCGCACGGCTTTTTCAATCGGGTTGTTGGTGCTGCGTATCGGGTTGAGGGCTTTGGACGACAACACGTCCTGCCCACCGGTGGCGGCCGAATATCCGTTGTCCACCACCAGCAAGACGTTGTCGGTCTGGTTGAACACCGCATTGCCGACACCGCTGGTCAGGCCGTTGTGCCAGAAGCCGCCGTCGCCCATCATGGCAATCGTGCGTTTGGACGTCTCACTGGTGTTAAAGGCCGAGGCGCCGGCCCAGCCCAGGCCATATCCCATGGTGGTCGCACCGATGTTGAAGGGCGGCAGTATGGAAAACAGATGGCAGCCAATGTCGCAGCTCACATGGTGCTGGCCCAGCTCGCGCTCAATCAACTTCATCGCGGTGAAGATGGGGCGCTCCGGGCAACCGGTGCAAAACGAGGGCGGTCGGCCTTGCACTTCATCCGAGGCGGCCTGAATGGCAAAAGCCTTGGGGTTGCCGTCCAACAGCGCCAGGCCGCTGGACGCCGGCCGGGCTGCCAGCGGCAACTCGTGGCCTTGCAAGAGCTCGGGTGCATAGATCTCGATAAAACGTGCGATGCCTTTGAGCACCACGCCGCCTGTGTACTCACCGGCCATGGGCAAGACGTCCTTGCCGTGGACCTTGGTTTGTAGGTCTGCCTTGCGCAGCATGGAGTTGACGTTTTGCTCGATGAAGTCGGGCTGGCCTTCTTCCACCAGCAAAATGCCGCGTTTGCCGGCACAGAATCGTTTGAACTCGTCGTCGATCAGCGGGTAGGTGATGTTGAGCACATACAGCGGGATTTGCGTTTCGCCAAACGCATCGGCCAGGCCCAGCAATTCCAGCGAACGCAAGACGCTGTTGTACAAACCGCCTTGCATGACGATGCCGAAGTCTTTCGCATCGGCGGCAAAAAACTCGTTGAGCTGGTGCTGCTGGATGAACTTCACCGCGGCGGGCCAGCGCTCGGTGATTTTTTCCTGTTCCTGGGTGTAGCTCGCCGGTGGCAACACGATGCGGCTGGCATCACGCTGCGGATTTTCTATCGCGTCTTTCAGCGTGAAGCTGGGCCGTTTGTTGGCCTTGGTCGCAAAACGACCGTGCACGTGGCAGGCGCGTATGCGCAACTCCAGCATCACCGGTGTGCGGCTGGCTTCGGACAGCTCAAAACCCATCTCGACGGCACGCACAATACTTTCGAGGTTGGGACGCGGGTCTATCAGCCAGACCTGCGACTTCATCGCAAATGCATGGGAACGCTCCTGCATGATGCTGGAGCCTTCGCCATAGTCTTCACCAACGATCAGCATGGCGCCGCCGGTCACGCCGCCCGAGGCCAGGTTGGCCAGTGCGTCCGAGGCCACGTTGGTGCCGACGGTGGACTTGAAGGTCACGGCGCCGCGTAAGGGGTAGTTGACGGAGGCGGCCAAGGTGGCGGTGGCGGTGGCTTCCGAGGCGCTGTGCTCGAAGCGCACACCCAGTTCCTGCAGGATGTCGTTGGCATCGGTCAACACATCCATCAGGTGCGAGATCGGTGCGCCCTGGTAGCCGGCCACATAGGCCACACCGGATTGCAGCAAGGCCTTGGTGACGGCCAGGATGCCTTCACCGCGAAACTCGTCGCCGTCGCCCAGGCGCAGTTTTTCGACTTCGTTGGCAAACGAGCGCTCAGCCATGAGGCGTACCCGAGGTGGCGCGTGGGGCCGGATGAATCTGTTTTTGCTGCATGAATATCACCGTGAGGTCCGAGGACGCCGTGCGCCGGCAAAGGGTTGGCGGCATGGCGGCGTTCTTGTTTCAGGCGAATTTACGCAGGACCATCACATCCGGCAAATGGATTATTCTGATGCAGCACATCTGTTTTGTGAATAATTCGGGAGAACCCTGAGAATTTTCCACCAAGGATGTCGCGATGAATTTCCGTCAGCTCGACCTCAACCTGCTGCGTGTGCTGGCAGCGATTCACCGCACCGGCTCGGTCACCCTGGCCGGCAAGGCCTTGTCGCTGTCCCAGCCGGCGACCAGCAATGCGCTGGCGCGGCTGCGCGACTTTTTTGAAGATGAGTTGTTTGTGCGTGCGCCCTCGGGCTTGAAACCCACCCGCCTGTGCGAACAGTTGGCGCCGGCGGTGCTGGCGCAGTTGCGGGCGCTGGAAAGCGTGGTCACGGGCCACGAAGAGTTTGAGCCGGCGCACAGCGACATGCACTGGCAGCTCTCGCTGTCGGACCTCGGAGAAATGCTGTTTTTGCCGGAGCTGGCCGGGGCCATGCGCAGCGAGGCGCCGGGCGCGCGCCTGTCGAATATCTCGGTGGCATCGACCGATGTGGCGGCCGCGCTGGAGGCGCGCGAGATTGACCTGGCCATCGGCATCTTGCAGCCCAAACACCGGGGCATACGCACCGAGCTGCTGTTTTGTGAACATTACGTGGCGATTGCCGCGCCGCAGTGGCGGCCGGCTTCCGGCCGCAGCGGCCGCACCCTGACGCCGCAACAACTGGCCGAGGCGTCGTTTGTGGTGGCTTCGCCCACCGCAACTTTTCACGGCAGTGTTGAACAGATGCTGGTGCGCATGAAGCTGCAGGACCGCATTGTGCTCAGGGCGCGCCACTTCGGCGCCTTGCCCGATCTGGCGCTGAGCTCGGATCTGTTGTCCATCGTGCCGGAAATGTATGCACGCAAGCTGCGCCAGCGTTACGACTTTCGGGTCTGGGGTATTCCCAGCGTGCCGGCCTACGAGGTTCGCCTGGTCTGGCACAGCAGCACCGACAAGGACCCCGCGCACCAGTGGATGCGGGCGCTGGTGCACAAGCTGTTCAAGCGGCCGCTACGTGCGGAAGCGGTGTGAACCACGTTTGCCGCCCCGGCTGGGCTCGGGTTGTGCATAAAATAAGCCTCTAACCCTTTAGTAGCGGGCGTAAGAAGCTATCAAAACGGGAGCGACTGAGGTCGTGACAAACCTCAGGAGCAAGGCTGCAACGCCTTGCCCTCAAATTGTGGTTTGAGCGCGTCCAGCCGGGCGTGTTGGGCGGGATCGACGGCGGCGAGTTTGAGGGTGTGGCCGTGGGTTTCGGCGCGTTCCTGCACCACCCTGGCGGTGCGCACGCCCTTGGTGGCGATCCGCGCGAGCTCCTTGTCGGCATCGGCCTGCAAGGGGAAACTGGCCAGTGCCAGCCCGGGTGCTAGGGCCGGGTTGTGGACGGCCCGGAAAGCCACGCCTAGCTGGCGCAGTTCACCGCGTTTTTTGACCAGGGACTCTTCGGTGTATTTGCCCATGTAGACAATCCAGCGCGCCGGCTCGGTGCTGCTTTCCAGCTGCCAGCTGCCAGTCGGCAGCGCGGCTTCCAGGCGAGGGCGCAGGCTGCTGATTTGTTGATCGTTGAACAGGCCGGCTTGCAGACACTCAGACGGCGGGGTGTTGGCGCTGGCCGAGGGGCCGTTGTCCAGCTTCTTGACTTCCTCCGGCGTCAGCAGGCGGATGCTTTCGGGATGGATCTGGGTGCCCAGTCGCTGCGGCTCGGTTTGTACCGCCGGTGCCAGGCCGTAAGAAGCCAGCAGGCCTTGCGACCAGGCCCAGTAGCCGGCGTTGGCCAGCACCAGCAGCAGGACCCCCAGCCTCAACATGCGGGCGGGTGGCCGGCGATGGGCCGAACGCTGACTTCAGAACTGGTGATTGCTTGCATGCCAGCCGCAGTATGCACCAGCAGCGCGCCGTTTTCGCCAACGCCGTGGGCCATGCCTTCGGTGCCGTCGGACAGGCGAACAGCGCGCCCGGCCAGTGCGTCACGCAGCGCAAAACGCGCCTGGAAGGGCGCAAAACCAAACAACTCGAAAGCCTGTAGGGCCTGCACCAGCGGCGCGGCCACCTGTGCCAGGGCCTGTGCCACGTCCACGTCGGGCAACAAGTCCTGCAGCGCGCCAGGCGGCAGAGGCGCGGCCTGGCCGGGGACCGCGGCGGTGTCGGCCAGTGCCAGCGGACGGATGTTCAGGCCGACACCGATGACCACATAACGCAACTCGCCCCAACTGGCGGTTTCGACCAGGATGCCGGCCAGCTTGCGTTCGCCCTGGGCATTGCTCAGCCACAGGTCGTTGGGCCATTTCAGGCGGATCTGCGGCTGGCCGCCGTGCTTGGGTTCCAGGCTTTCGGCGAGGCTGATGCCCACCGCCAGCGACAGGCCGGACCAGTCGGCCGGCTTCAAGGGCAGGCCCAGGGAAAAGGTCAGGCTGTCGCCGACCCGGCTTTGCCAGCCGCGTCCCATGCGGCCGCGGCCGGCGCTTTGTTGTTCGGCCACCAGCAACACGGGTTCGGCGGCAGTCGGCCCGGCGGCGCGGAAACGCCGCATCAGCTCGCTGTTGCTCGAATCAATCTGCGGCAACACCTCGACCGTGAAGCCGGGCAAAACCGGCGCCACGGCCTCCCAGATGGCCTCGGCGGGCCAGCGGATGGGGGGGGGCGGGGCGGCGGGGCTCACGGCAGCAGCCTGGGGGCGTGATGATGGACGCGAAGGCGCCGCCTCAAGCCTTTTTGCTTTTCGCCGGTTTGTCGGCTTTTTTATCTTTTTTCGGGCTCTTGGCCGTCTTGGCCTTGTCGACCTTTTTCACCTTCACGGCCTTATCCGCCTTGGCGGCCTTTTTGGCCGACTTTTTGGCTTTGGCGGCCGGTTTGTCGTCTTTGGGCGCGAGCAAGGTGCCGCGGCAATCCGGGGCGCCACACCAGCAGGGGTACTCGGCCTTGAGTTTCTTGGTGTAGGGCGCGTCGATGATCAGGCCGTAGTCGTAAAACAGCTCTTCGCCGGCCTTGATGTTGCGCAGCGCCTTGATAAAGACGCGGCTGCCTTCTTCGTCGGCTTCGCAGTTCGGGTGGCAGCTGTGGTTGATCCAGCGCGAGGAGTTGCCGCCGTACTTGGCATCGATCACGTGTTTTTCGTCGATGTGGAAGTAAAACGTGTGGTTCGGGTCTTTCGGGTCGTGGGGATGGCGACGCAGCGCTTCTTTCCAGGTGACCACTTCGCCGATGTATTCGATCAGGGTTTCGCCTTCCGCGAGGTCCTGCACGGCAAACACGCCCTTGCCATGTACACCTGACACACGGGTTTGAATGCGGCGGCCCGCGGCTAAAACAGGGCCGGCGGCCGGGCTGGAAGAGGGGGCTAAGACCAGAGTTTTTGACACGGCGGTTTTTTTTGGTATGGTTAATTCATGCATGTGCGCACACCTGCGGGTGCGCGCGTGCGTACGCGCGAAGCCGTATTGTAGTGATGCGCCCGGAAAGTCCCTAGATGTTCAATCGAAGAAACCTGATTCAGTCCCTTGCCGCGCTGGCCACGCCCGGTCTGGCCGCGCGTGCCTGGGCCCGCGGCTCGGAAAGCCCCTTGCCGCCGCTGGGCAGCACCTTGAAGCTGCCTGCCCTGACCTTGCTGGACGGGCGGGCCTGGACCCCCGCCGCGGTGGGTGGCAAGACGCTTGTGGTGTACTGGTGGGCCAGCTGGTGCCCTTTTTGTGCGGTGCAGTCGCCGCATATCGAGGCCTTGTGGCGGGCCCAGCGGGCCCAGGGGCTGGAGGTGCTGGCCTTGTCGATTGATAAACAGCCTGCCGCCGCCGTTAACTATATGAAGGCCAAGGGCTACAGCTTTCCCGCAGGCCTGGTAACCCCCGAGGTCGCCAAAATCCTGCCGAAACCGGCCGGACTGCCGGTGGTCGTGGTGCTGAAGCTGGCGGCCGACGGCCGCAGCGGAAAAGTCGTATTTGCCGAAGCCGGGGAAATGTTCCCCGAAGATGTACAAGGTTTGAAGAAGTTCTTATGAAAACTCTGGTGATTGCAGAAAAGCCCTCGGTGGCGCAGGACATCGTGCGTGCCATCACGCCGACGGCGGGCAAGTTCGAGAAACACGACGAGTATTTCGAGAGCGACGACTGGATCGTCACCTCGGCGGTCGGCCACCTGGTCGAGATCCAGGCGCCCGAAGAATTTGACGTCAAACGCGGCAAATGGAGTTTTGCCAACCTGCCGGTGATTCCGCCCTACTTCGATCTGAAGCCGATGGACAAGACCAAGACGCGGCTCAACGCCATCGTCAAGCTGGCCAAACGCAAGGACGTGGGCCAACTCGTCAACGCCTGTGACGCGGGCCGCGAGGGGGAGTTGATTTTCCGGCTGATCCAGCAATACGCCAAAAGCAAACACCCGGTCAAACGGCTTTGGCTGCAGTCCATGACGCCGGCCGCGATTCGCGAAGGTTTTGCCTCCTTGCGCAGCGACGAACAAATGTTGCCGCTGGCCGACGCCGCGCGTTGCCGCTCCGAAGCCGACTGGCTGGTGGGTATCAACGGCACCCGCGCCATGACCGCCTTCAACTCACGCGACGGCGGTTTTTTCCTGACAACGGTGGGCCGGGTGCAGACCCCGACCTTGTCGGTGGTGGTCGAGCGCGAGGAAAAAATCCGCAAGTTTGTCAGCCGCGACTACTGGGAAGTGCATGCGAGCTTTCGGGCCGAAGCCGGTGACTACCCCGCCAAGTGGTTTGACCCGAAGTGGAAAAAAGCCGCGGCCAATGCTGACAACGCCGAACCCGATGCCGAACTGAAGGCCGACCGGGTCTGGACCGAACGTGAAGCCCTGGCGATTGCCGAGGCTGTGCGCGGCCAGACCGCCAGCGTCACCGAAGAAAGCAAACCAACCACACAGGCCTCGGGCCTGCTGTTTGACCTGACCTCTTTGCAGCGCGAGGCCAACGGCAAGTTTGGCTTTTCGGCCAAAACCACGTTGTCGATTGCGCAAAGCCTGTACGAGCGCCACAAGGCGCTGACTTACCCGCGTACCGATTCACGCGCCTTGCCCGAAGATTATTTGCCGGTGGTCAAGCAGACCTTTGAAATGCTGGCCGACAGCGACATGAAACACCTGGCGCCGCATGCGGCGACGGCGCTGAAGGGCAACTACATCAAGCCAACCAAGCGTGTGTTTGACAATGCCAAGGTGAGTGATCACTTTGCGATCATCCCTACGCTGCAGGCACCCAGCGGCCTGAGCGACGCCGAACAAAAACTCTACGACCTGGTGGTGCGCCGCTTCATGTCGGTGTTTTTCCCAAGTGCCGAATACCTGGTGACCACGCGAATTTCGCAGGCGCTGGGCCACAGTTTCAAGACCGAGGGCAAGGTGCTGGTCCGGCCGGGCTGGCTGGCGATTTACGGCAAGGAAGCCGAAGACGAAAACACCGACGAAAAAGACAGCAAGACCCTGGTGCCGGTCAAACCCGGCGAGATGGTCCTGGCCGAAACAGTGGATGCCAAGGGCCTGAAAACCCGGCCCCCCGCGCGTTATTCGGAAGCGACCTTGCTGGGCGCCATGGAAGGCGCCGGCAAGACGATTGACGACGACGAGTTGCGTGAAGCCATGCAGGAAAAAGGCCTGGGCACGCCGGCCACCCGCGCCGCGACGATTGAAGGTTTGATCGCCGAGAAATACATGTTGCGTGAAGGCCGCGAGCTGATCCCGACCGCCAAGGCCTTCCAGCTCATGACCTTGCTGCGTGGCCTGGGCGTCGAAGAGTTGTCGCGCGCCGACCTGACCGGCGAGTGGGAATACAAGCTGGCGCAGATGGAACAAGGCAAGTTGAGCCGCGAGACCTTCATGGCCGAGATCGCCGCCATGACGGAAAACCTGGTCAACAAGGCCAAGGGTTACGACAAGGACACGATTCCCGGCGACTACGCCACCCTGCAAGCGCCCTGCCCCAACTGCGGCGGTGTCATCAAGGAAAACTACAGGCGTTACACCTGCACCGGCAAAAGCGGTCTGAACGCCGAAAGCGGCTGCGGCTTCTCCTTCGGCAAAACCCCGGCCGGCCGGACCTTTGAAGTGGCCGAGGTCGAGCAGTTTCTGCGCGACAAACGCATTGGCCCGCTGGACGGCTTTCGCTCCAAGGCGGGTTGGCCTTTCACGGCCGAGATGGTCATCAAGTTCGACGAAGAAACCAAAAACTACAAGCTGGAGTTCGATTTCGGCGACGACAAAAACGCCGAAACCGGCGAGATTGTGGACTTCAGTGCGCAGACCTCGCTGGGCCCCTGCCCCAAGTGTGGCGCCTCTGTTTTCGAGCACGGCAAGAACTACGTCTGCGAAAAATCAGTGCCCACCCTGGCCCAGCCGACCCCCAGCTGCGACTTCAAGACCGGCCAGATGATTCTGCAGCAGCCGGTGGAGCGTGAACAAATGGTCAAGCTGCTGACGACCGGCAAGACCGACCTGCTCGACAAGTTTGTATCCATGCGCACACGCCGTCCCTTCAAGGCGATGCTGGCTTGGGATGCCGAAGCCGGCAAGGTCAACTTCGAGTTTGCCCCGTCGAAGTTTCCGCCGCGCAAACCGGCGGCCGCGAAAACCGGTACGGTGAAAACACCCTTTGGCAAGACCGTCGCGGTGAAGTCGGCGAAAGCGCCTGCCGCCAAGAAAGTCGCCGCCAAAAAGGTCGCCGCCGCCAAAACCGCTAAACCCAAAGTTGCACGTGTCGCCAAACCAGGCTCAGGCCTCAAACCCAGCGATGCCCTCGCCGCGGTGATTGGCGCCGAGCCGGTGGCGCGTACCCAGGTCATCAAAAAACTCTGGGATTACATCAAGGCCGAAGGCTTGCAGGACGCCGCCAACAAACGTGCGATCAATGCCGATGCCAAGCTGCTGGCCGTGTTTGGCAAGCCGCAGGTGACGATGTTCGAACTGGCGGGGATTGTCGGCAAACACCTGAGCGCGGAGTAAACGGTCAGGCGCTGTCCGGGCCTGCTGCGACCGCCGGCCATGCGTGGATGGCCGGGTGGCAGCGGGACGGTCAGAAGGCGATCAATTCGCCGTCATTCGCAGGTTTTTGTCGAGGAAGTCGTTGGTGAACAGCGTGGCCGGGTCGAAAGGTTTGTCGATGCCGATCAGGCTTTGCACCAGGTCGTAGTCGGCCTTCACCCGTGCGCTATCAAAGCTGCCCAGGGCGACCTTGGTGGTGGTGTCGTCGCGCATCAGTTGTTTGATACGTGACCACTGGTTGCGCTGGTTGTCAGGGTTCAGGCCGCTGACTTCCGCGGTCAGGGCTTTCAGGCAGGGCTCAAAGTCCTGGACGCAAGCGGCATAGGCGCGCTGGGTCACGGCGACGAATTTCTTCATGCGTTCGGGGTTGGCTGCCAGGTAGGCACCATTGGCGACAATGGAGTTGCCGTACACATTCACGCCCATCGAACGCCAGGCCACAAAACCCAGGTCGGCGCCGAATTCTTGCGCTTTCAGGTCGTGTTCGTTGTAGAAGTCGCTGATGATGTCGACGGACTTGCTTTTCAGGGCCGCCACCTTGGCCGGCGGGCTGATGTTGACAAAGGTCACGGCATCCGGCGCCAGACCTGTTTTCTTGGCGAAGGCCGGCCACATCATGCGGGAGGCGTCACCCGGGGGGTTGCCGATCTTGCGGCCGGCAAAGTCTTTGGGACCGGTGATGCCGGAGGACTTGAGCCAGTAAAAACCTTGTGGCGAGTTGGCATACACCACCATCACGGCCTTGAGGTCCGCGCCCTTGCCCTTGGCCTGCATGGCTGTGGGCAGGTCGGCGATACCGACGTTGGAAGCGCCCGCCCCCACACGTTGCGCCGCCACACCGGAGCCTTTGCCGGCCTCGATCTTGAGGTCAATCCCGGCTTCGTTGTACCAACCCTTGGACTTGGCGTAATAAATCGGCGAATGATCCGCGGTAGGTGTCCAGTTCAGCACCAGGCTCATGTTGTCTGCGGCCATGGCCAAAGGGGCACTTGTCGCCAACAATAGGGTGGTGGCGGAAATTAACAGTCTTCGCATGGGTTCAACTCCAGAATGAATGGGTTTGTGGTTGAGCGGTTTACAATTTATATTACCAACTGTTTGGTTGAAATGCAATATGGCCACTTCCTTGAAAACTCCAGGCGCTCCAGCGGCTACCAAGCGTGATGCTTCGTCGGCCAGGGCAGCCCTGATTGCGGCTGCGGTGGCCGAGTTCTCGCGCAAGGGTTTTGCCGGCGCCCGCGTGGACGAGATCGCCGTGTCGGCCGGTGTCAACAAACAACTGGTGTATCACTACTTCGACAGCAAGCAGGGCTTGTACCTGGTGGCGCTGGAGTCGGTGTATGCCGAGATCCGCGAGAAGGAGCAAAAGCTCTCGCTGGGTGCGCTGGAGCCCCTGGACGCCATGGCCCAGCTGGTGGGTTTTTCCTTTGATTACCTGGCCGAACACCCGGAGTTCATTGCGCTGCTGACCGATGAAAACCGCAACCAGGGCAGCCACATCCTGGCGTCTGAGCGCCTGCAAAAAATGCATTCGCCCTTCATCGAGATGCTGGAGGCGACGCTGGCGCGTGGAGTGGCTCAGGGTGTTTTCCGCAAGGACTTTGATGCGATCAATCTCTACATCTCGATTGCCGGCATCTCGTATTTTTTCTTCTCGAACAACCACACCTTGTCGGCTATTTTTGGCAAGCCACTGGGCTCGCGCGGGGCGCTGGTGCAGCGCCGCCGCCATGTGATCGAGTTTGCCCTGAACGCCTTGCGGCCCTGACACCAGGACGCGGCTCACCCCGGAGTTTTTTCACCGATGACCCTGAGCGTCCTGGATATTTTCAAGATCGGCATCGGCCCGTCCAGCTCCCACACCGTGGGCCCCATGCGCGCCGCCGCCCGTTTTGTGCGTGGCCTGGCGCAGGACGGCTTGCTGGCACAGACCGCCGGCGTGCGGGCCGAGTTGTATGGCTCGTTAGGCGCCACCGGCAAGGGCCATGGCAGCGGCAAGGCCGTGATCCTGGGGCTGCTGGGTGAAGAGCCGGACCAGGTCGACACGACCACCATCGACACCCGGCTGGCGCAGATACGCAGCCAGCAAAGCCTGGCCTTGTTGGGCTCACAGCCGGTGTCTTTTGTCGAGGCCGAACACCTGCTGTATTACCGCAAGACCCTGCCGTTTCATCCCAACGGCATGCGCTTTGTGGCGATCGCCGCGGATGGGGTCGAGTTGCGCAGCCGGGATTATTACTCGGTGGGCGGCGGTTTTGTGGTGGACGACAAGGCGCAAGCCCTGGTCAGCGTCAGCCTATCCCTGCCGCATCCCTTCACCACCGGCGACCAGTTGCTGGCCTTGTGTCGCGACCAGGGTATGTCCATCAGTACCTTGATGCGTGCCAATGAAAATGTCTTGCGGCCCGCCGACCAGACCTCAGCCGGCCTCGCCCGTATTTGGGCGGTGATGCAGGAATGTGTCCGCAATGGCTGTGCCCATGACGGTGTGTTGCCTGGCCCCATGCGGCTCAAGCGCCGCGCGCCCGACTTGTTGCGCCAGCTCAACAGCCAGCCTCAGGCCGGGCTGACCGACCCGCTGGTGGTGCTGGACTGGGTCAGTCTGTACGCGCTGGCCGTCAACGAAGAAAATGCCAGCGGCGGGCGTGTGGTGACGGAACCGACCAATGGTGCGGCCGGCATCATCCCGGCCGTCCTGCATTACTACACGCGGTTTATCCACGGCGCCAATGCCGAGGGCGTCGAGCGTTTCCTGCTGACGGCCGCCGCCATTGCCATTCTGTACAAGGAAAACGCCTCGCTCTCGGGGGCCGAAGTCGGTTGCCAGGGCGAGGTCGGTGTGGCCTGCTCCATGGCCGCCGGCGCGCTGGCCGAGGTCATGGGCGGCACCCCGGCACAAGTCGAAAACGCCGCGGAGATTGGCATGGAGCACAACCTGGGTTTAACCTGCGACCCGGTGGGCGGCCTGGTGCAAGTGCCGTGTATAGAACGCAACGCCATGGGCGCGACCAAAGCCATCAACGCCGCACGCATGGCGCTGCGGGGCGACGGCAGCCACTCGGTCTCACTCGATCAGGTCATCAAGACCATGCGCGAAACCGGCGCCGACATGAAGACCAAATACAAGGAAACCTCACGCGGCGGTCTGGCTGTCAACGTGATCGAGTGTTAGCTCGGCGGGCGTATTTCTAATTAGTTCAACTGGTTGGTTGACAAGCGCTTGCGTCAAATTTATGATTTGACGATGACTGCTTGCGCGAAGGAATTCACATGACGGCTCCCCTCAACGGTGCGGTGATCACGACCGCCCCGTCCCTGGAGGCCAGCGGGCCGCCGTGGCGACGCTGGCTGGCGATTATTGGCATCCACCTGGCCGGTGTCGCGCTGTGGGAGGCCCTGGTGCGGATTTTTGCCATCCAGTCTTTTATTCTCCCGGCGCCGTCGCAGGTGTTGGCAACCTTGGGCAACCCCAACCTGCGCTGGCTCAGCAACACCGCCGTCACGGCCATCGAGGTGTTTGGCGGTTATACGTTAGGCCTGGTGTTTGGCATTTTGTGTGCCCTGTTGTTTGTCACCAGCCGCCGCCTGATGATTCTGGTGTTCCCGCTGCTGGTCACCTTGAACATGATTCCCAAGGTGGCGCTGGGGCCGCTGGTGATTGTCTGGTTCAGCTACGGCATAGGCCCCAACATCCTGATCACCTTCAGCCTGTGTTTTTTCCCGATTCTGCTCACCACCATTCGCGGCCTGAACGAAACCGAGCCTGAACTGCTGGACCTGGTGCGTGCGCTCAAGGGTTCGCGCTGGCAGCTGTTTCGTTACATCCAGTTGCCTGGCTCCCTGCCTTATGTGTTTTCCGGCATGAAGGTCGGCACCATCCTGGCCGTGGCCGGCGCCGTGGTGGGTGAGTTCATCGCTTCCGACAAAGGTCTGGGTTATCTGATGATCCAGGTCCAGGCCTCGCTGGACACGCCGGCGGTTTTTATGGCCGTGTTGCTCATCACCGGGCTGGGCGTGTTGCTTTACCTGCTGGTCCTGTTGCTGGAGCGGCTTTTTATCACCCAAGACGCAAGAATCCAATGAACCACACGCCTGCCACCTCCCTCGTCGTGCTCGACGACCTGCCTTTCCCCGACAGTTTTGCCGATGAACAAGCGCTTGAAAACTACCTGGCCACCCCTTCGCGCGACCTGATCCGTGACCTGGCCAGCCTGGATGGCGACCTGATGATTCTCGGCGTAGGCGGAAAAATGGGGCCCACCCTGGCGCGCCTGGCGCGCAACGCCATGCCGGGACGGCGTGTGATCGCCGTGGCGCGTTTCAGCGAGGCCGGCGTGCGCGAGATGCTGGAGCAACACGGCATAGAAACCATCAGTTGCGACCTGCTGGACCGCAACGCCATGGCCGCGCTGCCGCCCTGCGCCAACGTGGTGTTCATGGCCGGGCGCAAGTTTGGCGCCGACGGCAACAACCCACTCACCTGGGCCATGAACACCCATGTGCCGGCCCTGGTGGCCGAGACCTTCAAGGCTTCGCGCATCGTGGCGTTTTCCACGGCCTGTGTGTATCCCTTTGCCCCGGTGAACAGCCAGGGTGCGGCCGAAGACTCGGTGCTCAGCCCACCCGGCGAATACGCGAACTCCTGCGTCGGCCGGGAGCGTATGTTTGAACATTTTTCGCAAGTGCATGGCACGCCGGGTCGTTTGTTCCGCCTGAGTTATGCGATCGACCTGCGTTACGGCGTGTTGGCCGATGTGGCCACCAAGGTCTGGCGTGGCGAGCCGGTCGATGTGACCATGGGCCATGTCAACGTCATCTGGCAGGGTGACGCCAACGCCCAGGCCTTGCGTTGTTTGGCCGTGGCCACGGTGCCAACCTCGCCGCTCAACGTGAGTGGGCCCGAGACCACCTCCATCCGCTGGCTGGCCGAGGAGTTTGGGCGCTGCTTCGGCAAGCCGGCCCAAATCGTAGGCGAAGAAGCCGACACCGCCTGGCTCATGAACACCGGCGAAGCCGAACGTCTGTTTGGTTACCCGCGTGTGTCGCTGTCGCGCCAGATCGGCTGGGTCGCCGACTGGATTTCCCGCGAGCAGCGTTTGTATGGCAAACCGACCAAGTTCGAGTCACGTGATGGCAAGTACTGAGACCGCGTTTGCCGTCGAAAGCCTGGACGCGCTGACACCTGCCGCCCAGGCCGAACTCGAGACGCTGGTCTTGCAAAGCGGTTGGAACCAGACGCCGCAGGACTGGGCGGTATTTGCGCGTGAAGGCACGATTTGTGTCGTGCGTGATGCGCAGGGCCGCATCATCGCCAGCGGCGCGGTCTTGCCGCACGGTGCCGAGGTGGCCTGGATCAGCATGGTTCTGGTGGCGCCTGATTTGCGCGGCCAGGGCCTGGGCCGTGCGGTGTTTAGCCATTGCCTGGGCCTGCTGCAAGCCGCCGGGCGCACGGCTTACCTGGACGCCACGCCGGACGGCGAACGCCTGTACCGCCAGTTCGGTTTTGCCCCGGTCTACCGGCTCACACGCTGGCAGCGCGACGCTGTGCCAGAAGCCGTGCCGGCTGGGCGCAGCGCCGTGTCGCACGACGCGCAAGCCCTGGCGGCGCTGGACGCGCAGGCTTTGGGCGCGCCGCGTACAGCATTGCTGGCTGACTTTCTGGCGCGGCCCGACACGGCTTGCGTGCGCAGCACCCAGGGTTTTGCCATCGTGCGCCGCGGACGTATCGCCCACCAGATCGGCCCCTTGCTGGCGTTGGACCAGCCCAGTGCCGCCGAGCTGTTGGGCCGCGCCGTGTTAGGCCTGGCGGGCCGGGTGTTGATCGATGTGCCCGATGAGCGGGCCCAACTGGGCCAGGCGCTGCGTGCCGCCGGTTTCACGCCGCAGCGCGGCTTTATGCGCATGGTGCGGGGTGAGCAGCCGCTGCGCGGACAAAGCCATTTCATTCATGCCATCGCGGGTCCGGAATTCGGATAAGCCGCAGCACCACCACCGACACAGGAGTCCCCATGCCCTTGAAACGATCCGACCTGCCCGAAGACGTGCTGGCGCTGCTGGCGCAGGGCACGGTGATCCCGGCCCACCCGCTGGCCCTGAATGCCCAGCGCCAGTTCGACCGCCAGCGCCAGCGCGCCTTGACGCGTTATTACGTGGACGCTGGCGCCGGCGGCCTGGCCGTGGGGGTGCACACCACGCAGTTCAGCATCCGCGAGCGTGGCCTGTACGAACCTGTGTTGCGCGCCGCCATGGAAGACCGCCTGGCCTGGTCCAGCCGGCCCATGGTCATGATTGCCGGCTTGTGCGGCAGCACGGCCCAGGCGCGGGCCGAAGCACAAACCGCCGTCGGCCTGGGTTACCACGCCGGCCTCTTGAGCCTGGCCGCGCTGGCCCAGTGTTCTGAAGACGAATTGATTGCCCATTGCGAAGCCGTGGCGCAGGAAATTCCGCTGATCGGTTTTTACCTGCAGACGGTGGTGGGCGGGCCGATTTTGTCCAGCGACTTCTGGCGCCGTTTTGCGCTGACCCCCAATGTGCTGGCGATCAAGGTTGCGCCTTTCAACCGCTACCGCAGCATCGATGTGGTGCGCGGCCTGGTCGATGCGCGGGCCGAGGAGCGGGTGTTTTTGTACACCGGCAACGACGACCACATCGTGCTGGACCTGGCCTTGCCTTTCACCGCCATGCGTGAGGGCCAGCCCGTGACGGTGCGTTTTCGCGGCGGCCTGCTGGGCCACTGGTCGGTCTGGACCGCCAGCGCGGCGAAACAACTGGCGCAGATCAAGGCCGAACTGGCGGCCAAGGGCGGCGCCTTGAGCCCGGAACTGTTGGCACTGGATTCCCGCGTGACCGATTGCAATGCGGCTTTTTTCGACGTGCGCAACAACTTCCACGGCTGTATCGCCGGCTGCCACGAGGTCTTGCGGCGCCAGGGCCTGCTCGAAGGCATCTGGTGTCTGGACCCGGCCGAAGGCCTGGGCGCCGGCCAGTCCGAAGAAATCGACCGCATCTACCAGGCGCATGGTGACCTCAGTGACGATGCCTTTGTGCGCGAAAACCTGCAGCGGTGGTTGTCATGAGCCTGACCCTGCCGTCGCAAGGCGAGCCCCTGATCAGCATGCGCAATCTGCGCAAGGTTTACCGCAAGGGGGCGCAGGAGTTTCTGGCAATCTCCGACGTCACCCTGGACATCCACGAAGGCGACATGGTGTCGCTGGTCGGCCCCTCGGGTTGTGGCAAATCCACCCTGCTGAAAATACTCTCGGGCCTGCACGGCCACGACGGCGGCACGCTGCAGATAGGCGGCGCCGACGGCAAGGCCTTCAACGCCGGGCGCGATGTCGGCATGGTGTTTCAGCAGCCGCTGTTGCTGAAGTGGCGCAACATCCTGGAGAACGTGCTCTTGCCCGCCGACATTCTGGGCTTGCCGCGCAAGGCGGCGGTGGAACGTGCCCACGGCCTGCTCGACATGGTGGGCCTGAACGGTTTTGCCAACAAGTTTCCCTACGAGTTGTCAGGCGGCATGCAACAACGCGCCTCGATTGCACGGGCGCTGATCCACGACCCCAAGCTGGTCTTGATGGATGAACCTTTTGGCGCGCTGGATGCCTTGACCCGCGAGAAGATGAACCTGGAAATGTTGCGTATCTGGGAACAAAGCCGCAAGACGTTTGTGGTCGTGACCCACAGCATCCAGGAGGCGGTGTTTCTCGGCTCGCATTGCGCGGTGATGACCGCCGGGCCGGCGCGTATGGCCGATTTTTTCCCCATCGATTTGCCCGGGCCGCGCAAGTTACACCTCAAGACCACGCCGGCCTTCGGCGCTTATGTGACGCGGATTTACGATCTGCTGGGCGTGGAATAGGCCGGGTCGCGAGTTGCTATTAAATTGATAGCTTTTTGCGCCCGTTCCATATGGGCTAGAGGCTTATTTTCCTTGAGGATTCGCAGGTTTTATGCCGGTGCCGCCTGTTTTTTCTTGGCCGTGGCCACGGCGTCCAGAAAATCATCCAGCAGGGCGCGGTCGTCAATCGTGTCCGAGCCGGGCTGGTGAAACTCGGGGTGCCATTGCACGGCGGCGATATAACTTTTGGCCGGGTCGCGCCGGCGTATGGCCTCGACCAGACCGTCGCTGATGCTGAAGGCTTCGGCCTGGAACTCGGGTGCCAGGTCCTTGATGGCCTGGTGGTGGATGCTGTTGACACGTACCCGTTCCACACCCGGGTACAACAGGGACAAGCCCGAGCCATGGACGATGTCCACGCTGTGGTAATTCAGGTCGTAGGACGCGGCATCGCGGTGGCGGAAAGATTCCGGCACCTGGGTCTCCACATCCTGGTACAAGGTGCCGCCAAAAGCCACGTTGAGCAATTGCAGGCCGCGGCACACCCCAAACACCGGTTTGCCCAGGCCTTCAAACGCCGTGACCAGCGCCTTGTCGTATTCGTCGCGCAGGCGGTCGCCGCTCCAGCGTTCTTCCAGCGGGGTTTCGCCATAACTGCCGGGCCAGACATCGGCGCCGCCGTGTAAGACCAGGCCGTCCAGCCACTGGGCATAGTGTTCAAACGTCACGTCGCCGCGCTGGGTGGCGCCGGTCGGGCAGGGCACCATGACGACCATGGCGCCTGAGGACATCAGCCAGTGGGCAATCGACTGCTCGACGTATTGCAGGGTTTTGCCGGTGAACAGGGAGCGGGCGTGGTCGGGGTGGGAGAAGCAGGCTGACAGGCCAATCTTCAGGCGTCGGGCTGCGGGCATAAGGTGTCCTCAAAAAAGTTGCGCAAGTCCAGTGTCCTCCCGCGCGGCGGGGTCGGGCTATAGGACAAAACCGCATTTTGCGGTGCCTGTCTGCGACTCACTCTGTTTTTGATAGCTGCTTACGCCCATTGCATCTGGGCTGGAGGCCTATTCGATGCATCAGGCCAGGCCCATGCCTAGACAGCTTCCGCCGGCCTGTCCATGCCGACAAAACGCACGGTCACCCGTGTGCCCGGCGACTGCGGGTGACCGGCGACACTCGCGTCATCGATGCTGATGGTGGCGCCGTGTTGTTTGGCGATTTCCAGAACAATCGCCAGGCCCAGGCCGGAGCCGTCGACGTTGGTGCCCAGGGCGCGGTAAAAAGGCTGGAAAACCAACTCGCGTTCGGACTCCGGAATGCCTGGCCCCGAGTCTTCCACCAGCAGCACAATCACGCCGCTGAAACGATCGGTCAGCAACCGCACCGTGACGTGGCCCCCTTCGGGTGTGTAGTTCAGCGCGTTGTCCAGCAGGTTGCGCACCAGCTCCTTGAGCAAGGTCGGGTTGGCCTCCAACTGGCTGGCGCGTTCGCCGGCGGGCGGGCCTTCGTAGCCCAGGTCGATGTGTTTTTCCAGCGCGCGCGGCACCGAGTCCTGGATCGCTTCCGAGATCACCTGCACCAGGTCCAGCGGGTGTTTGGCCAGGCTGCGGCCTGTGGTTTCGGCGCGGGCCAGGGCTAACAACTGGTTCACGGTGTGGGTCGCACGGATGCTGGCGCGGCCTATGTGTTTCAGCGATTTTTTCAGCTCGTCGGCGTCGGTCTCGCGCTGCGCCAGGTCGGCCTGCATGCGCAAACCCGCCAGCGGGGTTTTGAGCTGGTGGGCGGCATCGGCCAGGAAACGTTTTTGTGTGGTCAGCGAGACCTTGAGCCGGCTCAGCAAATCGTTGATCGACGAGACCAGCGGCGCCACTTCTTCCGGCACCACGGTTTCGTCCAGCGGGCTCATGTCGTCGGGCTTGCGTGCACGTATGCGTTTTTCCAGCTGGTCCAGCGGCTTGATGCCGCGCACCAGCGCCAGCCAGACCAGCAACACGGCCAGCGGCAAGGTGACAAACTGCGGCACCATCACCCCCTTGACGATTTCGGTGGCCAGGGTTTTGCGTTTGCCCAGGGTTTCGGCGACCTGCACCAGCATGGGCCGGGCGCCCGGCACATCGACCTTGATCCAGGTGTAGGCCACACGCACTTCCTCGCCCTGCACCATGTCTTCGCGCAGGCGCACCTCGCCGTCAAAAGCACTTTCTTCGTCGGGCGGTGGTGGCAGGTCGTGTTCGCCGCTGAGGAATTCGCCGCGTGTGCCCATCACCTGGTAATACACCAGGTCGGTGTCGTCGGCCCGCAAAATCTCACGCGCCGGCGCCGTCAGGTTGAACTGCACCTGCTTGTTTTTGACGACGATCAGCTTGGCCAGGGCCTGCACGTTGTATTCCAGCGCGCGGTCAAACGGTTTGCCGGCGATGTTTTGCGCGACCAGCCAGGTCAGCGCCAGGCTGATGGGCCACAGCAGCAGCAGCGGCGTGAGCATCCAGTCGAGAATCTCGCCAAATAAACTGCGCCTTTCACGCTGGAAGAGTCTGAGAGCCACAGATCAAAAAGCGTGGGGGACGTTCGTCCGCCGAGCGTCCTCTTCACGCCAGCAAGGGCCGCGGAACCGGTTTTGCCGGGCCGCAGGCGCAGCGGCCCCCTCGGGGGGCAGAGAGCTACGCGCAGCGAGCGAACGTGGGGGCTCCATCTCTAGCCGGGGATTTTTTCGAGACAATAACCCAAGCCGCGCACCGTGGCGATGCGTATCGGTCCTTTTTCAATCTTCTTGCGCAGCCGGTGGATATACACCTCGATCGCGTTGTTGCTGACCTCTTCGCCCCATTCGCAGAGGCGCTCGACCAGTTGGTCCTTGCTGACCAGCCGGCCGGCACGCTGCAGCAGCACTTCCAGCAGGCCCAGCTCGCGCGCCGAGAGTTCCAGCATCTGGCCGTCTATGGTGGCCACACGCCCGGCCTGGTCGTAAATCAGTGGGCCGTGTTTGATGGTGCTGCTGGCGCCACCCATGCCGCGCCGCGTCAGGGCGCGTACCCGGGCTTCGAGTTCCTGCAGCGAAAACGGTTTGGCCATGTAGTCGTCGGCGCCGTAGTCCAGGCCTTTGACCCGTTCTTCCACGCTATCGGCGGCGGTCAGGATCAGCACCGGCATGGCCGAGCCGCGGGCGCGCAAGCGTTTGAGCACCTCCAGCCCGTGCATACGCGGCAGGCCCAGGTCCAGGATCAGCAAATCGAACTCGGTGTTGGTCATCAGCGCGGCATCGGCTTCGCTGCCGCTGGCCACGTGGTCGGCCGCCGCGCCGGAAGCGCGCAAGGTGCGTAATAGGCCATCGGCCAGAACCTGGTCGTCTTCGGCAATCAGAATGCGCATGCTTGTCTCCGGTTGTAGGGGCGGCCTTGGAAAGCCGTCTATCGCCGCATTTTACGGCGGCCCTGAACGGGAGGAGACGCGGCCTGTCGCCGCTGCCGCTTGGCGCGCTTAACGCGGGTCCGTGGCCAGTAGCTTGAGCACCAGGGCTTGCAGGTCGGTTTGCAGGCGCGCCATGCCGGCTGGATCGAGCGCCAAGGTTTGCTCGTCCATGTAGAGCTTGCGGTTGATCTCGATCTGGATGCTGTGGCGATGCTGGGCCGGGTCGCTGTAACGACGCACCAGTTCCACACCCTTGTAGGGGTAGTTGTATTCCACGCTGTAACCACAGGCACGCAGGTGTGCGCAAATCATCTGCGACAGGGCCGGGTCGGCGCTGCTGCCATCGCGGTCGCCAATCACAAAGTCGGCATGCACCAGGCCCGGGAAGTTGGTGGCGTGGCTGGCGGCCACGGCCGGCATGGAGTGGCAGTTGATGTGGATGCTGTAGCCGTGGCGCGCATGGGCGGCGGCTATGGCTTGCTGCACGGCGGCGTGATAGGGCTTCCAGCAGCGATCAATACGTGCACGCACCTCGTCCACGGTGAGCAGGCGCTTGTAAATGGGCTCGCCTTCGTCGGTGAACTTCCAGATCAGGCCTTTGCCCAGACGCACCTTGGACAAGACCTCGGGGTCGGTGGCCAGTGGCTCGGTCCAGATACCGTCCAGCAGCGAGGTGTCGAGTTCGGTGGTGTTGCGGTTGGCGTCCAGGTAAATACGCGGGAAATGCGCTTCCACCCAAGCCACGCCCAGGGCCGGTGCGAAGCCGTAAATTTTTTCCACATGGGTGTCTTCGGCCCGGCGCAGGGTCGGCAGGTCGCAGACGGAGCCGAAATCGGCCGGGTAGACGGTGCCGCTGTGCGGCGAGTCCAGCACCAGCGGCGTGTTGCCGGCGTGCTGGCTGACCATGGCCGACGCGGCCGTGGTGGGGGTCGATCCCGACGCGCCCGGCTGGGCGTGCTGGAAACGTTGGTTGATGAGTTTCAGTGCTGCGTGCATGGGGGAAATCCGTGAAAGCGCGCCGGGTGGAAAGCCGTCGAGGCAAGCCGGCGCAGCAGGCCTGGTCAGCCATGCTAGCGCTGACCGTGTCGTCACGGTCAGGGCGGCACAACAAGACCTGGCGGGTGGGCTTAGTCCAGGCTGACCTTGGCGTAGGCGGCCACGCCCTTCATTTTCTTGATTTCTTTCACGATTTGCGCAGAGAAGTCCTTGGACGTGGTGCCCGAGGGGTACAGGCCTTGCGCGGCCATACGCTGGCGCACGGCCGGGTCTTGCAGGGCCTGGGCCACGGCTTGCTGGATACGTTCCACGGCAGCGGCCGGCGTGCCGGCAGGGGCCACCAGACCGAACCAGGACGGGTCGTTGTTGATGGGGTAACCGAGCTGGGCGTAGGTCGGCACCTCTGGCAACACGTCCAGACGCGTCGGCCAGGACACAGCCAGGGCTTTGAGCTTGCCGGACGCGATATGCGGCAGCGACGAGGCGACCTGGTCGAAATACACAGGCACCTGGCCGCCCAACACGTCGTTGATGGCCGGGCCGGCGCCACGGTAGGCAATGTGCACCATGGAGGTGCCGGTGCTGCTCTTGAACAACTCGCCCCACATGTGGCCAATCGTGCCGTTGCCGGGTGTGGCGTAAGACACTTTGCCGGGGTTGGCCTTGAGGTATTTCACCAGTTCGGCGAAATCTTTCACCGGCAGGATCTTGGGGTTGATCACGATCACGCCCGGGGCTTTCACGAGTTCCGTGACGCCCACAAAGTCCTTGATCGGGTCGTAAGGCAGCTTGCTGTAAACCGCAGGGTTCACGCCATGGGTGGACAGTGTGGCCACGCCGACGGTCAGGCCATCGGGTGCGGCGCGGGCCACTTCAGCCATGCCGATGGAGCCGCCGGCACCGCCGCGGTTTTCCAGCACCACGGGCTGCTTCAGGATGCGCGACAACGCTTCCTGCAGGCCACGCACGCTCATGTCGGTGGCGCCGCCAGGTGGGAAAGGGATGATCACACGAAGCGGTTTGCCTTCTTGGGCGAAAGACATTCCAGGAATGAAAGATGCGGCAGCCAGGGAAGCGAGCAGATGACGACGTTGCATGAGGGAGTTCTCCAATGAATGAGGGCAAGATTAATCGAATTGAGGTTTATTAAAAAGCAATTCATGTGCCTGACATCATTCCAATATGGAATGTTATGATGCGATTCACCATGTCTTTGCGCCGGCTCACCCCTCCTTTGCATTTGCTGCGGGCGTTTTCCACCGTGACCCGTTTTGGCGGGGTCTCGCGGGCGGCCGAGGCCTTGCACCTGACCCAAAGTGCGGTCAGCAAACAGGTCAAAGAGCTGGAGTCCTGGGTCGGTGTGCCGCTGTTTGAGCGCAGCCGCAAACGCCTGGTGCCCACACCGGCCGGCGAACATTACGAAAAAGCCGTGCGTGGCGTGCTGGCGCAGTTAGAGGCCGCCACGCTGGAGCTGATCACCAGCGACGACGGTGGCGGCGCGCTGCATTTGTCCAGCCTGCCGACTTTTGGCGCCAAGTGGCTGATTCCCCGCCTGCCCCAGTTCCAGCAACTGCACCCGCAAATCACCCTGCACTTTGTGCCTTATGTGCACAGCTACGACTTCGAGCGCCCCGAACTCGACTGCTCCATCCTGTTTGGCGAAGGGCATTGGCCGGGCGCCCGGGCGCATTACCTCACGGGCAACGATGTGGCACTGATTGCGCCGCGCACCCGTGTGGCCGACTGGCCGATTGCCTCGCCGCAGGACGTGTCCCGCTACACCTTGCTGCGCCACGTCACGGTGCCCGAGGCCTGGCTGCGCTGGAGCGAAACCCATGGCGTGACGGAGTTGAATTCACTCGCCGGGCCGCAGTTTGACCAGTTCCAGACCATGATCCGCGCCGTCATGGCCGGCATGGGTCTGGCGCTGGTGCCGCGTTGCCTGGTGCAGGACGAAATCACCGCCGGCATGGTGCGCGAGCCGCTGGCGGGCGGCGGTTACCAGAGCGACATGGGTTACTGGTTTTGTTACCCCGAAGCCCGGCGCCAGATCCCGACCCTCAGCTGTTTTCGCGAGTGGCTACTGACGGTTGCCGTGCCACCTACGGCCGCGCTGCCGCTCTTGGCAGGCCCGGCCGTGCTGGGCTGAAGGGTTGCTGGGTTCATGCGCCGGAGGCTCCGGCGTAGGCCTCCAGTCCAATCGCCACCACCGTGGCCACGTTGTTGCCGACTTCCTCGCGGAACTCGGCCTCGGCCTGGGCCACGGCATCCCGAAAGGCCTGCAGCCAGGCCAAACCTGTGGGCGTGAAACACACACGCCGCGCGCGGGCGTCGTGCGGGTCGGCCTCGCGTGTGACCAGGCCCCAGGCTTCACACTGGTCCACCAGATCCCCCATGGCCTGTTTACTCATGCCGGCACTTTGCGCCAGGTCGGTCAGGCGCGAACCACCCACCGCCAGGTGCCGTGTGATGTGGATGTGCGCCGCGCCCACTTGCGCCCGCGCCGCCAGGTTGGACAGCGCCAGCGGCACATCCACATTGCGCGCCATCAACACCAGCACACGTTCGTCAAAGCGGCGCAACGCATGGCCCAGCAGGCGGCCCAGGTGGGTCAGGCGCCAGTTTTCTTCATCGACGGGGCTGGGGGCGGGGTTGGCATCCATGCCCAAAATGATAAACCATTTGATCAGGCAAACTGACTAAAAACAGGGTTTACTTATTTATACGGCACCAATAAAGTACTGGTCATGCATCCAGCGCTGTGATTAAAAGCAGAGGCTGACGGTGATGCCCCAGTTTTCAACACATTGATTTTCAAGGAGATTTCCATGGACCTGCCGAACAAAGCCAACCCCGCCCTGAACACCGAAAAAGCCAAAGCCCTGCAAGCGGCCCTGGCCCAGATTGAAAAGCAGTTCGGCAAAGGCACCATCATGAAGCTGGGCGCCGGCGAGGTGATCGAGGACATCCAGGTTGTCTCCACCGGTTCGCTGGGCCTGGACATTGCCTTGGGCGTCGGTGGCCTGCCACGCGGCCGGGTGGTTGAAATCTACGGCCCGGAATCCTCCGGCAAAACCACGCTGACCCTGCAGGTGATTGCCGAAATGCAAAAGCTGGGCGGCACCTGCGCCTTTGTCGATGCCGAACACGCGCTGGACATCCAGTACGCACAAAAACTCGGCGTGAACCTGCAGGAGCTGCTGATCAGCCAGCCGGACACCGGCGAGCAGGCCCTGGAAATTGTCGATTCGCTGACCCGCTCCGGCGCGGTGGACCTGATCGTGGTCGACTCGGTGGCGGCGCTGACGCCCAAGGCTGAGCTTGAAGGCGAAATGGGTGACTCCCTGCCCGGCCTGCAAGCGCGTTTGATGAGCCAGGCGCTGCGCAAGCTGACGGCCCACATCAAAAAAGCCAATTGCATGGTGATTTTCATCAACCAGATCCGCATGAAGATCGGCGTGATGTTTGGCAGTCCGGAAACCACCACCGGTGGCAATGCGCTGAAGTTTTACGCCTCGGTGCGCCTGGACATCCGTCGCATCGGCTCCATCAAGAAGGGCGAAGAAGTCGTCGGCAACGAAACCCGGGTCAAGGTGGTCAAAAACAAGGTCGCCTCGCCCTTCAAGATGGCGGAGTTCGACATCCTCTACGGCGAAGGTATCAGCCGCCTGGGCGAGGTGTTGGACCTCGGTGTGGCCGGCCACATCGTTGAAAAAGCCGGCGCCTGGTACGCCTTCAACGGCGAAAAAATCGGCCAGGGCCGCGACAACTCGCGTGAATTCCTGAAAGAAAACCCCGAACTCGCGATCGAGATCGAAAACAAGGTGCGTGAGTCGCTGGGCATTCCCTTGATCCAGGACGCGGTGGGCGGCAAACCTGAAAAAGCAGAGAAGCCCGAAAAAGCGGAAAAAGCCGAGAAGGCTGAAAAAGCGCCCAAAACCGCCGCCTAAAGGCTGGGTTTGACCCCGGTTGAGCATCAAATCGGGGTCTAGCCCTTAGTCCATCAGCGCAAGCAGCTATTAAAACAGTAGTGAGTCAATGTCCATGCCGCGCATGACCTCGGACAAATCGGCCCCGGCCTCCGGCTTCGGCCTGTCCTTGAAAGGCCGGGCCCTGCGTTATCTTGCGGCGCGCGAACATTCACGCGCCGAGCTGGAGCGCAAGCTGGCCACCCATGCCGAGTCGCCCGAGCAGCTTTCGCAAGTGCTGGACGAGTTGCAGGCCAAGGACTTCATCAGCGAGGCGCGGGTGGTTGAGTCGGTGCTGAATCGGCGCGCCGCCCGTTTTGGCGCGGCGCGTATCCGCCACGAGTTGCAGGGCAAGGGGCTGGCGCCCGAAGCCGTGGCCAACGCCGTCAACAGCCTGAAAGCCAGCGAGCTCGAACGTGCCCGCGAAGTCTGGCGCAAAAAATTTGGCGAACCGGCTGCAGATGCGGCCGCCCGTGGCAAACAAATGCGTTTTCTGGCGGCGCGGGGTTTCGGGTCGGAGGCGATCCGCCGCGTGGTGTCGCAGGCGGACGAGGACTAACTCACGCCGCAGACGCCCGGTTCGGAGTTACATGGCATCCAGCACGGACGGCAGTTCCTGCAAAAAGGCCTCCCGGGTACGCAGTCCCGGGCTCATGGCCTCTTTTTTCTGATCCTGGATCTGGCGCACAAACACCAGGGTGCGCGGGCCTTTGACGGCCCAGCCGACAAACCAGCCGTAGGCGTGATCCCAATCTTGTGAACCATCGGCCAGGGTGGGCGCGCCGGCTCCGGTCTTGCCGTGCACGGTCCAGCCATTGGGCAAGGTGTGGATGGCGGTGAGCTGGCTGGTCATGGCGTAGGCCTGTGCAGAAACCGGCAACTCGCGCCGGACCAGCTTTTTCAGGAAGTCCACTTGTTCCAGCGGTGAAATCTTCAGGGAAGAACTGAGCCAGGCGCGGGTCAAGCCGTCCTTCTTGCCGGGTGCGCCGGACACGTCGGCATTGCCATAGTTGAAGGCGTGCACATAAGCCCGGAAGCGGTCTTCACCCAGTGACTGCGTGATCTGCTGCGAATACCAGACCACCGAGTGTTGCATCCAGCCCGAGGGCGTGGTGGTGCCTTTCCATGCGGGAATCCAGTCCGGGTAGCCTTCCCGAAATGGCAGCGCCGGCGACAACTCGTCTTGGAGAAATCCGGCGTCATAGCCCATCAGGCTGATGGCGATCTTGAAGGTCGAGGCCGGGGTGATGCGCCGGTTGCAAACCCCTTCCTGCTTCAGCAGCCGTCCGCTCGTGGCATCGGCAAACACCGTGCAGGCGGCTTCGGCACGCATCGAAACAACAAGGGTGGCGGCACAGGCGGCCAGGAGGGCGGGTGCACGCAGTCGCATCGTTAATCGTTCATGAAGGCCGGTGAGGCGAAAAGTTATGCATCAAGCAGGCTGCCGGCCCAATCAGGGCGGGCGCAAGAAGCTATCAATTTGGTAGCAAAAGCGGCTTACAGGCCCAGCATCAGCTGCAGGTTCTGGACGGCGGCGCCGGAGGCACCCTTGCCCAGGTTGTCCAGCCGCGCAATCAGCAGCGCGTGGCGATACGTTTCGTTGCCAAACACACGCAACTCCATTTTGTTGGTGTCCTTGAGCGCCAGGGCGTCCAGCTTGCCGGACTCGGGCGCGGCCTCCACCGTCACCCATTCGCTGCCGGCGTAATGCTTGGCCAGCACCTCGTGCAGTTGCGCGGCCGTTGGTTGGCCGGGCAGCAGGTCCAGGTGCAACGGCAGTTGCACCAGCATGCCTTGAATGAAGTTGCCGACCGAGGGAATAAACACCGGGCGGCGCGTGAGGCCGGTGTAAAACATGATTTCTGGCAGGTGTTTGTGTTCCAGGCCCAGGCCGTAAAGCTCGAACGCCGGGGCGTTGCCGCTCTCGTAGGCTTCAATCATCTGGCGGCCACCGCCGGAATAACCACTCACCGATGGCAGGCTCAGGGGGAAGTCGGCCGGCATCAGGCCGGCATCCACCAGCGGGCGGATCAGCGCAATTGCACCTGTGGCGTAACAGCCCGGGTTGCCGACCCGGTCAGCGGCGGCCACGGCGGCAGCTTGTGTCCGGGTTAGCTCGGGAAAGCCATAGACCCAGCCCGGCGTGGTGCGGTGGGCGGTGGAGGCGTCAATGATTTTGGGCTTTTTGCCCGGCAGGGAATCGATCATGGCGACCGACTCACGTGCTGCGTCGTCGTGCAGGCACAAAATGACAAGGTTGACCTGGGCCATCAGCTCGCGTTTGGCGGTCGCATCCTTGCGCAGAGCGGGAGCGATGCTGACCAACTCAATCTGCGGCATGGCTTGCAGACGCTCGCGGATCTGCAGACCCGTGGTTCCCGCTTCACCGTCGATAAAAACCTTGGCCATGGTGGCTTATTCCCTTGTGGAAAGTGCGTATTACTAAAGTATAAATTCGGCACAAGAATTGTGCATCGCAACATGATACAGTTCTGCGCTGCTGCGTGCAGTGATCGAAGGCCTTCCATTTTGGTGAATTCTGCGGAATGTGGCAGACAAACATCAGATCATGCGAGCGCCCCCCATTTACCGACTCCTGGAAGTAATTTCATGAAAATTCACGAGTACCAAGGCAAGGAAATCTTGCGCAACTTTGGTGTCCCTACGCCGCGTGGCATTCCCGCGTTCACAGTGCAAGAAGCGGTGGAAGCCGCTCAAAAACTCGGCGGCCCGGTGTGGGTGGTCAAGGCCCAGATCCACGCCGGTGGCCGTGGCAAGGGTGGCGGCGTGAAGGTGGCCAAGACCATTGAAGACGTCAAACGCATCGCTGGCGAAATCCTGGGCATGCAGCTCAAGACCCACCAGACCGCCCCCGAAGGCCAGAAGGTTCGCCGCCTCTACATCGAAGACGGTGCCGACATCCAGAAGGAATACTACGTTTCCCTGGTGACCGACCGCGCCACACAAAAAGTGGCCTTTATCGCGTCTAGCGAAGGCGGCATGGACATCGAGGAAGTGGCGCATGCCACGCCCGAAAAAATCATCACCGAATACATCGATCCGCTGACCGGTCTGGGCGCTGAACAAGCCACCAAGATCGCCAACGGCATCGGCCTGCCTGCCGAGTCCACCGCCCAGGCCGTGGACATCTTCCAGAAGCTCTACAAGTGCTACATGGACACCGACGCATCGCTGGTCGAAATCAACCCCCTGAACCGCGACAGCAAGAACGCCCTGATGGCGCTGGACGCCAAGTTCAACTTCGACCCCAACGCCCTCTTCCGCCACCCTGAAATCGTGGCCTTCCGCGATCTGGACGAAGAAGATCCGGCCGAAGTCGAGGCTTCCAAGTTCGACCTGGCCTACATCTCGCTGGACGGCAACATCGGTTGCCTGGTCAACGGTGCCGGTCTGGCCATGGCCACCATGGACACCATCAAGCTGTTCGGCGGCGAGCCGGCCAACTTCCTGGACGTTGGCGGTGGCGCCACGGCTGAAAAAGTCACCGAAGCCTTCAAGATCATGTTGAAGAACCCTGAAGTCAAGGGCATTCTGGTCAACATCTTCGGCGGCATCATGAAGTGCGACACCATTGCCGAAGGCGTGATTGCTGCCTGCAAGGCCGTGAACCTGTCGGTTCCGCTGGTCGTGCGCATGAAGGGCACCAACGAAGACCTGGGCAAGAAAATGCTGGCCGACTCCGGTTTGCCCATCATTGCCGCAGACACCATGGCTGACGCCGCGACCAAAATCGTGGCCGCCGTCAAGTAAGCCCAGGAGAAACAAGCATGTCGATCTACATCAATAAACACACCAAAGTCATCACGCAGGGCATTACCGGCAAGACCGGTCAATTCCATACGCGTATGTGTCGCGACTACGCCAACGGCAAGGAATGCTTTGTCGCCGGCGTGAACCCCAAGAAGGCCGGCGAAGATTTCGAAGGCATCCCGATTTACGCCAATGTGACCGAGGCCGCCCAGGCGACCGGCGCCACCGTGTCGGTGATTTACGTGCCGCCCGCAGGCGCAGCCGCCGCCATCTGGGAAGCCGTGGAAGCCAACCTCGACCTGGCCATCTGTATCACCGAAGGCATTCCTGTCCGTGACATGCTGGAAGTGCGCAACCGCATGAAGGCCAAGGAAGCCGCCGGCGGCAAAAAGACCCTGTTGCTGGGTCCGAACTGCCCGGGTCTGATCACGCCTGACGAGATCAAGATCGGCATCATGCCCGGTCACATCACCAAAAAAGGCCGCATCGGCGTGGTTTCGCGTTCCGGCACCTTGACCTACGAAGCCGTGGCACAGCTGAGCGAACTGGGCATTGGCCAGTCGTCCGCCGTGGGCATTGGTGGCGACCCGATCAACGGCCTGAAACACATCGATGTGATGCGCGCCTTCAACGATGATCCGGACACCGACGCCGTCATCATGATTGGCGAAATCGGCGGCCCCGACGAAGCCGAAGCTGCTGAATGGTGCAAGGCCAACATGAAGAAACCAATTGTTGGTTTCATCGCCGGCGTGACGGCACCTGCCGGCAAACGCATGGGCCATGCCGGTGCGCTGATCTCCGGTGGTGCCGACACGGCGGATGCCAAGCTGGCCATCATGGAAGCCTGCGGCTTCACGGTCACGCGCAACCCCTCCGAGATGGCCAAGCTGCTCAAGGCTTTGCTGTAAGGCGATTGCAAAAACTTGACTTCGGTCAAGTGCATAAGCAGTAATACCAATCGTGATAAGCCGCATTGCGGCTTAGACTCTAAAAAAACGAAAAAGCGCTCCCCAGCGCTTTTTTTAATTCATAACAGGAGTTCTCATGTTTTTCGGTCTCGACCTCGCGTCCCCTCTTTTCTGGAGCGCCTTCGGCTCCATCATGATCGCCAACATCGTTTTGTCAGGCGACAACGCCGTGGTGATTGCCATGGCGGCCAGAACGCTGGAGCCGCATCAGCGCGGCAAAGCCATTTTCTGGGGCAGCGCCGCGGCGATTGTCATGCGGATTATTCTGACCATCGTGGCGATCCAGCTTTTGAGCCTGCCTTACCTGAAGATGATAGGCGCGGTCCTGCTGGTCTACATCGGTGTCGATCTGCTCAAGGGCGAAGACAACGGCGATGAATCCGGCCAGGAAATCAGCGGCATGATGGCGGCTATTCGCACCATCCTGCTGGCCGACCTGGTGATGAGTCTGGACAACGTGCTGGCCGTGGCGGCCGCCGCCAAGGGCAACCTGCCGCTGCTCGTCCTGGGCCTGCTGGTCAGCATCCCGTTGATCGTTTTTGGCGCCACCTTGCTGACCAAGGTCATGGAGCGTTTCCCCATCATCATCACGATCGGCGCGGCCTTGCTGGGTTTCCTGGCCGGCGAGATGTTGTTGACCGATCCGACCGTGACCAGCCGTTTTGGCCCGATTGCCGAGCAAACCGTGACCTTTGGCGGCATCCTGGGCGCTGTGTTAGTGGTGGCGCTGGGCACTTACCTGCAAAAACGCAGCAAGAGTCCAGTCACCGGCGCCTGACTTTCCCCTCCGCCTGCCGGCCACGTTTGAGGTGGACCGGCAGGCCGCAACCTTTGAAAACCCGGGCCATGGCCCGGGTTTTCTGTTTTTGGCGGCCCCTTTCAGCGCGGCACCCTTGATTCACAACAAATCCGCGACGGGACGTGCAAAAGTGCCTTGTCCGACCCCACGGCGTCTGTTAATGTCCACATCCGGGATATTTGTAACTAATAAGTAACAATCGTCAGCTGACGACAGCGCAAAAAGAAACATAACAGCGGATATGAACAGCGAACCAGGGGCGGGGCGTGAGCACCACATCAAGTAAGCGCAAGCACTTTTGGCGGGCCGGCTGGTTCGTGGGGGGGCTCGTGGCCTTGGCTGTCCCCGTGTTGCATGCCGCCACCGACTTCTTCGCTAGGCTGGAGCGGCGTTATGACGACTTTGCCAGCACCCCTACCTCGCGCCAGCCATCAGAGCGCATGGTGATCATTGCCAGCGATGACCAGAGCATCGCCAACATCGGGCGCTGGTCCTGGCCGCGTGATGTGCATGCCCAGCTGATCGCCCTCTTTTGGATGCCCCGGCAGGCCATGCCGATACAGATTTGAAGCCACAACTACACGATGATTTACGAGATTTGCACCCAGACCGACCCAGGCTTGACGCGGGACAACAACGAAGATGCGCTGACGTTTGATGCCGCGACCAACCTTTGCATTCTGGCCGACGGCATGGGGGGCTACAACGCAGGCGAAATCGCCAGCGGCATGGCCGTCGCTTTTATCCGGTCGGAACTGGGGCGCTGGTTGTCGCAAGCCGGCAAACACGCGAATTCCCGGGAAGTGCGGCGTGCCATGGAAATTTGCGTGGAAAACGCCAACCATTCCATTTTCAACGCAGCCAACTCCAACCCACAATATTCCGGCATGGGGACCACGCTGGTGGTGGCTGTGTTTCAGGGCACACGCCTGATGTTGGGCCACATCGGCGACTCGCGCTGTTACCGTTGGCGTGCGGGCCAGCTTCAGCAAATCACCAAAGACCACTCCTTGCTGCAGGAGCAGATGGATGCGGGACTGATCACGCCGGAACAGGCGCTCACCTCCGTGAACAAAAACCTGGTCACGCGGGCCTTGGGGGTGGAAGACTCGGTGTTGCTGGAAGTCAACGAACACCGCGTGGAGTTGGGCGATATCTACCTGATGTGCTCGGATGGCCTGTCCGACATGATCAGCGACCAGACGATTGCGGCTATTCTATCGGGGGCTAAGCCGTCGCTGGAGCAAACAGCCAAGCTGCTGGTTGCTGTGGCCAATGAGGGCGGCGGGCGGGATAACATTTCAGTGTTGCTGGTGCGCGCCAAAGAGGCCTCGGTCAAACGCGGGCTTCTATCCAGGATGCTGGGGAAGTAGCCAGAGTGAGTGCCATATTAAAAATAGACAGGAGTCGGCCATGCCGAAAATGATCGTCTCTATTGACGGTGTTGTGATTAAAGAGGTACAGCTGACCAAGGACCGTACGTCCCTGGGTCGGCGGCCTTACAACGACATCGTCATCGACAACCTGGCCGTCAGTGGGGAGCATGCTGTTTTGCAGATGTCGGGCAATGAAGTTTTTGTCGAGGATTTGAACAGCACCAACGGGACTTACCTCAATGGCAAAGCCGTCAAAAAACAGCAGCTGGCCAATGGCGACACGGTCGAAATCGGCAAATACAAGATCAGGTATGTGAATGAAGCCACGAATGCCGGCTTCGAGAAAACAATGATCATCAAGGCGGGCTCGCCCGGTTTGGCCGCACCCGCCGCGCTGGCACCCGCACCGGTGGAGGGCAGTGTTGCTTCCAGTGCCGCCATCAAGGTGATGTCGGGCGCCGCCGCCGGCCGGGAGGTCGCGCTGGTCAAGGTGGTGACCACCATTGGCAAGCCCGGTGTGGCGGTTGCCGCCATTACCAAAAGGCCGCAAGGTTTTGTGGTGGCTCATGTCGAGGGGGACAACCGGCCCCTGCTGAATGGCGCGTCCATAGGGGCCGATCCCGTCCCGCTCAAAAACGGCGATCTCCTTGAACTGGCGGGCACGCAAATGCAGTTCGTGCAGCATTGAGTTCGACGTTTTCCTGTCTTTGACCGGAAAATCGTTTTCAAGCGCAGCTCCCCAAGAGGCCTTATGCGACTTTTTTCCCGGCACTGGCCTCGCATTCTTGTCACGCTGATCCCGCTCATTTTTGCCTTGCTGCATGCTGGCGGTGTGCTTCGGCTGGATGTTTTGCAGCGACTGGACGATATTCTTTACGATGCCCGCCTGCGTGCCACCATGCCGCGCACGCTGGATGAGCGCATCGTCATTGTCGATGTGGACGAAAAAAGCCTGGCCGAAGTTGGCCACTGGCCCTGGGGGCGCCACCAACTGGCGGACCTGGTCGAGGAGTTGCTGGGCCGACAGCAAGCCGCCTTGTTGGGCTTTGATGTAGTGTTTGCGGAGGCCGACAACAGTTCCGGCCTGAAGCGGCTCCAGCAGCTGGCCCAGCGTGAGCTGAAAGACCAGCCGGCCTTCATCGACAAACTCAGCCAGCTCCAGGGCAGCCTGGATCACGATGCCCGTTTTGCGAAGGCCATCGAAAAACGGCCGGTGGTGCTGGGGTATTACTTCACCAGCGACCGCGATGGGCGGGTCAACGGCCTGTTGCCTGCTCCGGTGATGGACAGCGAGGCGCTGAAAGGCCGGCCTATCCGTTTCACCAGTTGGAACGGCTATGGCGCCAATATCGACCTGCTGGCGAAGGCTGCGCCCATGGGCGGGTTCATGAACTCGATCACCGAAGGTGATGGGGTGGTCCGCTCCATTCCCTTGTTGGCCGAGTTCAAAGACCAGTATTACGAATCGCTCTCGCTGGCCATGTTCCGCATGCTGGTTGGCTTGCCTGATGTGGCGCCTGGTTTCCCGCAGGAAAAATTCCTGACACGTCATTACCAGGGCCTGGAGAGCATCTTGCTCAAACAAGGCAACAAGTCCCTTGCTATTCCGGTGGACGACCGGGTGGCGACCCTGGTGCCCTTTCGGGGGGCGGGGGGTGCCAATGGCGGCTCGTTTCGCTACATCTCGGCATCCGATGTGCTGGCTCAAAAAATCACGCCAGGCCAGCTGAAGGACAAAATCATCCTGCTGGGCACCACCGCACCGGGTCTGCTGGACCTACGGGTGACACCGGTTGGCGAGACCTACCCCGGTGTTGAGACCCACGCCAATGTGATTTCAGGATTTCTGGATGGCAAGGTCCTGGTGAAACCGGACTACGCAGTCGGTTACGAGGTGCTGATCCTGATCCTGTCGGGCTTGACCCTGGCGTTTGTGTTGCCCGTGTTGTCCGCACCCAAGGCCGTCGCCACCAGCGCGGCCATGGTGGCTGTTCTGGTCGGGCTGAACTTCTGGCTGTATTCGGCCTATGGCCTGGTGTTGCCCCTGGCCACCGCCTTGGTCATGGCGCTCACGGCCTTTGCCCTGAATATGAGTTACGGCTATTTTGTCGAGAGCCGCTCCAAGCGGGAACTGGCCAACCTGTTCGGCACCTATGTGCCGCCCGAACTGGTCGACGAAATGCTCAAAGACCCCGACAGCTACAGCATGCAAGCCTCGGCCAAGGAACTCACGGTGATGTTTTGCGACATGCGCGGTTTTACCCAGATGTCCGAAACCATGGAGCCTACACAACTGCAGGCTTTGCTCAACAGCGTTTTCAGCCGGTTGACGGACCTGATTCGCAGCAACCGTGGCACCATCGACAAATACATGGGGGACTGCGTGATGGCCTTCTGGGGCGCGCCGGTGGACACGCCGGCCCATGCCAGTCTGGCGGTCAAGACCTCGATGGAAATGGTTCAGGCCGTGCGCCAGCTCAGCGAAGAGCACCGAGCCAAGGGCCTGCCTGAGATTGGCATAGGCATAGGCCTGAATACCGGGAGCATGTGTGTGGGCGACATGGGCTCCCATATCCGCCGCAGCTACACGGTGATTGGTGATGCGGTCAACCTGGGCGCTCGCCTGGAGGGGCTGTCCAAAACCTATGGCGTCGATACTGTGGCCAGTGAGTCCACCCGCCAGTTGGCGAGCGACTTTGCCTGGCAAGAACTCGACAAGGTCCGGGTCAAAGGCAAAGACCAGGCGGTGGCGATTTTTTGTCCGGTGGCGCCTTTAGGTCAGCTCGACAAGCAGCTCAGCAGCGAACTGAAAGAATGGACTTTGGCCCTCAAGGCCTACCGCGGCCAGGCTTGGGATGCCTGTGATGTGCATTTGCTCAATTTGCAACGTATGAATGCGAAAAAGTACCTTTACCGGCTGTATGCAGAACGTGTAGCCTCCATGAGGCTGTTGCCGTTGGATCCCGCCTGGGACGGGGCAACCAACTTTGACACCAAATAAACCCTCGCTACAACCGCATCAGACCTCAAAACTATGAAAGTACGTGTACTGGGCTGCTCAGGAGCCATCGCCAAAGACTGCCGGACCACGTCTTTCCTGCTCGATCACGATATGCTGGTCGATGCGGGGACGGGGGTGGGCGACCTCACGCTGGACGAGATGCGCGGCATTGACCATGTCCTGCTCACGCACTCTCATCTGGATCATGTGGCCGCCTTGCCGCTGATGGTGGACGCGATCGCCGCGCAAAGGACGACGCCCCTACAGATTCACGCCTTGCAGGGCACGATTGATGCGCTGCGGGCACATATTTTCAACAACATCATCTGGCCTGACTTCTCAAGAATTCCAACGCCGGAGGCGCCCTTTGTCAGCTTCCATCCGCTGACGGTCGGCCAAAAGCTGCTGGTCGCCGGAAAACATGTAGAAGTCTTGCCGGCGGTGCACACCGTGCCAGCGGTTGGGTATGCGGTGGCTGCCGAGACCGGGTACTGGGTGTTTACCGGCGACACGGAACGCAATCCTGCACTGTGGGCGCGGATCAATCAGCTCAAGGTGGCGATGCTGGTCATCGAAACCGCCTTCAGCAACCGGGAGCGTGAGCTGGCCAAGCGTAGTTTGCATCTGTCGCCGCATGTCCTGGCGAGCGAACTCGATTGCATCGACAAAAGCCGGAATTATCCGATTTACATCACCCATACCAAGCCAGCGGAAACCGATTTGATCATGGCCGAGATCCAGCGCTTTGACCAGACAACCCCGGTCGGCCCCAATGGCACCCACGACATACGCTGGCTGCGGGCGGGTCAGGAGTTTGAACTATGACTGCCGTATTGCCGCGAGATCCCGAAGACCAGTTTTTTGTCTCGCAGAAGCTTCCGCCCCAGGAGCGCGGCGTCACGTTTGAAGTGCTGTATTTTCGCCAGCTGCAACTGGTGACCAACCGCATCCACGAAACCGAGAACATTGACCAGATCATGCTGGAGGCCAGCCAGGACATCTGCAAGTTGTTTAATGCGGACCGGCTGACCTTGTATGCGGTTAATGAGGACCGCAGCGCCATCATCTCCAAAGTCAAGACCGGCCTGAATACCAGCCGCGACCTGAAGTTGCCCATCAGCGTGCAAAGTATTGCCGGTTATGTGGCACTGTCCAGGGCCATGGTGAATATTGCGGATGTTTACGACGAAGACGCGCTTAAGAAGCTGCATCCGAATTTGAGTTTTTTGAAAGAAGTCGACAAACGCTCCGGCTACCGCACCAAACAAATGTTGGTCGCGCCGGTGATGGACGGAAACACCTTGTACGGTGTTTTGCAGGTGATCAATAACCGCAGCGACCAGCCCTTTGCCAAGCTGGAAGAAGAGGGTGCGCAGCAACTATGCAAGACGCTGGGGATTGCGCTTCGTCAGCGCATGCAGCGGCAGGAAGACGGTCTGCGGCGCAAAGCCACCAAATACGACGGCCTGCTGGCCGAAGGGGTGTTGTCGCCGGACGAGTTGCTGCAATGTCTTCACAAAGCGCGCGAAGAAGGTCAGTCGGTCGAGCATCTCCTGCTGACCCGCTACCGCATCCGCCCGGCGCAGCTAGGCGCTTCGCTGGGCAGATTTTTTGGTGTGCCGTACCAGGCGTTTAGCGCCGGGCGTATACGCTCCGAGAGCTTGCATGGCCTGCTCAAGCGGCACTTTATCGAGCAACAAGGCTGGATGCCCCTGGAAGAAACATCGGACGGGTTGACCATCATGTGTGTTGATCCCGAGGCCGTGCGTGGTGCGCGCGTGGTTCCGCAGGTGTTTCCGAAAATAGGCAAGTTCTTTTACTGTGTCACTACACAGACCGAGTTTGACGAGACCTTGGGTCAACTTTTCGGCGCAGGCAACGATGGCGGCTCGATCGACCAGTTGCTGGCCGACATGGACTCGCCGCTGGAGAACGATGCCCATGACGACTCCGCCCTGGAGTCGGCGGCGGCCGACAACGAACTGGTCAAGTTCGTCAACAAGGTGATTGTTGACGCCTACAAGCTAAAGGCGTCCGACATCCATATCGAGCCCATGCCGGGCAAGGCCAAGACCGGCATTCGTTTTCGCATTGACGGCACTTTGCAGCCTTACATCGAGGTGCCGGCCCAGTTTCGCCAGGCCATGGTCACACGGCTCAAGATCATGTGTGATCTGGACATTTCCGAAAAGCGCAAACCGCAGGACGGCAAAATCAAGTTCAAAAAATACGGGCCACTCGATATCGAATTGCGCGTCGCCACCATTCCTTCCTCCGGTGGAGTGGAAGACGTTGTCATGCGGATTCTGGCGGCGGGCGAACCGATTCCGCTCGAAAAGCTGGGACTGACGGCACACAACAAAGAGCGGCTCGAAAAAACCGTCTCCAAGCCCTATGGCCTGTTTTACGTCTGCGGGCCGACCGGTTCCGGCAAAACCACGACGCTGCATTCGATTCTGAAGTTTCTGAATACGCCGGACACCAAAATCTGGACCGCCGAAGACCCGGTCGAGATCACGCAAAAAGGCCTGCGCCAGGTTCAGATCAACAAAAAGGCCGGCATCGACTTTGCGCTGGTCATGCGTGCTTTTTTGCGCGCCGACCCGGACATCATCATGGTCGGCGAGTCACGCGACAAGGAAACCGTGTCCATGGGCGTGGAAGCTTCGTTGACCGGCCACATGGTGTTCTCGACCTTGCATACCAATTCGGCCCCGGAATCCATCACCCGGCTGCTGGACATGGGCATGGACCCCTTCAACTTCGCCGACGCTTTGCTCGGCATCCTGGCCCAACGCCTGGTTAAAAAGCTTTGCGACTGCAAACAAGCGTATCAGCCGAGTTCGCAAGAGCTCAAGGACTTCATCAAGGAATATGCCGAGGAGTTACGCCACACCGATGCCTGGAAAGCAGATGTCGGGGGAGAGTCGCAACTGCTGCTGGATGACTGGATGGACCGGTATGGCAAAGAAGGCCGGCTCACACTTTACAAAGCGGTCGGTTGCGACAAATGCAACCAGAGCGGCTACAAAGGCCGCATTGGCCTGCACGAACTGATGATTGCCGATGACGCGGCCAAAAAACTGATTCAGGAACGGGCGCGCGTTGCGGAGTTATTTTCAGCGGCGGTCAACAGCGGAATGCGCACGCTCAAGATGGACGGTATGGAGAAGGTTTTGATGGGCCTGACGGATTTGAAGATGGTCCGCTCCGTTTGTATCAAATGACAAAAATGTCATTTCATTTGATGTTGTGTGTCAGAAAAAATAACTATTTAGGTGAATGAACAGAAAATTGAGAACTAAATCGCACATTGCATGGCATGAATCGGGTGGCACGAAGTCTGCTCATGCAACTGTGTTAGTTTTTTTAATCAAGGAGTTTTTTCATGAAGCGTTCTATGCAAAAGGGTTTCACCCTGATCGAATTGATGATCGTCGTGGCGATTATTGGTATTTTGGCTGCAGTGGCTTTGCCTGCCTATCAGGATTACACGGTGCGTGCAAAAATGTCTGAAGCGATTCTGGCAGCCTCTGGTTGCCGTACATCCATCACCGAAACTGTGCAATCTTCTAGTGGTAACCTGCCAGCTGCGAACGCTTGGGGTTGCGAAGCTGGCGTCACGGATGCGTCCGGCAACGTCATCCCAAGTCCTTCGACCTATGTTCTATCCGTTGCAACCGATAACACTGGCCTGGTTCAGGTAACCACGCAGGGTATAAAAAATAAAGCGGATGGAACTGTAGGTGGCGTCGTTTCCTTGGCTCCCATGAAAAACACCAACGCTGGTGTTGGCGCCGGTACTGCTGCGCGGCTCGCAAATACCGATTTTGGTGTGACGATTTATCAGTGGCGTTGCGGCAACGCAGCCGATGGCACGACCGTAGTTGCAAAGTATTTGCCGGGTTCTTGCCGCGGCTAATGTGGTGCTGCATTGATCGTTTAATCAACACTGCATAAAACGCCCCTTCGGGGGCGTTTTTGTTTTCTTTTTTATTTTCACCATATGCACTACGCACCAGGGTTGATTTTATTGATGTGCAGTTTTTTGCAGAGCTCTAATGCGCTCCCGTGGAGAGCTGTGCACGGTGAAATTTTTGCTTTTTTAGCGGTACTGATGTGGGGCTGGGGTGTCAGGTGTCGCAACGCTGTTCCGGTGCGCTTGAACATGCCTGTCATTGCATTCCTTGGCATGGGCCTGCTTGTCGCGATTCAATATGCCACAGGGCAAATTGTTCTGAGAGGCGATGCTGCCGTTTTGCTGTTGTATGCCCTGCTGTGTATAGGCGCCTTGCTGGTTGCCCAACTGCATGGTGAGGATGTGGCGTGGCCCACCGCGCTGGCATCTGCGTTGCTTTTGGCTGCGCTGGCGTCGGCACTTGTTGCACTGATCCAGGCCTTAGGCGTGTGGACGGAGTCAGACTGGATATTGCGGCCACCCAGGTTCCGTCGCCCTGGTGCTAACTTTGGACAGGCCAACCATTTAGGGACCCTCTTGGTCATGGGGGCCGCCAGCTTGATTTACCTTGACCAGCGCTTTGGCATCAGCCGCCCCGTGATCTTGCTGTTAAGCCTTTTGCTGCTCGTGGGCATGGGCATTTCGGAATCGCGAACCGGCCTGCTCAGCGGCCTGATTTTATGCTTCTGGTGGTTTGCGCGTCGGCAGGTATTTATCCGTGCCTTGCGATGGCCGTGGGTGGTGATCGGTGTGTTGGCGCTCCTCACCAGCATGTGGGTGTGGCCAACTTTGATTACCCACATTCAAGAAGCAGGCCCTCTGCCTGAAGGGGGGGGGGGGACGATTAACACCACCGCCGGTGTTCGTGTGGAGGTGTGGCAACAATTATGGGAAGCGGTGTGGATAAAGCCTTGGCTAGGCTGGGGGCTTCTGGGTGTCCCCACCGCACACAATGCAGTGCTGCATAGTTACTCCAACAGCTTGCCGTTTTCCTACGCACACAACGTCATCCTGGACATGGCCATTGGTATGGGTCTGCCTTTGACAGTGTTCGCTCTATGTGCATTAGGCGTTTGGGGGGGGCGACGGGTGAGGTCTGTTCAAACGGTGGCTTCTTGGTATGCCGTAGGCTTGCTGATTCCCTTTGCGATTCACAGCTTGCTGGAGTACCCATTTGCCTATGCTTATTTGCTGGTGCCTGCCCTGCTGGCAATTGGCATGTTGGAGCAAAACTACGCTCTGCCTGCGGGAAAAAAGATCTCGAGAAAGGTTCTCGTCGGTGGTTTGATTATTTTTGGTTCGCTATTGGCGTGGGTGGGTGTGGAGTACCTGGAGATTGAAGAGGACTTTCGTGTCGCCAGGTTTGAGTCTTTGAATGTAGGTCAAACACCTGTTGGCTACGAGCGCCCAAATATTGTCCTGCTAACACAGCTCAGGGCCATGGTTGCGGCGACACGAACAACGCCAAGACCCCATATGTCGCATGAGGAAATCGACCTGCTTCGTACCGCCACATTGCGATTTCCTTGGGTGGCGGTTCAAAATTGCTATGCACTTTCCCTTGCCCTGAATGGCAGCCCACAAGAAGCTGTCCGACAACTCAAGGTCATGCGCGCCATGCATGGAGAAAAAGCGTACGAAGGAATCAAAGCCAAGTGGACAGAGCTAGCCAATACCACGTACCCGCAGTTGAAAGCGCTTGAGATATGACACCCACTTGTCAAGACAAAAGACGACAGTTTTTCCATCCTCCGCTCAAGACCGCAAAGTGCTCGCCATGATCCGATCCGCTCTGCATCGTAGTGAGGTCAGGTCTTGCAATCAAGAGTTTTGCCGAGCTGCGTCACGGCCCGGCCTGCTGCCGAATAGTGCACGGCCAAAGCTGTTGAATACGGCATGAAAGCGGTCGCTTGGTGTCCGAAATCGAGCGGAAATGGCGTGTGCTGGCCCTGGTGCACGCGTCCAGGCCGTGGTCGGCAGTGCAAGGATGAACGCGACGGTCGTGCTGCGAGAATTGGCCCTCTATGCCCATGTCGTTCGCGATCGGCGTCCATGTTGGTTCTGCCTCTTGCCGACGCTGAATGAATTCTTCCCTGCCGCACACATTGGGCAGTCGGCTGCTGCCGAATTCTCTGCTTGGCCTATGGCTGCTCCTGCCGTGGCTCAGCCCTTACACCGCGGGCCCCACGCCCAATGCCTGGCCATGGCTGCTTTCGGCACTTTGCGCGGTCATCGTGTGGCTGTTTCGGCGCTGGCTCAATGGTCCTCTAGTTGCTGGCGCTTGGCTGCTGGCAGCCAGTATGAGCGCCGTGCTGGGGCTGCTGCAGTATTTAGGGCTGGAGCAGGCCTTGAGCCCCTGGGTCAGCCAGACATTACCCGGTGAGGCCTTTGCCAATCTGCGCCAGCGCAATCAGTTCGCCACGCTGACCAGCATAGGCCTGGTAGCGTTGATTGCGCTGGCCGGATGGTCCACGCGAGCCGCGCCTGCCGCTCGTTTGCCAGGGGGATGGTTCAGTGTCGTGGCTGTGTTGTTGGCGCTGGGCAACGCCAGCAGCGGTTCGCGCACGGGTTTGCTGCAGTGGTTGCTGATCCCCTTGCTCACTGCCTGGTGGACGCTGCCGGGTCGGCGGCACTTGCTGGTGTTGGCGTTGCAGGCCTTGCAGGCCTTGCTGGCCTATGCGATCGCTGTGCTCAGCTTGCCCTGGTTGCTGGAACTGGTGAGCGGCACGCGTAGCGGCGGCTTGTTTGGCCGGCTGACAGAAGCGCCGACCTGCGAGAGTCGAAAAATATTGTGGTCCAACGTGTTGACGCTGATCACCCAAAAACCCTGGCTCGGCTGGGGCTGGGGTGAGCTGGACTACGCACATTTCATCACGGTGTACCAGGGTCCGCGGTTTTGCGCCATGCTGGACAACGCGCACAACCTGCCGCTGCAACTGGCCGTGGAGTTGGGCCTGCCCGCCGCCGTGGCGTTATGCGGCGGCGCCGGCTGGCTGGTCTGGCGGGCCCAGCCCTGGCGTGAAGCCGATGGGGGGCGGCAAATGGCCTGGGGCGTGCTGGCCGTCATCGGCCTGCACAGCCTGCTGGAGTATCCGCTGTGGTACGGGCCGTTTCAGCTGGCGGTGGGCCTGTGCCTGTGGCTGCTGTGGCCTTCAAGTCAAAAATTTAAGGAAAATAGGCCTCTAGCCCAATATCTGCAGGCATTAATTGCTGTCATTTTGATAGCTACTCTGGCATGTTTGGCCGTCAGCTATTACCGGGTCAGCCAGATTTACCTGCCACCGGAAGCGCGCAGCGCCGCTTACCACGCCGATACCCTGGCCAAAATACAGGGCAGCTGGCTGTTTCAAGATCAGGTTCGTTTTGCGGAGTTGAGCATCACCACGCTCAAGCCCGAAAATGCCCAGGCGATGCATGCCATGGCGCTTGAGCTGCTGCACTATTCGCCGGAGCCGCGGGTGGTGGAAAAGTTGATCGAAAGCGCCGTGATGCTGGGTCGTGATGAGGAGGCTGCGCAATATCTGGCGCGCTTTCGTGCCGCTTACCCTGAGGCGCATGCGCGCTGGCGCCAGGCCCATGCCGCCCCCTAGGCGCTCAGCCAACGGGGCCGACTGGTGCAAGCGCGCTCAGGGCTGCGCCAGGTAGCTGCCGGATTTCCCGCCATGCTTTTCCAGCAGCTTCACCTCGGTCATCGTCATGCCCCGGTCCACCGCCTTGCACATGTCGTAAATCGTCAGCAGGGCGATGTTGACGGCGGTCAGGGCCTCCATCTCGACGCCGGTCGGGCCGACGGTTTCAACGGTTGCCAGGCAGGTGATGCAGGTGTTGGCTGTATCGGGGGTGAAGTCCAGCGCCACATGGGTCAGTGCCAGCGGATGGCACAAGGGAATCAGATCACTGGTCTTTTTGGCGGCCATGATGCCGGCAATCCGGGCGATACCCAACACATCGCCTTTTTTGGCCGTGCCTTCCAGGATGATGGCCAATGTGGCCGGATGCATGACGATGTGGCCTTGCGCCACGGCCACGCGGTGGGTCGCGGGTTTTGCGGCCACATCGACCATGTGCGCCTGCCCTTGCCCGTCAAAATGTGTCAGTGGTGAAGTCGTGGTCATATAGTTGGTTACGAAACCTTTACAAGCATCCCTCATCATAAGAGCATGTCCGCAACCTTAATTTCTTCCTGGAAAAGCCGTTTTTCGGCCGCCGGCATTCATTTGGCGCTCAGCTTGGTGGTTGCGGCGTTGGCCGCATGGCTGGTTTTTGTACTTTGGTACCCTTACCCTTATCGTGATATTTCCGGTGGGCGAGAGCTGTTTTTTATCGTGATCGCCGTTGATGTGGTCATGGGCCCGTTGTTGACGCTGACGGTATTCAACCGCCGCAAGCCAGTCCGTGAGTTGCGTCGGGATTTGACGGTGATTGGTCTTCTGCAACTGACGGCCTTGACTTACGGTTTGTGGACGCTGTCCGTCGCGCGTCCGGTACATCTGGGATTTGAATTGGATCGGTTTCGCGTGGTACATGCGATTGATATTCCCGAGGAGGAACTCAACTTGGCGCCTCCTGCGTTTCGGCAGCTACCATGGACCGGACCGACCTTGCTGTCGGTGCGTGACTTCAACAGCGAAAAAGAAAGTTTTGAAGCCACACTGGTCGCCCTGAAGGGGGGTCCTTTGAGCGCCAGACCTGAACTCTGGCAGAGCTACGAAAACGCCAGGCCAAAAATCGTCAAAGTGGCGAAGCCGCTGAGGGATTTGAAAAACCGTTTTCCCGCGCAGGTGAACGTGATTGATGCGGCCTTGAAGTCCGACTCCGGCAACAGCAACGCAACCCGATTGATTGGCTACGTTCCCATGGTGGGAGGTGACAAATTCTGGACAGTTTTGCTGGATATCAATACCACCGAGGTGATTGCTTTTGTTCCCATTGATTCCTTCTAATTTTTTTAAACAAAAAAGGCGCTTTTGGGGCGTCCGTGTTGCGCTGACTGCTGTCGCTTTTGTGGCGTCTGCCAACCTCTCGCAAGCTCAGACGCCGGTGCGACCCAGTGGCGCGCTGCCGGCGCTGGGGGACACCTCGGAGTTGGCGGTCAGTGCGGAGCGGCGACTGGGCGACCGGATTGCCACCAGCATTTACCGTGACCCGGATTACCTGGACGACCCGGTGCTGGGCGACTACCTGCTGAGTATCTGGCGGCCTTTGATGGTGGCGGCGCGGGCGCGTGGCGAGCTGGGGCCCGAGCTGGAAGAGCGTTTTGCCTGGGACATCATGCAGATCCGCAACCGCACCATCAATGCCTTCGCCTTGCCGGGCGGCTACTTGGGCGTGCACCTGGGGCTGATCAGCGCCGTGGAAACCCGGGACGAGCTGGCCTCGGTGCTGGCGCACGAGTTGAGCCACGTGACGCAGCGCCACATTTCCCGGCTGATGAGCAAACAAAGCCAGCAAATGCCCTGGCTGATTGCGGCCATGATTTTGGGCGCCCTGGCCGCCAGCAAAAACCCCGATGCGGCCATGGCCACCATTGCCGGTGGCCAGGCCATGGCGGTGCAAAACCAGCTCAATTTCTCGCGCGACATGGAGCGCGAGGCCGACCGGGTCGGTTTTGGCGTGATGGCCGATGCCGGTTTTGACAAGCAGGGTTTTGCCAGTATGTTTGACAAGCTGCAGCAGGCCTCGCGCCTCAATGACAACGGCTCCTACCCCTACCTGCGCAGCCATCCGCTGACCACCGAGCGGATTGGCGACGCCAAGGGCCGCTTGCAGCTGGACGCGGGCAACGCCGCAGCCGCCACGGCGCCAACGGCGGCGCAGGCGGCCAACGCCCGCGTGGTGCACGCCATGATGGCCGCGCGTGCGCGCGTGTTGGGCGACAGCAGTGTGGATGGTTTGCGTACTCAGCTGGCCGAAGCTCAGCGGGTGTCGCTGCCGGCTGGTGCGGCCTTGAGCCCGCGTGATGCCGGCGCCTTGTATGGCGGCGCCCTGGCGGCCAGTCAGAAGCGCGATTACACCTTGGCGCGCAGCCTGGCTGCCAAACTGAAGTCGGCCACGACCTCCAACCCGTCGGCCGCCGAGATCGCGGAATGGCTGGCGCTAGAGGTGGAGTTGGCGTCTGGCAACACGGCGGGTTTGGCCCCGCTGGCGAACACCGGCAGCCGTGCGGCGGTGTGGCTGCAGTCCCGGGCCGATCTGGCGGCGGGCCGCGCGCAGGACGCGTCCAACCGGCTGCAAAGCTGGGTGGCCAGCCACCCCAAAGATGCGATGGCATGGCAATTGCTGGCCACGGCTTATGGCAAGGAGGGGCAGACCCTGAGGGCGATCCGGGCCGATGCCGAGAGCCGCGTGGCGCAGCTGGATTACGGCGCGGCGCGTGACCGTTTCAAGGCGGCGCAGGATTGGTTGCGCAGCAACCGCGACAACAGCGGGGCTGGAAGTCACATCGATGCGTCCATCATCGACACGCGGGCGCGCGAGATCGACCAGTTACTCCGAGAACAAGCGCTCCAGGAGCGCGTCGATCGCTAGTTGCAGCGCCGAATAAATCAGCGAACCAATCAGCGCTGCGAAAAACCCCGTGACCTGCAGGCCGCCTATCAGGCTGGCCGCGGCCCAGAACATCAGGGCGTTGATGACAAACAGAAATAGCCCCAGGGTCACCAGTGTCACCGGCAGGGTCAGCAGCACCAGCACCGGCCTGAGCACGGTGTTGAGCGCGCCTAACACCGCCGCGGCAATCAGCGCCGAGGTGAAGCTGGACACCACCACGCCGGAATAAATATACGCCACCAGCAGCAGGGCGGCGGCGCTGAGAAGCCATTTAACAATGAGTTTCATGGTTGCAAGAATAGCACCATGGCACGACCTGCCTGCCGCGAATTGGGCAAGGCGGGCCGTGACTGGAACGGAAGGCGGGTGTTAGTCCGCAGCCAGCAGCACGCCAGCGCCTGCCACCACCGCGGCATAACCCCAGACGCCTTGTGCTTCCTGGGGTTGTTGGTGGGTAACGGGTGGCAAATCCTGGCCCAGTTTGGGACGTCGGGCATCCAGCACGCGTGCAACGCCGTACTGGGTGATCAGTGCATCCGTCAGGTCGCACAGGGGGCCACGCGCGACCTGGGTGATCACCGAATCGCCCGGACCTTGCAGCAGGGGAATGATCTGGGCAAAAACTTTTTCGGCCCACTTACCGCGCCAGCTTTGGCGGGCGCTGTTGGTGACCCACTTGCTGACGTGGTGTGTGATGCGCGGCGCGCAGCCCACCACAATCCAGCGCGTGGGTGTACGTGCCTCTCCGGACGGCAGCATAGGCGTCAGCATTTTCAAGGCGTAAGCGGCTTCATCGATGTAAACGATCATGTTGTCCATAAAGTTCTCCTTGGTTTTACGTGCTATGTGGACTCTCTGGCTGCGCGGCAGGGGCCGTTCTGGCCCCTGCGATTGCTCTGATGTTTATTCAGCGATGAGTTTGTCGCCATGGCTAGACTTGGCGCGGCGCGTGGCCAACCAGCCGCCGCCCAACACACCGGCCACAGCCAGGGCATACGTGCCCCACTGCGCGACGCGCTGCATGGTTTCCGTCGCTGTCGCGGGGCCACCGTAGATGGCGTCCAGCAGGGGCTCGCTGACAATCATCTTGGCGGCGGTAAAGGCCAGCACGGCGGCACCGATGCCGATGATCATGGGGAAACGCTCGACCAGTTTGAGCACCATGGTGCTGCCAAACACCACGATGGGCACGCTGATCAACAGGCCGATGATGACCAGGTCAAACGCACCGTGGGCCGCGCCTGCGACACCCAACACGTTGTCGATGCCCATCAGCATATCGGCCACCACGATGGTTTTCATGGCACCCCAGAAGGTGTTGGCCATGGGGCCTTGATGCTCCTCACCGCCCTGGTCAGCCAGCAATTTGTAGGCAATCCACAGCAGTCCCAAGCCGCCGACCAGCATCAGGCCTGGCACCTTCAGCAGCCAGACCACACCGATGGTCATCGCCGAGCGCACGACGATGGCACCGACGGTGCCCCAAATGATGGCTTTGCGTTGCAAATCTTTGGGCAGGCTACGCGCGGCCAACGCGATCACAATGGCGTTGTCGCCGGCCAGTACCAAATCAATCAGGATGATGGCCAACAAGGCCGACCACCAGGGTGTAGAAAAAAGTTCCATGATCACAGACTCCAAAATCCGAGTTTCGACATGGAAATCCGCAGGCGGATTTCCGGGTTTCGTAGAAACTGGACAGGTCAGTGAGTGGTGCAACACGCAGGTGCCGCGAACGCCTCGATCAAACCTGTACAGGTTTCAATCGAAGGTCTGGCTCGACATGCAGTGTCTGTGCATGTCCAGTAAGCCGGAAGTGTGAACTTCGAATTGACGACTTACTGAAGCGATTTTGCTGTTGTGATGTTATATCTTGTAATGCAGCAAAACGAGGGAGTTACTCCCCTTCGGAATCTGTATTCTAACGAAGGAATCGGGCGGATGGCAAGTTCGGCGCGGCAAGATGGGGCCGGAAGACCCTTTTGCGGGCAAGGCCGCCGCCGGTCTCGCCGATAATTCAAGCTCTGGTTCTGGCAAATCCTTGCCCTTGTCATCTGCGCAGACTCGCCCCCGCCTGTTGTTCGCTGTATTACCCCCCCTATGCCTGGCATCCACATCACCGATATTGAAGCCGCCATTAACTATTGGCGCGAGAAAAAGCCCTCGCCGGACGGCGTGACGCTGGCGCCCGAGTTGCGCGTGTTGGCCGAGGTGTATGCGCTGATGGTTTTTTACCATGAGGACGAGGCCGACGAAGCCGGTTTTCCGTCCCAGGCGCTGGCGGCCTGGCGTACCTGGTACGACACCACGGCCGACACGCCCTGTATTGCGATCTGCTCGACCAGCCAGGGCGACGAGATGTGCAAGGGTTGCGGCCGCACCTTTGAAGAGGTTCAGCGCTGGCCCGAGATGAGCCCGGCCGCCAAACGTGTCACCTGGCGGCGTATCACGCAGGAAGACACGGCCTGGCGCTTTGGCCGTTATGCTGACCGTGCGCTGGAAAAAAAGAACCCGCCGCCGGATTTGATCTGATTGAGTGGTTTCTTAAGCTTTTTAGGCCTCCAGCCCGGACGGGGTCAGCGCAAGCAGCTATCAATTCAGGAGTAAACTGGGCCATGCTCAGACTTGCCCGCGCGCCCAACATCGCCATCGCCACCTTGTGGGCCGATGCCTTGCAGCAGGCCGGCTTCTCGGCCAGTGTCCAGCGTTACTTTTTGAGCAGCGTGGCCGGCGAGTTGCCACCCGACCAGTGCCAGCCCGAAGTCTGGTTGGCCCATGACCACGAAAAACCGCAAGCCCAGGCCTTGTTGCACAGCCTGCAAAACCCGCCGCAGCGGCACTGGTTGTGTGTCTGCGGCGAAACCGTCGAAGGTGGTTTCGAGCAGTGCTGGCACTGCGGCGCCGACATGCCGGCATCTGCCTAAAACGGGACGGCCCTCGCATTTGTAAGCCGGGGCCGCGGAACCGGCTTTGCCGGGCCGCAGGCGCAGCACCCCCTCGGGGGGCAGGGAGCTACGCGCAGCGAGCGACCGTGGGGGCTTGATTAAACCCGCTTGGCCAGCGCCGCCGCCATACCGACATAGCTGCCCGGTGTCATGGCCAGCAGGCGTTCTTTTTCGGCTTCGGGGATTTCCAGCGAACGAATCAGCCCGTGTAAGGCTTCGGCGGTCACGGTTTTGCCGCGTGTGACTTCCTTGAGTTTTTCGTAAGCGCCTTGCACGCCATAACGCCGCATCACGGTCTGGATCGGCTCGGCCAGCACTTCCCACGCATTGTCCAGGTCCTCGTCCAGCGCTTCGCTGTTGAGTTCCAGCTTGCCCAGGCCCACACTCATGGAGCTGTAGGCCAGCACGGCATAACCAAACGCCACACCCATGTTGCGCAGCACCGTGCTGTCGGTCAGGTCACGCTGCCAGCGGCTGATCGGCAGTTTTTCGCTGAGGTGGCGCAGCAAGGCGTTGGCCAGACCGAGGTTGCCTTCGGCGTTTTCAAAATCAATCGGGTTGACCTTGTGCGGCATGGTGCTGGAGCCGATTTCGCCTTCTTTCAGGCGCTGCTTGAAATAACCCACGCTGACATAACCCCAGACATCACGTGCGAAGTCGATCAGGATGGTGTTGGTGCGCGCGATAGCGTCAAACAGCTCGGCCATGTAGTCGTGCGGCTCGATCTGGATGCTGTAGGGCTGGAAGGTCAGGCCCAGGCCTAAGGGCTCGGGCGACTCGATGACGCGGCGGCTCAGCGCCTCCCAGTCGAAGTCCGGCCAGGCCGAGAGGTGGGCGTTGAAGTTGCCGACGGCACCGTTCATCTTGGCCATCAGCTGGACCGACGCAATACGCTCGCGGGCCACGGCCAGGCGTGCCACCACGTTGGCGATTTCCTTGCCCACGGTGGTCGGGCTGGCGGTCTGGCCATGGGTGCGGCTCAGCATGGGCTGCTCGGCGTAGCGGTGCGCCATCTCGCGCAGCTGCGTGATGACCTTGTCCAGGGCCGGCAACAAGACCTGCTCGCGGCTGCTTTTGAGCTGCAAGGCGTGGCTGGTGTTGTTGATATCTTCGCTGGTGCAGGCAAAGTGCACAAACTCGCTGGCGCTTTGCAGCTCTGGCCGGGCTTCGAACTTGGACTTGATCCAGTATTCGACCGCCTTCACGTCGTGGTTGGTGGTCTTTTCGATCTCCTTGATGGCCGTGGCATCGGCGTGGGAGAAATGTTTGACCAGTCCCAGCAAGTAAGTACGTGCTCCGGGGCTGAGGGGCTTGAATTCGGCAAATCCTGCATCCGACAGCGCGATAAACCAGGCGATTTCGACCTGGACGCGGCGGTGCATGTAACCGAGTTCCGACATCAGGGGCCGCAAGGGGGCGAGTTTGGCGGCATAGCGGCCGTCCAGCGGGGACAGGGCGGTGATGGTGAAGCTGGTAGACGGGTTCATGGGTCAATTGTAGGCCGCTCACTTGGGACCCATGCGCCGGCCGATGACCGGCGCTTGGGCGCGCGGTGGGCGCTTCCCGCCAATTTCAGGTCAGGCCGGTTTCTGGCCACGGCTTACTCGATAGAATACAAAAGACTTCGTCCCACGATACAAAATATATGAAACTCATCGGATCCCATGGCAGCCCCTATGTGCGCAAAGTGCGCATTGTGATGGCCGAAAAAAAGCTCGACTACCAGTTCGTGCTGGAAGACGTCTGGGCGGCCGGCACCACCATGTCCGAATTCAACCCGCTGGGCAAAGTGCCTTGCCTGGTCATGGAAGGTGCCAACGGATCGGAAGAAGCCGTGTTCGACTCGCGAGTGATCGTCGAGTACCTGGACACCTTGTCGCCGGTGGGCAAGCTGATCCCGGTGCAAGGCCGCGAACGGGCCGAAGTAAAAACCTGGGAAGCCCTGGCCGACGGCCTGATGGATGCGGCCATTTTGGCCAGGCTGGAAGCGACCTGGTCTGGCCGCGAAGAGCAGCAGCGCAGCCAGGCCTGGATGGACCGCCAGATGGGCAAGATCGAGATGACGGTGCGGGCCATGAGTACCGGCCTGGGCGACAAGCCTTTTTGCAGCGGCATTCATTTGAGCCTGTCCGACATCGCCGTGGGTTGTGCGCTGGCTTACCTGGATTTCCGTTTTGCGCAGATCGACTGGCGCACGCCCCACCCCAACCTGACACGCCTGTACGACAAATTGATGCAGCGCCCCAGCTTCATCGATACCCAACCCCCTTCTCCCTGAGTTTTAAGGGGAGGAGAGGGCTGTAGCCCATGTGTGACGGGCGCAAGATGCTATAAAAATAGGAGCAGCCATGCGCAAGCTCTCCAAGCCAGCCGGGGCCGCGGATCTGGCTTCGCCAGTCCGCAGGCGCAGCGGCCCCCTAGGGGGCAGGGCCTTACACCAAGTGAACGCCCGTGGGGGCAATCTGTTTTTTGAGCCAGCGCATCAGGCTGCCCAGCAGCGGCAGCTTTTCATACAGTTCTTGCGCCGCATCCCAGTAGTCGCGGTGGTAAGTCACCAGGCCCGCGTTATTGAACTTCAGGTGCGAGCTGCCGCGAATGGTCTGCAGCACGGCGGGCTTGTGGTTTTTGAAGTGGAACTCGAAGTCCCAGGTCAAAAAACACTGGGTGCCCTCGACCACCTGGCCGGTCACCACAAAACGCGGCTTGTCCAGCGCCACATACATGTGGCGAAAGATGTGCTGCACCGCAGCCAGTGTATGCACCTCGTTGAAGGGGTCCTTGAAATAAACATCGGCGGCGTACACCGTGTCCATGTGTGTCACGCTGTCCTCGCTCAGGCTTTCAAAAAAATGCACCAGGTGTTCAACTGCGGGGTGGTTCATGGCTTGCTCCACAGGCCGGTGAATTTGCGCACCGCCGGAAAATACAGGGCATAGGGCAGCAGGCGCAGGGTTTTCATCCAGCGTGTGAAACGTTTGGGAAAGTGGATGTCGAATGCGCCGCGCGCCCAGCCGGCCAGAATTTCCGTGGCGGCTTCTTCGGGCCGGATCAGCGCCGGCATGGGGAAGGTGTTTTGCGCCGTCAGCGGTGTTTCCACAAAACCCGGGTTGACCAGGCTCACCCCCAGGCCGCTGCTGTGCAGATCGCCATACAGGGTTTCGGCCAGGTTGATCAGCGCCGCCTTGGTGGGGCCGTAGGCCAGGCTGTTGGGCAGGCCGCGGTAGCCGGCCACGCTGCCGGTCAGACAGAGGTGGCCGCTGCCGCGCCGCAACAGCGCCGGCAGCACCGCGTCCAGCAGATACAGCGCGCCCAGGTAGTTGACCTGCTGGTGCCTGAGCATGTTCGCCAGGTCAAAACCGCTGGCGTTTTGCGCCTTGTAATAACCCGCGCAATACATCACCAGATCCAGCGGGCCGCGGGCCAGCACGGCCTGGGCCGCAGCCGCAACGGCGGCCGGGTCCGTCACATCCAGCGGCAAAGCCACCGCGCCCGGGTGGCTGTGTACAAAGGCCTCCAGCGCCGCGCGGTTGCGGGCCGACACAAACACCGTTGCCCCCTGCGTATGCAAGGCGTGGGCGGTGGCCTGGCCGATACCGCTGGAGGCGCCGACCAGCCAGACGGTTTTGCCGCGCCAGTCGGTGAGGGGGGGGTTGTAGGGCATGGTGGGACTTGTTATAAAAATGATAGCTGCTTACGTATATAAATAAAGGGCTGGAGCCTCTTTTTGCTTGAATATTTCGAAAAAAACGGGTTTCAGCGCTTCACAAAAGACAAAGTGACTTCGCCCAGCCGGACGCCGAACTTGCTCATCACCGCCTTGTTGAGCATGACCTTCTCATTCATCAGATACATCCAGTCGTCGAATTGCACCTCAATCACACGACCGTCTACCGGCAGTTTCAAGGTGTAGCCCCAGCGGAAGGTGTTGCCTTTTTCTTCGCCCAGTGCCTGACCGGCCACATCGGCGGCCGTGCCGGTGTATTTGCCGTCAGCGTCGCGCTTGAGCGTCCAGACGCGGCGGTCGGTGCTGCCGTCCGAATAACTGAAGGCTTCATCGAGCACGCCGGTTTCTTCGCCGGGCGGGCCTTGCCAGCTGCAGCTCATGACCACGGTGAAACGTTTGACGACCTTGCCGGAGCGATCGGTGAACACGCCATACGCATCGATGGTGCCGTTGAAATACGCACGCATGTCGAGCACCGGTTTTTCCGCGGCGTAGTCGCTGAGCTGCGGGCTGGTGCAGCCCGCCAGGCCCATGAGCAGGGGAAGCGCCAGGCTCAGAGCCAGCGCGCCCCGGAGGAGAAAGTGTTTCACGGTGGAACCCCTTGCGGACGTCGGATGACCAGAAAATACAGGCAGGCGGCGGCTGCCAGTTTGAGCAGACAGGGCAGGACGCAGTAGGCCACCAGCAGCGCGTCCAGTGCCTGGGCATCGCGCGCGCCGGGTGCATAACCGAACAGGCCCAGGGCCGGCAGCGCCAGTCCGGCGGCCAGCGCCAGGTTCAGCTTGATCGCAAAATTCCACCAGCCGAAGTAGGCGCCTTCGGCACGGCCCGAGTGGCCGTTGGCCTGGATCACGCCGGCCAGCAATGCGCCGGGCAAGGCCAGGTCGGTGCCCAGTGCAATGCCCGAGAGCGCGCAGACCAGCACAAAGGCCGTGTTGTGTCCGGCGCCTATTTGTGTCGCCCAGCCGAAAGTCGCCATCGCCAGCCCCATGCCCAGCAGCCAGGCCGGCGCCAGACCCATGCGTTTGACCACCGCCAGCCACAGCGGGATGGACACAGCGGCGCATAGGAAATAACTGCCCAGAAACAGCGGCTCCAGCTTGGGTGGCGCCTGTAGCCGGTCCTGGATGAAAAACAGCACCAGGGTCGCCGGCACCGCGCTGGCAATGCCATTGAGCATGAAGACGGCCAACAGGCGGCGAAAACCCGCGTGCCTGAAGGGCAGCCAGATCGACGCGGCGGCGCGCTGGCCGGCCGGCACAGGCTGCGGCCTGCAGGCGTTGGCCCAAGCCAGCCAACCGAGGGCCAGCACGACAAAAAACAGCGCCGTGCTGACCGGTAGGCCAAAGGCCAGCGGCGTGACCGAGGCCAGCAACACGCCGATCAGGCCCAGGCCTTCACGCCAGGCCACGATGCGGCTGCGCTGGCGCTCGTCGCCGCCCAGCATCGCGCCCCAGGACTGGTGCGACACGCTGAGCGCGCTGTAGCCGGCATAGGTCAGCATCAACATCACGCTGGCCCAGACCACCAGCGCCGACGGCGTGTTGACCAGCGGAAAAAACAGCAGCGCAAAACCCAGGGCCAACACCAGTGCGGCCACGGCGCCCAGCCACAACACGGCCCGCGCCGAATGCGCAAACAGGCGGTCGCTCAGGCGGCCTAGCAAGGGGTCGATCAAGGCATCAAACAGCCTGGCGCCCAGCAGCACCGCACCCAGCGTGGCCAGCGGCACGCCGAAGGCACGCGCGTAATGGTTGGCCAAAATCACATACAGGGGCAGCGCCACAAAAGCCAGTGGCAAACCCAGCAAGCCGTAAGCCAGGCCGTTGCGTACGCCGAAGGGGTTTGGCGCGCCAGTGTTCAAGGGGCTGCTCCGGCCAGCAGCGCAATGCGCAGGGCTGGCTCCGAGGTGGTGGGCGCCAGCCAGATGCCAAAAAATAGCTTGGCAAATTCCGCATCCCGGATTTCGCCGCTGGATTGGCCGTTGAGCCAGAAGAACGCGCCCACGCCGGGACGATGGACGCCCATCAGGCGGTCGCCTTTCTTCACGTCGGGCAGCACCCTGGCCATCTCGGCCAGCCATTTTCCAGCGAGTGCTTCGCTGACCGGCGCGGACAGTCGCATCTCGCGGAGGGAGCGTTCGGCGATGGCCTGGCTGTCGAAGCCGCGCAGGTAGCTGAGCTCCAGCGCCAGCGGCTGGGTCGCGTAGTCACCCGCCCGGAAGCCCGGGTTGGCCCAAAGCCGCGCGTCGTAAACCTGGAAGCCCCAGACGCTCAGTCGCCCCTGACCCACCAGTCGCGCCTGCGGCAGCGCGTCCTGCAGTTCGCTGCGCGGGCTGGCATCGGCAGGCTGCGCGAGGGCAGCCCCCGCCAGCAGCAGCGCGGTGATCAGGCCTTGCGCAAGGTGTATTGCACGACGTCGGTGTTGGCCTGGGTGAAAGCGGCTTCGCAGTAGGCCAGATAAAACTCCCATATGCGGACAAACCTTTTGTCAAACCCGAGCTGGAGCACCCGTGACTCTTGCGCCATGAACTGGTCGCGCCACAGCTTGAGTGTGCGGGCGTAGTCCTGGCCAAATGAAAACTCATCCACCACTTCCAGGCCGGCGGCGTTGGCCTGGGCGCGGAACTCTTTCGGGCAAGGCAGGCAGCCGCCGGGAAAAATGTATTGCTGAATGAAGTCGGTGGAGGTGATGTAGCGCTCAAACAGCTCGTCGGCAATCACGATGCTCTGGATGCAGGCGCGGCCGCCGGGTTTGAGCAGGCGCGCCACGGTCTGGAAGTAGTCGGGCCAGTATTCGCGGCCTACGGCTTCGACCATTTCAATCGAGCAGAGCGCGTCAAAAGGTTCTTCGACGGTTGTTTTCCCGATATCTCGGTAATCCTGCAATCGGAGGTCCGCCTTGTCTGCCGCACCCAAGTTGGCCAGGCGTTGCTGCGCCCAGGCCAGTTGTTCGGTGCTCAGCGTCACGCCGACAACCGAGGCCTTAAATTCGGTGGCCGCCATCTCGGCCAGCGCGCCCCAGCCGCAACCGATTTCCAGCACGCGGTCACCGGCTTTCACGCCGGACAGACGCAACGCGCGCCGCACCTTGGCATCCTGCGCATCTTGCATCGAGGTTTCTGGCGTTGCAAAAATCGCCGACGAATAGTTCATCGTGCCGTCCAGCCACAAGGCGTAAAAGGCATTGCCCAGGTCGTAATGCGCGTGGATGTTTTTCTGGCTCTTGGTTTTGGTGTTGCGGTTGAGCAGGTGTTTGACGCGGTAGGCCAAACGCCCCAGCCAGGTGCCGTAGACCACGTCTTCGACTTCCTGGCGGTTGCGGATCAACACGCCGAGCAACTCGCTGAGGTTGTGGGTGGTCCAGTCGCCCGCGATATAACTTTCGGCAAACCCGATATCACCTGATTTCAGCGCGGCGCTGCAGGCCTGCCAGTTGTGCAGCCGCAGGCTGGCGACCGGCGCCTCGCCCGAGCCGAAGTGTCGCAGCGAGCCGTCGGGCAACTGCACATGCAACGTGCCGTGTTTCAGTCGCGTGAGCAACTTCAGCACCGTGCGTGCGGCGGCGGGCGCGCCGCCCGGCAGGGCCAGCAACGGCAGCGTCGAGGACAGGCGCGTGGCCGTGGAAGAAGAGGGGTTGCTGGCGGTATTCATCGGGTGACAAAGCCTTCGGGAGGTTCGGGTTTGCGGGACAAGGGAACACGTTTGCACCACAGCCGCAAGGCCTGCCAGTGGATACGCGCCACCACGCCTAAGGTCATGGCCGGGTAACGCCACAAGGCGCGGCGCAGACTGGCCGGTGTGAGTGCCACCAGCGTGCCGTTCACGCTGGTTTCCAGCAGCGGGCCGCCGGCATCGTCGTAATCGATGCGGGCCACGGTTTTCTGCAACTCGTCGGTGTCGATACGCATGAAGCGAAAGCGATAGCGGCCTTCAACCGTGCAGAACGGCGAGACATGGAAAACCTTGTCCGCGCTGAGTTCCTGGCCGTAGTGCGGGTGGTCCAGCAAATAACAATGGCGCTCGCCAAAGGTGTTGTTGACTTCGACCACAATCGCCCGCAGGCTGCCATCCAGGCGGTGGCAGTACCAGAAACTCACCGGCTTGAAGGTGTAGCCGAAGATGCGCGGGTAGGTGTGTAGCCAGAGTTCACCATGAGCATCGTGGATGCCTTCGCTGTGCAGCAAGGCGTCGAGCCAGCTCACGCAGTCGGCGCGGCCATCGCCGTGGTCCTGGTCGAAAAAACTCAAGGTGCTGCGGCGGTTGCGCGCCAGCACGCCGTTGCCCTGCCGCTGCAGGCTGCGCAGCGGCAACATCAGGAAATACGTCGGGTAGTTGAAGGCGTGATGAGTGGGTTTCAGGCGGGTGTGCCGCACCTGGCCAAACCCGATCAAGGGGGTGTGGGTCGTTGCCTGGCGGTCAGCTGTCTGGCTCACGGGTTTTCTCCGGCGCCGTGCAGCAGCTGTTGCGCGACCTGCAGGCCTGACTTCAGGCCGTCTTCATGAAAGCCATAACCGGTCCAGGCGCCGCAGAAATAAGTGTGTTGCCGCCCTTGCAGGCCGGCCAGCGCCTGCTGCGCGTGTATGGCGGCGCCGTCGAAGACCGGATGTGTGTAGTCATATTCCCCCATGATGTGATTACGCGCGATCGGGCGTACCGGATTCAGCGACACGATCACCGGCTGGGACCAGGGCAGCGGCTGCAGTTTGTTGAGCAGGTAGTGAAGACACACTTGGGTGCTGTCCTTCCGGCTGTCCGGGGCACGTTCGTAGTTCCACGCGGCCCAGGCCAGCGGGTTGGCGGGCAACACCGAGCTGTCGGTGTGTAACACCGCACGATTCGGCTGGTAAGCGATGGCGCCCAGCACCGCGTATTCGGCCGGGCTGGCCTCGGCCAGCAAGGCCAGCGACTGGTCGGCGTGCGCCGCCAGCACCACCTTGTCGAAAGGCTCGGCCTGGCCGTGGGTGACGATTTGTACGCCGCCACGCATGGCTTGGGTGTCACGTGTGATCCGCTGCACGGGGGTGTTCAGGCGTTTGTCGGTGATGCCGGCCGTGATTTTGGCGACGTAGTGTTTGGCGCCGCCGGCCACGGTCCACCATTGCGGCCGGTTTGCCACCTGGATCAGGCCGTGGTTGTGGCAAAAACGGATCAGCGTGGCCAGCGGGAACTGCAACATCTGGTCGGTCGGGCAGGACCAGATACAACCCAGCATGGGCAGGAGGTACCAGTCGCGAAACGCGTCGGAAAAGGACTGGTTTTTCAGGAAATCACCGAGCGGCTGCAACATCGCGGCCTCGGCGCCGTTCTCGGCCAGGGCGCTGGCGAGGCGGTTGAACCGCAGGATGTCGCGCAACATGTGCAGGAACTTGCCGTTCAGCAGGTTGCGGCGCTGGGCGAACACGGTGTTCAGGCTGGCGCCGCTCCACTCCAGGTTGCGGCCAGTGCCGGCCTGGGGCACTTTCACCGAAAACGACATGTCGGACCGGGCGGTCGCCACGCCCAGCTCGGAAAACAGCCGGATCAACTGGGGGTAGGTGCGTTCGTTGAAGACCAGGAAGCCGGTATCGACCCCGTGGGTGAGCTGGCCCTGCGGCGTGGGCAGGGTGAGGTCCACCGTGTGGGTGTGGCCGCCAAAATAGGCGCCGGCTTCAAACAGGGTGATGTCGGCCCGGCCCTGCAGGGCATGGGCGACCGCCAAACCGGAAATGCCGGAGCCGACGATGGCGACTTTGGGCCGGGCCGGAGATGGGGCAGCCATCTCTCAGCGGCCTGAATACAAAAATGCTGCGAAGCGCCCCAGTGCGAACAAGGGAGGGAGGGAGGAGGAGGAGAACCGCCCCGGGATTCCATCCGGACCGCGAGGGCCCAGAAGTCTTCGCAACAAAAACCGATATCTTGGGCATGGCGTTCCAGACGCCGTGCCGATGTGGATATGAGCCTGGGCAGGGCTGTGCAGTTCCCCGGAACCGCCCCCTGGACTGGGTAAAGTTATGTGAAGCCATCGCCGCATCGCTGGCCGGGCCGGGGAAAAACGGAGTGGTAAGGTCATAAAAAGAGCTTGATGCGACGGGGTTTTCGAGGCGCTGGTCGGGCTATTTGGCGAGCAGGCGTTTTTCTATCTCAGCCACAAAAGCCGGATCTTTGGGATCGACCCGGGTGCTGAAGCTGCGTACACCCTGGCCGTCACGCGAGATCACGTATTTGTGGAAATTCCAGGCCGGCGCGCTGCCGGTGGTGTCGGCCAGTTGTTTGAACAGCGGGTTGGCGGCTTTGCCGCTCACGCCGGATTTGGCAAACATCGGAAACTTCACACCAAAGGTGTTCTCGCAAAAATCGGCAATTTCCTTGTTGCTGCCGGTCTCTTGCGCGAAGTCGTTGGACGGAAATCCCAGTACGACCAGGCCTTTGTCCCGGTATTTGGCATACAAGGCCTCCAGGCCTTCGTATTGCGCGGTGAAGCCGCAAAAACTCGCGGTGTTGACCACGACCAGCACCTTGCCGCTGTATTGGCACACGGACTGGGGTTTTTCATCCTGCAGGCGCAAAAAGCTGTGCTGCAGCAGGGGCGTACAGGCCGCTGCCGGCGCTACGGCTGTGGCCGGTGTTGCGGCGTGAATGGACACCGCACCCAGGCTAAGGCCGAGCAGTGCGGTGGCCAGCCAGGCCTTGAGGGAAATAGGGTTCATGTGCTTGCTCCAGTTTGATAAAGGGTGGGTCCAAGGATGATTGTGTCCACGGCAAGGACAAAATCAACAAGCGCCAGCGCCCGCCCCTGTCTGTTCGGAATACGCAGGCCAGGAGCGAACGGATTCAAACCCGGATCAGACACCCGATAATCGGTCAGCAGCACACTGCCGACCTTGGCCGCTACCCAAGGCCTGGGAAACGGTGTAGAACGATTAAAGGCGGCTAAAAAGCTGCAAGTTCTCATGAAATGGCCGCAAAACTCCATTTCAGGCAATTTGTCATATTCAAGCCCTAGAATCGTCTTGAATCTAAGTCGGCGCAGGCCGCGTAAAGGAAGTCTTATGCTTTACCCAGAACTTTTTAAACAACTTGAATCTGTCCGCTGGGACATGGACAAGGACATCCCCTGGGCCAGCTTCGACGCGTCCAAACTGACCGATGAACAGGCCCAGACCATCAAGATGAATGCCATCACCGAGTGGTCCGCCCTGCCGGCCACGGAAATGTTTTTGCGCGACAACAAAGACGACAGCGACTTCTCCGCTTTTATGTCGATCTGGTTTTTTGAAGAGCAAAAACATTCGCTGGTGCTGATGGAATACCTGCGGCGTTTCCGTCCCGAGCTGGCGCCCACCGAAAAAGAGCTGCACGAAGTGCGTTTTGAGTTTGAACCGGCGCCCGCGCTGGAGACGCTGATGCTGCATTTCTGCGGTGAAATCCGGCTGAATCACTGGTATCGGCGCGCCAGCGAATGGCATACCGAGCCGGTCATCAAGCAGATCTATACCCAGCTCAGCCAGGACGAAGCACGCCACGGCGGTGCTTACCTGCGTTACATGAAACGTGCCATCAACAACTTTGGCAACGAGGCCAAGGCCGCGTTCACCAAGGTCGGTGTGTTGATGGCCAGCGCCCGCCGCACCGCGCAGGCTTTGCACCCGACCAATCTGCACGTCAACAAAGACCTGTTTCCGCGCGACACCATCCAGTCGCGCCTGCCCAACCCGGAGTGGCTGGAGCACTGGCTGGACACCCAGATCAAGTTCGACGCGGTCTGGGAGGGCAAGGTGGTTGAACGCATCTTGCACAACATGAGCCTGCTGATGAACCAGAGTTTCAAGACCGTGCAGGAACTCAATCGCTACCGCAAGGAACTGAGCCGGGAGATCACGGCGTCCATCGCGGCTAAGCCGGTCGTTACCCGCGTTTGATTCCGCTCGTTGCCTTCCGTTAAAGTGGCGTGATGCAAACCAGCGTCCCCGCCCTTTTCCATTTCACGCAAAAAATTGTGTCCCGCGCCGAGGCGGCCCAGCGGCGCGCGGCGCTACCCGGGCCGGTGGTGTTTACCAACGGCGTGTTTGATGTCTTGCACCGCGGCCATGCCAGCTACCTGGCCGCTGCGCGTGCGCTGGGTGGCAGCCTGATCGTGGCGATCAACACCGATGCCTCGGCCCGGCGACTCGGCAAAGGGCCGGACCGACCCCTGAACAACCAGGAGGACCGCGCTGTCTTGATGGCCGCGCTGGAGTCCGTCAGCTTGGTGACCTGGTTTGACGAAGACACGCCGCTGGAACTCATCACCGAACTCAAGCCCGACATCCTGGCCAAGGGTGGCGACTACGACATGGACAAACTCGCAGAAACCGCCGTTGTACGGGCTTACGGCGGTCAGGCGCAAGCGCTTCCATTTGTCGATGGGTATTCGACGACGGCCCTGGTCCGCAAGATCAAGGCCGGCGCCTAGTTAGCCCGCAGGCCACCGCAGGTGGCCGGGACTCTGCCGGTCAGTGCGCCATCCGGTTGCGCAGCCAGTTGCTGTAGTCCTTGTCGGTCGCCAGCGTCCACAAGGCCAGCGCCAGGACCACCACGCCGGTGACCACGGCCGCCAGCATGGTGTTGCGCTGTGTGCTAAAGCCCAGTACCCAGGGGGAAGCAATCAGCCATAAGCCGAGAGCCCCTTCCGTCCATTCTTCCCAGGCGCGCGGAACAAAAATCGCGCCCAGCGCGGCCGCGATCAGTGCCAACCCAATCACCACGGCGTTGCTCATGGCCGCCGTGCTGTCCTGGAAGCCCAATGCCCATGGCGATAGAAGTACCCACGCCCCGAGCAGGGCGTTGACGAGGTCTTGCCAATGTTTCAGCGGTTTCATGGGACACCTCCAAGAGCCGGGCGGAGCGCCAGCTAATGAAGGTTGGATCAGGTTCGTGCGGCTTGGTTCCGGGGTGGCCCGGCCAGCTTTATGCGCGAAACCCGGCCTAGGCCGCCGGGATAGTGGGGGCGCCGGCGCCGAAGACTTGGGCCCACAAGGCCAAGACCGCCGCACGTTCGCCTTGCAGCGCGGGCAGCGTGACCTGTGTGGGTTCTTCGTTGAGGCGCGCCCGGTGCTGAACCCGGCGCAACTCGCGGTAAGCGTCGGCCGCTGCTTGGCCCACACCGGGCGGCAGCAGACCGGCGGTCTCGGCACGTTGCAGCAGCGCGATGTTGCCGACGTTGTCGGCCAGTTCCGGATGCCGGCCCGACTGCGACAACACCAGAAACTGCACGGCAAATTCGGCGTCCACCATGCCGCCCGGGCTGTGTTTGACGTCGAAGAACTCGCCGCCGGCGTCGCCCTCGGGCGGCGGCGGTGTATGCGGGCGCTTGATCGGGTGGGCGGCGCGGACCTTGTCGCGCATCGCCATGATTTCATGCTGCAGCGCCGGGATGTCGCGCGGCGCGCTGATCACGGCCTGCCGCACCTGGTCAAAACGCGCGCGTAAGGATTCGTCGCCCAGGATAAATCGGGCGCGTGTCATGGCCTGGTGTTCCCAGGTCCAGGCGGTGTTGCTGCCGCGTTGCTGCTGGTACTTGGCGTAGGCTTCGAAACTGGTGACCAGCAGGCCCGAGTTGCCGTTGGGCCGCAAGGCGGTGTCGATCTCGAACAGGTCGCCTTCGCCGGTCTTGACGGTCAGCCAGTTGATCAGCTTGCGCACAAAAGCGGCATAGACCTCGGGCGCACGTTCGTCCTCGTCTTCGAAGACAAACACAATGTCCAGGTCGCTGCCGTAACCGAGCTCCTTTCCGCCCAGTTTGCCGTAGGCAATGATGGCGAATTGTGGCGTGTCGCGGTGGCGGTTTTTCAGCCGTTCCCAGCACCAGCCGGTGGTGACCTGAAGCATGGTTTCAGCCAGCGCGCTCAAGTCGTCGGCGACCTGCTCGACAGTCAGCGTGCCTTCGACATCGCGCGCCAGTGTGCGGAACACTTCCGCGTGGTGCGCGCGGCGCAGCAGGTTCAGGCAGCTTTCTTCGTCGTCCTCGCCGGTGCGACGCAGGGCGGCCAGGCGCTGCTGCAGTTCCTGGGCGAAGGCGGCGGCATCAAAACGTTCGTGCAGCATGGCCGCGTTGGCCAGCTCGTCGATCACGCCCGGGTGCTGCAATAGGTAACGCGCCGGCCACTTGGCCGCGCCCAGCAGGCGTAACAGACGCTCGTGCACGGCGGGGCGTTCCAGCAACATGGCCAGGTAACTCTCGCGGCGCAGCAGGGGTTCTATCCAGTCGATGATGCGTACCGCCGCGGTTTCATCGACCTTGCCTTCTATCAGCCATTGCGCCGTGCGTTGCACCAGCCGGGTCAGGCGCGCACGGGCGTCGTCGCGCAGGCCCAGCACGCGGGGATGTTCGCGCCAGGCCTCCAGGCGCGCGCGAAATTTGCCGGGCCATTGGTCGGCGAGTTTTTCCAGCAAGTCCTCAAGGTCTTGCGGTGTCGCCGCGGCCGCCTTGCCGCAGCCCTTGCAGTCGGACTTGTTGCCCAGCAAGGTGTCGAACTCCTGGGCCACCAGCTCTCGGTGGGCGTCGAGTTCGCTCAAAAACGGGCAACAGCTGCTGTAACCCATGGTTTGCGCAATCCAGGCCAGGTCCTCGTCACGTGTCGGCAACACATGGGTTTGCTGGTCGTCCAGGTACTGGATGCGGTGTTCGACGCGGCGCAGGAACTCGTAGGCGCGTACCAGCGCCTCCGCGGTGGCCTGTGTCATCAGTCCGGCATGGGCGACCCGCCGCAGCGCGTCGACCGTGGGCCGGGTGCGCAACTCGGGGAACTGGCCGCCGCGCACCACCTGCAGCAATTGCACGGTGAATTCGATTTCACGGATGCCGCCGCGCGACATTTTTACGTCGTTGGCGCGTTCGGGGTGGCCGGCGGCGCGTTTGGCCGCGTGTTCGCGGATTTGCCGGTGCAGCAGGCGTAACGAGTCAAACACGTTGTAGTCGAGGTAACGCCGGAAGACAAACGGCAGGACCGAGCCGCGCATGGCCTGGGCCGAGCCGCTTTGAATACAGTCGCGCGGCGCCACCACCCGGCTTTTGAGCCAGGCAAAACGTTCCCACTCGCGGCCTTGCGCCTGGAAATATTCTTCCAGCGCGTTGAGCGACACCGCCGCCGGCCCCGAATTGCCATTGGGCCGCAGCGCCAGGTCGACCCGGAACACAAAACCGTGTTCCGTGGTGTCGCCAATCAGGTTGTAGATGGCCTTGACCTGCTGCGCAAAATATTCGTGGTTGGAGATGGCCCCCCGGCCGTCCGCGCGGCCTGCGGTCTCGCCATCGTGGTCGTAGACGTAGATCAGATCGATGTCGCTGGAGACATTCAGCTCCCGGGCGCCCAGCTTGCCCATGCCGACCACCCACAACTGTGCGCGCGCGCTGGTAGCCGCATCCGGCGAGCGGGGCGCTTGCGGCGCGCCATACAGGGCGTCCAGCGCCGGCCGCGAGTCGCAAATCGCGATGTCCAGGGCCAACTCGGCCAGCTCGGTCATGGCGGTGGTGACGACTCCCAGCGTGGCCGTCGAAGGCGACGCAGGAGGCGTGGGCTCGATGGAATTTTCCGACGGGCCGCCCCTAGGAAAATTAGCCCCCTCGGGGGGCAGCGATGACACGTCAGTGCGGAGCGTGGGGGCTGGCGTGTCGCAGTCCAGGACGACCAGGCGTTCCATCACCAGTTGGCGCAACACCCGCAGGGCGGCGCCGGTGTCCAGGCCGCGTACCTGCAAGGCGTCGTAAGTCAGCTGCATGCTGGCCCGCACCGGCGCACCCGCCGGCAACAGCGCAAGCTGGTCGGCATAACGGCGGCGTATGCGCTGGACAAAGCGGGAATGGCCCGATGCGGCGGGAGAGGCGGTCGATGGAACGGACATCACACTAGTTAACAAAGACTTCCCTGGGTTGGGTTGAACGGACAGAAGCGCTGAAGGTCATAATTCCCATGTCAATGGATCAAACGACTCTCCCCCCGCCAGTGCTTCCTGCACGAGGTCTCAAAGTTGCTGCTTTCGCCACACGCCTGGCCTTGTGGGGGGTACTGGCTTTCTGGCTCCTGTTCGGTATCGCCTGGGCCGTACTCCACGGCTGGATTGTGCCGCGAATCGGCGAGTTTCGCCCACGCCTGGAAATCGAGGCCAGCCGGGCGCTGGGGGTACCGGTACGCATAGGCCAGATCACGGCCCGTTCCAGTGGCCTGCTGCCTTCATTTGAGCTACACGACGTGGCCTTGCTGGATGCCCAGGGCCGGCCGGCCTTGCGCTTGCCGCGTGTGTTGGCCGCCGTGTCGCCTGCGTCGCTGTGGCGCTTGGGTTTCGAGCAGTTGTACATCGACCAGCCCGAACTCGACATCCGGCGCACCGCGGACGGGAAAATTTATGTGGCCGGGCTGGACGTGTCGCAAAACCGCAGCGATGGCAGCAGCGCCATGGCCGACTGGTTTTTCTCGCAAACCGAGTTTGTCGTGCGTGGTGGCACGGTGCGCTGGCGCGACGATTTGCGTCAGGTGCCGGTGCTGGCTTTGACCCAGGTGGAATGGACCTCGCGCAACCCGGGCCGCCGGCACCTGATGCGCCTGGATGCCACGCCGCCGCCAGCCTGGGGCGAACGTTTCAGCCTGCGCGGGGTGTTTCGTGAGCCTTTGTGGTCGGGCGGCGCTGGGCAGTGGCGTGATTGGGCGGGCCAGCTTTACGCCGAGTTCAGCCGCGTCGATGCCTCCGCGATCAATCCTTACGCCAGCCTGGACAGCCTGGGCATCAAGCTGAAGGCCGGCACCGGAGCCTTGCGCGCCTGGGTGGACGTGGACAACGGGCAGGTGATTGGCGGCACCGCGGACGTGGCCTTGCTGGAAGTGGATGCGCAGTTAGGCCGGGCACTGGAGCCGCTGGCGCTGGAGGCCGTGAGCGGCCGCGTGGGTGGCCGGCAGTTGGCCAACGGCTTTGATGTCGCCACCGAAGGCCTGCAGTTTCGCACCCGCGACGGCCTGCAATGGCCGGGTGGTAATGCGGCCATTGTGTACACCGGGGCCGAAGGCAAGACACCGGCCCGCGGCGAGGTCAAGGCCGACAAACTTGATCTGGCCGCGCTGGCGCAAATTGCCAACCGCCTGCCGCTGGGCCACGCGGCCCATGCCTCGATCGCCGCGCTGGCGCCCAAGGGGCTGGTGGACGTGGTCGAGGCGAAGTGGCAAGGCCCGCTGGACGCGCCCATCAGTTATTCGGCGAAAGGCCGTGTGACTCAGCTGGAAATAGCGGCGCTGGCGGCGGAGGCGCCACCGCCCACCCCGGCTGCGGCCGGCACGCTGCACCATGCGGTGATCGGTCGGCCCGGCGTGCGGGGCGCCACCGTGGACTTTGACCTGAGCCAGCAGGGCGGCCAGGCCAAGGTCAGGATCAACGACGGCGAGATTGCCTTGCCGGGGATTTTTGAAGACCCGCGCGTGTTGTTTGAGCAGTTTTCGGCCGAGGCCCAGTGGAAGCTGATGGGCCCGAAAATAGAGGTGCAGCTGCGCAACATGGTGTTTGCCAATGTCGATGCACAGGGCGTGGCGCAAGCCAGCTGGCATACCGCCGAGGCGGTCACCGCTCATGTGCCGGGCAGTACACACGACACGCGTTTTCCCGGCGTGCTGGACCTGCAGGGCGTGCTCAGCCGGGGCGACGGCAGCCAGGTTCACCGCTACCTGCCTTTGATCCTGCCGGATGCGGTGCGCCACTATGTGCGGGACGCCGTGACCCAGGGCGCGCTGTCGGAAGTCAAATTCAAGGTCAAGGGCAACCTGCATGACATGCCGTTTGCCGACCCGAAACTGGGTGAGTTCCGGGTGTCGGCCAAGGTCGCCAAGGCGGCGTATGCCTATGTGCCCAAATCGATTTTGCCGCGAGATGCTGTGGCCTGGCCGGCCCTGAGTGAACTGAACGGCGAGCTGGTGTTTGACCGCGCTTCCTTGCAAGTGAATGGCGCCATCGGCCGGGTCAGTGGTTTTCCCGGTCTGCAGGTGCTCAAGGCGGACGCGCGTATTCCGGACCTGATGCACGCGGCCACGGTACAGGTCAAGGCCGAACTCAAAGGCCCGCTCGCCGAGGCCTTGGGTTTTGTCAATACCTCACCGCTGGGCAGCATGACCAACAAGGCGCTGGCCAAAACCGTGGCCAGCGGCGCCGCCGACTACCAGTTCCAGCTCAGCCTGCCGCTCAGTGCGCTGGACAAGACCAAGGTGCAGGGCAGCGTCAACGTGCCCGGCAATGATGTGCAGTTCACGCCGGACACGCCACAGTTCACACGTCTGAAGGGGCTGGTGACGTTCAGCGAGAGCGGTTTTGCCATCGTCGGCGGTCAGGGCCGCATGTTGGGCGGCGACATCCGGTTGGAGGGCGGCACACGCGCCGCCTCCACCGGTGCAGCGCGATCGGCGGCCGGCCCAGTGGAGTTTCCGGATGCCAGCGTGGTGATACGCGCCCAGGGCACGCTGACGTCCGAAGGCCTGCGCCAGGCGAAAGAGCTGGGCCTGGCCGCGCGCCTGGGGACCCACGCCAGCGGCACGGCCGCCTACACCGCCAACCTGGGTTTCAGGGCCGGCATGACTGAACTCAGCATCAGCAGCAATCTGCAAGGCATGGCCTTGAGCCTGCCCGCGCCCCTGAGCAAAAGTGCTGACACCACCCTGCCCCTGCGCTTTGACAACACGGCGCTGCGTGAATCGGCCGGGACCGGCCGGCCGCCTACACAGGACCAGCTGTCGCTGACCGTGGGACAGCTGGCTTCGGTGCTGTATGTGCGCGATATCAGCGGACCGGAGCCGCAGGTGATACGCGGCAGTCTGGCCATCGGTTTGCAGCCCGGGGAAAACGCGCCCATGCCGGACAGCGGCGTGGCGGCCAACATCAACCTGGCCACCGTCGACATCGATGCCTGGGACAAGGTGTTGAGCGGCTCCAGCGCGCCGGCGGCGACGCCTGCAGGCACGCGGCTGACCCCGGCCAGCGCGCTGCTCAGCTACCTGCCGACCAGCATGGCGATACGCGCCAAGGAGTTGGCGCTGGAAGGCCGCAAGTTGCACAACGTGGTGCTGGGCGGTTCGCGTGACGGCCTGACCTGGCGCGCCAACATCGATGCGACTGAACTTAATGGCTATGTCGAGTTTCGCCAGCCCGGTGGCGCGGGCGCCGGCCGGCTGTATGGCCGGCTCTCGCGTTTGAGCCTGGGCCAAGGCTCGGCCAGCGAGGTCGAGGCGATTCTGGACGAGCAGCCGGTGAACATTCCGGCACTCGACATCGTGGTTGAAGACCTGGAGTTACGTGGCAAAAAGCTGGGCCGGGTTGAAATCGAGGCGATCAACCGGGGCGCTGGCATGGTGGCCCGCGAAGGCGGGGCCCGCGAGTGGCGGCTGAACAAACTCAACATCATCATGCCGGAGGCCACGCTGGCGGCCACCGGCAACTGGGTGGCTGTCAATGCGCAGCAGGCCCAGGCCGCCGGCGCTTCGCCGCGCGCGGTCGAGCGGCGCCGCACCGTGATGAATTTCAAGCTGGATATTGCCGACTCGGGTGAACTGCTCAAACGTTTTGGCATGGGGGATGTCATTCGCCAGGGCAAAGGGCGGCTGGAAGGCCAGATCGCCTGGGTTGGTTCGCCGCTGAGCCTGGACTACCCCAGCTTGAGCGGACAGTTCAATGTGAATGTGGCGTCCGGCCAGTTTCTCAAGGCCGACCCGGGCATTGCCAAGCTGCTGGGCGTGCTCAGCCTGCAGGCTTTGCCCCGACGTTTGACGCTGGATTTTCGCGATGTGTTTTCCGATGGATTTTCCTTTGACTTCGTGCGTGGCGATGTCAGCATCAAGCAGGGACTGGCCTTTACCAACAACCTGCAGATGAAAGGTGTGAATGCCGCCGTGCTCATGGAAGGCAGCGCCGACATTGCCAAGGAAACGCAGAACCTGACGGTGGTGGTGGTGCCTGAAATCAATGCCGGCACGGCCTCACTGATTGCCACCGTGATCAACCCGGCCATCGGCCTGGGGTCTTTCCTGGCCCAGTATTTTTTACGACGCCCGTTGATGCAGGCCACGACCCAGGAGTTTCATATTGACGGCACCTGGGCCAATCCGAAAATCACCAAGGTCGACCACAAACCCGTGGTCGAGGGCAAGTCCGATGAGGACACAGGGGGGACCCGCTGATCATGCAAGTTGCTGCACTACAAATGGTGTCCGGTCCCAGTCTTCAGGCCAATCTGCACGCGGCCAGGTTGTTGCTGGCCAGTGCTGCCGCGCAAGGCGCCGAGCTGGCCTTGTTGCCTGAATATTTTTGCCTGATGGGCATGAAAGACACCGACAAGCTGGACGTCCAGGAGGCACCGGGCCGCGGGCCGATTCAGGATTTTCTCGCCGAGTCGGCGCGTGAGTTCAAGCTCTGGATTGTCGGCGGCACGGTGCCGCTGCAGGCCAGCGACCGCCAGCATGTGCGCAACAGCTCGCTGGTCTACGCACCTTCGGGCCAATGTGTGGCGCGTTACGACAAGATCCACCTGTTCCGCTTTGACAACGGGCGGGAGCATTACGACGAATCGCGGGTGATCGAAGGCGGCGACCAGCCTGTGACTTTTGAGCTGCCCTCGATCGATGGCCACCGCTACCGGGTCGGCCTGAGCATTTGTTATGACCTGCGGTTTCCCGAGTTGTACCGGGCCATGAAAGCGGATCTGCTGCTGGTGCCCAGCGCCTTCACCTTCACCACCGGCCAGGCCCATTGGGAAATCCTGCTCAGGGCGCGCGCCATTGAAAACCTGGCTTATGTCGTGGCTGCGGCCCAGGGCGGTGTGCATGAGAACCAACGCCGCACCTGGGGCCAAAGCCTGATCGCCGACCCTTGGGGGCAGATCCTGGCGCAGCAGGCCCAAGGCCAGGCGGTGGTCATGGCCGAGGTGTCGGGCGAACGTCTGCAGGCGCTTCGTTTGCAGCTGCCAGCACTCAAACACGGGGTCTTGTGAGTCAGGCTTACGACGAACGCGACGGCCAGGCCGGCCCGTCTTCGGGAGGGCGGCGCTGGAGCCGGCGCTGGGCGCTGTGGGCGGTGCTGGTGGCGTTGCTGATCGGCCTGTTGTCGACCCTGGTCTGGCTGGCCGGGCGTTATGAGTCTAGCCAGGTGCAAAGCCGGCTGGAGCAGGACGCGGTGCAGACCGCCATCGATATCCAGGCCGCGCTGACACGCAACATCCAGAGTTTTCAGGCCCTGCAGGCCAACAATCCGGGCCCGGAGGCGTGGCGCACTCCGGCGACCGAGCTGCTGCACGAACACCGCGAAATCATGCGCCTCGAATGGCGTGACCTGGCACTGGGCACGGTATCTTTTGCCGAGTCGCCTTATCGCCCCTCGGTGTTTGAGCGCCTGGGCCGCGACGGCACGCAGACCGATGTTGGTTTTGCCTGCGCGGCGGCGCGCCGTTTCAACGGCCCGGCCTATTCGAGCAGCTACTTCCTGCCGCAGTCCGACGGGATGGGCATGGAGGTGATAGACATGTGCCTGCCGCTGCTGTCGGCGGGCCGGCTGGCCGGTTACCTGGTGGCGACCTATTCCCTGCCGGACATCTTGTCCGAGCTGGTCGGCAAACAACTCGCGCGTGGCCAGGGCTTGTCGTTCACCGAGGCCGACGGCACACGCCTGGCGATGTACGGCAACCCGACACGTGGCAGCCGGGCCTATGTCGCCCAGCAGTTGCTGGATTTGCCGGGCAACACCGTGGTGCTCAGGGTCGAAAGCCATCTGGGCACCCCCGCGCTGTTTCCGAATTTGTTGACCGCCCTGGTGATGGCCATGTCGGTCGCGCTGCTGGCCGTGCTGGCGCTGCTGGGCCGCGACATGCGGCGGCGCCTGAAGGTCGAACACGACCTGGCCGACGCGCTGGCGTTTCGCAAGGCCATGGAAGACTCGCTGGTGACCGGCATGCGGGCCCGGGACCTGCAGGGGCGCGTGACCTATGTGAACCCGGCCTTTTGCGAGATGGTCGGGCTGGAGGCCGGCGAGTTGCTCAACCGCGGCATGCCCCAGCCCTACTGGCCGCTGGAGCAGGTGGAGGAGTACCAGCAGCGCCAGGCGAGCCGGCTGGAGGTCGGTGCGACCTTGCCGCGCGAGGGTTTCGAGTCGGTGTTCATGCGCCCCGACGGCTCGCGTTTTCCGGTGCTGATCATCGAGGCGCCGCTGATCAATGCCGTGGGCAAACAGACCGGCTGGATGAGTGCGATTCTCGACGTCAGCGAGCAACGCCGCATCGAGGAGTTGTCGCGTACCAGCCAGGACCGGCTGCAGGCCACGGCCCGGCTGGCCACGGTCGGCGAAATGGCTTCGCTGATGAGCCACGAGCTGAACCAGCCGCTGGCGGCGATTTCCAGCTACGCCACCGGCTCCCTGAATTTGCTGCAAAACGCGGCGGCCGACGGCCAGCAGCCGCATGACCGCGAAGACCTGCAACTGGCGATGCGCCGCATCGCCGAGCAGGCCGAGCGTGCCGGCAAGGTCATCAAAAGTGTGCATGATTTTGTGCGCCGGCGCGAACAGGTGCGTGAGCCGATTGCGCCCCGCCTGCTGCTCGATGCGGTGATGCCGCTGGTCAGCCTGCAGGCGCGCAAACTCGGGGTGCGGGTGGTGATGCAGGTGGACATGACCTGCGGGCCGGTGCTCTGCGACCGGACCATGGTCGAGCAGGTGTTGCTGAACCTGGCGCGCAACGGCATGCAGGCCATGCAGGGGCTGGACAAAAGCCGGCGTTCTGAAAAAGTGCTGACGCTGCGGGTGCGGCCGGCGGCGTCCAATGCCCGCAGCCGCTGGGTGGAGTTTGCCGTCATCGACCAGGGAGAAGGTATTTCCGAGAAGGTGGCGCAGCAGCTGTTCACGCCGTTTTTCACGACCAAGGCCGAAGGCATGGGCCTGGGCCTGAGCCTGTGCCGCACGGTGATCGAGCAGCACGGCGGTTTTCTTGGCTTCGAGGCGGCGTTGCCCCAGGGCACCGTTTTTACATTTACATTGCCGGTGGCGGGCGCTACCGCGTCGCCAGCTTAGGAGCTTGCATGGAACCGATACAAAACGCCACGGTGTATATCGTGGATGACGATGCCAGCGTGCGCGAGGCGCTGGCCTGGCTGTTGCGTTCGCGGCGCCTGCCGAGTGAGTCCTTTGACAGTGCCGAGGCCTTTGACGCGCGGATTGCCGGGTCGTTTGAGGTCCGTTCGCCCTCTTGCGTGTTGCTCGACGTGCGTATGGGCGGCATGAGCGGCATGACCATGTTCGAAAAGCTGATTGCTTACGGCCTGCTGCCGACCTTGCCGGTGATTTTTCTGACCGGCCATGCCGACGTGCCGACCGCCGTCGATACGGTCAAACGCGGGGCTTTTGATTTTTGCGAAAAACCTTTTTCAGACAACGTGCTGGTGGACCGTGTCGAGCAGGCGCTGGCGCAGTCGGCCGCCGCCCTGGCCCAGCGCAGCGAACACACCAGCTTGCGGGCGCGCCTGGAGGGCCTGACGGACAGGGAGCGCGACGTGATGCGCCTGGTGGTGGAAGGCCTGCCGAACAAGCTGGTGGCCGACCAGCTCGACATCAGCGTGCGCACGGTAGAGGTTCACCGTGCCCGGGTATTTGAGAAAATGAGCGTCAAGTCCGCGGTGGAGTTGGCTAATTTGCTACGTAATTTATAGCGGGCTATGGCGAGTCGTGCGGCTTTTCCGGCTCGCCGGGTGGCGCCGGGGGGTGGATGTCGCCCTTGAGTTCGCCATTTTTTCGGCCCGAGAACATCGTCCACCAGATGATGAAGACAAAAATCAACAAGGCCCCCAGGGCTTCGAGTAAAAGTAAGGCCATGACTGTTCTTTCCCGGATAACACAAACCGCTGTCATTATCGCTGCCGCCCTGGTGCTGGTGGCCTGCGCCACCGCGCCCCTGCCTTTACCGCCGCCGCCCGCCGGCAGTGTCGAGCCGGCGCGGCCGGACACCGGCGCGGGCCAGGCCGGTGTGCGTCTGCAGGGCAAAAGCCGCTGGGTGCCGGTGTCCTGGGCCGAGTTGCCGGGTTTTGAGGGCGATGCCTTGTTTGAGGCCTGGAACGCCTGGATCAAGAGTTGCGAGCGGCCCGGCCCGGTGTTTGCGCCCTTGTGCGGCGAGGTGCGGCGCCTGAGCATCGCGACCAATGACGAACAACGCGCCTGGATGGTGAGCCGGCTGCAGCCCTACCGCGTTGAAACGCCGCAAGGTGTGGCCGACGGCCTGCTGACCAGTTATTACGAACCCGTGCTCAAGGCCAGCCGCCAGCCCGGCAACAGTTACGCCGTGCCGCTGTACCAGCCGCCGGCCGGGCTGGCCAGCCGCAAGCCCTGGTACACGCGCCAGGAAATCGACACCTTGCCCGAAGCGCAGGCCGCCTTGCGCGGCCGGGAAATCGCCTGGCTGGCCGACCCGATTGATGCCATGTCGCTGCACATCCAGGGTTCGGGCCGACTCGAGATCACCGAGGCCAATGGCGTGAAACGCACGGTGCGTGTGGCGTTTGCGGGGTCCAACGAGCAGCCTTTTCGCAGCATCACCCAGTGGCTCAGCGAGCAAGGCCAGGGCCGCATGAGCCCGCCCTGGACCGAGTCCACCAAAGTCTGGGCCGCGCAAAATCCGCAACGTGTGCCGCAACTGCTGTGGAGCAACCCGCGCTACATTTTTTTCCGTGAAGAAGCCTTGAGCGAGCAGGACGCAGCTTACGGCCCGCGTGGTGCGCAAGGTGTGGCGCTGACGCCGGGCCGCTCGATTGCGGTGGACAAGGAAAGTATTCCTTATGGCACGCCGGTCTGGCTGGCCTCGCGCGGCGCGGCGGTTGACCTGCAGAAACTGGTGATCGCGCAAGACACCGGCAGTGCGATTGTGGGTGCCGTGCGCGCCGACTATTTTGCCGGGACCGGCCCCGAGGCAGGCCAACTGGCCAGCCGCGTGAGCCAGCCTTTGCGCCTGTGGGCGCTGTGGCCCAAGTGAAGCTCCGCATCTTTTGGCCACTCGCGGTGGCTGCCACCCTGACCGCTTGCGCCGGTCTCGGCCCATCGTCCGGCACGCAGTCTTATCGCTGCGCACATGGCCTAAGCTTCCAGGTGCGTTTTGTCGACGACAGCGCCTTGCTCGACGGGACTGGCGGCAGCGAGGTCTTGTTTCGTGACGCGGGCGGCCAGGGCCCGCAACAAACGGTTTACAGCAGCCCGCACCTGCGGGCCGAGTTTGGCCTGGGTGCGCAGGGGCGCGAAGCGCAGCTCAGTTATCCACTGCTGCCGCTGAATGTGCGTTGCGTGCGGGACTCGTCAGTTGCTATTAATTAGATAGCTGCTTACGCCCGTGTTTCCTGGGCTACAGGCCTGAAAGGCTTAAGGATTTGGACTGAAGCCAGGTCAGGGCTTGCGGGAAGCGCGGTGTGCGCCAGGGGCGTGACCCGCGCCGGCGGGAGTGTGCTTTTGCGCTGGATCAGATCGTTCTTGGCAAACAGCTCGGCGATCCAGTCGACAAACACCCGCACCTTGTTGCTCAGGTGGCGATTCGGTGGGTACACCACATGGATGGGCGCCGGCTCCGAACACCAGCCGGTGAACAGCGGCTCCAGCCGGCCGCTGCTGATGTGGTCCTGCACCAGCAAGGTCAAGGTGTGGATGATGCCCAGCCCGGCCAGTGCGGCAGCCACGCCGGCGTTGGAGTCATTGACGGCCAGAAAATGCCGGCCATGCACTTCCACTTCTTCGCCGTCGCGACACAACTCGATCGGAAACAGGCGACCGGTGCGCGGCGAGATATAACGCACCAGGGTGTGGCCCTGTGACAACTCGTCCGGGTGTTGCGGTGTGCCGTGGCGTTTCAGGTAGGCGGGCGCTGCGCAAGAGATGAGGTTGAACTCGCCAATACGCCGCGCCACCAGCGACTGGTCCTGCAACTCGCCGCCGCGCACCACGCAGTCCACGTTGTCGCCAATGATGTCCACCGGCCGGTCGCTCACGCCCAGTTCAATCTGGATGTCGGGGTAACGCGCGTAAAAATCCGGCAGGGCGGGAATGATCACCGCCATGCCTAACGAGCCCGGAATGTCCACCTTGAGCCGGCCGCGCGGGCTGGCCTTGGCGCGTGACATGCTGGACTCCAGCTCTTCCATGTCGCCGAGCAGGCGGCCGGCCCGTTCGTAATACGCCGCGCCATCGGCGGTCACCGTGACCTTGCGTGTGGTGCGGTTCAGCAGCTTGGTGTCCAGCTCTTTTTCCAGCGTCTGGATCAGCCGCGTCACCGTCGCCTTGGGCAGACCTATGGAGTCGGCGGCCTTGGTGAACGTGCCGGCCTCCACAACGCGCACAAAGGCCTGCATGGCAGAAAACTTGTCCATCCTTAAATCCTTTTGACCGGGGGTTGTGAAGAATAGTCGGGAACTGTCAGGAATTCGGGGGGGATTGTTTCACTGGTGAAACAAAGTGTAGACAAAACGCCTCTTTATTGCATGGCCGATAGCGCTTATCTTCTGCGTCATTGCAACAACAAGAGCCCGCTCGCGGTTCCCGATGATGACAAGCCAGCCGCATTCCCGCCCCGGCGCCCCAAAAGCCCCGCCACCTGGCGTGGAAAAGCAAATTCAGATCACGCTTGAAAAAACGTTGGCCGTGCGTGTGTACGGCCGTCGCGGCACGGCGCCGGCCTCCCCGCTGGTGCTGCATTTTCATGGCGGGGCGTTTACCGGCGGCTCGCTGGACAGCGGCGCCTGTGTCGCCAGCCTGCTGGCCGGCGCCGGTGCGGTGGTGGTGTCGCTGGCCTATCCGCTGGCGCCGGCCCATCCTTTTCCCCAGGCGGTGGACAGTGCTTATGCCGCCTTGTTGTGGACCTGGAAAACGCGCCAGAAACTCGCCGGCCCCGGCGCCCCCGTGTTTGTTGCCGGCGAAGAAGCCGGTGGCAACCTCGCCGCCGCCGTGGCGCTGATGGCGCGTGACCGCCAGCAACCGGCGCTGGCCGGCCAGATCCTGCTGTCGCCGATGCTGGACCCCTGCCTGGGAACGCCCTCCTTGCGCGAAGCCGCCGCCGGCCCGGTGGGTTGTGTCTGGGCCGATGGCTGGCAGCGTTACCTGGCGCGCCTGGAAGACGCCGCGCACCCGTATGCCACGCCCGGCGCGGCCTGGCGCCTGACAGGGCTACCGCCCACCTTGCTGGTCACCGCCCAGGACGATCCGCTGCGCGACGAAACGCTGGCTTATGCCACGCGCCTGCGTGCCGCGGGCCTGGCGGTGCAAACCGCGGTGTTGTCCGAGAAAACCGGCTGGCCCTGCAGTTACCAGCAAGCCGCAGGCACGGACGTGGCCTGGGCAGCGGCTGTGCAGCAACAAATGCGTGATTTTTTTGCCAGCGCCGTATCGGCGGCGCTGGATGCTGCGCGCAAGGTGGGGTGATGAAGCCTTGTCGTCGGGGTCAATCCGGGTGGAGCAGCCGTGGCCCCGGGCCTTGTGCCGAAAGCTCGTCCCCGGGATTGCGCAGCGGACAGTCCTTGATGGACAGACAACCGCAGCCAATACAGCCACTCAACTCGTCACGCAGCTGGGTCAGCCGGACGATGCGATCGTCAAGTTCGGCCTTCCAGCGCGCGGACAGTTTGCGCCAGTCGGTGGCGGTGGGTGTGCGGCCTTCGGGCAAGGTCATCAGGGCTTCGTGGATGGAGGCCAGGGGAATGCCGGTGCGCTGAGCGATCTTGATCACCGCCACGCGGCGCAAAACATCACGCGCGTAGCGGCGCTGGTTGCCTGGGTTGCGCCAGCCCTTGATCAGTCCTTTGGACTCATAGAAGTGGATGGTGGATACCGCGACACCACTGCGTTCGGCGACGTCGCCCACGCTGAGTTCGCAGCAATAACCGTTTGCATCAGGGGTTTTCATTCAGTGCTTGACCTCAGGTTAAGTTGAGGTTTTAGAGTAACCGTTTTTAGTTGTCGAATAATTTTTAGAGGGAATTTAAATGCAATCGAATCCATCCAAGGGCTACAAACGCCTTCTTCTGGCCCTTGCCCTGGCGGGGCTGGCCGTGGCCGGTGTCTCCGTCGCCGTGTTGGGGACGTCCAATATCCGTGCCCAACCCAGTGCACCGGTCCAAGCACCGGCGACACCCGTGTCCGTCGCGACGGTGGTGCAAAGTGATGTCGCGGTCTGGGACGAGTTCTCGGGCCGGCTCGAGGCCGTGGAGCGCGTCGACATTCGTTCACGTGTGGCCGGCACGATTCAGGCGGTGCATTTCCGCGAAGGCGCGCTGGTCAAAAAAGGCGAGTTGCTGCTGACGATTGATCCAGCGCCTTATGCCGCTGATGTGGAGCGTGCCGACGCCCAGGTCGCCGCCGCACAAGCCCGTGTGGCACAAGCCCAGGGCGAACATGAACGTTCACAACGCCTGTGGAGCGAGCAGGCGATTTCCAAACGCGAGTTTGACGAACGCGCCAACGGCCAGCGCGAAGCTGCTGCCAATCTGCGTGCCGCGCAGGCCGCCTTGCAAACCGCGCAGCTCAGCATGGGCTACACGCAAGTCAGGGCGCCGGTGGCTGGCCGTGTCGGCAAACTCGAAGTGACGGTGGGCAACCTGGTGGCGGCCGGCCCGGGTGCGCCGGTGTTGACCACCTTGGTCTCGGTCAGCCCGATTTATGCGAGTTTTGACGCCGACGAGCAGGTGGTGGCCCGGGCCCTGAAAGACGTGAATGCCACAGGTGTGCGCAAGCTGGAATTGATCCCCGTGCAGATGGGCACCGCGGCCAGCCCCGACACCCCGTTTGAAGGTCGGCTGCAACTGGTGGACAACCAGGTCGATGCCAAAAGTGGCACGGTGCGCGCCCGCGCCGTGTTCGACAACAAAGACGGCCAGTTGATGCCCGGCCAGTTTGCGCGTATCCGCATGGGCCAGGCCACGCAGGGCAGCGCCTTGCTGATCAATGAACGCGCCGTTGGCACCGACCAGAACAAAAAGTTTGTACTGGTGGTGGGGGCCGACAACAAGGCGGCTTACCGCGAGGTCACGCTGGGTGCGTCGGTCAACGGCCTGCGGGTGGTCAAGAGCGGCCTGGCGGCCCATGAACGCATTGTGGTGAATGGGCTGCAACGTATTCGTCCCGGTGTACTGGTCGCGCCGCAGCCGGTCGAGATGGCGGCCAAAGCCGAGTTGAGCAAACCGGTGCAGATTGCAGCGAAATCCTGAACGCGGGGTTTTGTCCCTGCTTCATCTGAACAAGAAGAATTGTCATGAATCTTTCCAAATTTTTTATTGACCGGCCGATTTTTGCCGGCGTGTTGTCGCTGCTGATGTTGATTGCCGGTCTGGTGGCGCTGCGCGGCCTGCCGGTTTCCGAATACCCGGAAGTCGCGCCGCCCTCGGTGGTGGTGCGCGCCCAGTACCCGGGTGCCAACCCCAAGGTGATTGCCGAGACCGTGGCCACGCCGCTGGAAGAATCCATCAACGGCGTTGAGGGCATGTTGTACATGGGCAGCCAGGCCACCACCGACGGCGTGATGACACTGACCGTGACTTTCAAGCTCGGCACCGACCCCGACAAGGCGCAGCAGATGGTGCAGAACCGCGTCTCGCAGGCCGAGCCGCGCCTGCCCGAGGAAGTGCGCCGCTTGGGCATCACAACAATCAAGAGCTCGCCCAGTCTCACCATGGTGGTGCATCTGGTGTCGCCGAATGACCGTTACGACATCGACTACCTGCGCAACTACGCGGTGCTCAATGTCAAGGACAGGCTCGCGCGTATCCAGGGCATCGGCCAGGTGCAGATCTTTGGCGGCGGCGACTATTCCATGCGGGTCTGGCTGGACCCGCAAAAGGTGGCGCAGCGCGGCCTGTCGGCCAGCGACGTGGTGGCCGCGATACGCGGGCAAAACGTGCAGGCCGCGGCCGGCGTGATAGGCGCCTCGCCGGGGCTGGACGGTGTGGACATGCAGCTCTCGATCAACGCGCAGGGTCGCCTGCAGAACGAGGAAGAGTTCGGCGACATCATCGTCAAGACCGGTGCCGACGGCGCCATCACACGGCTGCGCGACCTTGCACGGCTGGAACTGGGCGCGGCCGACTATGCCTTGCGCTCGCTGCTGAACAACAAACCCGCGGTAGGCCTGGGGGTGTTCCAGGCGCCCGGCTCCAACTCGCTGGAGATATCAGCCGAGGTGCGCAAAACCATGGACGAACTGGCGAAGAACATGCCCGAAGGGGTCGAGTACCGCGTGGCTTACGACCCGACACAGTTTGTGCGCGCCTCCATCCAGTCGGTGATCCACACCCTGCTGGAAGCTATCGCGCTGGTGGTGCTGGTGGTGATTTTGTTTTTGCAAACCTGGCGCGCCTCCATCATTCCGCTGCTGGCGGTGCCGGTGTCGGTGGTCGGCACGTTTGCCGTGCTGCATTTGCTGGGCTTCTCGATCAACGCGCTCAGCCTCTTCGGGCTGGTGCTGGCGATTGGCATTGTGGTGGACGACGCCATTGTGGTGGTCGAGAACGTGGAGCGCAACATCGAGGCCGGGCTCACGCCGCGTGAAGCGACTTACCGCGCGATGCGCGAGGTGTCCGGCCCCATCATCGCGATTGCGCTGGTGCTGGTTGCCGTCTTTGTGCCGCTGGCCTTTATCAGCGGGCTGACCGGGCAGTTCTACAAGCAGTTCGCGGTGACGATTGCGATTTCCACCGTGATCTCGGCCATCAATTCCTTGACCTTGTCACCAGCCCTTGCGGCCTTGCTGCTCAAGAGCCACGATGCGCCCAAGGATGCGCTGACACGCGGCATGGACAAGGTGTTCGGCCGTTTCTTCGCCGGCTTCAACCGCCTGTTCGGCCGTGCTTCTGCGGCCTACGGCACGGGTGTGAAAAGCGCGATCTCGCGCAAGGCCCTGATGCTGGTTGTTTACCTGGTGCTGGTGGCCGCGACGGTCGGTGTTTTCAAACTGGTGCCCAGCGGGTTTGTGCCGGCGCAGGACAAGCAGTACCTGATCGGGTTTGCCCAGTTGCCCGACGGCGCCACCCTGGACCGTACCGAAGACGTGGTCCAGCGCATGGGCGAGCTCATCCAAAAGAACCCGAATGTGGAAGATGCGATTGCCTTTCCCGGCCTGTCGATCAACGGTTTTACCAACAGCTCCAACTCGGGCATTGTGTTCGTCACGCTCAAACCTTTTGCCGAACGCAAACGTGCCGACCAGAGCGGCGGCGCGGTGGCGGGGCAATTGAACCAGGCCTTCGGCAGCATCCAGGATGCCTTCATCGTGATGTTCCCGCCGCCGCCGGTGGAAGGCCTGGGCACCACGGGCGGCTTCAAGCTGCAGCTGGAAGACCGCGCCTCGCTGGGTTACGACACCATGGATGTGGCCGTGAAAGCTTTCATGGACAAGGTCTCGCAAGCGCCCGAGATCACCGGCGTTTTCACCAGCTGGCAGGTCAATGTGCCGCAGCTGTATGCCGACATTGACCGCACCAAGGCGCGCCAGCTGAATGTGCCGGTGACCGACATTTTCGACACCATGCAGATCTACCTCGGCAGCTTGTATGCCAACGACTTCAACAAGTTCGGCCGCACCTACAGCGTGCGGGTGCAGGCCGACGCGGCCTACCGTGCGCGGGCTGAAGACGTGGGCCTGCTCAAGGTGCGTTCGACCACCGGCGAGATGGTGCCGCTGTCGGCGCTGATGAAGGTCAATGCCAGCTTTGGCCCGGAACGCGCCATGCGTTACAACGGCTACCTGTCGGCCGATATCAGCGGCGGTCCGGCACCGGGTTATTCCTCGGGCCAGGCGCAGGACGCGATAGAACGTATTGCAGCAGAAACCCTGCCCAAAGGCATCAGTTATGAATGGACCGAGCTGACTTACCAGGAAATCCTGGCCGGCAATTCTGCGGTGCTGGTGTTCCCGCTGGCCATTCTGCTGGTCTTCCTGGTGCTGGCCGCGCAGTATGAAAGCCTGACCTTGCCGATTGCCATCATCCTGATCGTGCCCATGGGTTTGCTGGCCGCAATGACCGGCGTCTGGATCACGGGCGGTGACAACAACGTCTTCACCCAGATCGGCCTGATGGTGCTGGTCGGGCTGTCGGCGAAAAACGCGATTTTGATTGTGGAGTTTGCGCGTGAACTGGAGTTTGCCGGGCGCACGCCGGTACAGGCCGCCATCGAGGCCAGCCGCCTGCGCCTGCGCCCCATCCTGATGACTTCGCTGGCTTTTGTGATGGGTGTGTTGCCGCTGGTGCTGGCCACCGGAGCGGGTGCCGAGATGCGTTCGGCCATGGGGGTGGCGGTGTTTGCCGGGATGATCGGTGTGACGGCTTTTGGCCTCTTTCTCACGCCGGTGTTTTATGTTGCGCTGCGCCGCATGGCAGGCAACCGACCGCTCAGGTTGCATGGTGAAGTGCCGCACCTGGAAGCTTTTGCAGCCAGCCCCGCTGGCGGGGGTGCTGCCACCCTGCATGCCCAGCCGGCCGCGCCGCTCAAACATCACGAATAACAACAAAGCCAAAAAAAGGAGTTCACCATGAACCATCTGTCTTCAACCCTGCCAAAGCTGCACGCAGCTTTGTTGCCCTTGTTCGCCGCACTGCTGCTGGCCGGCTGCGCCACCAGTGCGTCGGTGGATCCGTCCCGTCTGCCGGTGGCGCCTGCGGCGTTCAAGGAAAACGCCGTTCTGGCCATGTCTGAAAACACCGCGCCTGCGCAGGCGCAAGCCCAGGGCAACTGGTGGACCGTGTTTGCCGACCCGGTGCTGGACCAGTTGGTCGAACAGGCTGGGCGCAACAACAACAGCGTGGCTGTTGCTGCCGGCCGGCTGGCGCAGGCGCGTGCGTTGCTGCGCTCCACCGATGCCGACCGCCTGCCGCAGGTGGGCGCGGGTGCGGGGGCTGTGCGCCAGCAAAACAGCACCACCGGCAATCGGCCGCAAACCATGGTCAGCGCCAGTGCGAATTTTTCTTATGAGGTGGATTTGATCGGCAAACTTTCGCTGGCTTCTGACGCGGCCGCGCTGGACGCCCAATCCCGCGAAGCGCTGCTGCGCAGCACGCAGTTGCTGGTGCAGGCCGATGTGGCGCAGACCTACCTCAAGCTGCGCGCACTCGACTCCGAACGAACGCTGGTGCGCGGCACCTTGCAGGCTTACCGCAACACCTTGCGCCTGACCGAAGTGCGCTTTCGGGAGGGTGACGTGGCCGAGCTGGACGTGGCGCGTGTGCGTGCCGAGGTGGCGTCCACCGAGTCGGAAGGGCTGGCGCTGGACCGCCGCCGTGCCGAGCTGGAACATGCGTTGGCCGTGCTGGTGGGCGAAGCCGCTTCCAGCTTCCAGGTGGCGCCGGTGGAATGGGCCACGGTCTTGCCGGTGATTCCGGCGGGTGTGCCCAGCACGGTGCTGGTGCGTCGACCCGATGTGTCGGCTGCCCAAAACAGCTTGCAGGCGGCCCAGGCCCGGGTGGGTGTGGCCCAGGCCGCCTGGTTTCCCACCTTTGCGCTGACGGCCACCGGCGGTTATGCCGCGCCCGAGATCAGCGACCTGTTCAAGCTATCCACCCGCGCCTGGGGCGTGGGCGCCTTGTTCTCGCTGCCACTGTTTGACGGCGGCCGGCGTGCAGCCGGCGTGCAAAACGCGAATGCCGAACTCGATATTGCCCTGGCCCAGTACCGCGAGCAGGTGTTGGTGGCTTTCAGGGATGTGGAGGACCAGCTCTCGGCTCTGCGCCTGCTGGCCGAGCAGTCCGAGGCGCAGTCACGCTCGGTGGCCTCCGCCACCCGCGCCACGGTCTTGTCCGATGCGCGTTACCGCAACGGCTTTGTAAGCCAGCTCGAACTGCTGGACGCCCAGCGCAGCGAGTTGCGCAACCGCCGCCAGGCCTTGCAGGTGCGTGTTGAGCAGTATCTGGCGACGGTCGGCTTGATTCGCGCGCTAGGTGGCGGCTGGAGTGCTTGAACTGAACACCCCTGTCGGCGTTCACTGCGTGTAAGGCCTTTTCCCCTTGCAGGGGACGGCGCCTGCGGCTTGGCGGAGCCAGATCCGCGGCCCTTGCTTGCAAGCCTGTTGAGTGAATTGCTATCTAATTGATAGCTATTTACGCTTATATGGTAAGGGCTGGATGCCAATTTTATGCATAAGCCCGGCACCAGCGGCCGGTGTTATGCCGTTTTGCCCGACAGGTGGCCCAGCGGCAGCAGGCTGCTGGCCTTGACCTCGCCCAGGGAAAAACTGGTGTGCAGGTCTTTCACGTTCGGCAGGTTGATCAGGCTGCGCAGCGCAAAGCGCGAAAAGCTGTCCAGGTCCTGCGCCACCACCTGCAGCTCGAAGGTGCCGGTGCCGCTGATGTAGTGGCAGGCCACAATTTCGGGCAGTTTGCGGATGGCTTCTTCCAGCACGCGGGTTGCATCGCCGGTGTTGCGTTCGGCGTCCAGGCGGACAAAAGCCAACACGCCCAGGCCGATCTTGTGGCGGTCTATCTCTGCGCGGTAACCCTTGATGTAGCCGTTGTCTTCCAGCGCCCGCACACGCCGCCAGCAGGGCGCGGCACTCAGGCCGACGCGGGTGCTGAGCTCGGCATTGCTCAAGCGGCCATTATTTTGCAATTCATTCAGAATGGCGATGTCAAACTTGTCCAGCGTTTCCATATGTGGCGATTTTAAGCAAGATTCTTTCTTTGGGCCGCTTAATCTGGGCATAAAAAGCAAAGACTTATCTGCCCATCACGCCTACACTTTGCTGGAGCCTAGAGGCGCTTGCCTACCCGGCACACCTGCTTGCAAGCCACCCGCCCACAAAGCGGTTTTCGCCCACGACTGGAGACAAAAACAATGAACGCCCCGCTGCCCGAACACATTCGCAAGTCGCTAGAGACCGTCACGCTCGACGACAAATACAGCCTTGATTACGGCCAGGCCTTCATGAGCGGGGTGCAGGCCCTGGTCAAGCTGCCCATGTTGCAGCGCCAGCGCGACGCCATGGTCGGTAAAAACACCGCCGGGTTTATCAGCGGCTACCGCGGCTCCCCGCTGGGGGGTTATGACCAGGCTTTGTGGAAAGCGTCGAGTTACCTCAAGGCGCAAAACATCGTGTTCCAGCCCGGGGTGAATGAAGAACTCGCCGCCACCGCCCTCTGGGGCACGCAGCAACTGGGTTTTTCGCCGCCGGGCACCAACAAGTTCGATGGTGTGTTTGGCATCTGGTACGGCAAGGGGCCGGGCGTGGACCGTTGCTCCGACGTCTTCAAACACGCCAACATGGCGGGCACCACGCCTTGGGGCGGCGTGATCGCCGTGGCCGGCGATGACCATGTGGCCAAAAGCTCCACCGCCGCGCACCAGAGCGACCATATCTTCAAGGCCTGCGGCCTGCCGGTGTTTTTCCCTGCCAACGTGCAGGAAATCCTGGACTTGGGCATTCATGCGTTTGCGATGAGCCGTTTTTCCGGCGTCTGGGCCGGCATGAAAACGATTCAGGAGATTGTCGAATCCAGCGCCACGGCCATGATCGATCCCGAACGTGTGCAGATCAAGATTCCGACCGATTTCCAGATGCCGGCCGGCGGCGTGCATATCCGCTGGCCTGATGCGGCGCTGGAGCAGGAGGCGCGCCTGTTTGATTACAAGTGGTATGCCGCGCTGGCCTACATCCGCGCCAACCGCCTGAACTACAACGTGATCGAAGGCCCGCACGACCGCCTCGGCATCATCGCCAGCGGCAAGGCCTACAACGACACACGCCAGGCCCTGATCGATCTGGGCCTGGACGATGCCACCTGCCGCCAGCTCGGTATTCGCTTGCACAAGGTGGGGGTGGTCTGGCCGCTGGAGGCGCAGGGCACGCGTGAATTTGCCACCGGCCTGCGCGAGATCCTGGTGGTCGAGGAGAAACGCCAGATCATCGAGTACCAGCTCAAGGAAGAGTTGTACAACTGGCGCGCCGATGTGCGCCCGAATATCTACGGCAAGTTCAATGAGGTGGATGGCGATTTCAGCGGCGGCGAATGGTCGATGCCAAATCCGACGGCCAATACCTTGCTGCGTGCCAACGCCGATCTGTCGCCGGCGCTGATTGCCAAGGCGATTGCGCAACGGGTCAAAAAGCTGGGCCTGGACAGCGACATGACGGCACGTATGGATGCGCAACTGGCGATCCTGGAAGCCAAGGAACGTTCCTTGCAGGTGCTGGAAATCCAGGCCGACCGCCAGCCCTGGTTTTGCTCGGGTTGTCCGCACAACACGTCAACCAAGGTGCCCGAAGGCTCACGCGCCATGGCCGGCATCGGCTGCCATTTCATGGCCTTGTGGATGGACCGCTCCACCATGGGTTTCACCCAGATGGGCGGCGAAGGTGTGCCCTGGGTGGGCCAGCAGCCTTTCACCACCGATCAGCACATGTTTGCGAATCTGGGGGACGGCACGTATTTCCACAGCGGTTCGCTGGCGGTGCGCCAGTCGATCATTGCGGGGGTGAACATCACCTACAAAATTCTGTACAACGACGCGGTTGCCATGACCGGCGGCCAGCCGGTGGGCGAACGGCCCGAAGGCCTGTCGGTGGTGCAGATCGCCCAGGCCATGCGGGCTGAAGGTGCGGTCAAGATTGTGGTGGTCACCGATGAGCCGGAAAAATACCAGGGGGTCAGCCTGGTGGAGGGCGTGACGGTACACCACCGCGACGAACTCGATACCATCCAGCGGCAGTTCCGCGAGATCAAGGGCACAACCGTCATCATTTATGACCAGACCTGCGCGACGGAAAAACGCCGGCGCCGCAAACGCGGCACCATGGTGGATCCGGCCAAACGTGTGGTCATCAACGAGCTGGTCTGCGAAGGCTGCGGCGACTGCGGCGTGCAGTCCAACTGCCTGAGCGTCGAGCCGCTGGAAACCGAATTTGGCCGCAAACGCCAGATCAACCAGTCGACCTGCAACAAGGACATGTCTTGCCTCAAGGGTTTTTGCCCGAGTTTTGTCACCGTCGAAGGCGGGCAGCTCAAGAAAAAAGCCAAAGGCAAGACGACGTCGCCGTTTGAAATGGGTACTTTGCCGGAGCCGCAGATTCCTGCGATCCAGGGGGTTAACGGTCATGTCTGGGGCATTGTGGTGGCCGGCGTCGGTGGCACCGGGGTGATCACCATCGGCCAGTTGCTGGGCATGGCCGGACATATAGAAGGCAAGGGCATCGTCACGCAGGACGCCGGTGGACTGGCGCAAAAAGGCGGTGCGACCTGGAGCCATGTGTTGATAGGCGACAGCCAGGACGACATCCGCACCACCCGCGTCAGCATGGCCGGGGCCGACCTGATCATCGGCTGCGACCCCATCGTGGCGGCCGGCAAGGAAACCGTGCTGCGTATGCGTGAGGGCCGCACCCAGGTGGCGCTCAACACCCACAGCACACCGACGGCGGCTTTTGTACACAACGCCAACTGGCAAAACCCGGCCGATGCCTGCGCCGCGGAAATTGTCAAAGCCGTGGGCCTGGCCGGTGTAGGCGCCTTCGATGCCGACGCGGCGTCCACCAAACTGATGGGCGACAGCATTTACACCAACCCGATGATGCTGGGCTACGCCTGGCAGAAAGGCTGGATTCCGCTGGCGCGTGATTCGTTGATGCGCGCGATTGAACTCAATGCCGTGGCGGTGGACAACAACAAGACGGCCTTCGAGTGGGGCCGGCGTGCCGCCCACGATCTGGCTTCGTTTGAAAAACTGTTTGTCTCCGCGCAAGTCATCGCCATGCCGGCCCCGCGCCAGGGTGTGGCGGAACTGGTGGCGCGCCGTGTGGCCTTCCTGACGGACTACCAGAACGCGGCCTATGCCAAACGTTACGAAAGTTTTGTGAGCCGGGTGCAGCAGGCCGAATCGGCGCTGGGCAAGACCTTGCTGACCCAGAAGGTGGCCAGGTATTTGTTCAAGCTGATGGCCTACAAGGACGAATACGAAGTTGCGCGCTTGCATACCGACCGCAGCTTCCATGACAAGGTGAACGCCATGTTTGAAGGTGACTTCAAGCTCAATTACCACCTGGCGCCGCCGCTGCTGGCAAAGAAAAATGACAAGGGCGAGCTGCAAAAGCAGAAGTTTGGTCCCTGGATGTTGACGGGTTTCAAGGCCCTGGCCAAACTCAAAGGCCTGCGTGGCACCGCGCTGGACCCGTTTGGCCGGACCGAAGAACGCAAGATGGAACGTGCGCTGATCACCCGTTATGAGGCCAGCATCGAAGAAGTGCTGCAAAGCCTGGATGCTGCCAACCATGCGGCCGCCGTCGACGTGGCCCGGATTCCCGAGCTCATCCGGGGTTATGGGCATGTCAAGGCGCGCCATGTGGCGCAGGCGCAGCAGTCCTGGGACGAGGCCATGGCGGCGTTTCGCCAGCCGGCGGCCAGCCCGCGCCAGCTGGCGGCCTGAAGCACGGTTCGGCGGCAAAAACGCAGATTTGGGCGGTATCTGGGCGGATGCCGGCCGGAACAGCCCTGAAAACGCGCGGGTTACAACTTTCCATTCGCCCTCTGCCGCATACAATCAGGCTCTCTGCACCCCCGGCCGTGCGTCGGGGGCGCCCTATTTTTTGTTGTGGAGTCTGCCGTGTTTATTTCTTCCGCGTTTGCCCAAACTGCCCCTGTTGCCGCTGCCGAGGGCGGCATGATGTCCTCGTTGACCAGCATGTTGCCGCTGGTGTTGATGTTTGTGGTGCTTTACTTCGTGATGATCCGTCCACAGATGAAAAAGCAGAAAGAACACCGCGCCATGATTGACGCGCTGGCCAAGGGTGACGAAGTGGTTACCGCCGGCGGTCTGCTCGGCAAGGTCACCAAAATGGGCGAAGCCTACCTGGCCGTGGAAGTGGCCGCTGGCGTTGAAATCCAGCTGCAGCGCAGCGCCATCGTTCAGGTCTTGCCCAAAGGCAGCATCAAGTAAACGGCTTTCCCGCCGAACCGGCCCAGGCCGGTCCCTCCCGTCCCTCAGTTTCCCAGGAACAGTACGCTCATGAATCGTTATCCGGTCTGGAAGTACGCGATCATCGTCGTCGCCTTATTGATTGCCGCTCTTTACACGCTGCCCAACTTCTTTGGTGAGGCGCCTGCGGTGCAGGTCTCCAGCGCCAAGTCCAGCGTCAAGATTGACACGACCACCGTGGCGCGGGTTGAGCAGGCGCTCAAGGAGGCCAATATCGTGGCCGACCTCGTCAGCCTGGACGGCGCCTCGGTCAAAGCGCGTTTTGGCGACACCGACACCCAGCTCAAGGCCAAGGACGCGATTGAAAAAGCGCTGACACCTGACCCGACGTCGCCCTCGTACATTGTCGCCCTCAACCTGCTGTCGCGCTCCCCCGCGTGGCTGACCGCGCTGAACGCTCGGCCCATGTATCTGGGTCTGGACTTGCGCGGCGGCGTGCATTTCATGCTGCAGGTGGACATGCAGGCGGCGTTGACGAAAAAAGCGGAATCGCTGGCCGGCGACATCCGTGTCGTGCTGCGCGAAAAGAACATCCGCCACAGCGGCATCAGCCGCAACGGTCAGGCGATCGATGTCAAATTCCGCGACGCCGGCACGCTGGATGCCGCCAAGAAGATTTTCCAGGACCAGTTCGCTGACCTGCAACTGGTGGATGGCCCCGACGGGACTGAATACAAGCTGACAGCCCGCGTCAAGCCGGAGGCCGCGCGTCTGGTGCAAGAGCAGGCGCTCAAGCAGAACATGGTCACGCTGCACAACCGGATCAACGAGTTGGGCGTGGCCGAGCCGGTGATCCAGCAGCAGGGCCTGGACCGCATCGTGGTGCAACTGCCGGGTGTGCAGGACACGGCCAAGGCCAAGGACATTCTGGGCCGCACGGCCACGTTGGAGATGCGCCTGGTGGATGAAAGCGCGGAAGGCCGCGCGGCGGAAAACGGCTCGGGTACCGTGCCTTTCGGTTCCGAACGTTTTCTGGAGCGTGACGGCCGGCCCGTGATTGTCAAAAAACAGGTGATCCTGACTGGCGACAGCCTGACCGATGCCCAGCCGGGTTTTGACTCGCAAAGCCAGCAGCCCAAGGTCGATTTGACGGTGGACGCCAAGGGCGGGCGCATCATGCGCGATACCAGCCGTGAAAACGTCAAGAAACGCATGGCCATTTTGCTGTTTGAAAAGGGCAAGGGCGAGGTGCTGACGGCGCCTGTGATTCAAAGCGAACTGGGCAACCGCTTCCAGATTTCCGGTTCCATGAGTGTGACGGAAGCCAATGATCTGGCCTTGTTGCTGCGTGCCGGCTCGCTGGCGGCACCCATGGAAATCATTGAAGAGCGGACCATTGGCCCGACCCTGGGCGCAGAAAATATTTCCAAGGGTTTCCACAGCGTGGCCTGGGGCTTTGTGGTGATCGTGGCTTTCATGGTGGCGTATTACATGTTGTTCGGCATGTTCTCCGGGCTGGCGCTGGCGGTGAACCTGATGCTGCTGGTGGCCGTGTTGTCCATGCTGCAGGCGACATTGACCTTGCCGGGCATGGCCGCCATGGCCTTGGCGCTGGGCATGGCGATCGACTCCAACGTGCTGATCAATGAACGGGTGCGTGAAGAGCTGCGCAGCGGCGCTTCGGCGCAGGCCGCGATTCACAGTGGTTACGAACGCGCCTGGGCGACCATCCTGGACTCGAACATCTCGACACTGATTGTGGGCCTGGCCTTGCTGGCCTTCGGTTCCGGGCCGGTGCGCGGTTTTGCGGTGGTGCACGTCATCGGCATCTTGACCAGCATGTTCTCGGCGGTGTTTTTCTCGCGCGGCCTGGTCAATCTCTGGTACGGCCGGCAGAAAAAACTCAAGACGGTGTCCATCGGGACCGTGTGGCGGCCGGCTGTTGACGCGGGTGTGCCTGCCAACACCGGCAAGTCCAGCGCATCGACCCACTAGACAACAGAACAACGAGTAGAGGACGTCATGGAATTTTTCAAAATCCGCAAGGACATTCCGTTCATGCGGCATGCCCTGATTTTCAATGTGATTTCATTCACAACCTTTGCGCTGGCTGTGTTTTTCCTGTTTTCGCGCGGCCTGCATCTGTCGGTGGAATTCACCGGCGGCACGGTGATGGAGGTGAGTTATTCACAGCCGGCCGATGTGGAGAAGGTGCGCGGCACGGTGTCCAGCCTGGGCTTCACGGATGTGCAGGTGCAGAATTTCGGGACAGCGCGTGATGTGATGATCCGCCTGCCGGCGCAAAAAGGCGTGACCACGGCCCAGCAAAGCGAGAAGGTCATAGGCGCGCTGAAGGCCCAGGATCCCGAGGTTGTCCTGCGACGCACCGAATTTGTCGGCCCTCAGGTGGGTGAAGAGTTGGCGCACGACGGGCTGAAGGCGCTGGGCATGGTGGTGATTGGCATCATGATTTACCTGGCGTTGCGCTTCGAGTGGAAATACGCGGTCGCGGCCATCATCGCCAACTTGCATGACGTGGTGATTATTCTCGGGTTTTTTGCCTATTTCCAGTGGGAGTTTTCGCTCTCGGTGCTGGCCGCCGTGCTGGCCGTGCTGGGTTATTCGGTGAATGAATCGGTGGTGATTTTTGACCGGATTCGCGAGAATTTCCGGCGTTACCGCAAGATGAACACCACGCAGATCATCGACAACGCGATCACCTCCACCATCAGCCGAACCATCATCACCCACGGGTCGACCCAGGTGATGGTGCTGTCAATGCTGTTGTTTGGCGGACCGACGCTGTTTTATTTCTCCCTGGCGCTGACCATCGGCATCTGTTTCGGCATCTACTCCTCGGTGTTTGTGGCCGCGGCCCTGGCGATGTGGCTGGGCATCAAGCGTGAAGACCTGATCAAACCTTCGGCGAACAAAAAGGATGAGGATCCGAACGATCCCAACGCTGGCGCCATGGTGTAAGCTGTCCGGCAACAACCCCTCACGGCTGTGGCAGCAAACAACAAAAGAGAACTTCTTCTAGCAAGGCAGGCGCGCCAGCTGTTTGTAGGCCAGGCTGCGCGCATCCTGCCCGAGCTGGCCGCCGGCATCAAGCTCAAGCTCACCACCTTGATGGAGCAGGGCGGCAGTGCACGTGAGATGCAAGACCGCCGTGATGGTTTCTTGTCCTTTCAGGACAATGCGGCGGTCTGGGTCAACGCCACCATCGCCGCCTGGCAAAAAACGCTGCTGCCGACCACGGCCAACACGCCTGCGGCGCTGGACAGCGGGAAATTCGAGCTGATGGGCAACGAGGTGATGGAGAACAAGATCCTGGCCTCGCGCCTGGCCTTGCGCCTGCTCGACAGCGCCAGCTGGGAGCTCAATGATTTGCGCCTGCGCATCCAGAGCCTGGAAGATGTGGCGGAACTTGCCAAAGACGATATTTTTCGCCCCGAAATTTTGTCGCAGCACCTCGTGGAGCAATGGACGCTGGCGCCCTTGTCACGTGAGTTGTGGCTGTCGGTGCAGGATCTTATCCAGCAGCGCCTGACCGGGCACCTGCTGGAGGCCTATCACGCTGCCAACGCTTTCCTGATCAAGGAAAACGTGATGGTGAACATTGATTTGCGGGCCCTGGTCAAACGCACGCCTTCTGCCGTCACTGTGGCGCGGCCCAGCCCTCCTTCCCAGCCGGCAGGCGCACCCCCGAACGGCCGCGCGGCCCCGGTGGGTGAGGCCCGCTACGGCGTTGGCGGCTTAGGTGCCGGGGTGGGTGGGGGTGGCGCGGGGCCTGGCAACGGATCCGGTGGCTCCGGTACCGCCGGCGGTGGCCGAGGCCTTGGGGGCTTTTTTGGTGGCAACGGTGCTGCTGGTGGCTCGGGCGGCAAGGGCGCGGGCAGCGGTGGCGGTGGCAGGCCGACAGGTCGCGATGCCGTACACACCGATTCGGCCGCTGCACGCCATGACATCAACGACGAAACCCGCATGCAAACCGGGACTTCCCCCCTGGCACGGGTGCGCATGCGCGCACAAGGTGTCATGGGCCATCTCAAACGCCTGTTGTCGGACCATGCGGTTGACTTCGACCACAGCCATACCAACCGGCCTTCGCCACAACTGGCGCAGGTATTGGCTCAGGTGCCACCGGGGGTCGGTGACAGCGGTCATGGCTTCGAAGGCACGATACTGGACACCTCCCATCGGGTGTATGGCTCGGCCCACGTCGAGCAGGCCGCGAGCGCCATACGTCAGCGCACCGCGGAGCTGAAACAAGCCGCCTCGACGTCCAGTGAAAAGGCCACCATTGAAATTGTGGCGCTGATGTTCCAGAGCATTCTGGCGGAAGACCGGATTCCGCCTGCCGTGCGGGTCTGGTTTGCCCGGCTGCAGATGCCGGTCTTGCGCGTGGCGCTTTCCGAGCCCGAGTTTTTTGGCTCCTTGCAGCATCCCGCGCGTCGGCTGATCGACCGCATGGGGTCCTGCGTGCTGGGTTTTGAAGCGACGGTCACCGGTGGTGCGCTGGAAATTGAAATCAAGCGGATTGTCCAGGTCATCGAGCAATACCCGGAGACCGGCCGGCGGGTGTTCCAGCTGGTGCATGACGAATTCCAGAAATTCCTCTCAAAGTTTCTTTCGGAACAAGGCAGTGCCGCCCGTGTGGTGAGTGTGGCCCAGCAGCTTGAGCAAAAAGAAACCATGGCCATCCAGTACACCATTGAGATGCGCAACATGCTCAATGACATGCCGGTGCGCGAGGGGATCCGCGAATTCCTGTTCAAGGTCTGGGCCGAAGTGCTGGCCCTCGCCGCCATGAAAAACGGGCCCCAGCACAAAGACACCATCACCCTGAAACAGGCCGCCGCTGATTTGGTGTGGGCGGCCAGCGCCAAACCGAATCGCACGGACAGGGCGCGGGTGATTGCCGACCTGCCCAAGCTGTTGCAACTGCTGCGCCTGGGCATGTCCATGTTGGGCATGAACACATCGGTGCAGGACCAGCACCTGAAGGTCATCAGCGACACCTTGGCCGATGCCTTCATGTCCAAAACGGATGCGATTTCCTTGGAGCGCATCGATGAAATGGCCAAACGGCTGGCGAATCTGGAGGACTACCTGTCCGACGAGGATGTCGGCGACCTGCCGCTGGACACCGAAAACCTGGTCATGATGATAGGGATCGATGCGGCCGATATCGAGGTCATCGCCGATGGCGGCAGCCGGCCCAGCGAAGCCATGCGCGGCTGGGCGCAGGAGCTGCAGGTCGGCGCCTGGTTCAGCCTGGACCACAATGGCCAGGTCAGCCACGTGCAATTCTCCTGGCGCAGCGAGCGCGGGCAATTACATTTGTTTGCGTCCTCCGATGGCCGCAATTTCCTGATTCAGGCCCGCCGGCTGGCAGCTTATTTGCAGGCTGGCTTGCTGGTGCCGACGGAAGAAGAAGCCCTCACCGTGCGCGCCACGCGCGATGCGCTGGCCAAGCTGGATGCGAACCCGGAGCGCTTGCTAGGGTAGGCGTGTCATCCGCAACGAAGAGGGTTCCAGCAGTGCAATTTCCCGCCGGGCCGCCCCAAGGGAAATTAGCCCCCTGAGGGGGCAGCGTATTACACGAAGTGAAAAGCGTGGGGGCTTTTACTAGTGCGCGACGCGGAACTCGGCGTCGTCGCAAAGTTCATCCAGAACCAGGGCGTCGGGCTCTTCGCCAAAACTCCAGTACACCATCAGCACGATGATTTTCAGGTCATCCAGCGCCAGCGGCTCGCCCGGTGCGGCCATGGCGCGGTCCATGACAATTTCCCGCATGTGCGGCGGCAGCACGCCGGAGGACTCCAGGAAACTCACAAAACCCAAGGCCGGCGCCCCCAGATGTTCCTGTTCGGCCACCGAATAAACCCGCAGGCTGCCAGCGGACTGGGGCAGAAAACCGGCCGGGGCGCTGACCGGCGCCAGATCGGTGCTGCTAACTGTTTCAGCGGCTGGCCGACCGACCTGGGTGTTTTGGGCGGCGATGTTCAGGCCGTTGAGCCAGACCAGGGCGGCCTGGATTTCTTCCGCTTCAAAGCCGACTGCGGTGAGCTTGCGGCTCAACTGGTGCAGCTCGGGGCAGGCATCACCTTGCCAATAATTTTCGTAAACGTACACCAACACTTCAAACATGCGTCCAATATAACGCAGTTAAGCGTGGACTCGCTGAATCCTGCCGCAGCGCAGGGCCTTGGCTGGCCGGACTACTGGCCCCTGTGTCAGCCGAGGGCCATGCGCTGAAACAGGCCGCCCGGCAGCTTGGCGACGGTATCGGCCATTTCAAGCGCCAGCAACTGGGCCTGCAACTCGGCCGTGGCCAAGCCGGTGCGGGCCTGCAAGGCGTCCAGGCTGACCGGTTCGTAGCCCATGGCCGACAACAGCGGGTGTTCGGCCGGTGGCTCGTCAGCATCTGCGCCGGTGTCGGCGGGGGCCGCCACGGTATAGGGCAATTTCAGCTCTTCCAGCACATCCTGCGCCGATTCCACCAGTTTGGCGCCTTGTTTGATAAGCGCATGGCAGCCGCGCGACTGCGGCGAGTGGATGGAACCGGGAATGGCAAAGACGTCTTTGCCTTGTTCGGCGGCCAGGCGGGCGGTGATCAGCGAGCCTGATTTCAGTGCGGCTTCGACCACCAGTGTTCCTTGCGCCAAACCGGAAATGATGCGGTTGCGTTTGGGGAAGTTGGCGGTCAGCGGCGGCGTGCCCAGCGGGAACTCGCTGATGATCAGGCCTTGCTGGGCGATGCGGTGGGCCAGATTCCGGTGTTGTTTCGGGTAGACCCGGTCCAGCCCGGTGCCGACCACTGCCAAGGTGATGCCGCCGCCCAGCAGGGCGCCGTCATGCGCCGCGCCGTCCACACCCAGCGCCATGCCGGAGACCACACACAGACCGGCTTCGCCAAACACCTTGGCAAATTGCCTGGCGTTGGCTTCGCCTTGTGGTGTCGGATTCCGGCTGCCGACGATGGCCAGGCAAAGCGCTCTGTTTTCGATAGCTGCTTGCGTCCGTCCATCAAGGGCGCCGAGCATATATAGCATGGAAGGGGGGTCTTCGATGTCCAGCAGGACGGCCGGGTAGGTGGGGTCGCCCAAGGTCACCACACGCCGGTTGTCTGCGGCTTGCAGCCAGTCCAGCGTGGTTTGCAACTGCTCGGCCAGGGTGTCGGGTGTGGCCCGGAGCGCGTCCGCCAACCGGTCGGAGCCGAGCTGGCGCAAAGTGCCGGCGGATTGCTCAAAGATGGCTTGCGCCGAGCCAAAAGTCGCCAGCAGCTTGCGTATGCCGGTATTGCCCAGGCCCGGCGTCAGCGTGAGGCGCAGCCAGGCGCGAAGTTCGGTGGCGTCCACAGGCGGGCGGGGCTGGCCTCTGGCGCTGGATCTCAGTTCGGGTTGGTGAAGCGGTCGCCCACTTTCACACCGTCGCTCACCTGCAGTACCAGGGCGTAAGACAGCTTTTCATAGGTGCGAAAAACAATCAGCAAACCATTTCGTTCATTCGGCAGTCTGATCTGGGTCCGGGCCGAGTCGGTGCGGTCGGTGATGCGCTCACCGCTGTGCAAAACCGCCATCACATGGCCACGTTCCAGGCCGTCCCGGCTGCCGCGGTTGATGGTCACCACCTGGTTGCCGGAGGCATAACGCACGGCGCTGCCGTAAAGCGAGACAATTTGCCCTTCAATCTGGGTGGCGGGCGCCCGCGGAACATAACTGACCAATTCGCGCGGCGGTTCCGGCGCCAGCCGGTCACCCACACGCATTTCTTCCTTGGAGGAAACGATGTTGATGGTGGCCGGGACGGTTTCACTGCTGACCTTGCCGTCCTTGTCGGTCACGTTGGCGGTGGATTCGCCGCGAACCAGCTCGGCCTTGCCGACAAACTGAGCTTCGTAACCGAGGATTTCCCCGGTGGTCGGGTCTTTCAGCGGCGTGGCGTTACGGAAAACACGGAAGTCCAGCGGCTCGCCTTTGGCGTCGCTCAGGGGTTTGCCGCCCTCCTTGCTGCTGTAGACGCCGCGCGCATAAGCGCGGTCGCCGCGGCTCAGCAAGACCCGGCCTTCCTGGGCCGCCACGATGCGCGGCGCCGTGGCAAACGCGGTTTCGTCGACGATCAGGGCTTCGGCCAGGAAAGGCTCAATGGCTTGCGGCGACAAGGTCGGAACGGCCGCGTCCGCCAGCGACTCAAAACGGGTGCGCGGCGAGACCCGCACCGTGCCGCCGGGCTGGCCGTCGGCCGAGGCCGACTGGCGGGTGCGCAAGGTGGCGCGCCCGTTGGACTTGTCCAGGTATAGCTGCTGGCCGGGGTAAATCCGGTGCGGGTTGCGGATGTCCTGCAGGTTCATGCCCCATAACTCGGGCCAGCGCCAGGGGCTGGTCAGAAACAGGCCCGAAATAGCCCACAAGGTGTCGCCGCTTTTGACGGTGTATTCGTCAGGTGCATTGAGGGACAGGTCCGCCAGCGGCACGCCGGTTTGGGCGACCTGGTTGGCCGTGGCCTTTTGGCCGGCGGTGACTGGAAAATTCTGCGCCTGCACACCGGCTGTACTGAGCAGCAGGGCGGTGGCTATTGAAATTTGACTGAACCCACCAAAAATAGTTTGCATCTTGAGGCCCTTGGGGCTGGCATGGCCTTTGGCTATGGGGCCGTGCGCCGTGTTTGTAACTTGATAAATCACTAGCGATTCTGTACTTAAGCCCTTGATTAGGCAACGAATATGCGATTTGGCCGCTGCGCGAATGCTGAAAATTAGCGAAAATTAGCGAAAATAGCGACATCTGATTGCCTGCCACCATGACCTTACTGACCATTCTTCGATACCCTGACCAGCGTTTACATACCGTCGCCAAACCTGTGGCCGCGGTGGATGCGCGCATACGCCGCCTGGTCGACGACATGCTGGAAACCATGTATGACGCCCAGGGCATAGGCCTGGCCGCCAGTCAGGTGGACGTGCACGAGCGGCTGGTGGTGATTGATGTCAGTGAAGACCGCGACCAGCCGCTGGTCCTGATCAATCCCGAAATTGTCTGGTCCAGCACCGAAACCCAAATCAATGACGAAGGATGCCTCTCGGTGCCCGGCATTTATGACGGTGTGGAGCGTGCAAGCGCCGTCAAGGTGCAGGCGCTGGACCTGGATGGGCAGTTGCAAACCCACAGCGCCGAAGGCTTGTTGGCCGTTTGTGTCCAGCACGAGATGGACCACTTGATGGGCAAGGTGTTTGTCGAGTACCTGTCGCCGCTCAAGCGCAACCGCATCAAGACCAAGATGCTCAAGCAGAAGAAGGACGACGAGCGGGGTTAATTCGCCCCCACGTTCGCTCACTTCGCGTAGCTCGCTGTCCCCCTGGGGGGCCGCTGCGCCTGCGGACTGGCAAAGCCAGATCCGCGGCCCTGGCTGGTTGGGGAAGGGCAAGTCTGCCGGGAAATTTCTTTCACGCTGCGTTAGACCTTGGTCATCGACGAAAATAAGACTATGCGTGTTATTTTTGCGGGTACGCCCGAATTCGCCCGTGTGGCCCTGGAGCAACTCCATGCCGCCGGTTTTGACATCCCCCTGGTCTTGACCCAACCCGACCGGCCGGCTGGCCGCGGCATGAAGCTGCAGGCGTCCAGCGTCAAGCAGTTTGCGCTGGAACACAACCTCCCTGTGGCGCAGCCGCGCAGCCTGCGGCTCGACGGCAAATACCCCGAAGACGCGGCCGCGGCACGTCTGGCGCTGGACGCGGCGCAGGCCGACGCCATGGTCGTCGCGGCTTATGGTTTGATCCTGCCGCAATGGGTGCTGGACTTGCCGCGCTTGGGGTGTTTCAACATCCACGCCTCCGTGTTGCCGCGCTGGCGCGGTGCGGCGCCTATTCATCGCGCCATCGAAGCCGGCGACAGCGAAACCGGCATCACCCTGATGCAAATGGACGCCGGTCTGGACACCGGCGATATGTTGCTGGTCGAAAAAATGGCCATTGCGACTACCGATACCACCGGCAGCCTGCACGACAAACTGGCGGCGCTGGGTGGCCGTCTGGTGGTTGAGGCGCTGGAGCTGGCGGCGTGTGGCGGGCTCAGCCCCATGCGACAACCCGAGCAAGGCATCAGCTACGCCCACAAGATAGAAAAACACGAGGCGGCGATTGACTGGACCCAAAGCGCAGCAGTGATCACGCGGCGCATCCGCGCTTTTAATCCTTTTCCGGGCGCGGCCAGCCTGCTGGCGGGGGAAACCATCAAATTCTGGATGGCCACGACCTTGCCGGGCGGTGTTCGGCCCGATGGCGCCGTGCCGGGCCAGGTGCTGGCTGCCAGCGACCAAGGCGTGGACATGGCCGCTATCGATGGTGTGATCCGTGTCACCCGCCTGCAAAAGCCGGGTGGCAAAGCCCTGGAGGCCGCGGAGTTTTTGCGCGGTTTTGTACTGACGCCGGGCATGGTGTTTTCTAAATAACCGCAGATAGAGGAAGAGTGTTGTGACCGCTTTGTTGTTCAGGCACCCGGAGTTTCGCCGGGGTGCGCGCGAGATGCTGTCGGTGGCGCCAGGCATTGCCGCCTGGGGTTTGATGACCGGGGTGGCCATGGTCAAGTCCGGCATGAGTGTGTTTGAAGCCGTGTTGATGGGCGTGCTGGTGTTTGCCGGCAGTTCGCAACTGGCGGCCGTGCCGCTGATGATGGCGGGTGCGCCCATGTGGGTGATTCTGGCCACGGCGTTTTGTGTCAATTTGCGTTTTGTGGTGTTCAGCGCCCATCTACGGCCTTATTTCATGCACCTGCCCCTGTGGCGGCGCTTGCTCAGCGGTTACCTCACGGCCGACCTCAGTTATGTCCTGTTCACCCAGCGTTATCCGCAGCCGGCAGCGCCGGATGACTTGCCGCTGCTGCGTGCCCAGGAGGCTTACCTGGCCGGCAACTGTGGCGTCAACTGGCTCAGCTGGGTAGGCGCGAGTTTGCTGGGCACGGCCCTGGCCAATTCGGTGCCGACACATTGGGGCCTGGGTTTTGCCGGCATCCTGGCGCTGGTCGGCATCATGTGTTCGCTGGCCAGCACACGTTTGCGCCTGGTCTCTGCCGGTGTGGCCGGTGCGGCGGCGGTGGCGGTTTTCGCCTTGCCGCTCAAGCTCAACATCGTGGTGGCCATCGCCGCCGCCGTGGCGGTGTGCCTGCTGCTCGAAAAACCCAAAGCCCCCGTGGCAGAAACCGGCGGTGCGACATGAACCAGACCGATGCCTGGACCGTGGCCACCATCCTCGGCCTGACCGTGGTCACCGTGATTGCCCGCTCGTTTTTCTTTATTTCCAGCAAACCCTGGAGCCTGCCGCACTGGGCGCAGCGCGGCCTGCATTACGCGCCAATTGCGGCCTTGTCCGGCGTCATCATTCCGGAGATTGTCATGACCCAGGGCCAGCTGATCGACACCTGGCAGGACGCCCGGATCTTTGCCGCGCTGGCCGGCGCCGCCTGGTTTTTCTGGCGCAAAGGGGTGCTCGGCACCATTCTGGCCGGCATGGCGGTTTACCTGCCTTTGCACATAGTTCTGGGCTGGTAGGCGTGGCCCCCACGGTCGTTCACTGCGTGTAACTCCCTGCCCCCCCGCGGGGGCTGCTGCGCCTGCGGCCCGGCGAAGCCGGTTCCGCGGCCCCTGCTGGCAGTAAGAACAGCCCCAGGGTGGCGCACCTACAATTTGATGATTTTGGGCGTGTTGGCCCGAACCTTTCACTGCGAGCTTGTCATGAAATTCATTCGTTTCTCCGATCTCTGCGCCCAAGGCCTTGTCAAAGGCCGGCGTGTGTTTATCCGTGCCGACCTGAACGTGCCGCAAGATAACAGCGGCCGCATCACCGAAGACACGCGTATCCGCGCCTCGATCCCCTGCATCCAGATGGCGCTGGACGCCGGCGCGGCCGTGATGGTGACTTCGCACCTGGGTCGTCCGACCGAAGGCCAGTTCAAGCCTGAAGATTCTCTGGCCCCCGTGGCCCAACGCCTGGGCGAGCTGATGCAGCGCGAGGTGCCGCTGTTGTCGGGTTGGGTGGAGGGGGTGGACGTGGCGCCGGGCCAGTTGGTGTTGCTGGAAAACTGCCGCCTGAATCTGGGCGAGAAAAAGAATGACGAAGGCCTGGCCCGCAAAATGGCCGCGCTGTGTGATATTTTTGTGCACGATGCGTTTGGTACGGCGCACCGCGCCGAAGCCTCGACTTACGGCATTGCGCAGTTTGCGCCAACGGCCTGCGCCGGTCCGCTGCTGGCGGCCGAAATGGATGCGATTTCCAAGGCCCTGGCCGACCCCAAACGTCCGCTGGTCGCCATCGTGGCCGGTAGCAAGGTGTCGACCAAACTGACCATCCTCAAGGCGCTGGCCGGCAAGGTGGACCAGCTGATTGTGGGTGGTGGCATCGCCAACACCTTCATGTTGGCCAATGGCCTGCCGATTGGCAAAAGCCTGGCCGAGCGTGAACTGCTGGATGAAGCCCGCGCCGTCATGGCTGCGATGAAGGCGCGCGGCGCCGAGGTGCCGATTCCCAGCGACGTGGTCACCGCCAAAACCTTTGCGGCCGATGCGGTCGCTACGGTCAAGGCCGCGGCCGAGGTGGCGGACGATGACCTGATCCTGGACATCGGCCCCGATACCGCGAAAAAACTCGCCGAGCAATTGATGGCGGCCGGCACCATTGTCTGGAACGGCCCGGTCGGTGTGTTCGAGTTCGCGGCTTTTGAAGGCGGCACCAAAATCATTGCCGAAGCCATTGCCGCCAGCAGCGCCTTCAGCATCGCCGGTGGCGGCGACACCCTGGCCGCGATTGCCAAATACGGCATTGAAAAAGACGTGGGTTACATCTCCACCGGCGGTGGCGCTTTCCTGGAAGTGCTGGAAGGCAAAACCCTGCCGGCCTTCGAGATCCTGCAGCAGCGGGTTGAAGGCTAAGTCGCTATTATTTCGATAGCTGGTGGCGCCCGACCATACTGGGCTGGAGGCCTTTTTCCTTGTAAGTTCCGGATTGGCGCCCGGCCTTTAACGCTGATCTAGATCAAGGCGCTGCAGCACGCAGACCGATAAGCTCCAGAAGCACTTTTGGAGAATCTGCATGGCCCACCTCGAATGGTCCGACGCCTTGTCGCTCGACCTGCCCCTCATGGACGACACCCACCGCGAGTTTGTCGCCCTGCTCGCGATCGTGCAGAGCGCCGCCGACGCGCAACTGCCGGCCGCCTGGCAGCACCTGATCGACCACACCGACGCGCACTTTGGCCAGGAAGACCGCTGGATGGCGGCCACGCGTTTTGCGTCAGCCAACTGCCACAGCCTGCAGCACAAGGTGGTGCTGCAGGTGATGCGCGAAGGCGCGGCGCAGGCCGCTGATGGCAAGCTGGGCGCCGTGCGCACCCTGGCCAGTGAACTGGCGTTGTGGTTTCCGCAGCATGCGCAAAGCTTGGACGCGGCGCTGGCACTGCACCTGCGGCGGGCCGGCTACGACCCTCTCACCGGTGTGGTGAGCCGTCCTGAGGATTTGCCCGCCGGCCTGGTGCAGGGCTGCGGCAGCGCGGACTGTTCGGACGCTGTGTCGGCCTGAGACCGGCCGGCTTGCGTGGCCGGCGGCGCAGCTCCTCAGGGGACCGGTCGCAGTGCGCTGGTGGGTCGGCCCGCAAAGTCGGTCCAGCAGTGGCGCTTGAAGTCATACAACTTGCAGGCGCGCGCCGTGTCGAAATACCAGCGCCAGGAAAAAGGCTGGATCACGATGCGGCCTGGCAACAACTCTTCCAGCCTGGCCTGCGCGACCTTGAGTTTGTAGAGCGGGATGCTCATGTCCACGTGGTGGGCGGTGTGCTCCATGATGTGATGCACCAGCGTACCTATCTGCCAGGGAAAGGTCAGGTGCACCGTCGTCGAGACAAAAGGCTGGGCGCGTTGCCAAGCGGCGCGCTCGTCGTGCCAGCACACCTTGACGTGGGTGTGGTGACCGTAAATCACAAAACCCATCATGTTGAACCAGAACAACAACGGCAGCACAAAACCCAGCAGCAGCAAGAGCAGCGTGGACTGGTCGGTCAGCCAGGCCGCGACCGCCAGCCCGGCGATCCACAGCGCGGCAAAAGCCGTCACCAGCAGGCAGTCCCAGGTGAAGATGGCGCGTCGGGTGTTGCCCAGGCTGGAGGCGCGCGGAAACATCATTTTTTTCCACCACATCTCGACCAGGTAATACATGCCCGGGCCCCAGCCGCTGCGGTAAATCCGTTGCATCAGGCGGCCCAGGGGCGACAAGGCCTGAAACTCTGCTTGTGTGAGTGGCGCCCAGACAAAATCCACACCTTTCAGGTTGGTGAAGCCGTGGTGCACCACGTTGTGGCCCACGTCCCACAGGCTGTAAGCGGTCAGCGAAGGCAAAAAGGCGATGCGGCCCAGCCAGCGGTTGAGCGGGCGGTGGGGCGTGAGGCTGTGGTGACAGCCGTCGTGGCCAATCACAAACAGCCGGCCGATGACAAAACCGGCGGCCAGGCCGCACAACACCTTCAGCCAGACCGCGTCCAGGCCCACCACGCCACCCAGCAAGGCCGCCAGCAGCGCGTAGTCGACAGCGAGCAAGACCAGGGCGCGCCAACTGCTGCGCTCCGCCAGTGGCAGCAGCCAGGCGCGTATGACCTTGCGGTGTGGCAGGTCGGCCTCCGTCGGCAGCGGCTGGGGGGCGGCGGAAGCGGGTACGGGGTGTTCAGGTGGAGAGATCATGGGCGAAGGCGTGGAAGATGTGGGGGGAGTGGCCTGGCCTGGCGGGACCGGAGCGGTGCCGCGTGGGTTCGCAAGCTGACTCTGTGATCCTAGAGGCCGAGCGCTGCGCGCCATCTGATCAAGATCAACACAGCGGCTCTGCCGCGCCGGAAGTTGAGCGGCGACAGGGGGGATTGGTAACCGGCTTGTAACTTTTCCGTGTGAGAATCAGAAACTAAATTACAGGAGACTTAGAGATGCAGCACAGCGCTACCAAAATTGTTGCCACCCTTGGCCCCGCTTCCAGCGATCCGGTGTTGCTTGAAAAAATGATTCGTGCCGGTGTCAATGTGGTTCGCCTGAACTTCAGCCACGGCACGGCCCAGGACCACATCGACCGGGCTGTCATGGTGCGCGAAGCCGCCCAGCGCGCCGGCTGCGAGGTCGCCATCATGGCCGACCTGCAGGGCCCGAAAATCCGCGTCGGCAAATTCGCCGAAGGCAAGGTCATGCTGGTGGCCGGCGCCAAGTTTGTGCTGGACGCCTCGCGCCAGGAACCCGGCGACCTCAAGGGTGTGGGTCTGGACTACAAGGAACTGCCACGCGATGTGCGTGCCGGCGACGTCTTGCTGCTCAACGACGGCCTGATCGTGCTGACGGTGGATGCCGTGCGCGGCGAAGAGGTGATCACCACCGTCAAGGTCGGCGGCATCTTGTCCAACAACAAGGGCATCAACAAAAAAGGCGGCGGACTGACCGCGCCGGCGCTGACCGGCAAGGACATGGAGGACATCAAGACCGCCATGAGTTTCCAGGCCGACTACGTGGCGGTGAGTTTCCCCCAGAACGCGACCGACATGGAAATGGCGCGCCAGCTCTGCAATGTGGCCGCCGCACCTTACAAACACAAGCCCGGCCTGATCGCCAAGATCGAACGCGCCGAGGCGATCCCCAAGCTGGAAGAAATCCTGCAGGTCAGCGACGGCATCATGGTGGCGCGCGGTGATTTGGCCGTGGAAGTGGGCCACGCCGCTGTGCCGGCGCTGCAAAAACGCATGATCAAGCTGGCCCGCGCTTATGACAAACTGGTCATCACCGCGACGCAGATGATGGAAAGCATGGTCCTGAACCCGGTGCCGACACGGGCCGAAGTCAGCGACGTGGCCAATGCCGTGCTCGACGGCACCGACGCCGTGATGCTGAGCGCCGAAACCGCCGCCGGCAAATACCCGCTGGAGACCATTGAAGAAATGGCCAGCATCTGCCTGGAAGCCGAAAAAGCCGAATACGCGGCGCTGGACGCCGATTTCCGCGGCAAAACCTTCACCCGCATCGACCAGTCGATCGCCATGGGTGCGTTGTTCACGGCCCACCACCTGGGCGCCAAGGCCATCGTGGCCCTGACCGACAGCGGCGCCACACCCTTGTGGATGAGCCGCCATGACATCCGTATGCCGATTTACGCACTGACGCCCAACCTGGCGACCCAGCGCAAGATGGCGCTGTACCGCAACGTGCGCCCGCTGCTGATGGACACCAGCGCCGACCGCGACACCGCGCTGGACCAGGCCGAAGGCCACCTGCTGCGCCGCGACATCGTGCAAAGCGGCGACGTCTACGTTATCACCTGCGGCGAACCCATGGGTGCGCCGGGCGGCACCAATATGCTGAAAATCTGCCGGGTGGCGTAGCCCCCACGGTCGCTCACTGCGTGTAGCTCCCTGCCCCCCGAGGGGGCCGCCTGCGGCCCGGCCAGGCCGGTTCCGCGGCTCAGACTGGTGTTAAGCGTCCTACACGGCCTGACGGAATCGGCTGAATCCGGCAGGTCCTTGGCCTGCGTATCAAGGAGTCATGCACAACATTGACACCCCATTGCCAAGACGCTCGCTTATCGCCATGTTGCCTGCGTTGCTCACGGCCTGCTCGGGCGTGGACCTGCTCAACGCCACCGTTCCCACCGACAGCTACCGGCGAACCGAGGGCCTGGCTTATGGGCCTTATTTGCGCCAGCGCCTGGACGTCTACCGGCCCACCCAGGAGGCAACCCGTGCCCCGTTGGTGGTTTTTTTCTACGGCGGCAGCTGGTCGTCGGGCGAGCGCGGCGACTACCGCTTTGTCGGCGAGGCGCTGGCCTCGCAAGGCATCGTGACCGTGGTCGCGGATTACCGCCTGAGCCCGGACGTGCGTTACCCCGCCTTTGTGCAGGACAGCGCCCGCGCCGTGCATTGGGCGCTGGACCACGCCGCCGAGCATGGCGCCGATCCGGCCCGCGTGTTTGTCATGGGGCACAGCGCCGGTGCCTACAACGCCGCCATGGTGGCGCTGGATCCACGCTGGCTGCGGGCCGAAAGACTTTTGCCAACGCGCCTGGCCGGCTGGATAGGGCTGGCCGGGCCTTATGATTTTTTACCCATTGGTGACCGCCAGACCCGGGTGGCCTTCGACTGGCCCGGTACGCCTGCGGACAGCCAGCCGCTTTCACATGCCTCCGCGGCATCGCCGCCCGCGCTGCTGCTGGCCGCGGCCGAGGACCGCGTGGTGAACCCGCAGCGCAACACCGTGGCGTTGGCCAAGCGCCTGCGGGGCAGCGGCGTACGTGTCGACTCGGAACTGTTTGACAGCGTCGGCCATGTGACCCTGCTGGCCGCGATGGCCTCTGTGCTGAGATCGCGGGCACCTGTGCTTGAGCGTGTGAGCGCTTTTGTGCAATCGGCCCCATCCGCCGGCTGATGGACCGGAGAATCCAGGGTCGCCATTGCGCCCCCAGTCCCTGAGGGCATCTCCAGCGGGTAAAATGAGGGAAGTTACCGGTCAGTTACCGATCCGTTCAATCTTCCTGGGGATATTCTTATGGCACTCGTTTCGATGCGCGAGCTGCTGGACCATGCGGCAGTTCACACCTACGGCATTCCGGCTTTCAACGTCAACAACCTGGAACAAGTCCAGGCCATCATGCAGGCCGCTGACGAGGTCAATGCCCCCGTCATCATGCAGGCCAGCGCCGGCGCCCGCAAATATGCCGGCGAAAGCTTTCTCAAGCATCTGATCCAAGCCGCGGTGGAAAGTTACCCGCACATTCCCGTGGTCATGCACCAGGACCATGGCCAGAGCCCCGACGTTTGCCAGGGCGCCATCAACCTGGGCTTCAGCTCGGTGATGATGGACGGCTCGTTGATGGCCGACGGCAAGACCATTGCCGACTACGACTACAACGTCGAAGTCACGCGCAAAGTGGTCGACATGGCGCACGCCACCGGCGTCTCGGTCGAAGGCGAACTCGGCTGCCTGGGCAGCCTGGAAACCATGCAGGGCGACAAGGAAGACGGCCACGGCACCGACGCCGTGATGACCCATGACCAGTTGTTGACCGACCCCGAGCAGGCCGCCGACTTTGTCAAACGCACCCAGCTCGACGCCCTGGCGATTGCCATCGGCACCAGCCACGGCGCTTACAAGTTCACGCGCAAGCCCACCGGCGACATCCTGGCGATTGAACGTGTGAAGGAAATCCACCGTCGTATCCCCAACACCCATCTGGTCATGCACGGTTCGTCCAGCGTGCCGCAAGACCTGCTGGCCATCATTCGCCAGTACGGCGGTGACATGAAAGAAACCTATGGCGTACCGGTCGAAGAGATCCAGAAAGCCATCAAATTCGGCGTGCGCAAGATCAACATCGACACCGACATCCGCCTGGCGATGACGGCTGCCGCACGCAAGTTCATGGCTGAAAACCCCAGCAAGTTTGACCCGCGCGAGTGGCTCAAACCCGCCACAGCGGCTGCCAAGGCGATTTGCAAGCAGCGTTACATCGAGTTCGGTTGTGAAGGCCAGGCCAGCAAGATCAAGGGTGAATCGCTCAGCATCGTCGCCGCCAAATACGCCAAGGGCGAGTTGGTCCAGGTCGTGAATTAAGCAAAAAACGACAAAATCCCGCGCCGGTTTTCGAACGGGCGATAATAAAAAGCTCGCTGATACCAGCGGGCTTTTTTACTTTGGCAAGCACCCATGACCACCGCACTCCACACTTCGGCCCTTACTTCCCTGCCCTTGCTGGCGCGCGGCAAAGTCCGCGACAACTATGCCGTGGGCACAGACCGGCTGCTGATGGTCGCCAGCGACCGCCTGAGCGCTTTTGACGTGATCCTCGGCGAGCCGATTCCGGGCAAGGGTGCGCTGCTGACGCAGATGGCGCTGTTCTGGTTCGACAAGCTGGGCGCTATCTGCCCGAATCACCTGACCGGCGACGCGCCTGAAAGTGTGGTCACGCCGGCTGAAATACCGCAGGTGAAAGACCGCTCCATGCTGGTCAAACGCCTCAAGCCGATCCCGGTCGAGGCCGTGGTGCGCGGCTACCTGGCCGGCAGCGGCTGGAAGGAATACCAGGAGAGCCAGGCTGTCTGCGGCGTGGCCTTGCCGCCCGGCCTGAAAAACGCCTCGAAACTGCCGGCGACTATCTTCACGCCGGCCGCCAAGGCCGCCGTGGGCGAACACGACGAAAACATCAGCTACGAGCAAATGGTCAAGGTGGTGGGGCCGGAGCTGGCCGCGCAGATCAAGGACCTCAGCATCCGGATTTATGAAGCCGCGGCGGCTTTTGCCCTGACCAAAGGCATCATCATTGCCGACACCAAGTTCGAGTTCGGCCTGGATGAAAACGGCACCCTGACCCTGATGGACGAGGTGTTGACGCCCGACTCCTCGCGTTACTGGCCGATCGAAGGTTACGAGCAGGCCTTTGCCGCCGGGCAGAACCCGCCCAGCTACGACAAACAGTTTGTGCGTGACTGGCTGGAGCAGACCTTGGTGAATGGCAAACCCTGGGACAAAACCCCGCCCGCGCCGCGCGTGCCGCAGGACGTGATCGAAAAAACCGCGGCCAAATACCAGGAAGCGCTGGCGCGGCTGACGGCCTGAGCCACCTAAATTTCACGGAAATGGGCGCCGATTTGCGCAAGCGAATCGGCGAGCGTTTAAAATACGTCCAACTCAAGGAGCGTTGCAGCGAAACCCGGTTTCGTCAGGCTTGAGTGACAGCAGGCCGCCGCGGCCTGCCTTTGCAACGGCGCTCACCTTTGATTCCTAAGGTGAGTGATGTCTGAAATTCAAGTCCCCCCGATGAAGCTGTCCGGCCTGGAGCCGGTAAACATTGGTGCCGGTACCCTGTTCGTCAACATTGGCGAACGTACCAACGTGACGGGCTCCAAGGCCTTTGCCCGCATGATTCTCAACGGCGAATACGAGCAGGCGCTGGTCGTGGCGCGCCAGCAGGTCGAAAACGGCGCGCAAATCATCGACATCAACATGGACGAGGCCATGCTGGACAGCCAGGCCGCCATGGTGCGTTTCCTGAACCTGATCGCCAGCGAGCCCGACATCGCACGTGTGCCCATCATGATCGACAGCTCCAAGTGGAGCGTGATCGAGGCCGGCCTGCGTTGCATCCAGGGCAAGGGCATTGTTAATTCGATCTCGATGAAAGAGGGCTTGGAGTCCTTCAAGCAGCAGGCCAAGCTGCTCAAGCGTTACGGCGCGGCGGCCGTGGTGATGGCTTTTGACGAGCAGGGCCAGGCCGACACCTATGCGCGCAAGATCGAAATCTGCGAACGCGCTTACCGCGTGCTGGTCGACGAGCTGGACTTTCCGCCCGAAGACATCATCTTCGACCCCAACATTTTTGCCATTGCCACGGGCATTGAAGAACACAACAACTACGCGGTGGACTTCATCAACGCCACGCGCTGGATCAAGGCCAACTTGCCGGGCGCCAAGGTCTCCGGCGGCGTGTCCAACGTGAGCTTCAGCTTTCGCGGCAACGACCCGGTGCGTGAAGCCATCCACACCGTGTTTTTGTACCACGCGATCCAGGCTGGCATGGACATGGGCATCGTCAACGCCGGCATGGTCGGTGTGTATGACGATCTCGAGCCAACCTTGCGCGAACGTGTCGAAGACGTGGTGCTCAATCGCCAGCCCGTCTACAAGCCGGGCGAGCCCGAACTCACGCCCAGCGAACGCCTGATCGAAGTGGCCGAAACCGCCAAAAGCGGCGCCAAGGACGACACGAAAAAGAACGAGTGGCGCGCCCTGCCGGTGCGCCAGCGCCTGTCGCACGCGCTGGTGCACGGTATGAACGAACACATCGTGCCCGACACCGAAGAAGTCTGGCAGGCCATCAAGGCCGAAGGCGGCCGGCCGCTGCATGTGATCGAAGGCCCGCTGATGGACGGCATGAACGTGGTCGGCGACCTGTTCGGCCAGGGCAAGATGTTTTTGCCGCAGGTGGTGAAAAGCGCCCGTGTGATGAAACAGGCGGTGGCGCATTTGCTGCCTTACATCGAGGCGGAAAAACTGCTGCTCGAAGCCGCCGGTGGCGACGTCAAGACCAAGGGCAAGATCATCATCGCCACCGTCAAGGGCGACGTGCACGACATCGGCAAAAACATCGTCACCGTGGTGTTGCAATGCAACAACTTCGACGTGGTCAACATGGGGGTGATGGTGCCCTGCCATGAAATTTTGGCGCGCGCCAAGATCGAAGGCGCCGACATCGTCGGCCTGTCTGGTCTGATCACGCCCAGCCTGGAAGAAATGCAATACGTGGCCGGTGAGATGCAGAAGGACGACCATTTCCGCATCAAAAAAATCCCGCTGATGATTGGTGGCGCCACCACCAGCCGTGTGCACACCGCCGTGAAAATTTCGCCGCATTACGAAGGCCCGGTGGTCTATGTGCCGGACGCCTCGCGCAGCGTCAGTGTGGCGCAAAGTTTGTTGAGTGACCAGGCCGCCAAATACATCGACGAGCTCAACAGCGACTACGACAAGGTGCGCACCCAACACGCCAACAAAAAACAAATCCCGATGTGGCCGCTGGCCAAGGCGCGTGCGAACAAGACACCGATTGACTGGACCCGCTACACGCCGCCCGTGCCCAAATTTATTGGCCGGCGTGTGTTCAAGAATTTCGATCTGGCGGAGTTGGCCAACTACATCGATTGGGGCCCCTTCTTCCAGACCTGGGATTTGGCCGGCCCTTTCCCGGCCATCCTGAAAGACGAGGTGGTGGGCACCGAGGCGGTGCGGGTCTATGCCGACGCGCAACGCATGCTCAAACGCCTGATCGAAGGCCGCTGGCTGACGGCCAGCGGGGTGATGGGGTTGTACCCGGCCAACAGCGTGGGTGACGACATCGAGATTTATACCGACGAGTCGCGCAGCGAGGTGGCCATGACCTGGTACGGCCTGCGCCAGCAGGCCGAGAAAACCGCCCTTGAAGGCGTGATGCGGCCCAGCCGCTGCCTGGCAGACTTTGTGGCGCCGAAGCAGCTCGCTCCTGAAGTGATAGCTGCTCGCGCACAAGGGGCGGGGGCTACAGGCCCAAAAGACTCACAAATTCAGGACTACATCGGTGTTTTCGCCGTGACCGCCGGTCTGGGCGCCGAGAAGAAGGAAAAATACTTCAACGACGACAACGATGACTACTCGTCCATCATGCTCAAGGCCCTGGCCGACCGCCTGGCCGAAGCTTTTGCCGAAGCGATGCACAAGCGGGTGCGGCAGGACTTGTGGGGTTATGCCGCCGACGAAACCCTGAGTCCCGAGGACATGATCGCGGAAAAATACCAGGGCATACGTCCGGCGCCAGGCTATCCGGCTTGCCCGGACCACAGCGTGAAAAAAGAGATGTTCGAGCTGCTGCAGGCGGCGGACATCGGCATGGCACTGACTGAAAGCCTGGCCATGACACCGGCTGCCAGCGTCAGCGGTTTTTACCTGAGCCACCCGCAAAGTGTGTATTTCAACGTCGGCAAGATCGGTGATGACCAATTGCAGGATCTGGCCCAGCGGCGCGGTGAGAAGGCCGAAGATTTGCAACGTTTGCTGGCGCCCAATTTGTAGCCAAGCAACGTGACCTTTGTCACGGTGGACGGGATTTTTTACTTCCCGTTGAGGGCGACATCCCCTGTCTTTACAAAAAAACACGCGCGGCCGGCGGGCGCCGTGTACCTTTTGGCTGTTTCGCACGTTCAGGTAGGGGGCCCTGTCCGGGCGCTGCGATTCAAGCTTTACAAAAGAAAGGCCGAACCATGAACACCTCCACGGAAAATCTTCAGCCGGGCCAGCAAGCGGCATCGTCGGCCAACAAACCCTTGTGGGCGGCCGTGGCCGTTCTCAGTGTGGCGGTGCTGGGCATGGGCGGCACCATGATTTACAACCAGCGTGCGCAGATACCCCCGGTTGCCACGGTGGCGGCCGTGACGCCGGCCCCGACGGTGGCGGCGCCGCTGCTGGCCGCACCGGCCGCCGTTGCCCATGCCGCCGATGACCTGGCCGAAAAGCCGGCGGCGGCGCCCGCCAAGCCCGCACCGGTACCGATCAAAAAAGTGGTCAAACCCGTGCTCAAGCCCGTACCGGCGCCGGCACCCAGCTATTCCGGCGTGTCGCCCGCGCCTTATCCCGCTCCCGCGCCTGTGGTGGTGGCCGCGCCGGTGTGTGCGGTGTGCGGCAGGGTTGAGTCGGTGACGCCGGTCGAACGTTCGAGCAAGCCGGCCGGTGTCGGCGTGGGAACGGTGGCTGGCGGCGTGCTGGGCGCGGTTCTGGGCAACCAGGTCGGCCACGGCGGAGGCCGGGCCGCCGCCACCATTCTGGGCGCGGTAGGCGGTGGTTTTGCCGGCAATGCGATTGAAGGCCATGTCCGCAAAGAGACGGTGTACCAGGTCGGTGTGCACATGGACGACGGCTCGCGCCGCATGGTGGAAGTGGCGCAGCCCCCCAGCATTGGCAGCCAGGTGACGGTGCAGGGTTCTACGCTGCGCGGCAATGACGGCGTCAGCTACGGCCCGAAACCTGTGGCCGCGCCCGCCACTGTGCAGCCTGCGCGCTCGGATGAATTGAACCGTTGAGCCGGCAGCTTGCGCTGTCTGACGGCACCAAGAGGTGATACCCGGTAAGCGCCAGAAAAAAGTCTGCCCGGCTTGCATCTGGCGCTTTTTTGCGCCCGGTACCGACCCAAAGAGGCACGCTGGTTCGTTCGCTCAATGCGCCGCCTTGAGCACGCGGCGGTATTGCACCGCCTCGGCCACATGGCTGACCTGCACGGTGGCTTCACCGGCCAGGTCGGCGATGGTTCTGGCCACCTTCAGGCAGCGGTGAATACCACGGCCCGACCAGCCCAGGCGGGCAGCGGCGATGTTCAAAAACTTCGCGGCGGCAGCGTCCAGCTGGCATTGCGTGTCAATGGCTTTGCCCTGCAGCGCCTGGTTGCTGCTGCCCTGGCGTGTCATGGCGCGTTCGCGGGCCAGCACCGTCCGCTGCCGGATGTCGGCCGTGCTTTCACCCGGCGCCGTGCCCAGCAACTCATCGGCGCCTAACGTGCCAACTTCCACATGCAGGTCAATACGGTCCAGCAGCGGGCCGCTGAGTTTGCCCTGGTAACGCGAGACCTGGTCCGGCGAGCAGCGGCAGGCGCGCAAGCTGGAGCCCAGGTAACCGCAGGGGCAGGGGTTCATGGCGGCGACCAGCTGAAAACGCGCGGGGAATTCTGCACGTTGGGCGGCGCGCGAAATCGTGATGCTGCCTGATTCCAGCGGCTCACGCAAAGCTTCCAGCGCGGCTCTGGGAAATTCCGGCAATTCGTCCAAAAACAAAACACCATGGTGGGCCAGGGAAATTTCGCCAGGCCGGGGTGGCGAGCCGCCGCCGACCAGGGCCACAGCGCTGGCGGTGTGATGCGGTGAACAGGTTGGGCGTTGGGCCCAGCGGTCCAGTGAAAAGCGTCCGCCCAGCGAGGCAATCGCCGCGCTTTGCAGCGCCTCTTCGGTGCTCATGGCCGGCAGCAGGCCGGCAAAACGCTGAGCCAGCATGGACTTGCCGGAACCAGGCGCACCGACCATCAACAGGCTGTGGCCACCGGCTGCGGCTATTTCCAGTGCCCGTTTGGCTGCGGCCTGGCCTTTGACGTCCGACAGGTCGGGGTACGGTATGTCCTGGTGTTGCGCGCTGGCATGCAGCCGAACCCAGCCGTCCATGGCTTCGGGCAACGTGTCGCCCGGCAGGAATTGCCTGACCACGTCGAGCAGGTGGTGGGCGCGGTAGACCTCGGTGCCCGGCACCAGCGCGGCTTCCTGGGCGCTGCCTTCGGGCAGCACGAGTTTGGGTTTGGCCTGGCCAGCGTCAGCACCCGCCAGCGCCAGGCTCATGGCCAGCGCGCCGCGTATGGGGCGTAAATCGCCGCCCAGGGACAGCTCCCCGGCAAATTCGTAACCGGCCAGCTTGTGGGTATCAATCTGGCCGCTGGCGGCCAGGATGCCCAGGGCGATGGCCAAGTCGAAGCGGCCGGAGTCCTTGGGCAGGTCCGCCGGGGCCAGGTTGACCGTGATGCGCTTGTTGCTGGGAAATTCCAGCCCGGTGTTTTGAATCGCCGAACGCACACGTTCACGCGCTTCCTTGACCTCGGTCTCCGCCAGCCCGACCAGGGTGAAGCTGGGCAGGCCGTTGGCCAGGTGCACTTCCACACACACCGGATGGGCCTGCAGGCCCAGCAACGCACGGCTTTGCACTAAAGATAAGCTCATTGTCCGTTTTCTCCCTGCTTGCGCACCACGAATGCGCATCCGACTCGGCACTAACTTGGTGCGAACCTCTTTTTCTGAGCTACATCTTGTCACACGGCCGCCTCTGTATGAGAAGACGCGCAACTTTGACGCTGCGGAGCTTTGGCACGCTCCATGCTAATTGAAGCTGGCTGCAGTTCCTACTTTTAACTATCAATGGAGTTTTTAATGAAATTGACCACTCAAAAAACGATGCTGGTGATGGCGCTGACCCTGGCAGGCTCGGCATTTGCCCAGACCGCCGCACCGGCGCCGGCACCTGTGCCGGACTCCACGCTGTCCTACAACATCGGTGCCACCACCGATTACCGCTACCGCGGTATTTCGCAAAGTGGCAAAAAGCCCGCTTTGTCGGCCGGTATTGATTACGCCCACAGCAGCGGCTTTTATCTCGGGACCTGGGCGTCGAGCATCACCTGGCTGAAAGACACAACGGCCAACCCCAACACCACCAAGGGTCCGGTGGAAATTGACCTCTACGGCGGTTACAAAGGGTCCCTGGCCGAAGGTGTGGGTTACGACGTCGGTGGTCTCTACTACTGGTATGCCGGCAACAACCTGAAAAAGACCCCAGGCCTGGTGAGCCCCAACACCTTCGAGCTCTATGGCGCCCTCACTGTCGGGATAGTCACGGCCAAGTATTCACACGCCACGACCAATTTGTTTGGCACGGCCAACAGCAAAAACAGCGGCTACCTCGACCTCAGCGCCAACTTTGACCTGGGGTCGGGCTGGTCCATCGTGCCCCACGTCGGCGCGCAAAAAATCAAGAACGGCAATTCGTATACCGACTACTCGGTGGCCGTCAACAAGGATATCGACGGCTTGGTGCTGAGCCTGGCGGTGGTGGGCACCAGTGGTCTGGGTTCTGCCCCTTACACCTTGCCCGGCTCGGGTACACGTGACCTGGCCAAAGATGGCCTGGTCCTCTCGGTCAAGAAAACTTTCTGAAACAAACCGGCATAAACGCTGGGGCAAAGGAGAACATATGAAACTCGTAACGGCCATCATCAAACCGTTCAAGCTGGACGAAGTGCGCGAGGCGCTGTCCGGTATTGGCGTGCAAGGCATCACCGTGACCGAAGTCAAGGGTTTCGGCCGTCAAAAAGGCCACACCGAGCTTTATCGGGGCGCGGAATACGTTGTCGACTTTTTGCCCAAGGTCAAGATCGAGGCGGCGGTGTCCGACGAGCTGGTTGACCGTGTCATCGAAGCCATCGAGGGCGCAGCCCGCACCGGCAAGATCGGCGACGGCAAGGTCTTTGTCTACAACCTGGAACAAGTTGTGCGCATCCGCACCGGTGAAACCGGCAAGGAAGCCCTGTAAGGCTCAACCCTAAAAAGAGAACATTGCCATGAAAAAAATACTTGCTTCCCTTGCTCTGGGCCTGAGTTTGCTGGCCACTGGCGCAGCCGTGCTGGCGCAGGCACCGGTACCGGCCGCCACAGAGTCGGCCGTGGTGGCGCCTGCGGCTGTGGTGGTGGCACCCGCTGCGGTGCTTGTCGCGCCAGCGGCCGTGGTCGTGGCCCCTGCGGTTACACCCAAGCTCGACAGCGGCGACACCGCCTGGATGTTGACCTCCACCATGCTGGTCATCCTGATGGTCATCCCCGGGCTGGCGCTGTTTTACGGCGGCCTGTCGCGCTCCAAAAACATGTTGTCGGTGCTGGTGCAGGTCTTTGTGATCTTCGCGCTCATCACCTTGTTGTGGGCGGTCTACGGCTACAGCCTGGCGTTTGGCGGCGAAGGCACTTTCTTCGCCGGCTTCGACAAGCTTTTCCTCAAAGGTATTGCGGCGGACACCTTGTCGGGCGCCTTGCCGACCATTCCTGAATACGTGTTTGTGGCCTTCCAGTCGACCTTCGCGGCCATCACCGTGGCGCTGATCGTGGGCTCGTTTGCCGAACGTATGCGCTTCTCCGCGGTGCTGATCTTCGCCGTGCTCTGGTTCACCTTCAGCTACATCCCGATGGCCCACATGGTCTGGGGCGGCGGTCTGCTCGGTAAAGACGGCGCACTTGACTTTGCCGGTGGCACCGTGGTGCACATCAACGCCGGTGTGGCCGGTCTGGTGGGGGCTTACATGCTGGGCAAACGTATCGGCTTCGGCAAGGAAGCCCTGACGCCGCACAGCCTGACCTTGACCATGGTCGGCGCCTCCCTGCTGTGGGTGGGCTGGTTCGGTTTCAACGCCGGCTCGGCGGGTGCTGCCAACGGCGTGGCCGGTCTGGCGTTTATCAACACCATCCTGGCCACCAGCGCTGCGACCTTGGCCTGGATAGGCGGCGAAGCGCTGCACAAAGGCAAGGCCTCCATGCTGGGTGCGGCTTCCGGTGCTGTCGCCGGTCTGGTGGCGGTGACGCCAGCGGCCGGTTTTGTCGGCCCGATGGGCTCTATCGTGCTGGGCCTGGTGGCCGGCCTGGTCTGTTTGTGGGGCGTGGGTGGCCTGAAGAAAATGCTGGGCGCCGATGACGCGTTTGACGTGTTCGGCGTGCACGGTGTCGGCGGCATCATAGGCGCCATCCTGACCGGTGTGTTCGCAGCGCCCAGCCTGGGTGGCACTCAGCCCGCCGACTTCGCCATGGGTCACCAGGTCTGGGTGCAGGTCAAGAGTGTGTTGCTCACCGTGGCCTGGTCTGGCGTGGTGGCTTTCCTGGCCTACAAGATTGCGGATCTGCTGGTCGGTCTGCGTGTGAGTGAAGAGGCCGAACGCGAAGGCCTGGACATCACCTCGCACGGTGAAACCGCTTACAGCCGTTAAAGCGGACAAGCCATGGCTGCAGCGCAGCCATGGCGGGAATGGTTAGCGAGAGTCTCCTTTGGATATTGGGCCCGCACGGACTTCAGTTTGGCGGGCCATTTTTTTTGATGATCGGCAAGGCCGACGGGTCGCGTGCCCGATGCACAATGGCACAAGGAGAGTTGCCATGACCGAGTCCATCACCTTGTCCAGTGCCAGCCTGCGTTGTGACATCAAGCCCGATCTGGGTGGCTGTATCAGCGGCCTGTGGCTGGGCGATACACCGGTCCTGCGTTCCACGCCCGCGAACGAGTTGTTGTCGGTGCGTCTGGCCGGCAGTTACCCGCTGGTGCCTTTTTCCAACCGGGTCGGCCATGCCACCCTGAAATGGCAGGGCACCAGTCATCCCTTGGTGCAAAACAATGGGCCGGAACCCCATGCCATTCACGGCCTGGGTTGGCAGCGGCCCTGGCAGGTGCTGGCGCAGAACGACGCGCTGCTGATGCTGGCCTGCGAACACCGGGCCGACGCCGCCTGGCCTTTTGCTTTTGATGCCTCGCAAACCTTTAGGCTCCACGGCAACACTCTCGAGTTGACGCTCAGCATGACCAACCAGTCGGCCGTGCCGGCCCCGGCCGGCCTGGGCTGGCACCCTTATTTTGTCAAACGCCCTGGCAGCCACCTGGTATTTGAAGCCAGCGGGCGCTGGGAAATGAGTGGCGAAAAACTGCCCACGCATCGCCAGCCTTCACGCGGACTCGACGTGGACTGCGCCTCCCTTGATGTGGACCACTGTTTTGACGGCTGGACCGGTGTGGCGCACTTGCGCGACGAGTTGTTGTACACCCGCATCACGTCCAACCTGAGCCGGCTGGTGGTGTTTACCAACAACACGCGCGACTTTGTGGCGATAGAGCCGGTCAGCCATGTCAACAACGCCGTCAATCTGATGCAGGCCGGCGTCGGGCAAGCCGATACGCTGGGTGTCCAGGTGCTGGCGCCGGGCGAGTCCATGAGTGCCCACATGAGTCTCCAGGTGGAGTCTGTGTCATGACCCGCTTGGGATTGATTCTGTCTTGCAGTTTTGCCTGATTTGCTCCTATAGTGAAGCATGGCCGGCGTCGGCCAGGGCCCGAAAAATTCAGGATGAGGGGGATGCAAACCATGCGGACTTCTTTTTCTAGGCGCTTCAAGATCGTTCTGGCATCTTCTGTGCTGGTTCTGCTACTCATCCTGGCGCTGCTGGTCGTTCAGGAGATACGCACATCGAGCTATCAGGCGTATTTTTTTTCCCGGCTGGCCAGCAAAGCCAGTTATGCATTGGGTCCGGGGCCGAGTCCGGCGATTCGTTTTCCGCCGAATGCCCCCTACGACGACAGACTCGGTTATGCCGAGTTGCCGGTGTTTCTCGACAAGCTCCAGGCCCGGGAGTTTGCGATTGTCCAGCAGGCACGGATGTCGACAGGCATGACGGAGATTGTCGACGCTGGTTATTTCGCCCCTTACCCTGAAAAAATCCAGAGTGGCCTAGGCATCGTGGATTGCCACAAGGCCAGCCTGTTCCAGGAGCGTTATCCGAAGCGGGTGTACGAACAGTTTGACGACATTGCACCGATTCTGGTGCAGAGCCTGCTGTTTATCGAGAACCGCGAACTGCTGGATCCCGAGCATCCCAAACGCAACCCGGCCGTGGAGTGGGACAGGTTGGCCAGTGCGGTGTTGATCAAGGCCAAAACCACACTCACGGGTGAGAGCCGCTCGCCGGGCGGTAGCACCCTGGCGACCCAGATCGAAAAATACCGCCATTCGTCCGAGGGGCGGACTTCCTCGATCCGGGAAAAATTTCAGCAAATGGTGTCAGCCGCCTTGCGCGCCTACCAGCAGGGCGAAGATACCAGCGCGGTGCGGCGCCAGCTGGTGCTGAGTTACCTGAACACCATGCCGCTGTCCGCCAAGGCCGGTTATGGCGAGGTGCATGGCCTGGGGGATGGCTTGTGGGTCTGGTACGGCGGCGACATCAACGAAGCCAACCGCCTGCTGAAAAACGTGGACATGGACGCCGGTGATGCCGACCTCAGCGAGCCGGCGCAACAGTTCAAGCAGTTGCTCAGCCTCTTGATTTCACAACGCCGGCCTTCGTATTATCTGGACGCCAACGAGGCGGAGCTGACGCAACTCACGGACAGCCATTTGCGCCTGCTGGGCAGTGCCGGCGTGATTCCGCCCGCGCTGCGTGATGCGGCGCTCAAGGCCCCGCTGCATCGGCGTGTGAGCCGGGTACCGGCGCCCGCAGTTTCTTTTGTCACGCAAAAGGCCGCCAATGCGGTACGCACCCATCTGGCGGGTTTGCTGGGCGGCAGCCGCTTTTATGACCTGGACCGCCTGGACCTCAGCGTGGCCAGCACGCTGGACGCGCCGGTGCAGACCGCCGTGACCGACCTGCTGCGGGACTTGCGTAATCCGGCCAGCGCCAAGGCGGCCGGCCTGTCCGCCAAACAGTTGCTGGAGCGCGGCGATCCGGCCAAGGTGGTGTACAGCGTCACCTTGTACGAACGCGGCGCCAAGGCCAATTACCTGCGGGTGCAAACCGACAACTTTGACCAGCCGCTGAACATCAACGAAGGCACCAAGCTCGACCTGGGCTCAACGGCCAAGTTGCGCACCTTGGTGACTTATCTCGACATCATGGCGAATTTGCACCAGCGCCTGTCGGTGCTGGACAAGCGGCAGTTGCGCGCGCTGGAAGTGGACCGGCAGGACGTGCTGACGCGCTGGGCGGTTGATTATTTCCTGGCGTCCAAAGACACTGGCCTGAGCCCCATGCTGGAGGCGGCGCTGGAGCGGCGTTATTCCGCCAGCACGGGCGAAGGTTTTTTCACTGGCGGCGGCTTGCATCATTTCAGCAACTTCAACCGCGACGACGCAAGCCGCGTGATGTCGGTGCGAGATGGTCTGCGCAACTCGGTGAACCTGGTGTTCATCCGGCTGATGCGCGACATCGTGCACCACTACATGTTTCTGACACCGGGCTCCTCGGCCAAGCTGCTGCAGGATGCCGGGGATCCGCGCCGCGCCGCCTACCTGAGCCGTTTTGCCGACCGCGAGGGGCAGGTCTTCATGCGCCGCTTCCTGGCCAAATACCAGGGCAAAACCGCGTTAGAGATGCAAGCGCTGCTGCTGGAGAACCGGCGCCCCACGGTGTCGCGGCTGGCGGCCATGTCCCGCAGCATTGCGCCTGAGGCCACGCTGGCGCAGTTCAAGGATTTTGTGAAAGGCAATCTGCCGGACGGCGTGGATCCGGACGAGGCCCGGCTGGCCAAGCTCTACGTGCAATACGCGCCGGCGCAGATGTCGCTGGCCGATCGCGGCTATCTCGCGGGGGTCCATCCGCTGGAGTTGTGGCTGGTGGCTTATCTGCGTCAACACCCTGGGGCGAGCCAGGCGCAAGTGGTGTTGGCCAGCAGTGCCCAGCGACAGGCCGTGTATGCCTGGCTTTTTTCCACACATCGAAAACATGCGCAAAACCAGCGGATTCTGGGGTTGCTCGAAAGTGAAGGCTTTCTGGAAATCCACCGGCAATGGGCGCAAATGGGTTACCCCTTCAATTCGCTGGTGCCGTCTTACGGGACCGCCCTCGGCGCCTCGGCCGACCGTCCAGCCGCGCTGGCGGAACTGATGGGGATTCTTGTCAACGACGGTTTGCGCAAACCCACCACACGTATCCAGTCGCTGCATTTTGCCGTTGACACGCCTTATGAAACCCTGTTGCAAAACCAGCCTGGCAAAGCGGAGCGGGTGCTGGCGCCGGAAGTGGCGCAAGCCGTGTTGGGCGTACTTCGGCTGGTGGTGGCGGGCGGCACCGCACAACGTGTGAAGCAGGCGTTTGTGCGGCCCGATGGCCGTGTTTTTGCCGTCGGTGGCAAGACCGGCACCGGTGACCAACGCTTCGATACCTATGGCCCGGGGGGGCGTCTGATTGAATCGCGCGTGGTGAATCGTTCGGCGACGTTTGTGTTCAACATCGACGAACGATTTTTCGGCACCATCATTGCCTACGTGCCAGGCGCGCAGGCTGCGGGCTACGATTTCACCAGCGGCTTGCCGGTGCAATTGTTAAAGGTGCTGGCGCCTAAACTCATGCCCTTGATCCTGGCCGATGCCGGGAGCCCCGCGACGACCGGCGCTTGTACGCATTGAAGGGCGACGGCCGGCGCATGGGGCGTTTGACGCGCCCGACTCCAACAAGAAAGTAATTCATTCATGAGCTGGCAAACCCTGGTGGCCCAACCCTGCGAACTGGGGGAATCCCCTTTCTGGCACCCGCATGAGCAAACGCTGTATTGGGTGGATATTCCCGGCCGGCAGATTCATCGCTGCAATGTGTTCATGGGCACGGTGGAAAGTTGGGCCATGCCGACCGAGCCGGGTTGTATCGCACCGGCGCGCAGCGGTGGTTTGGTCATCGCGCTGCGCGACGGTATTTACCGCGCGCGAAGCTGGGGTGGCGTACTGGAAAAACTGGTGGCTGCAGCGCACGAGGTCGCCACCACCCGCTTCAACGACGGCAAGTGTGATCCCTTGGGCCGTTTCTGGGCCAGCACGATTTACGAGCCACGTGATGCGCGCAAGGCGGCCCTGTATTGTTTGGACAGCAGCGGCCAGCCGCCCAAGCTGGAGGAAAAAGCCGGCGACGCCACCGTCGGCAACGGCCTGGCCTGGTCGGCCGACGGCCGGACCTTGTACTGGTCCGACACCACCGCCCATGTCATACGCGCCTGGGACTGGGACGCCGCGGGCAACCAGTTGCAACAAGGCCGCGTGTTTTGCCAATTTCCGTCCAAACCACCGGGCTGGCAGGCCGGCATGCCTGGTTATGGCGGCCGGCCCGATGGTGCGGCGGTGGATAAGGAAGGCAATTATTACGTGGCCATGTTTGAAGGACGCCGTGTGCTCAAGCTGTCCCCTGGCGGCGATGTGCTGGCCGAAATTCCCACGCCCGTGTTATGCCCGACCATGGTGTGTTTCGGCGGGGACGACTTGCAAACCCTGTATCTGACGACGGCCAGGCATGGTCGACCGGCCGCCGAGCTGGCCGCGATGCCGCTATCGGGCGCGGTGTTTTCCATGCGGGTGGCGGTGCCGGGACTGCCGGTCAATTTTTTTGCTGACTGAGATTGTTAAAAACGAACAGCCACCGTTCAAAAAAATCAAACTGCACCGGCCGGCGCGCCTTTACCATCAGCGCCATGGATTCAGCGCTTCAATTGATCACAGCTCAGGTACACGCGGCCGCCGCCGCCGGCACCCCCTTGCGTATTCGCGGCGGGGGCAGCAAGGACTTTTACGGCGAAGCCACGGACGGCGAGTGGCTGGACACCCGACCGCTGACTGGCATCAGCAGTTACGAGCCGAGTGAACTGGTGGTGACCGCGCGTGCCGGAACAAAGCTGGCCGAGCTGGAAGCCGTGCTGGCCGAACGTGGCCAGTGCCTGGCCTTTGAGCCGCCGCATTTTGCGGGCGGCGCCACGGTGGGTGGCATGGTCGCGGCGGGGCTGAGCGGCCCGGCCCGCGCCAGCGTGGGCGCCGTGCGTGACTACGTGCTGGGGCTGACCCTGCTCAACGGCCGGGGCGAGCAACTCACCTTCGGTGGGCAAGTCATGAAAAACGTGGCTGGTTACGACGTCTCGCGCCTGATGTGTGGTGCTTTGGGCACCTTGGGCCTGATCACCGAAGTCAGCCTCAAGGTCTTGCCGCTGGCCCCGGCCGAGGCCACGCTGAAGTTCCAGATGGACCAGGCCGAGGCGCTGGCGCGGCTCAACCGCTGGGGCGGCCAACCGTTGCCGCTCAACGCCAGTTGCTGGGTGATGGACGCGGGCCAGCCCACGCTGTACCTGCGTTTGCGTGGCGCCGTCGCAGCAGTCGATGCCGCCTGCAAGACGCTGGGCGGTGAACGGCAGGACAACATCGCCGCCGCACCCGACTGGACCTGGTGCCGCGACCAGCAACTGCCCTGGTTCCGGGCCGGTGGTGCGCGTGACTTGTGGCGCTTGTCCGTGCCGCAAACAGCGCCGGTGCTGGACCTGCCGGAGCCGCCGCTGATCGAGTGGCACGGCGGTTTGCGCTGGGTCCATGCGGCTGCGGAGGATGCTTCCCGCTTGCGCGAGGCGGCTGCGCGTGTGGGTGGAAGCGCTACGCTTTTTATAGCTGGTGGCGCTTATCCATTAAGGGCTGGAGGTCGATTTGATGCCTTAAAACCGCCGTTGGACCGGATTCACCGCGAGCTCAAGCGTCAATTCGACCCCGCCGGCATCTTCAATCGCGGCCGCATGTACCCGGGGCTGTAAGTCATGATTGACGCCGAAGCCGCTCGAAATGGCAAATTGTTAGAACTGATTTTTGCCGAAACAGGCAACGGTATCCCCGATCAGCCTAGTCAATCGGGCTTTCTTGCGCTAGCGCATGCCGGGAAAGAGGTATGGAACACCTGGCGTCAAAGCTGGCCGATGCCTGAAGGACATTCGATTGCGTGGCCGTTTGTTGATTTCAGTAATTGTCATTTTGACGAAGAGCTTGATTTCAACGGATTCGAGTTCGGCGATTTCGCGAATTTCCGAGGGGCGACGTTCGCTAAAAAAGTTGATTTTCGCAACACCGTTTTTGGAGACACAGCGGACTTTATTGGTGTTTCATTTCAGGAGCAGGCGCAGTTCGAAAATGCCAAGTTCGGCGCGGATGCTCAATTTGAAGGCGCGCAATTCGCCTTTGGTGCCAGCTTTTCAAAAGCGCAGTTTGATCGGCATGCCAGTTTCTTCGGCGCGCAGTTTGGCGACGATTCAGAATTTGATGGAGCCAGTTTTGGAGAGGACGCACAGTTCGATGGCTGCAATTGGGCCGTCCTGAAATTACGGTATGAAGAGCAGTATTTGAGGCGTAAGCAGTGGGCAGAAGACCAGGAAATGAGCCCTCACACATTCGAATCGCTTAGTTTTCGTGGATGTACGTTTCAGGGAGAGGTTAACTTCTCAAACAGGGAATTTCTTGGGCAGGCAACATGGGCGCCGCTAGAGGGGATGTCGACGACTTTCAATCGAGTTCCGAAATTCCACAATTGCAAACTTCATCAAGACACCAGTTTTGATGGGGCGAAGTTCCCCGCTGCTACCGGAAGCGAATCCGCAGCGCGGGCTTATCGCACCATGAAACTTGCCTCGGCCCAGCAACAGGCGACTCGGGAAGAACAGCGTTTCTTCAAGCTGGAAATGGCCGAGGAGCATCGTTCGGTTGAGGCACCTCGGCGGTGGCTTTATTCTGCGTATGCGCTGTTCAGCGACTATGGTTTTAGTACGTGGCGGCCTTCAATACTTCTGCTAGCCAGCCTGCTGTTTGCATGGGGTAGTTACGGCTGGCTGGCCGGTTATTCTGTTTGTCTTCCTTTTTTGAGTAGTTGTGCGCCGGCCAGAGAATGGTTTGAGTTCGGCCTGGTCAACGCCTTTCCCCTGCCTGGATTGGACAAGTACGCGGAGGGTCTTCGAAGCGTGCTGTTTCCGCCACACCTGCACCCGGCTGCGCAAGTGCTGGTAACGACGGTGGTGATCGTGCAAAAGACGCTTTCTCTGCTGGCCTTCTTTCTAATTGGCTTGGCCTTGCGTAACTTATTCAAGATGAAATAGCGCCATGCAAACCCACCTCGCCCCCGAATTCAAAAACACCGCCGACGGCCAGGCCGCCGAAGCGATTTTGCGCAAATGTGTGCATTGCGGTTTTTGCACCGCCACCTGCCCGACCTACCAGTTGCTGGGTGACGAACTCGACGGCCCGCGCGGTCGCATCTACCTGATCAAACAGGTTCTGGAGGGCGAGAAGCCGACACGCAAGACGCAGATGCATCTGGACCGCTGCCTGAGCTGCCGCAACTGCGAAACCACCTGCCCCAGCGGTGTGCAATACGGCCACCTGGTCGACATCGGCCGCAAGCTGGTCGATGAACGGGTACCGCGTCCGGCGGGCGAAAACGCCTTGCGTTGGGCGCTGAAAGAAGGCCTGCCTTCGCCGCTGTTTGCCCCGGCCATGAAACTTGGCCAGGCCGTGCGTGGCCTGTTGCCAGAAGCGCTACAGGCCAAGGTGCCGGCGCGGCAGCCGGCCGGCGTCTGGCCACAGCGTGAACATGCACGCAAGATGTTGCTGCTGGCCGGTTGTGTGCAGCCGGCCATGATGCCCAACATCAACGCCGCCACGGCGCGCGTGCTGGACGCCGCCGGCATCCAGACCGTGCTGGCGCCCAAGGCCGGCTGTTGCGGCGCCGTCAAGTTTCACCTGAACGACCAGGACGGCGGCAAGGCCGAGATGCGGGCCAACATCGATGCCTGGTGGCCGCATATTGAAGCCGGTGCCGAGGCCATCGTGATGAATGCCTCGGGCTGTGGCGTCACGGTCAAGGAATACGCTTATCACCTGAAAGACGAGCCGGCCTACGCGGCCAAAGCGGCGCGTATCAGCGACCTGACGCGCGACCTCAGCGAGTTGTTGCCCGAACTGGTGGAGGTTTTGCGGATGCGCGTGAAGGCCCACGCCGGCCAAATCGCCTTTCACCCGCCCTGCACCTTGCAACACGGCCAGCAATTGCGTGGCGGTGTGGAGCAGCACCTGGGCGCGCTGGGTTTTCAGATCAAGCTCGCCCGTTGTGAAGCGCATTTGTGCTGCGGCTCGGCCGGGACTTATTCGGTGCTGAACCCCGGCATCGCCACCCAGTTGCGCGACCGCAAGCTGGACAAGCTGAACGAGATGAAACCCGCTGTGATTGCGTCGGCCAACATCGGTTGCATCACGCATCTGCAAAGCGGCACGGCCACGCCGGTGCGGCATTGGGTCGAGGTGCTGGACGAGGCGCTGGACTGATGGGCATGACTGCTGACACCACGTTGTCAGCAGCCCCGGTTTAGCATCCAGCTCTTCCATTCTTCACAGGAGTTCTTGATGCAGCCTACCCGCCACACCCTTGCCACGTCTTTTCCCGTGGCGGGCCTCATGGTTCGTACCACCAACCGGGCCGAGCAAGACCCCGGTACGGCCAAACTAGGGGCCTTGTGGGGTCGCTTTTTTGCCGAAGGGCTGGCCGACCAAATCCCCGGCCGCCTGCCGGACGCCGGTCTATACGGTGTGTATTCCGTCTATGAGTCCGACCATCAGGGCGCTTTCGACGTGACGGCCGGCGTGGCGCTTGCGGCGCCAGGGGCGTCTGCGCCGTGGCACGGCGTGACCATCCAGGCCGGGGACTACCTGGTCTTTACGGCCAAAGGCGCCATGCCGCAGGCGGTGATCAACACCTGGGGCCTGATCTGGCAATTTTTCCAGGACCACCCCGAGATCGTGCGCAGCTACGCCACCGATTTCGAGGCCTATCATGGGCCCGACGAAGTGGCTGTTCACATAGGGGTTCAGGTTTAAACCAAGCCTTCGTACGCTTTATTTTTTATAGCTGCTTGCCTCCATGCAGCATGGGCCAGCGCCTTCAAACACCCGAAAGATTTCATGCGCCGCGCTGATCGCCTGTTCCAGTTGGTCCAGCTCATACGGGGGCGCCGGCTCAGCACGGCCGCTTATCTGGCCGGGCGGCTGACGGTGTCGGCACGCACGGTGTACCGCGACATCGCCGAGCTGCAGCAGCAGGGCGTGCCGCTCGAGGGCGAGGCCGGTGTGGGTTACCGCCTGGGCGCGGGTTTTGCGCTGCCACCCCTGATGTTCACGCAGGAGGAAGCCAAGGCGCTGGTGGCCTCGGTGCGCCTGGCACAGATCGGGCTGGACGCCGGCCTGTCCCGCGCGGCCGACGATGCGCTGGGGAAAATTCTGTCGGTGTTGCCGGCCGCCGCACGTGCGGCGGCGGAAAGCCTGGCGGTTTATGCGCCGCTGATCGCGCTGGATGTGACCCACCAGCAACGCCTGCAGCAACTGCGTGAAGCGCTTCAGGCCCAGCACAAAGTGCGGTTGGATTATTGCGACCCGCGGGGCAAAACCAGCCAGCGCACAATTCGGCCGCTGGGCTGTTTTTTCTGGGGCAAGGTCTGGACCCTGGCGGCCTGGTGCGAAACACGCTGCGACTTTCGCAGTTTTCGTGTGGACCGTATTCAGTCGCTGACGGTGCTGGAGGCCGGTTTTCAGCAGGAGGCCGGCAAAACGCTGGCGGATTTTTTGCGCCAGCTCAACGCGGCGGCCTGAGGCTTTGTTTTGGTCGCTATAAAAACAGGAGCTATCAGAGCCCGTGTTTAAAGGACTAGAGCCGGATTTGACTGTGAATCAAGCGGCGAGTGCGGCTTCCACGTCTTTTGCCAGGTCGGCCGGTTTGTCGGTGGGCGCATAACGCCGTATCACCTGGCCGTCCTTGCCAACCAGAAACTTGGTGAAGTTCCACTTGATGGCCTTGCTGCCCAACAGACCGGGCGCTTCGGACGACAGCCATTTGTACAGCGGGTGGGCGGCCGGGCCGTTGACATCTATCTTGCCCATCATCGGAAAACTCACGCCGTAGTTGAGTTGGCAAAACTCCGAAATTTCCCCGTCGCTGCCCGGGTCTTGCGAGCCGAACTGGTTGCACGGAAAACCCAGCACGGCCAGACCTTTGCCCGCATAACTTTTGTGAAGTTCTTCCAGCCCGCCGAACTGCGGCGTGAAGCCACATTTGCTGGCGGTGTTCACGATCAACATGACCTTGCCCTTGAATTCCGAGAGCGAGATGTCCTTGCCGTTGATCTGCTGGGCTTCGAAGTCATAGATGCTGCTCATGGGTGCTCCTGAAGTGATCTGTCACTTTAACGCAGCGGGCAGGATCAAGGCGATTTTTCGTCGCCTGGCAAGGCGGCCGGGGCGGGGGCCATGGCGGCCAGCACGGCGGCCAGCACGATCAGGCTGCCGCCCAGCAGGAGGCGGGGGCTGAACGCCGCCGCGCCCAGCAGGGCGGCAGACAGGCTGGCGAACAGGATTTCGGTCAACATCACAATCGCCGTGGTGCTGGCGGCCAGCCGCGCCGCGCCGTATTGCAGCGCCATGTTGCTGACCAGGAAAGCCAGGCTCAGGCCCAGGGCCACAGGCAGCCAGGCGCTGGTCCAGGCCGGCGCCGGCACGTATTGCCCGGCCATGCCCAACAAGGCCGTGGCACTGGCCATGAGGGCGCCACCGCCAAACATGGCCATCATGCGTGAGGGGCTGGGTGTGTACGCCAGTTTGCGCAGCAAGACATTGGTGGCGGCAAAACACAGGCCACCCATCAGGGCGAGCCAGTCCGCCGCACCCTGCGGCACCGGCCAGGGCGAGTCGGGCGACTTCAGCACAATCAACACGCCGACCATGGCCAGCAGCAGCCGCAGCAGGGACGCGCGTGTCGGTTGTTCACCCAGCACGGCCCAGGCCAGCAGCACCGACCAGGCGGGCATCAGGTAAAACAGCAACACCACACGCACCACGTCGCCAACCGTGACGGCCCAGTTGAAGCCGACATTGGTCAGGCCGGCCGCCACCGCCAGCAGCCACAGCTGCGGATGTTGCGCAAAGCCGCGCCAGGCGCGGGGCCAGACGCAGAACACGCAGGCCAGTGAAAAAAAGTAGATCAGCGCGGTAGCCCACAGGGGATGCAGGCCCAGGGACTGCAGTTCGCGAAACGGCCACCAGGACACGCCCCAGACAAAGGCGTTGCACACCAGGGCCGCTGCGGCCAGGGGCGGGCCGTGGCGAGCGGGGATCGCGCCGGCCTGCATCAGTGTGATTTGTCGCTGCGGGCGATGGTCAGCAGGTGGTCCACCTGCTCTTTGTACTTGATGCAGTTGCTTTTGTGCCAACGCTGGATCAGCCACATGAAGCCCGCCACCACCACGCCAAAGGTGGTGATCGCGCCAAAGGCCGACAGGCCCATGCCGGTGGACAGGCTGTAACCTGCGCCCAGGGCCAGGATGCAGGCCTGTTCGTTGAAGTTTTGTACCGCGATGGAGCGGCCCGCGCCCATCAGGTTGTGGCCGCGGTGTTGCAGCAGCGCGTTCATGGGCACGACCAGAAAACCGCCCAGGCCGCCCAGCAAAATCAGGAAGGGTGCGGCGACCCAGACGTTGGTGATGAAGTTCATCAAAATCACCAGGATGCCCATGGCGATGCCCAGGGGCATCACGCTGGTGGCGTGTTCCAGCCGCATACGCATGGAGGCCAGGATGGCGCCTATGGCCGTGCCAATCGCCACCACGCCCACCAGGCTGGACGCCTGCGTGGTGCTATAACCCAGCGCGGCGGCACTCCAGGCCAGCACGATGTAGCGCAGGTTGCCGGACACGCCCCAGAACAAGGTGGTGGTGGCCAGCGAAATCTGGCCCAGCTTGTCGCGCCACAGCGCCGCATTGCAGTTCCAGAAGTCGGGCAGCAGCTCCAGCTTGTTGCGCGGCATGGGGCGCATTTCAACGCCGGTGAGCGGGATGCGCAAGTTGAACCAGGCGGCGATCACGTACAACACAATCAGCGCGGAAATGGCGGCTTCGGGGGGTGTGTCTATGCCGGTGTTGATGACGGGGAAATCAAAGGACAGCAGCAAATTCGACACCGAATGGCCAACCAGCTGGCCGCCCAGCAAAACACCCAGGATGATGGAGGCAATCGTCAGGCCCTCGATCCAGCCATTGGCCTTGACCAGTTGCGAGGCCGGCAGCAGTTCGGTGAGGATGCCGTATTTGGCCGGCGAATACGCGGCGGCGCCCAGGCCAACAATCGCGTAAGCCATCAGCGGGTGGGTGCCGAACAACATCATCAGACAGCCCACCACCTTGATGGCATTGCTGATGAACATGACCTTGCCCTTGGGCTGCGCGTCGGCAAAAGCCCCGACAAAAGGCGCGAGTACCACATAAAACAGCGCAAACATAGGCACCAGCGCAGCCGGCTGCCATTTGGGCGCGCCACTGGTCCTGAGCAGCTCGACGGCGGCGACGAACAGCGCGTTGTCAGCCAGCGAGCTGAAAAACTGGGCTGCCATGATGGTGTAAAAACCGCGCTTCATTAAACTGTTTTGATCACCATTGCGTATGCACCAGACAGTCTGGTGCCACAAGATAAAGTGAATGTCTCCTAACGATGGAGGTTTATAGCACGTGGCAAGCTGGCAGAATCGAGAAATTGGCCTTGACAGGCCGGCCCTCCGCCGTATTGGCTTGTCCATTTTTTGTTGTTTTCCCGACCTCCTAGCCTGCCATGCCCCGTCCGATTCTTGCCACTGTTCACCCCGCAGCGCTCAACCACAACCTCGCGCGTGTACGTGCCGCCACGCCCGATGCCCGGGTCTGGGCGGTGGTCAAGGCCAATGCTTATGGCCATGGCATCGAGCGGGCCTTTGACGGTTTGCGTAGCGCCGACGGTTTTGCCCTGCTGGATCTGGCCGAGGCGCAGCGTCTGCGCGCGCTTGACTGGCGCGGCCCTATCTTGTTGCTGGAAGGTTGTTTTGAACTGCGTGATCTGGAGCTGTGTTCGCGCCTGGGCCTGTGGCACACGGTGCACTGCGAGGAGCAGATCAGCATGCTGGCGACCCACAAAACCCAGTTGCCACACCGCGTGTTCCTGAAAATGAACACCGGCATGAACCGCCTGGGTTTCACGCCACAACGTTACCGCACCGCCTGGACACGGCTGAACGCCTTGCCGCAGGTCGACGAAATTTCGCTGATGACCCATTTCAGCGACGCCGATGGCCCCAAAGGCATCAGCGAACAACTGCGGGCTTTCGAGGCCGTCACGCACGACCTGCCCGGCGAGCGCACGCTCAGCAACAGCGCCGCCATCCTGCGCCATGGCGCGCTCATAGGCGAAAAATCCGACTGGGTACGGCCCGGCATTGTGGTCTACGGCAGCGCACCCGATTTCCCTGAAAAAAGTGCCGCCGACTGGGGCTTGTTGCCGACCATGACCCTGGCCTCCAAAATCATAGGCATCCAGCAACTGGTGGCCGGCGACACCGTGGGATATGGCTCCAGCTTCACCGCCGACGGGCCGCTACGCATCGGTGTGGTGGCTTGCGGTTATGCCGATGGTTATCCCCGGCATTGCACAACGGGCACGCCGATTCTGGTCAACGGGGTGCGCACCCGCCTGGTGGCGCGGGTCAGCATGGACATGATCACGGTGGACCTGACACCGGTGCCCGAGGCCGGCATCGGCAGCGAGGTGACCTTGTGGGGCCGTTCGGCCCGCGGCACGGTGTTGCCGATTGACGACGTGGCGCAGGCCGCCGGCACGGTGGGTTACGAGTTGATGTGTGCGCTGGCGCCGCGGGTGCCGGTGGTGGTGGATGGATCTAACACGATCTAAGCAAGGACAAAGACATGCAGTGGCTTATTTTGTCCCTGGCAATTGTTGCGGAAGTGCTCGCCACGTCCGCACTCAAGGCATCCAACGAATTCACACGCCTGTGGCCCTCGGTGATTGTGGTGCTGGGTTACGGTCTGGCGTTTTATTGCCTGTCCATCACCTTGCGCACACTGCCGATAGGTGTGGTGTATGCGATCTGGTCCGGTGCGGGGGTGGCGCTGATTGCGCTGATAGGCTGGTTGGTGTTTGGGCAGTCGCTGGACGGCCCGGCGATTGCCGGCCTGGGCCTGATCGTCGCGGGTGTGGTGGTGCTCAACGTCTTTTCAAAATCCGTCGCCCACTGACGAGGCTCAGCGCTTCCTCAAACCCAGCACCATCACCGCGCCCACCACCAGCAAGGCCCCGGCCACCTGCACAGGCGCAATCGCCTGGCCCAGGATCAGCCAGGCCAGCACCAGCGCAAACACCGGCTCCACATTCATGATGGCCGAATTGCCCGCCACCCCCAGCCGGGGTAAGACGGTGAACATGATGGTGAAAGCCGTGCCGTACAAAAAGGTCAGTGCCAGCAGACCCCACCAGCCCACGGCCGCCTGCGGCAAATGAAAGCCGCCCTGCACGGCCACGCCGACCAGTGCAAAAAGGCCGACGGTGCTCATGGTGGTCAAGGTGCGCACGCGGCCATCCACATCGCCGGCTTCGTGCTGGGTCAACACCAGCGCCACGCCAAAGGTGGCCGCGGCGGCCAGCGCAAACGCCACGCCGGTGCCTATGCGGCCCCATTGGCCGGCGGCCCCCAGGCCTGAGGCCGCACCCAAGACGTCCAGCGCCAGCGCCAGCCCGATCAGGATCACCGGCATGGCGATCAGCATGGCGCGTTCGGGCGCGCGGCGGTACAAGACCCAGTCCCACAAAGCAGTCCAGATCGGGTAGGTGTTGAAGGCCAGCAAGGCCAGCGCCACCGGCAGCCGCGCCACCGCGGAATACAGGCACAGGCTTTGCACCGCGATCAGCAGGCCGATGACCGGCAGGATACGTTTGTTGCGTGGGCTGAAACGGATGCTCACACCCTGGATGGCCAGCAACGCCGCCACGGCCAGCGCGGTGACCACACTGCGAAACGCGACGGCCGTGACCACATCCACGCCGTTGTTGAACGCCAGGCGCGCCGCCACATGGTTGGCGCCCATCATCAGCGCGATCAGCAGCAGGGTGGCGAAGGCCGTACCGCTGATGGCTTTGCCGGCGCTGGGTGCCATCAATACAAACCGTGCACGCGCGCGTGCAAGCGGCTCAGGCCCAGCAGGGCGTCGGTAAACGGCGTGGGCACCTGGGTCAGCTCGCCGAGTTCTTTCACCACTGTGACCAGCGCATCGAGTTCAATGCCTTTGCCGGCTTCCACGTCCTGCAACATGGAGGTTTTGAAGGCGCCTAGCTTGAGCGTGACCGCGTGCCGGTCTTCCGGCTGCTGGTCGATCGGGATGCCGATACGGGCGCCGATTTCCTTGGCCTCCAGCATCACTTTGGAAATGAAACCGCGCACCAGCTCATCACCCATGATCAGGTCGGTGGTGGCGCCGGTGAAGGCGCTGATCGGGTTCACCGTCATGTTGCCCCAGAGTTTGTACCAGGCGTCTTTCTGGATCTGCTCCGACAACACGACCTCGTGGCCGGCTTGTTCCAGCAGCGCCGCCAGCGCCAGCACGCGGGCTGTTTTTTCGCCGGAGGGCTCGCCGATGATGAGTTTGTTGCCGAAGTGATTTTTCACAAAACCCGGGCTGTTCAGCGAGCAACTCGCATGCACCACACAGCCGATGATGTGGCGCGCCGGAATCGCGCGGGCAATCGTGCCGTCCGGGTCCACGGCCTTGAGCCGTGTGCCGGCGTATTGCGCGCCGAAACCTTCAAAAAACCACCAGGGCACACCGTTCATGGCGGTGAGCACCAGGGTGTCGGGGCCGATCAGCGGCGCGATGGCTTTGGCGACGTCGGCCATGGCCGGCGCCTTGACGGCGACGATGACCAGGTCCTGCACGCCCAACGTGGCCGGGTCGGCGCTGGCACGCACGGGCGCGGTTGTGATGTCGTCACCGCGTTGCAGGCGCAGGCCGTGTTCTTGCAAGGCGGCCAGCGTGGCGCCGCGTGCCACCACGCTGAGCTCGCAGCCGGCTTGTGCGAGTTTCACGCCCATCCAGCCGCCGATAGCGCCAGCACCGTAAATACAAACTTTTTTAATGGTCAAAATGGGCTCCAGCCCTTGCTGTACGGACGCAAGGCGCTCTAGTTTTTATAGCTGTCATCAATCCGGTCCATCTGCCGTACCAGGGCATCAAAAACGTCCTGGCCGGCGCCAAACTGGGCGTCGAACTGGAAGGAGTCGTGTGTGGTCTTGCGTGCCACGGCCGCGGACACGGCAATCGCCGGCCCCATCGCCGCTTGCGCCATCTGGATCTCGCAGGCGCGTTGCAAGGTCCAGAGCCGCACAAAAGCCAGCGGCAGGGTCGATGCCCAGGCCAGCAGGCCGTGGTTGCGCAGAATCACCACCGGCTTGTCGCCTATGTTTTTCAGCAGGCGCGGCGCTTCGTCGGCGTGGATGGTGATGCCTTCGAAGTCATGGTAGGCCACCAAGTCATGCAACTGGGCCGAATAAAAATTGTTCTGTGCCAGTCCGCCTTGCGTGCAGGCCACGGCCACGCCGGCCGTGGTGTGGGTGTGCATCACACAATGGGCGCCGGGCAGGCCGTCATGGATGGCGGCATGCACCGTGAAACCGGCCGGGTTCACCGGCCAGGGGTTGTCATCCAGCTTGTTGCCCTGCAGATCGATCTTGAGCAGATTGCTGGCCGTGACTTCCGAATAATGCAGGCCAAAGGGGTTGATCAGGAATTGCTTCGCACCCCCCGTGACACTGTCCGGCAGCCGCACCGTGATGTGGTTGTAAATCATCTCGGTCCAGCCCAGCATCGCAAACACGCGGTAACAGGCGGCCAGCTGCTGGCGCTCCTTCCACTCGTCGGGATGCATGCTGGCGGGAGGTGATTTCAAAACGGTATTCATGGTGTGCTCACGAAATATCAAACAAGGACGGAGACCGGCGCCGGGCCGCCCCAAGCCGGTCGCGCCCCCTCGGGGGGCAGCGCAGTATGCGCAGCGACCAGCGTGGGGGCTATGAATTACGCCTCAGCCGTGAAGCCGACGGACTTGACGATGGGTGCCCACTTGGCGGTGTCCTTCTTGAGCAGCTCGGTCAGCTCGGCCGGTGTGGAAGAGATGGCTTCCAGGCCAAAACCGGCCAGGCCATCGATCACGTCTTTTTGCGCCAATGCGACTTTCAAGGCAGCGTTCATGCGGTTCACCACCTCGGTCGGGGTTTTGGCCGGCATCAGGAAGGCAAACCATTCGCTGTGGATCATGTCCTTCAGGCCTTGCTCGGTGTAGGTGTGCACGTCAGGGGCGAAGCGGCTGCGTTTGGCGCCGGACACCCCCAGGATGCGGACCTTGCCGGTGGGCAGGTGTTGTGTGAGGTCACCGATCGGGCCGGACACGGCCGAGATGTTGCCGCCCAGCAGGTCCAGCATGGCCGGCTGTGTGCCGCGGTAGGCCGCGTGTTTCAGGTCGACGCCGGCGCTTTTGCCGAGCAGTGCACCAATGAAGTGGGGCGTGGAGCCAGCGGCCGGCGAGCCGAAGTTGGCGCCCAGCGGATTGGCCTTGGCCCAGGCCAGGAACTCGGGCACGGTTTTCACGCTGAGCGGCACGGCCGGGCCCACGGCCAAACCGAAGTCGAACACACAGGCCAGCGTTACCGGCGCCAGGTCCACCAGCGGCTCATATGCCAATTTTTTGTAGATGTGCGGGTAAATCGTGAGCATGGACGTGGGCGTCTGCAGCAGCGTCATGCCGTCCGGCGCAGCGCTTTTGACATACTGGATGGCGATCTGGCCACCGGCACCGGTGCGGTTCTCGACCACGGCGGTTTTGGCGTAATCGGGCGCCAGCTTGGTGCCCATGCGGCGGCACAAGGTGTCGGAGGTGCCGCCGGCCGCGAAGCCGGTGATGATCTTGAGGTTCTCCAGTGCCTGGGCCCAGGCGGCGTTGCCGATGCTGGCCAGCAGCGCGGAAGCGCCGGCGGACTGAATAACTTGACGACGTGAGATGTTCATGGATTTGTCTCCTGTTGGTAGTGAAATAAGAAGTTGAAGATCAGGCATCGTCGCGCAACCAGATCACGCCACCCGAGTGGGTGACCGCGCCTTGGTGACTGGGCCTGACTGTCAGCGCATATTTTTCCAGCAAACCACCCCGATGCACAGCCGGGGTTTCACCAGTCGTGGCCAATCTTTCCCGGATTTGTGCATCGCTGAGTTCCACGGAAATACTGCGTGCGTTCGCGCGGGCGTCGATGCTGACCATGTCGCCATCACGCAAGGCGGCAATCGGGCCACCGTCGGCGGCTTCCGGCCCGGCATAACCGATACACAGGCCGCGTGTGGCGCCCGAAAAACGGCCGTCGGTCAGCAGCGCCACCTTGTCGCCCATGCCCTGGCCGTACAGCAGGGCGGTGATGCCCAACATCTCGCGCATGCCGGGGCTGCCCTTGGGGCCTTCGTTGCGGATCACGATCACGTCGCCGCTTTCGTAGCGGCGCTGTTGCACCGCGCTTTGGGCGGCTTCTTCCGAATCAAACACACGGGCCGGGCCGCGATGCACCAAGGTGGCCAGGCCGGCGGTTTTCAGCAGCGCACCGTCCGGGCACAAATTGCCCTTGAGCACGGCCAGGCCACCGTCGAGTGACAGCGCATGCGCCAGGTCACGCACCACACGGCCGTCGGGGGCGGCTGCGCCTTCCAACTCTTGCGCCAGGGTGCGGCCGCTAAAGGTCAGGCAGTCGCCATGCAGGTAGCCGCGTTGCAGCAATTCACGCATCACCACGCCGGCGCCACCCACGTAATACAAATCACGCGCCAGGTATTTGCCACCCGGGCGCAGGTCGGCAATCAGTGGCGTGCGGGCAAACACCTCGGCCACGTCGTCCAGATGGAACTTGATGCCGGCTTCGTGCGCAATCGCCGGGATATGCAGCGCGGCATTGGTCGAACCACCCGTGGCCGAGACCACGGCGCAGGCGTTTTCCAGCGCGTGCCGCGTGACGATGTCGCGCGGCAGCGGGGCCTCGCCCATCACGGCTTTCATCAAGGTTTTGGCGGCGCGGCGCATCAGCGGCGCACGTTCGCTGAAAACGGCGGGCACCATGCTGGAGCCTATGGGCGCCAGGCCAATCGCTTCGGACACCATGCCCATGGTGTTGGCGGTGAACTGACCGGCGCAGGCGCCAGCCGTGGGCAGACAGGCGTGGCTCATGGCGTCGAGTTCGTCCGGCGTCGCGTCACCAGCCAGCACCTTGCCTATGGTTTCGTAGGTGTCCACCACATTCAGGTCGCGGCCATCCACGCCAGGTGCCTGGCCCGGCAGCGCCGAGCCGCCATGCACAAACACGCTGGGCACATTGCAACGCACCATGCCCATCATCAGGCCGGGCAGGTTTTTGTCGCAAGCACCGATGCCGAAAATGCCGTCCCACTGGTGGCCACGTGTGGATGCTTCCACACTGTCGGCGATCAGCTCGCGCGAGATCAGTGAAAACCGCATGCCCGAATGCGCCATGGTCAGGCCATCAGACACAGAGACCACCGGGCATTCGTGTGGCATGCCGCCGTGGGCATAAATGCCGGTCTTGGCGTGTTGCGCCTGATCGCGCAGGTTCAGGTTGCAGGGGCTCATTTCGCCGCCGGTGTGGAAGACGCCGATGTGCGGGCGCTTTATCTCTTCGTCGTCCTGGCCCAGCGCATACAAAAAGCTGCGTGTGGTGGCACGTACCGTGCCTTCGTAAATCGTGGCGGAGCGGAATTTGCGCGGCGGTGTGGGCGGGTCGTTGTTGTCGTGGTTGCTCATGGGTTTCTTATTTATCCTGCGTTGAGGTGCAGGCCGTTGTCCATCATCAGCACGGCGCCGGTCATGCCAGGCGCCTGTGCACTTAAATACCAGGCGAGCGCCGCCACCTCTTCGGGCTGCGACACGCGCTGAAGAACCGAGGCGGCGGTTTGTGCCGCCAACACTTGTGCGTAGCGGGCTTCGTCCAGCACACGGCCGGGCAGGCCGCCATCGACAAACCCGGGCGCAATCGCATTGACACGCACTTGTGGTGCCAGCGAGCGGGCCAGCGACAAGGTGAGGGTATTGAGCGCGCCCTTGGACGCGGCATACGCCATGGACGAACCACGGCCCAACACGCCGCCTATCGACGAGATATTGACCACGGCACCCTGACCGCCGGCCTTGAGCGCGTCTGCGCAAGCCTTCACCATCTGGTAGGCGCCCACCACATTGACGTCGTAAGTGCGGTGAAACTCGTCCGCGTCCAGCGCGGCGAGGTCGGTGTGTGCAATAAAACGCGTGGTGCCCGCGCAATTGATCAGCGCATCGATGCGGCCAAACCGTGCCAGCACGGCTTGCACATAACGCTGGCAGGCAGCGTCATCACGCACGTCCAGGGCTTGCAGCCAGGCTTGCCCACCGGCTGCCTGACAGTCCTCGGCCACCGCCTGGGCTTCGGCTCGTGTGTGTTCGTCCAGGTAACTCAGCGCCACACACCAGCCCTGGCGCGCAAACAAACGCGCGCAGGCTGCGCCTATGCCGGTGGCGGAGCCGGTGATCAGGCAGACAGGCGTATCCGTAGTCATGGGCTCAGTAGGTTTTGCCGGCGGGCGCCACCGTGAGACCGCTTTTGAAACGCGCAGCCAGCGCACTGGTGTGGCGCACCAGCAGGTTGGTGTCCAGGCCCACGGCGACAAAGGTGGCGCCCAGGTCCATGTAGTGGCGGGCCAGCGCTTCGTCGGTGGTCAGGATGCCGGCGGCCTTGCCGGCCTGGACGATACGCTGGATCGCTTTTTCAATCGCCGTCTGCACGTCGGGGTGGCCGGGGTTGCCGACATGGCCTAACGAGGCCGACAAATCGGCCGGGCCGATAAACACGCCGTCCACACCGTCGGTGGCGGCAATCGCGTCCAGGTTGTCCAGCGCGGTTTGGGTCTCGGCCTGCACTAGCAGGCAGACTTGTGCATTGGCTTCATGGGCATAGGCCGGGTAGCGGCCCCAGCGCGAGGCGCGGGCCCCGGCCATGCCGCGAATGCCGCCGGTGGATTTACCCTCTGCGTCAAACTGCGGGTAACGCGTGGCGCGCACCAGCGCGGCGGCCTGCTCGGCGGTGTCGACCATGGGCACGAGCAGCGTCTGCACGCCTATGTCCAGGTATTGTTTGATCAAGGCCTCGCCGACATGGCCATGGCCCATGGGTACCCGTGCGATCGGGTGCGACGGGTAAGCCGCGACCACCTGCAACTGGGCCAGGATGCTGCGCACATCGTTGGGGGCATGTTCGCCGTCGATCAGCAGCCAGTCGAAACCGGCGCCGGCGCAGATCTCGGTGCTGTAGGGGTCGGCCAGGCTGACCCACAGGCCGATTTGGGTTTGTTGCTTGGCGATCGCCTGCTTGAAGGGATTGGTTGGTGTTTGCATGTCGGTCTTCTAGACAAAGGAAAATTCAAAACGGCCCAGCGGGCCATAGTCGGCGTCGAACACATCGCCGGGTTTGGCGACGGCAGGCCGGGTGAAAGAGCCGGCCAGCACAACCTCGCCGGCCTCCAGGCATTCGCCCCAGGGGGCGAGTTTCATGGCCAGCCAGGCCACACCGATGGCCGGGTGGCCCTGCACACCGGCGGCCAGGCCGGTTTCCTCCACCACGCCATTCTGGCGCAGGATGGCACCGACCCAGGGCAGGTTGACCTCGCGCGGCAAGACCTTGCGGCCACCGAGCACGATGCCGGCGTTGGCGGCGTTGTCGCTGATGGTGTCCTGCACTTTGCGCATGGTTTTGCTGTGGCGGTCGAACTGCTCGATACGTGCGTCGATGATCTCTATGGCTGGTTGTACGTAATCCGTCGCTTCCAGAACGTCGTCGATGGTGATGTGGGTTCCTTCCAGTTTGCGTTTGAGTACAAAGGCCAGCTCCACCTCGACACGCGGCGCGATAAAACGCGACGCCGGAATGTCGCCGGGTTCGAAAAACATGTCGTCCAGCAAGGTGCCGTAATCCGGCTCGTCGATCTGGCTGGACAGCTGCATGGCGCGCGAGGTCAGGCCGATCTTGTGGCCGCGGATACTGCGGCCTTCGGCCAGTTTCATCTGCACCCAGGCGCGCGAGATGGCGTAACCGTCCGCAACCGTCATGACCGGGTAACGTTTGGAGAAATGTTCGACCTGCACACGCGATTGTTCGCTGTGTTGCAGTTCGGCGGCGAGCTGGGTGATGAGGTCTTGGGGCAGCATGGCGTTTTACTTGTTGAAAAGTGGATGCAGGTTGCTGTGTTTGGCGTCGTAGACCTGCACACCTTCGTCGATCTGCAAGGTGATGCCCATCAGTGTTGTTGAGAATAGGGATTCAAAATGGGCTTTTGTCCTTGCCAGAAGGGCGTCGCCAGCTATCTTTTTGGTAGCGTCGCTGCGCCCTGTCGCGATCCGCAGGTTCAGGTAGACAAAGGCATAGTCCTGTTTCCCGTCGGCCACCGCGTGGTAAGGCGCGGGGTAGGCCAACACACGGATACCCCCCACGGGGAAGGCCGCTTGGCCCTTCTCATCCCTGGCTTCCAGCAAGACCTGGTTCAGCGCCTTGCACAAGGTGGCTATATCGGCGCGGGCGTCGATGTTGGCGGTGTATTCGATTTTCAGATGTGGCATGTCAGGCTTTCGCGGTGCTCGGTTCGGTCAGCGGCGTGACCGGAAAAATCGCGTTGATCTGGCCGGTGCCCGAGCTGCCGAAATAAGGCGTGATGATTTCCACCGGCGCCGTGTAGTCCTTCCAGCCCAGCAGGCCCAGCAACATGGCGGTGTCGTGCATGTCGCCTTCGCCCCAGCATTTTTCGGCGTACATGGGCAACATGCCGATAAAGCTTGTCCAGTCGCCGGCTTTCCAAAGCTCCACCACACGCTGGTCCACCTGCTCGAGGAAAGGGTCGTAGACCTTGTGCATGAATTCGGGCGCGCGGCCGTTGTCGGCAAAGTGATGCGAGAGTGAACCGCTGGCAAACACCGCGACGGTGCCTTCGTATTTTTCCTCGATGGCCTTGCGCACGGCCAGACCGAAGCGGGCGGACTCTTCCAGGTCGTGCCAATCGCACCAGGCGCTGACACAGACGACCTTGTAATGCTGGTCGCTGTTCATGTAACGCATGGGCACCAGCGTGCCGTACTCCAGCTCCAGCGTGGTGTCCGAATGCGCCCGGCTTTTCACCCCCATGTCGTTGGCCACGTCGGCGATCAGGTGGCCCAGTTCAGGGTTGCCGGGATAGGCGTAGGGCAGGTTCTTGATGAAGTGCGGCAGCTCGTTGCTGGTGTAGGTGCCTTCGAACTTGGGCGCACAGTTGATGTGGTATTCGCTGTTGACCAGCCAGTGCACGTCGAACACCACGATGGTGTCCACACCCAGCGCGCGGCAGCGCCTGTCGATTTCCTTGTGGCCGTTGATGGCGGCGTCGCGGCAGCCGAAGTTGGGCCCCGGAAACTCCGACAGGTACATCGACGGGACATGCGTGATTTTGGCGGCGAGTGCGAGGGTGCCCATGGTTGGCTCCAGCGTTGAGGGTTGATCGGGCTTGCGCCTCAGGTCGTGATGTTGGCGCGGCGGATCACCTGCGCGTATTTGGCGATTTCACTCTGTATGAAGGCGGCGAATTGTTCCGGTGAGCCAGACAGCGAGGCAATCCCGCCTTTGTTGAAGGCTTCGGCCACGGCCGACGTGGCCAGCGCCCGGTTGACCTCGGCGTTCAGGCGCCGCACCACGGCGTCCGGTGTGCCGGCGGGGGCCAGCAAGCCGTTCCAGGAATTCGATTCGATGGGCACACCCTGCTCGGCCAGCGTCGGAATGGCCGGTGCATAGACCGAACGTTGGGCGGTGGCCATGCCCACGGCGACCAGCTTGCCGCTTTCGATGTGGCTGCGGAATTCGGGCCAGTTGCCGAACATCACCGTGACCTGGCCACCCAGCAAATCGGTCAGCGCCGGGCCCTGGCCTTTGTAAGGCACATGCACGATGTCCAGGCCCATCTGTGTCTTCAGCATTTCGCCCGAGAGGTGGGCCGAGGTGCCGTTGCCGAAGGAGGCAAAACTCAAGGTGCCCGGTTTGGCCTTGGCGACGTTGCGCAAGTCGTTGATGTTCTTGATGCCGCTGCCCGGGTGCGTGGCCAGCACATGTTCCGACATGCCCATCAAGGCCACGGGCTTGAGGTCCTTGAGCGTGTCGTAAGGCAGGTTTTTCAGCAAGGTCTGGTTGGCCGTGAAACTGTTGGCCACACACACCAGCGTGTAGCCGTCGGCGGGTGATTTGGCGACAGCATCCACGCCGATCACCGTCCCGGCGCCGGGCTTGTTCTCCACAATCACCGGCTGGCCCAGCAGCTTGCCCAGTTCCACGCCGACCAGGCGCGAGACAAAGTCGGTGGTGCCGCCGGGGGTGAAGGGCACCACGATTTTGAGCGGCTTGCCCGGCCAGGCTTGCGCGTGGCTGAAGGCCGGCAACGCGGCGAGGGCGGCAGCGCCCGAGGTTTGCAGGAAGGTACGGCGGCGCATGGAATGAAAAGTCATGGTGCTGATGGTGAACTGATGGTGAACTGATGGTGAAGTTAAATGCCCCAGTGCGGGATGTGGTGTGAGCCCAGCGACACCGCCACGTTTTTCGGCTCGCAAAAAACCTCGTAACTCCAGGTGCCGCCTTCGCGCCCTGTGCCCGAGCCCTTGGTGCCACCGAAAGGCTGGCGCAGGTCGCGCACGTTCTGGCTGTTGACAAAACACATGCCGGCTTCGACCGCCGCGGCGACGCGGTGCGCGCGGCCTATGTTTTCGGTCCAGACATAACTCGACAGGCCATACTGCGTGTCGTTGGCCAGGCGAATCACCTCGGCTTCGTCCTTGAACGGAATCAGGCAGGCCACGGGGCCGAAAATTTCTTCCTGGGCAATCCGCATGCGGTTGTCCACGTCGGCAAACACGGTGGGCAAGACGTAGTTGCCTTTCTTCACAGGGTCCGGCAAGTCCGGTGTGCCCAGACCGCCGCACAACAGCGTCGCGCCTTCTTTGGGCCCGAGATCGATGTAGCTGCGCACCTTGGCCAGGTGGGCTTGCGAAATCATGGGGCCTATGGTGGTGTTTTCGTCCAGCGGATCGCCGACCTTGATCCGTTTGGCGCGTTCCACAAACTTGGCGACGAAGTCGGCGTAAATCGATTGCTGCACCAGGATGCGGCTGCCGGCGGTGCAACGTTCGCCGTTGTTGCTGAAAATCATGAACAGCGCGGCGTCGAGGGCGCGCTCCAGGTTCGCATCGTCAAAAATCACAAATGGTGATTTGCCGCCCAGCTCCATGCTGAATTTTTTCAGGCCGGCCGCCTGCACGATGCGGTTGCCGGTGGCGGTGGAGCCGGTGAAGGAAATGGCGCGTACATCGGGGTGGCGGCACAGCGGCTCGCCGGCCTCCTTGCCATAACCATGGACCAGGTTCAACACACCGGGCGGAATGCCGGCTTCCAGCGCGAGCTCCCCCAGGCGGGCGGCCGTCATCGGTGACAACTCGCTCATCTTGAGCACGGCGGTATTGCCAAACGCCAGGCAGGGTGCGACCTTCCAGGTCGCGGTCATGAAAGGCACGTTCCACGGGCTGATCAAGGCGCAGACACCGGTGGGGTGGTACAGCGTGTAGTTGAGGTGGGTTTCAGTCGGGTAGGTGTGGCCATCGACCCGGGTGCACATTTCCGCGAAGTAATAAAAATTGTCGGCGGCGCGCGGGATCAGTTGTTTGCCGGTTTGTGCAATCACCTGGCCGCAGTCCCGGGTTTCCATCTGAGCAATTTCGGGCACATGTGCGGCGATCAGGTCGCCGAGTTTGCGCACCAGTTTGGCACGTTGCGGCGCGGGCAGGCCCGCCCATTTGGGAAAAGCCTCCTTGGCTGCGGCGACCGCGGCATTGACTTCCGCTTCGCCGCCCGAGGCAACCTCGGCCAACACCTCCTGCGTGGCCGGGTTGACGGTTTCAAAGTAGTTCTGTCCGGCAACCGATTTGCCGTTGATGAGGTGATCTATTTTCATAATCATTCAATGGTGTTGGTCAAGGCGCCCAGGCTGTCTATGCTGGTGACAATCACATCGCCAGGCCGGCAATCCACCACGCCGTCGGGGGTGCCGGTCAGGATCAAGTCGCCGGGCTGCAGGGTCATGAAGCTGCTGAAATATTCAATCAGAAACGGCACATCAAAAATCATGTCGCGCGTGTTGCCGGTTTGCGTGATCTTGCCGTTGACGGTGGTTTGCAAGGCCAGTGCCATGGGGTTGGCCACGTCGGCGGCATCCACCAGCCAGGGTCCGAGCGGCGTGCAGGTGTCGCGGTTTTTCACACGCAGGTTGGGGCGGTACCAGTTTTCGAGGTAGTCGCGAATCGCGTAGTCGTTGGCGATGGTGTAACCGGCGACAAAGTCATACGCGTCATCCCGCTTGATCTTCTTCGCAGTTTTACCGATGACCACCGTGAGTTCACATTCGTAATGCATGAACTGCACATCGGCCGGACGGCGCGTGAGCTGCCGGTGCCCGGTGAGCGTGCTTTCGCCCTTGATAAAGACCAGCGGTTCTTCGGGGGCCTTGAATTCAAGCTCCTTGGCGTGGTCGGCGTAATTCAAACCCAGCGCGAGGATGGTGCGTGGGCGCGGTGTGGGGGCCAGCGGTGGCAGCCAGCTCACGGCGGTTTCGGTGACGAGACGGCCGTCCTTCAGCAACAACTGGCCGTCGCGTTCCGTGGCATCTTGTACCGCACCTTCGTAAATTATTCGTGCGAGTTTCATACGTTCACCTCTTCCGCCACCAGGGTGTTGCTCAGCGTGCCAAAACCCGGCGCACTGATGTCGATGCGGTCGCCGACTTTGGCCAGCGGCCGGCCCACATCACAACCCAGCATCAATACATCGCCGGGATGCAAGGTCATGAACTCGCTCACATCCGCCAGCAGTTGCGAGGTGTTGCGCACCAGGTTGCCAAAATGGACACTTTGTTTGAGCACGCCGTTGATACGCACCTCCAGCGTGAACTGCGCAGGCTCGCCCACGTCGGCGCGTGTGACCTGACGGTTCCCGATGCCGAGAAAACCATCCAGGCATTTGAACTTGACCGGTGGCCGGAAAAAGCTGGCGTGCGGGATGGAGAGATCGTTCATCAACACATAAGCGACAACCGCGCCGGCTTGGCCCATCACCATCGCGATGGTGGCGCCTATCTCGACCTCAGGCACACGCGCCGGCACCTGGATGGCGGTGCCGTGTGTACTCCAGGTATTAGCCGGTTTCACATACAAGACCGGCGCTTTCGGCGGCGCCTTGTAGGGCGGCTGGTCCATCAGCGCGGCCGTGGCAGCGACTTCGCCGCGGAAATTCAACAGCGTGCCATACACCGTTCCTTGGGGCATCACGTGCATGGCTGCTCCAGTTCAATCACTTTGTCGAGCAGCTCATAGAGCTGCGCCAGTTTTTGTTTGCCCAAGGTGTTTTCCATCCATGCGTAATGTGCTTCTATGGTTTGCGACAAGGTGGCAACCAGTTGCAGGCCTTTGTCCGTGGCTTCAACGACGGTGCGGCGCTGGTCCAGTGGATCACGTGCGCGGCTTATCAGGCCGTCACGTTCCATACGCGTCAACACACCGGTCAGGCTGGGGCCGAGGATAAAAGCCTCGCGTGCGACCCGGCCGGTTTCGACCACGCCGTGTTCGCCCAGCACACGCAGGACGCGCCACTGCTGGTCGCTCAGCGCGTGTTCGCGCAGGCGCGGCCGGGTATAGGCCATGACCGACTCACGCGCTTGCAGCAGCAGGCGGGGCAGGTTGCGGTGAATAAAAGGGGTCACCATAACTTTCGTTGAAATTATTTAATATATTAAATGAATCGCGGGTTTTGCCAAGGCAAATCCACTGGGGATTAACCCGTACTGTGAATAATTACAGTAATATCCCGCATGGCCAAAGACAAGACGATTTACACCTGCACCGAATGCGGCGGCACCAACCCCAAATGGCTGGGCAAATGCCCACATTGCGAGGCCTGGAACACGCTGATCGAGTCCATCGCCGAGACGGTGTCGCCCGTGAAAAACCGCTTTGCCTCGCTGGCCAAAGCCTCGGAAGTCACCACGCTGGCCGACATCGAGGCGACCGACATGGCGCGCACCCCCACCGGGCAGGAGGAGCTGGACCGCGTGTTGGGCGGCGGCATTGTCGAAGGCGGCGTGGTGTTGATAGGCGGCGACCCGGGCATAGGCAAATCAACCTTACTGCTGCAGGCGCTGGACTCCCTGCAGCGCGGCGGCCTGAACACCTTGTATGTCACCGGCGAAGAAAGCGGCGCCCAGGTCGCGCTGCGTTCGCGCCGGCTGGGGCTGGACGGCTCGCAGGTCAAGGTGCTGGCGGAAATCCAGCTGGAGAAAATTCTCGCCACCTTGGAAGCCACGCGGCCGGCGGTAGCGGTGATTGACTCGATCCAGACCGTTTATTCCGACCAACTGACCTCGGCCCCCGGTTCGGTGGCGCAGGTGCGTGAATGTGCGGCGCACCTGACGCGGGCCGCCAAATCCAGCGGCGTGTGTATCGTGCTGGTTGGCCATGTCACCAAGGAAGGCGCGCTGGCCGGCCCGCGCGTGCTGGAACACATGGTGGATACCGTGCTCTATTTTGAAGGCGACACCCATTCGAGCTTTCGCCTGGTGCGTGCCATCAAGAACCGCTTCGGTGCGGTCAACGAGATTGGCGTGTTTGCCATGACCGAAAAAGGCCTGAAAGGTGTGAGCAACCCCAGCGCCATCTTTTTGAGCCAGCACTCGGAGCCTGTGCCCGGCAGTTGCGTGATGGTCACGCTGGAAGGCACACGGCCCATGCTGGTTGAAATCCAGGCGCTGGTGGACGCGGGCGGCCCAAGTCCGCGCCGTTTGTCAGTCGGTCTGGACCGCGATCGCCTCGCCATGTTGCTGGCGGTGTTGCACCGCCATGCCGGTGTGGCTTGTATGGACCAGGATGTGTTTGTCAATGCCGTGGGTGGCGTGCGTATCAGCGAGCCGGCGGCCGATCTGGCCGTGATGTTGGCGATCACTTCCAGCCTGCGCGGCAAACCACTGCCCAAGGGTTTTATCGCCTTTGGCGAGGTCGGCTTGGCTGGCGAGGTGCGGCCGGCGCCGCGCGGCCAGGAGCGGCTGCGGGAAGCCGCCAAACTGGGTTTCAGCGTGGCGGTGGTGCCGAAAGCCAACGCGCCAAAAAAGAATGACAAAGCCTTTGAGGGGCTTACCATTCACCCGGTGGAGCGTATCGAACAAGCCATGGAGTTGGTGCGCAGTCTGAGTTGAGTTTTTGTTATCCCTAAACCCAGGAGCGCTTCATGCAACGTGTGATGTCGGCCGGCATGATTGCCATGGTGGTGCTCTGGGGCCTGTTGTCGCCGGATAGCCTGGACAACGTGCTCAGCCTGCTGCTGGCCAGCATCACGCGCAACTTCGGCTGGTTTTACCTCTGGGTGGTGCTGGGGTTGGTGGTGTTGGCGTTTTTTCTGGCCTTCAGCCGTTACGGCGACCTCAAGCTGGGGGATGAAGACGAGGAGCCCGAGTTTTCGATGGGCGCCTGGTTTGCCATGTTGTTTTCCGCCGGCATGGGCATAGGCCTGGTGTTCTGGGGGGTGGCCGAGCCGATTTCCCACTACAGCACCGCGCCGCCTGGCATCACGCCGGGCACACCCGAAGCGGCCAATGCCGCCATGCGTTACGCCTTTTTCCACTGGGGCCTGCATCCCTGGGCGATTTACGGGATTGTTGGCCTGGCCATCGCGTTTTTCCAGTTCCGCCGCAAGTCCTCGGCGCTGGTGAGTTCAGCGACCGAAGCCTTGCCCTGGAAATTTGTGCAAGGTCTGTCACCGGCCTTCAACGTGTTGGCGGTGGTGGCCACGGCTTTTGGCATGGCCACGTCGCTGGGCATGGGTGCAACGCAGATCAACAGCGGCATGCATGTGGTGTTCGGCTTGCCTGTGGGCGTGATGGCCCAGGCCGGCATCATTGTGGTGACGACGGCGCTGTTTCTGGTTTCTGCCGTGAGCGGCGTGGGGCGCGGCATCAAATGGTTGTCTTCGGGCAACCTGGTGATGGCGGCCGTGCTGGCCCTGACGGTGCTGGTCGTCGGGCCGACGATTGCCATCGTGGACACCTTCACCACCACGCTGGGGGCTTACCTCAGCGAATTTGTGCGCATGAGCTTGCGCATGAGCCCCTTCCGCGACAGCTCCTGGATAGGCGACTGGACCATTTTCTACTGGGCCTGGTGGATTTCCTGGTCACCGTTTGTCGGCCTGTTCATCGCCCGCGTCTCGCGCGGCCGCACCATTCGCGAGTTCATCATGGGCACGGTGCTGGCGCCGACCTTGGTGGGTTTTGCCTGGTTTTCCATTTTTGGCGGTACCGCCCTGTACATGGGGATTTTCCAGGGCGTGCCGCTGGTCGAGGCCGTCAAGGCCGATGTCTCCACCGCCATGTTTGTCATGTTCAACGCCCTGCCCATGGGCGGCCTGATGTCGGTGGTGGCGACCTTGCTGGTGCTGGTGTTTTTTGTGACTTCGGGGGATTCGGCCACGCTGGTGCTGGGCATGATGAGCAGCGGCGGCGACCCCAACCCATCCAGTCGCATCAAGATCATGTGGGGTGTGCTGGTCTCGGCGATTGCCATCAGCCTGCTGTTTGCTGGCGGGCTCAAAGCGGTGCAGACCGCCACCATCATTTTTGCCCTGCCGTTTTCTGTGGTGCTGGTGCTGATGGCTGTTTCGGTCACCCGGGCCATCAGCCAGGACTGGCATGCCGAGCAACGCCGTGACAAGGACCTGCGCAAGAAAATGCGCGCCTTCATCAAGGAGTGAAGGCCCAGGGCAGGCGCGTCCGCGCCGGGTTTGGCGCGCGACAGCCGACAGATGTCGCTATAAAAACAGTAGCTGATGGCGTCCGTGGCATATGGGCTACAGGCCTAAAAAGCTTGTAAAAAGTCGGTTTTCACCCTGCAGCGGGGCGGGCTACGCATTCCCCGCAGCCAGGTGGCGGCCGGTGGCTGCGAAAATAGCGCCATGAAATTTCAGAAAATTCTTGTTCCGATCGCCGGTGTCGCCTTGGTGGTGCTGGCTTACCGCAGTTTTGGCTGGGCCGGGGTCGCTGCGGCGGCGAGTGGCCTGGTGATGTGGATACTGCTGCATTTCACCCGCATGTTGCAGGTGCTCAAACGCGCCGCCAACCGGCCTATCGGTCATGTCGACAGCGCCGTCATGCTCAACGCCAAACTCCGGCCCGGGCTCACCTTGCTGCATGTGGTGGCCATGACCCGCTCGTTGGGAGAACTGCTCTCGCCCAAGGACGAGCAGCCCGAAATCTACCGCTGGACCGACAGCTCGGAGTCCTCGGTAACCGCCACTTTTGTGGGCGGCAAACTGAGCCATCACACACTTTTCCGCCCCGCACCGGAAGAGTCGCAAGCCCTTGCCGCGCCTGAATCCAGTCCGGCCGCGGCAGCGCCGCCATCGGCCCCGTAAAATCAATCTTTCGGGGGCAGCCCTGGGGCCGGCAGATTTTGCGGCCCGCCGCCCTGGTTTCGCAACAGATACCCACAGACATCAATAGAGGATTCGCATCATGTCCCCAGTAGCTCCCTCCATGGCAGACCGCGACGGCAAAATCTGGATGGATGGCCAGATGGTGGATTGGCGTGACGCCAAGATTCACGTGCTGAGCCACACCCTGCATTACGGCTGCGGCGCGTTTGAAGGTGTTCGCGCCTACAACACCGTGGACGGCACGGCGATTTTCCGCCTCGAAGACCACACCACCCGCTTGTTCAACAGCGCCAAGATCCTGCGCATGAAACTTCCTTTCAGCCAGGAAGAAGTCAACGAAGCCCAAAAAGCCGTGGTGCGTGAAAACAAGCTGGAGAGCTGCTACCTGCGTCCGCTGGCCTGGATCGGTTCGGAGAAACTGGGCGTGTCACCCAAGGGCAACACGATTCACCTGATGGTCGCGGCCTGGCCCTGGGGCGCTTACCTGGGTGAAGACGGCATGAAACGCGGCATTCGCGTCAAGACCTCCAGCTACACGCGTCACCACGTCAACATCACCATGACGCAGGCCAAAGCGGTCAGCAACTACAGCAACTCCATCCTCGCCAACATGGAAGCGCTGGACGACGGTTACGACGAAGCCCTGTTGCTTGACGCTTCGGGTTTTGTCAGCGAAGGCGCCGGCGAAAACGTGTTTGTGGTCAAGGACGGCGTGGTCTACACGCCCGACCTGTCGGCCGGCGCCCTGAACGGCATCACACGCAACACCATCCTGCACATCTGCAAAGACCTGGGCCTGGAGCTGGTGCAAAAACGCATCACGCGCGACGAGGTTTATATCGCCGACGAAGCCTTCTTCACCGGGACCGCCGCCGAAGTCACACCGATTCGCGAACTGGACCGGGTTGAAATCGGCATCGGCTCGCGTGGTCCCATCACCGAAAAAATCCAGGCGGCGTTTTTTGACATCGTCAACGGCCGCAATCCGAAATACGCCCACTGGCTGGCCAAAGTGTGAGCCCCCACGCTTGTCACTTCGTGTACGACGCTGCCCCACTAGGGGGCGCTGCGCCTGCGGCCCGGCAAAGCCGGTTCCGCGGCCCCTGCTGGCAGGTAGCTAGCTAGCCCTACGCCTGCTCTCTCGTTGATCAAGGAATTTATGAGCACATCTGCTACCGTTGAACTTCTGGCCCAGGACCTCAATCCGCAAGGCGGCGTGTTCTGCCCCAGCCCCAAGGCCGACATGAAAATCTGGAACAGCCACCCCAAGGTCTACCTGGACGTGGCGCGTACCGGCGAAGCCAAGTGCCCATATTGCGGCACTGCGTACAAACTGAAAGCCGGCGAACATTTCGGCGCAGGCCACTAAGGTGTCTCGCCCCCTGCAAGCGGCCGCCGCGAAACCGGTTTTGCCGGGCCGCACCGGGGGGGCCTCACTGATCATCGCGCCCCAGTGGATAGGCGACGCGGTGATGACCGAGCCACTGCTGCGGCGCTTGCACGCGCGCGGGGAACAACTCACGGTTGGCGCCTTGCCCTGGGTGGCGCCGGTGTACCGCGCGATGCCGCAGGTGCACGAGGTCATCGAATTCCCGTTTGCACACGGCGGTCTGCAACTGAAGGCGCGCCGCCTGCTGGCCAAACGGATCGCCGGCCAGTTCGATACCGCTTATGTGTTGCCGAACTCGCTGAAAAGCGCCTTGTTGCCCTTGCTGGCCGGCATTCCCAAACGGGTGGGTTACCTGGGTGAAGCCCGCGTCGGCCTGCTGACCCACCGCCTCAAAAACCCGGCCAAGGGCAAACGCCCGCCCATGGTGGCGTTTTATTCGGCGCTCAGCGGCGAGGCCCATCTGGACACCGATCGGCCCGAGCTGCAGATGCCGGCGGCCGAGGTGGAACAGGCGCTGGCCGACCTCGGCTTGAAACGCGGCGCTTATGTCGTGTTTGCGCCCGGCGCCGAATACGGTCCGGCCAAACGCTGGCCGGCATCGCACTTTTCAGAACTGGCCAAACATCTGGCGGTGCCTGTGGTCTTGCTGGGCTCCGGCAAAGAGGCTGCGCTGTGTGAGGAAATCGCCGCGCCGGTCAATGCGCTGCAGGCCGGCAAGTGCCTGAACTTCGCCGGCAAAACCACACTCGTGCAGGCGCTTTGCGCGATTGCCGCGGCCCAACACGTGGTCAGCAATGACTCGGGCTTGATGCATGTGGCCGCGGCTTTTGGTGTGCCGCAGGTCGCGATTTTTGGCTCGTCCAGCCCCTTGCACACCCCGCCGCTGAACACGCAGGCCACGGTCTTGTGGCTGAAAAACGATGCGGGCTACCAGCCGCCGCTGGACTGCGCGCCTTGTTTTGCGCGCGAATGCCCGCTGGGCCACACCCGCTGCCTGAACGACATCAGCGCCGCGCGGGTGCTGGCCGCCTTGTAAGAGCCTGTTTACGATCTCGATGGGGTCGCGTTGGGGCGCAATCGGGATGAGTTGGTCGCCAAGATCGCGCAGCATGGGCTCATGCCCATGCAAGGGATTTGGTGGGCAAATCGCCCGATTTCGCCCCAACCCGAAGGGCAGGTGCCTTTTCGGGCGGTCTGCGGCGTTGCGGCGCTTGCCAATAGCCAGCTATTGGCGGCGCACCGCGCCTTGCAGCCCATCCCGAAAAGTCGCCTGCGCGGCCCCATCGAGATCGTAAACAGGCTCTAGGCCCGGACGCTTCAGGCCGGAAAGGCCTGCAGCGCGCCAAAACCGGTTGGGGCTTGTGTGGGGGTACGCGCCACATTCATGACCCAGCAAACCATCGCGAAATAACCGACCAGGGTGGTCAGCTCGACCACCCCTTGTTCGCCGAACAGGCCCAGGGCAGCGGCATAAGACGCATCACACACCCCATGGTGTTGCAGCAGCTCTGTCACCAGCGCCACGGCCGCGGCTTCATCGGCTGCGGCGGACTGCGGGTATTGGCCGGCCGCAATCGTATCCAGGCAAGACTGCGCCACACCGGCCTTGAGCGCCAGCGGCGCATGCATCAGCCATTCGAACTGGTTGGACACATGGCGCGCGACCAGGCACATCGCGAGTTCGCGGATGCGGGTCTCCAGCACGCTGTCAAAACGCAGATATTCACCCACCTTGCCAACCCGGTCCATCAGTTCCGGGCTGCGCAGCAGCGGAATAAACGGGCCCATGACGGCTTTGCGCGGGCCGGCGATCAAGGCGTCTGCCACGGCGCGTTGCGCGGCGGACATGGCTTCGCCGGACAACATCGGAAGCCGCTCTTGCGGCGTTTGGGAAAAGCCCTGGCTGACGAGGGTGGCCTGATGGTTGGGGTTCACGGTAAAACTCCTGCGGTCGATTGGGTTCTTGGCCAAACACCGGGTGGTGCCAGGCCGGATAGTCGGTGGGCCGAGGCCTGGGATGGTAACGCGGCGCACGGCCGGCGGGCAAAAAAAAGCCACCTCGCGGTGGCTTGTCAAAGTCCTTTTTGGGGATGTTTTTTTGTTGGGACGGCGTCAGTCTGTTGGTCGACTTGTTGTCCTCATCCTTTTTCTGCCTTTGTTCCTATCGCAGGTGTTGTCACAGCAACCTGAGAACTGTAGGGGGCGGTCCTTAGGTTTGCCCTCCCCCAATTGGAGGAGGGTTGTCGTTTTTCGAATGAAGAAGGTGTGAAAACCGGACTTTTTTCACGACTCAGGGCTTGAGTGCGCCAGTCACCGCGTCCTTTAGTCCGTCCAGAAAGCTACTGGCTTTGTTGGTACCGCCAAACGCCAGCGCAGGCCTGCAGTGGCTGCGCTGGGAGCTAACGCAGGCCTTGCCGCCAGACGGTTTTCGACTGGCGCTGGAGCGTGGCCAGAGGCAGGCGTATGCGACAGGAAGCGCGCGCTTCCTGTCATGGGCAACTGTCTTTCAGGCGGCAGCCGTCACCGGCAGTTCCACCACGAAAGAAGCGCCACCACCTGACCGGGCTTCGCAGCGCACCGTGCCACCATGGCGTGCGGTGATGGATTTGACCAGCGCCAGGCCCAGACCCACACCGCCTTCGCGTTCGCTGGCGCCCGGTAGCCGGTAAAAGGGTTCGAAGATGCGTTCGCGCTGATCCGGCGGAACGCCAGGCCCGCGGTCGTTGACCCGGATCACCGCATGTGGCGCCTCGCCCTTGTTGGCCAGCGCCAGCTCCAGGCTGATCTCGCCAGTGCCGTAACGCCTGGCGTTTTCCAGCAGGTTGCGAATCAGCCGGCGTAACAGGCGCGCCGAGCCCTGCACCGTCAGGCTGTGGGTCTGGGGCGTGGTGTCCAGTTCGGCCTGCACACGGGCGCATTCTTCCGCGGCCAGGCCGGTCAGGTCCAGCGCTTCAAAAGGTTCCGCGTCGGCCTGCCGGGTGTCCAGCCGGCTGGCCAGCAAAATTTCGTCGATCAACTGGTCCAGCTCGCTGATGCTGCGCGAAATTTCGGCGCGCTGCGGGGAACCGGCCCCGTCGCCCATCAACTCCAGGCCCATGCGGATACGCGCCAGCGGTGAACGCAACTCATGCGAAGCATTGGCCAGTAGCGACTTGTGGGCCACCAGCAATGATTTTTGCGACTCCATCAGGGTTTCAATACGTTCGGCGGCATGGTTGAACCGTTCGGCCAGGAAAGCCACCTCGTCACTGCCCTGCACGGCCACGCGGGCCGACAAATCGCCGTCGCCCCAGCGCTCGACGCCGCGTTGCAGGCCCTCCAGCCGCTGGGTCAGACGGCGCACGATAGGGTAGGTTCCCAGGGCCACCGCCAGGGCGACCACCCCGAGCATCCAGCCAAAACCGAAGGGCGCGCGCGTCCAGGAATTGCCGGGCGGGCGTTTGGGTCGTGGCAGCACCAGGTTCAGGGTCTGGCCGTCGTTGGTCACAAGATCAAACTCCAGGCCCTCGCCCGGCTTGCGGTTGGGCGGGGTCTGGGCCCGGCCGATGAGCTCCCCGGCGCTGTTGTGAACCAGGACTTCACGTATCGGCAACTGCGGCGGGTCAGCGCTGAACTGCCATGCGGCACCGACCAGAAAAGCCAGCACCACCACGGTGGCGACCACAGCCAGCCAGATGCGCACATAGAGGTGCGAGGTAAATCGGGGCCACATAAGAAAAGTCAAAAAGAAAGTAAAAAAGAAAGCCGGTGCGCTCGATGCGCTCAGTCCTGCTGCTTGGCGAAAACGTAGCCGACACCCCGCACCGTCAGAATACGTTTGGGGTCCTTGGCATCGAGCTCGATGGCGCTGCGGATGCGGCCCATGTGCACGTCGATGGAGCGGTCAAAAGCTTCCAGCTCGCGGCCGCGCACGGCTTCCATGATCTGGTCTCTGGAGAGCACGCGGCCGGCCCGCTCGGCCAGGGCCACCAGCAGGTCGAACTGGTAAGAGGTCAACTCGCAGGTCTTGCCGGACACCGACACGGTGCGGGCGTCCCGGTCAATCTCGAGCGAGCCGAAACGCATGGTTTTCTGGCTGCCGGCGGTGCTGACGGTGTCGCCGCCGCGGCGCAACACGGCCCGAATCCGGGCCAGCAACTCGCGCGGCTCAAAAGGTTTGGGCAGGTAGTCGTCGGCGCCGATTTCCAGGCCCACAATGCGGTCCATCGGGTCGCCCTTGGCGGTCAACATCAACACCGCCGTGCGGCCGGCCTCGCCGCCCAGGCCCTTGATGCGCCGACAGACTTCCAGGCCGTCCATGTCGGGCAACATCAGGTCGAGAATCACCAGGTCGGGTTTGCAGGCCTCCAGCGCCTCCAGGCCCTTGCCGCCGTCGACCGCGTGGGTGAAGGCATAACCGGACTGGCGCAGGTATTCCCCCACCATGGTGGCCAGTCGGGTGTCGTCCTCGATCATCAAAAGTTGCTGTGTCATGGTCTGGCTCGCTGGACGGTTGGAGGGCTGCTGGTCAGTGTAGCCACTGGCTGCCGTGGGTGGGCTGGTGGTGCTTGCGCCGCCGTGAACATCGCTCATGGGAACTCCTTCGTCTAGCCTCCCATGCTGCGCCCGCCGCGACAAGTCGCGTTGAAGCGTCTGTAAAGTTAGGTAAACGATTCCTGCGAGATGTGCCGGCGCGGTCGCCATTTGCTATATTTTTAATAGCTGCTTGCGCCCGTGAGATGTGGGCTGGATGGCGATTTCACCTGATTGGCGACCTATCTCGGATGGACTTGAATCTGCCACGGCAGATGGCCTCTACCCGGTAGAGCCGATGCATCGGCAAAGGAGCGTGCCCTGTCCATGAACGCCATCCAGTTCCAGCGCGGCCTGTCACTGCCGCAGTTCCAGGCACTTTACGGCACGGAGCCGCAATGCGAGCGTGCCCTCGTGGCAGCCCGTTGGCCCCACGGCTGGCAGTGCGCGCACTGCGGCTGCAAGCGCTTTTTTCTCACGCGCAACGGTCAGGGCCGCCAGCTGGGCGTGTCCTACAAGAGCGCCTGGCGCCTCAAGCACAAGCTCATGCAGACCATGGAGGTGCGCGATGCGCGTTACCGCCTGCAGGGGCGCGTGGAAATCGACGATGCGTACTTGGGCGGTGAGCGTGCAGGCAGCATTCATGGCGGACGCAAGCCCGCCAACAAGAGCGCCTTCATCGCCGCCGTGCAGACCCGGGCCGACGGCAGGCCCCTGTACATCCACCTGACACCCGTGGCGGACTTCAGCAACCAGGATGTTCGTCAGTGGGCCTTGCGCCACTTGGCGCCTACCAGCCATGTGGTGAGCGACGGCACGCCAGCCTTTGCACAGGTGCGCCAGGCGGGCGCCACGCACGAGAGGCATGTGACGGGCGGTGGTCGCCAGGGGGCTCAAACGCCGCAGTTGCACTGGGTGAACACCGTGCTGGGTAACCTCAAGACCAGCATGGCGGGCACCGACCACGCGTTCGATCACGCCCGCTACGGGGCTCGCTATCTGGCCGAGTTTTGCTATCGTTTCAATCGCCGCTTTGATCTGGCAGCCATGCTGACCAGGCTGTTGCGAGCCCTCGCAACCACCGGACCTCTTCCCTTGAAGGTGCTTCGTTTGTCTGAGGTAGGTCGCTAATCAGGTGATTTCATGCGTGACGCCAGCCAGACCAGCAACAACACCGGCAGGCCCAGCAAAGCCGTGGCGGTAAAAAAGTGGCTGTAGCCGAAGCTGTCCACATAACTGCCTGAATATCCGGCCAGAAACTTGGGCAGCAGCAGCATCATGGAGCTGAACAGCGCGTATTGCGTCGCCGAATAATTGACGTTGGTCAGGCTGGACAGGTAGGCGATGAAGGCGGCTGACGCGATGCCGCTGGACAGGTTGTCGGCGGAAATCACAAAAATCAGGGCCTGGACATCGTGGCCGCGCGAGCCCAGCCAGGCAAACAGCAGGTTGCTGCAGGCGCTCAGCACGGCGCCCAACATCAACACCTTCATCACGCCGAAACGCATGGCCAGCGCGCCGCCGGCAAAGGCGCCGACCAGGGTCATGATCACGCCGTAAATTTTGGTGACGGCGGCAACCTCGTCCTTGGTGTAACCCATGTCGACGTAAAAGGGGTTGGCCATGATGCCCATCACCACGTCGCTGATGCGGTACACCGCGATCAGCGCCAGGATCAGCAGCGCCTGTTTGCCGTAGCGGCGCAAAAAGTCTGCAAACGGATCGACCAGCGCGCCCCTGAGCCACTCGGCGGCGTTGCGGGCATGCGGTATCGCGCGCGGGGCCGGCTCGGGGGAACACAAAACCGTCACCATGCCCAACAACATCGAGGCCGCCATCACAAAGTAGGCGACCTGCCAGGCACCATGCTGGTAGGCGCCGCCGCTGGCCACTTCGGCGCGTGCGGCAATCCACAACACGCCGGCACCGGCCCAGATCATCGCAATCCGGTAGCCGGTCTGGTAGGCCGCTGCCAGCGCCGCCTGGCGCCGCACGTCGGCCGATTCGATACGAAAGGCGTCCAGCGCAATGTCTTGCGTGGCCGAGGCAAAGGCCACGGCCAGCGCGCACCAGACCACCGGCAACAAGGCCAGCCGGGGGTCGGTCAGCGCCATGCCGATCAGGGCCGCCATGATGACCGTTTGCGACAGCAGCAACCAACTGCGCCTGCGCCCGAGCAGGCGCGTGAGGAGGGGGATGGGCATGCGGTCCACCAGCGGTGCCCAGACCCACTTGAAACCATAAGCCAGCCCGACCCAGCTCAGGTAACCAATGGTGGTGCGGTCTATGCCGGCTTCGCGCAGCCAGAAGCTCAAGGTGCCGAAGACCAGCAGCAGCGGCAGACCCGCGGAAAAGCCCAGCAGCAACATGCGCAGGGTCGGCGCCTCCAGGTAGACCCGCAAGGTCTCGCTCCAGCCGGGGCGGTCGGGGACAGCAGGGGGGTGGGCAGAAGCCGGCACCCCGGTTGGTGGCAAGGGTCGGTGTCCGGCCAGGGATTCCTCGGATAGGGTGTCGCGCATGCGGGAATAATACGCTGTGCCCTCTTGCTTAAAAGAGGCCCCTGTACTTTGGAGATGCCATGAAATCTGTTTCGAATTTGACCCTGACGGCGCTGGCCGCGGCTTTGCTGCTGGGCAGTGCCCCGGCCATGGCCCAACGCGAAGGTGTGGAGGTGGGCGGCAATTCCGGCTTCACCAAGCTGGTGCCGGCCGACGAGATCGAACAGGCGGCGAAACAGCAATACGCCAAGATGCTGCAGGAAGCGGCCAGCCAGAAAGCCCTGGCGCCGGCCAGCAGTGCGCAAGTGCAGCGGCTGAGGCGTATTGCACAACGCATCATTCCGCAGGCCACCGCCTGGAACCCGCGCGCCAAGGACTGGCAGTGGGAGGTCAACCTCATCGACAGCAAACAAATCAATGCGTTTTGCATGCCAGGCGGAAAAATCGCTTTTTACACCGGCATTCTGGAGCAGTTGCAGCTTAACGACGACGAAGTGGCAATGATCATGGGCCACGAAATGGCCCATGCCCTGCGTGAACATGCGCGTGAACGCATGGGCAAATCGGCCGCCACCAACATAGGCGCCAGCCTGCTGTCGCAGTTGTTCGGTCTGGGCGATTTGGGCCAGACGGTGGCGAGTTACGGCGTGCAACTGCTGAATATGAGTTTTGGCCGCGAAGACGAGTCCGAGGCCGATCTGGTCGGGCTGGAGCTGGGCGCACGCGCCGGCTTTGACCCCCGCGCCGGCATCACCTTGTGGCAAAAAATGGCCGCCGCCAACAAAGGCGCGCCGCCGCAATGGCTGAGCACCCACCCGGCCGGGGCGACGCGGATTGCCGACATGGAGCGCAATATGCCCAGGGTGTTGCCGCTGTACGAACGAACACGCAAAAACTGATGGGCGCTGACCGCCGCCGCTACGTGGGTTAAGCTGCGCAGCTGACCATGTCTTCCCCCTTCAACAACGCCGGCCTCGACAGCGGCGGCAAGCCGCCTGGGGCTGCCGCTGTGTGGCTGCAGTCGCTGCGCCCGGCCCGCACCCGCATCAACGCCCGCGAGCGTTGGCGCATTGTGGTGGGGGCTTTCCTCGGGATTTTGCTGACCGGTGTGGTGTGCCATGTCGCCGGCGGCACGGCAATCGCCAGCCTGCCCTGGCTGGTGGCGCCCATGGGTGCCAGCGCGGTGCTGGTGTTTGGCGTGCCGGCCAGCCCGCTGGCCCAGCCCTGGTCGGTGCTTGCGGGCAACACCTTGTCGGCGCTGGTCGGTATTGCCTGCGCCCGCTGGCTGGGGCCACCCGAACTGGCGGCCGCGGTGGCCGTGGGTGCTGCCATCGCCCTGATGCTGGCCTTGCGTTGCCTGCACCCGCCGGGCGGCGCCTCTGCCCTGATGATGGTGCTGGGCGGCATCACCGATCCCTCGTTTGCGCTGTTTCCTGTGTTGCTCAATTCCGTGCTGCTGGCTTGCGCTGGCATGGCCTACAACAATGCCACGCGCCGGGCTTATCCGCACCGGCAATTGCCGGTGCCGGCAGAAAAAGACGGCGCCCGCCAGGCCAGTGCTGCCGATGCCGATCTGGACGCGGTGCTGGCCCGCTACAACCAGGTGCTGGACGTCAGTCGCGATGACTTGCAGGCCTTGCTGGAGCAGATGAAGTGGCAGGCCTACCAGCGCAAGCTGGCCGGCGTGCGCTGCGCCGACATCATGTCGCGGGACCTGGTGACGGTGACCCACAGCACACCGCTGGCGCAGGCCTGGGCCTTGTTGCGGGAGCGCCGCATCAAGGCCTTGCCGGTGGTGGATGCCGACTTTCGCATTGTCGGCATCGTCACCCTGGCCGACTTCATGCGTGCGGCCGACCTGGACGGTTACCCCGGCATGGACAGCAAGCTGCGCAAATTGCTGGGCGAGGTCGGTCCTTCCGGCAAACCCGCGGTGGTGGGCCAGATCATGACCCGCCAGGTCCGGGTGGCCGGCCTGTATCGTTACCTGGTGGACCTGGTGCCGCTGTTTGGCGGGACCGGCCACCATCACCTGCCCATCATCGGGGAGGACGGCCGGCTGGTCGGCATCATCACCCAGTCCGACATGGTGGCGGCCTTGTTCGAGCCGCCGACACCGCCTGCGGAGCCGGCGCCATGAGCACGCCGCAAGAAGCGTTTCAGCAATTTCTCGATCAGCAGCGCGCAGATTACCAGCGCGCCTTGCCGGAAAAAATAGCGCAAGTCCAGATGCTGTGGCAGGCCGTGGACGCCGGCGGCCCCAGCGCGCCGCCGCTGGTCGATCTGGAGCGCCAGGCGCACACGCTGGCCGGCACCGCCGGGACCCTGGGTTTTCGCGAGGTGAGTGTGGCCGCCAGAGCGCTGGAGTTGTTGTTGGAGCAGGCCAGCGAGGCCGGCCCGGCCCTGACGCCGACTCAGCGTCCGGACATTGTGCAGGCCGTCGCTGCACTGCAGGCCAGCCTGCCGCCCCCCTGAATCATCAAAGGACGTTTGCATGCCCCAGCCCCTCACCCGCATTCTGTATGTGGAAGACGAACCGGATATCCGCACCGTGGCCCAGATGGCACTGGAAGCGGTCGGCGGTTTTACCGTGATTGCCTGTGCCTCCGGCCGCGAGGCGCTGGCCACCGCGCCCACCGCCCAGGTCGACCTGCTGCTGCTGGACGTCATGATGCCGGGCATGGACGGCCCCAGCACCTTGCAGGCCTTGCGCGGCCTGCCGGCCACCGCCAACACGCCGGTGATTTTCATGACCGCGAAGGTGCAGGCGGCGGAAATTGCGCAATACCTGGCGCTGGGTGCGCTGGACGTGATCCACAAACCCTTTGATCCGATGACCTTGTCGGAGCAGATCAACCGGATCTGGGCGCAACAAGGCGCTAAAGGCGATTGAAGGCGCGGGGCTATCATGCGGTGGTCCGGGCCGATTCCAGTTGGTCTGGCGATGCAACCCCAAGCTCAAGAGGTGTCCATGTTGTCCCTGCTCGCAACCCTGATTGTTGGTTTCATCGTGGGCCTGATCGCCCGCGCCCTCAAGCCCGGCGACGACAAGCTTGGCCTGGTCATGACCACGGTACTGGGCGTGGCCGGCGCTTTTGCCGCGCGTTATCTCGGCATCGCGATGGGCTGGTACCGTGACGGCGAAGCCGCGGGCTGGATCGCTTCGGTGGTCGGTGCCATGGTCTTGCTGTTTGTGTACAGCCTGATCAAGCGCAAGGGCAGCACAGACTGATTTTTTGACGCGGCCCGCAGCTGTTGTGCGGGCCGGCCTGACGGCGACGGGCATCTTTAGAGACAATAGGGACATGCCAGATCACAGCCCGCCCGGCGCCGTTCCCCCGTCTCCTGTTCCCGAAGCCGTTTTGCTGTCAGCCTGGGCGCCGTTGCGCGCGCCGGTTTTCCGCATGTTGTGGGGGACCTGGATGGTCGCCAACATCTGCATGTGGATGAACGATGTGGCGGCCGCCTGGCTGATGACCTCGCTCACCACCTCGCCGATCTGGGTCGCGCTGGTCCAGTCCGCCTCCACCCTGCCGGTGTTTCTGCTGGGCCTGCCCAGCGGCGCGCTGGCCGACATCCTGGACCGGCGGCGTTATTTCATCATTACCCAGTTCTGGGTCGCCGCCGTGGCGCTGCTGCTGTGTGCCACCATTCTCTGGGGCACCATGACCGCGCCGCTGCTGCTGGCACTGACTTTTGCCAATGGCGTGGGGCTGGCGATGCGCTGGCCGGTGTTTGCCGCCATCGTGCCTGAGCTGGTGCCGCGGCCGCAACTGCCTGCCGCGCTGGCCCTCAACGGCGTGGCCATGAACGCCTCGCGCATCATCGGCCCGCTGGTGGCCGGCGCGCTGATCGCCAGCGCCGGCAGCGCTTATGTGTTTGTGCTGAACGCGGTTTTGTCGCTGATCTCCGGCTTTGTGATCATGCGCTGGCGCCGTGTCCATGTGCCGAACCCGCTGGGACGCGAGCGCCTGGTCAGCGCCATGCGGGTGGGTGTGCAGTTTGTGCGTCAGTCCGCACGCCTGCGTGCGGTGTTGCTGCGGGTGGCGCTGTTTTTCTTTCACTCCACCGCCTTGCTGGCTTTGTTGCCGCTGGTGGCGCGCGGTCTACACGGCGGCGCCGGCACCTTCACGCTGCTGCTGGCCTCCATGGGGGTGGGCGCGATTGCCGTGGCGTTTTTCCTGCCGCGTTTGCGCCGGGGCTTGTCGCAAGATGTGTTGGTGCTGGGCGGCGTGGTGCTGCAGTCGGCGACCACAGCCATCGTGGCGCTGGCACCCAATATCTACATCGCCGCGCCGGCCATGGCGCTGGCCGGCGCGGCCTGGCTGACCACGGCCAACACCCTGAGTGTGTCGGCCCAGGTGGCGCTGCCCGACTGGGTGCGGGCGCGTGGCATGTCGATCTTCCAGATGGCCATCATGGGCGCCAGCGCCAGCGGTGCGGCGGTCTGGGGACAACTGGCCACGATGACCAGTGTTCCTGCCAGCATGCTGGCGGCGACCCTGACCGGCACGCTGGCCATTTTTGCCGCGCACTGGTTGCTGCGGGACCGCAGCATCGAAGAAGACCTGACGCCGTCCCGCGAGTTCAAGGTGCCCAGCGCCGACGCACCGCCCTTGACGGGCCAGGTCCGGGTGACGGTGACCTACCAGATCGACCCGGCCAAGGCGGCGGACTTTCGCGCGCTGATGCTGGAAAGCCGGCGCAGCCGCCTGCGCCAGGGCGCCTTGGCCTGGGAGCTGCTGCGCGATATTTCGAATCCCGGGCGTTATATCGAGCAGATCACCGACGAGTCGTGGACCGAACACCTGCGCCGTTTTGACCGCGTCACGGCGGGCGACGTGGCGCTGCGCGACCGCAAGCTGGCGTTTCATCTGGACGAAACGCCGCCGCTGGTGACACGTTGCGTGTTGGAGGCTTAGAGCCTTTTCCTCTTCTGTCGGGCATCTTCGCCTCAGTATCAGAAAATTTATACAAAAAGTGGCTGTAGCCCAGAGTGGGCGAGCGCAAGCAGCTATGACTTTGGTAGCGGTTCGGGGGGCGCGTGCTTCCTGGGGCTCAGCCGCGCGAGCACGAGGCTCACACCTGCCCCGCAGTGCGGGACCGCCCGCCCGCTAGGGTTTAATGATCTAGATCAATTGATAAATTTGACTGTTACATCAAATTAATCAATTAAGTATTAAGTTCATCAATAAATTGCCGATAAATAAGCCAAGGCTTATGCTGCGGCAAGTTGGTGGTTCACTCGGGTGTATTCGCACCTGGTCGCGCTTAGGTCTTTTCTTGTTAAAGAAGCATCTATGTACGCGACAACACTCCCTCCACCCGTCCACCGTGACCCCGCCCCGTTCTCACGGATGAGCCTGCTGGCCATGGCGTCCCGCATCCGCGCGGCGCTGGCCACCCAGGACCTGCGTGCGCAGGCCCCTGGACAAACACCTTCTGATCGTTATCGACACGCCGATGTCCTCGGTGATGTGTCGCTTCCCATGGGGCACTGCCGGCCCGGCAGCGCCCTTTCTTGACCCCGCATCACAACTTTCTAAAACATGACGAGTCCCCTGATGAAAATTAAAAATTTGAAGATTGGCACCCGTCTGGGCATCGCCTTTGCCCTGATCCTGGCCTTGATGAGCTTCACCTCTGTCGCTGGCCTGATGGGCCTGCGGGACGTGGCGAACGCGGTGCAACTGATGCAAAAAGTGGCGTACCGGGAGAGCTTGTCGCAGCAGTGGTTGGGCGGCATCTCCAGCAACGCGGTGCGGACCATCGCCCTGGTCAAAAGTAGCACAGTTGAAGATGAAGCGTATTTCCTGGCCGAGCTGGACAAACAAAGTGTCATCAACGGCAAGTTGCAAGCCGAGCTAGAAAGCCTGGCCGAAGAAGCTTCAGGCAAGGCTTTGCTGGCAACGGTCGCCGAAAAGCGCGATATCTACAACAAGGTCCGCCGCGACCTCGTTAAGCGCCGGTCCGATCCGGACCATGGCCTGTCGCGCGTCGATGTGGAAAACATCATCCATCAGCAATTGACACCGGCCACGGAGGGTTATGTCAAGGCGGTTCTGGAGGTCGTCACGCGTCAGAAAGAGCGTCAGGCGCAAACCAAAACCGAGGCCGAAGCTGTGGTGAACAACTCCGAGACCCTGGTGTCGGTGCTGGGCGTGATCGCGCTGGCGGCCGGTGGCCTGCTGGCCTGGCTGCTGTCGCGCAGCATCACCCGGCCTTTGAGCCAGGCGGTGGAGGCGGCCCGTACTGTGGCTTCTGGCGATCTGACGCACCGGATCGAGGTGAACTCGGAGGATGAAATCGGCCAGTTGCTGAGCGCGCTGAAAGAAATGAATGCCTCCCTGGTCCAAAGTGTGAGCCAGGTCAGGACCGGCGTCGACACCATTGCCACGGCGTCCGGCCAGATCGCCTCCGGCAATCAGGACTTGTCCTCACGCACCGAAGAACAAGCCAGTTCCCTGGAAGAAACCGCCGCCTCCATGGAAGAGTTGACATCCACCGTCAAACAGAATGCCGACAACGCCAGACAGGCCAATCAGCTCGCCGTGACGGCGTCCCGCGTCGCGGTGCAGGGTGGCCATGTGGTGTCGCAAGTCGTTGACACCATGGGTGCGATCAATGCCTCGTCGCGCAAGATTGTTGACATCATCGGGGTGATCGACGGCATCGCCTTCCAAACCAACATCCTGGCCCTGAACGCCGCGGTGGAAGCGGCCCGCGCCGGCGAACAAGGCCGGGGTTTTGCGGTGGTCGCGGCCGAAGTGCGCAACCTGGCGCAGCGCAGCGCTGCCGCCGCCAAAGAAATCAAGGTCTTGATCGACGACTCGGTCGACAAGGTGGAAGAAGGCGGCAAACAGGTCAGCGAAGCCGGTAAAACCATGGATGAAATTGTCGACAGCGTCAAACGTGTGACCGACATCATGGCCGAAATCACGACGGCCAGCCAGGAGCAAACCTCGGGCATCGAACAGATCAACCAGGCCATCGCCCAGATGGACCAGGTGACGCAGCAAAATGCGGCCTTGGTGGAAGAAGCGGCAGCAGCAGCAGCCTCCTTGCAAGAGCAGGCCAGCGGTTTGTCGCAAGCCGTCAGCGTCTTCAAGCTGGACGATGATCAACTCCGGGACAGCCCCAGCCTGTCGAGCGCGCCGCTGGCCCAGCCGCCTGCGGCCAAGCCGGCGATTGCCGCGCCCAAGCGCCGATCCAGCGGCGGCGCCTTGCCTGCCAAGCGACTGGCCGTGGCGTCGGCTTCAGGCACGCCAAGTTGGGAAGAGTTTTAAGTAAAACGCAGGGGCGGCCTCGGCGCGAGGGACGTCAAGGCCTCCCGCTGGCACGCAAATAGGACTAGGATAAGGGCATGTCATTTCACGTCTTCAACCCCAACCCTGGCGACGTTTAGCGCAAGACGAAACCGGGAGAACATCATGCCCGACATCGACCCTCAAAACACTTTTCGTGGACTTCCCCTGACCGCGGAGCAGGACTCGGAAGTCCGGCACTACATCAAGAAAAAAAAGCAGCACGGCGAGCCCTGGGACACGCCGGAACTGGCGGCCATGCTGCACGACATGCTGGAGCCGCCGGGTGAGGACGAGGACGACGAACTCGACCTGACCGCGGAAGAAGCCAAAGCGGCGGCAGAACGCGCGGCGGCTGCCGTCGACGAAGCCATGGACCCGATCGAGGCCAGCGAAGAGCGTCATGCGGCCATGGAAGCCGAACGTATGAAGGGGCCTTGACGGGCCTTAGCTTTGGACTTGCCGGGGCGAATCAGCCGCGTTGGCCGGCGATGTAATGTTCGAGTTGCTCGATGATGAACTTCTGTTCGGAGAGTATGTCCTTGACCAGATCCCCGATAGACACCAGGCCGGTCAGCCGGCCGGCGTCCATCACCGGCAGATGACGCAGGCGGTGCTCGGTCATCAAGGCCATACATTCCTCGCTGGTGCGTTGCGGCGGCACACCCATGACCGAGGTTGTCATGATGTCGCGCACCGGCGTGTCTTTGGGCGCACGTGCCATCAGCACCATTTTGCGGGCCACGTCGCGTTCGGAGACGATGCCTATGACCTGTCCGTGTTCCAGCACCAACAGCGCACCGATGTTCTTGTCGGCCATCAGCTGGACGGCTTCGAACACCGAGTCGGCCGGCGCGATGCTGTACACGACCAGGTCGCCTTTTGACTTGAGGATGTCTACCACGCTTGTCATGATGATTCCTCCCCGCTGCGGGAACAAAAAAGCACGGTGCGTGAAGGTGGTCGGCCGCAGCGGACGGGCCGACCCCACACCCTTGATGCGCCAACCGCTAAGGGACATCGTACGGCAAAACCGGTCTGGAAGTTTGTGCGGCACCGCCGCTTGCGTGAGGAGGTCCCGGGCAGGCTCAGCCACCCATTCTGCTTGAAATTTATGAAAAAAGTAGCCGCAGCCCTTGGTGGGTGGGCGCAATCAGCTACGCTTTTGATAGCGTTACTGGAGGTGACCAGCGCTTACAGCGCCAGGTCGTAGTCCACGGTGATGGGCGCGTGGTCGGAAAAACGTTGGGTTTTGTAAATGGTTTCGCTTTGGGCCAGTGCCGCCAGGGCCGGCGTCGCCAGGTGGTAGTCCAGCCGCCAGCCCACGTTTTTGGCATAAGCCTGGCCGCGGTTGCTCCACCAGGTGTAGGCGTCGCCGGTGGTGGTGGGTTGCAGCTTGCGGTACACATCGACCATGCCGCCGCCGCGCACGGAGCCATCGATTCTTTCTGTCAGCGCATCTGCAGCCTCGTTCGCCAGTTCCGCATCACGCAGCAGCTCGCTCATCCAGGCGCGTTCTTCGGGCAAAAAGCCGCTGTTCTTTTTATTGCCCTTGAAGTTTTTCAGGTCGATTTCCTGGTGCGCGATATTGATGTCACCGCAGAGCACGAAGTCGCGTTCCTTTTTCAGCGCCAGCAGGTAGGGATACAACTCGGCCAGGAAACGAAACTTCGCGGCCTGGCGTTCTTCGCCCGAGGAGCCGCTGGGGAAGTAGGCGCTGATGATGGAAAGTTTGCGCAGATCTTTCCGGCCGGGCCGGTCAAAACGCAGTTCCACATAACGGCCTTCGGCATCAAACTCGGAAGAGCCGTAACCGACGATGACGTCGCTGGGTTCGTGTTTGGTGTAGACGCCCACGCCTGAATAACCCTTTTTCTCGGCAAAGTGGAAGTGGCCCTTGAGGCCGGCCATCTCTTCAAAACGCTCGCTGACATCCGCTGCCTGCGCTTTCAGTTCCTGCACACACAGACAGTCCGGTGTGGTCTGCGCGAGCCAGTCTTCCAGGCCTTTGCTGGTGGCGGAGCGTATGCCGTTGAGGTTCAGGCTGGTCAATTTAAACAAGGGGTTCTCCATGGCTTGGGCCGCCAAGTATAGGACGCACCCGCTGTTTATCTGGCAGCGTCCGCCAGGCGTTGCGCCGCGATTTCAGCCACGCGCCGCACATGCGCCTCGGACGCTTCCTGGGCCGCCTGCGGGTCGCGTTGGCGCAGGGCCTGCACGATGCGCGCCATCTCCGCCGCCGCTTCGGCCTTGCGCCCGCTGGAGCTGATGGTCATGGCGCGCAGGCGGTTGATGCGTGCATTGAGGGACTGCACGATATCCCAGGCCATGGTCAGGCCGCTGCCGACAAACATGGCTTCGTAAAAAGCCGATGTCCGCACCATGACTTCATGAAAATCGTCGTCCCGGAAGGCGGCCTGGATCTGGTCGTTCAGCTCGCCCAGGCGCTGGATGGTGGCATCGCTGGCCTTTTCGGCGCACAGGCGCGCGGCGTGGCCTTCCAGCAGCGCGCGTAATTCGTAGATTTGCGCGGCCCGGTCGGCATCCAGGCTGGCGACCACCGGGCCCTGGTGGGGAACCGACTCGACCAGGCCCTCGGTTTCCAGGTGTCTGAGCACTTCGCGCACGACGGAGCGGCTGACGTCCAACTGCTCGCAGAGCTTGCGCTCGACCAGGCGTTCCCCCGGCTTGAAATGGCCGCTGAAAATTGCACCGCGCATGTTTTCAAGCGTGAGTTCCCTCAGGGTCTTGGTACTGCGGTCGACTTTGATGGAGCTGGTTTGGGGGACGGGCACTGTTTAATGGTCCTGATGGAGATCACCGAGGCAGAAGTATTTCACATCCAGGTAGTCATCCATGCCGTAGTGGGAGCCTTCGCGCCCGTAACCGGACTGCTTGATGCCGCCAAAGGGCACGGCTTCGAAGGACATCAGGCCGGTGTTGATGCCCACCATACCAGTTTCCAGGGCTTCGGCCACGCGCCAGACCCGCGCAATGTTGGCCGTGAAAAAATAGGCGGCCAAGCCGGCTTCGGAGGCATTGGCCTGGGCAATCACATCGGCTTCATCCTGGAAGCGCAGCAGCGGGGCCACCGGGCCAAAGGTTTCGTCGCGGGCGATCAGCATGCCAGGGGTGACGTCGCGCAGCACCGTGGGTTCGAAAAAGAGACCGCCCAGCGCATGCGGTACGCCGCCGGCCGTCAGGGTGGCGCCTTGCGCCAGGGCATCGGCGATATGCGCCTGGACCTTGGCCACGGCTCGCGCGTCTATCAGGGGCCCCTGGGTCACGGCCGGGTCCATGCCATTGCCGACCTGAAGGCGGGCGACCGCGGCGGCGAGTTTGTCGGCAAAGGCGTCGTAGACACCGTCCTGCACGTAAATCCGGTTCGCGCAGACACAGGTCTGGCCGGCATTACGAAACTTTGAGTCCATGGCGCCGCGCACGGCGGCGTCGATGTCGGCGTCGTCAAACACGATAAAAGGCGCGTTGCCGCCCAACTCCATGCTGACGCGTTTGACGGTGTCGGCGCATTGCTTGATCAGCAACTTGCCAACGCCGGTGGAGCCGGTGAAGGTCAGCTTGCGCACCAGCGGGTTGCGGGTCATCTCGCCACCTATGGTTTTAGGGTCACCCGTCACGATGTTGATCACACCGCGCGGAATGCCCGCCAGTTCGGCGAGTTTGGCGAGTGCCAGCGCCGACAGCGGTGTTTGCTCGGCCGGCTTGGCCACCACGGTACAGCCGGCGGCCAGCGCCGGCGCCAGTTTGCGTGCCAGCATGGCGTTGGGGAAATTCCAGGGCGTGATCGCCGCCACGACGCCAACCGGTTGCTTGAGCACGACAAAACGTTTGTCGGTCTGCGGCGAGGGAATCACATCGCCGTAGACACGTTTGGCTTCTTCTGCAAACCATTCGATATACGACGCGCCATAAGCGATTTCGCCCCTGGCCTCGGCCAGCGGCTTGCCCATTTCCGTGGTCAGGATTTGCGCCAGCACCTCGGTATGTGAAACCACCAGGTCAAACCAGCGCCGCAAAAGCCGCGAGCGCTCTTTGGCAGGCAAGGCCTTCCAGGGACCGCCGGCTTGGTGGGCTGCCTCAATCGCCAGCCGTGTTTCGGCCGCGCCCAGCAAGGGGACGCTGGAGACAAGCGCGCCGGTTGCGGGGTTGATGACGTCGAAGTGCTGTGCGCCGGCAATCCATTGACCGTCGATATAACAACGGGTCGCCAGCAGTTCTTCATGGGTCAGGAGCGTCGTGCGCATGCGGTCTTTCGTGAAAGTGTTTGGCTTGTATGCAGGCACGCCGGAGCCGGCCGTTCCTGGCCCGGCTTCCGTGTGCACAGCGGTGGTTCAGGCCGCGATCTGGGGGGCGGTGAGGCGTTGCGTGCCTGGCATGGCCAATGGCTGCGCCAGGAATTTCTGCAGGCCCTGGTTGATACGCTGCGGGTCGGTCATGTTCATCATGTGCCGTGCACCCGGCACGATGTCCAGCGTCGCCAGGGGCGCCCGTTGTGCCATCGCGTCTGACATGGACGGGCTCGAATTCGGGTCGAACTCGCCGGTCATGAACAGGGCCGGCATGGCCAGTGTGGCCAGGCGGTCGGCATGGACCCGGTCGCAGCTGGCAAACAGCCGATAGGTGCGCGCGTAGCCCTGCGGATGCACCCGTGCGAGGATGCCGGACACCAGGCGGGCGGAATCCTGCAGGGCAGTCGGCACCGGATCGCCGAACCAGCGTGCAATGGTCGAGTCCACCGTGGCCTGCACGCCGATGTCCTGCAGTGTCGCGGCACGCGCCAGCACGGCGGCCTGTTGTTCGGGCGTACGCATGAACACCGCGTTTAGCGCAGCGACGCGCAGTGTGCGTGCCGGGTAAGTCAGCGCAAACTCCAGCGCCACCAGCGCGCCCATGGAGTGGCCCACCACATTGGCGGCAGGCAGGCCGAGGTGGTCCAGCAGCCCGGCCAGCTGCGCGGCATAGTCGGCCAGCGTCACGCCTTCGTCAGGGATGCGGCTGGCGCCGTGACCCAGCATGTCGTAGACGATGACCCGGTGATCCCGGGCCAGTTCGCTGATCTGCGGTGTCCAGGCGTCCTGCGCCATGCCCACGCCGTGGATCAATACCAGCGGCTCACCAGCGCCATACACGCTGTAGGCGGTCCCGTTCGCTGTGCCTTTGGCGGAGATCTGCTCAGGCCTCATTGCTGCCCAGCGCCTCAAGGTCTTTGTAGCGGTCGCCGATGCGGTGGTGCGGCCGGCCGCCAATCGACGCGCCCAGTGCCACCACGATTTCATCGGGGGCCGGCGCATCGTTGATGGCGAACTGCAAGGTCAGGTAATGCGAGCGCATGCCCTCGTCATCCTTGTGCATCATGGGGATGGCGATGGAGCAGTTGGGGCCGCCGCGCACATTGGTAAAGCTCAGATAACTTTTGGCGCCCACGGCCTTGCGGTAAAAATTGCCGAAGTGCAGGGTATGGATCAGGGCCGAGGCGTGTTCGACCTCGCCGCTGGTGCCGACGACGGCGGCCTTGCCATAAGCCTCGATGACGGCGCCGGAGCCGGTCATGCCGAGGATGGTGTCCGTCAGCAGTTTGCCAAGGATGGGTGCGATGGCCATGATTTCCGGCTTGAGGTCCTCCACAAAACCGCGACCGGCCCAGGGGTTCCTGAGCACGGCGGCAGCGCCAAACATCCTCAAGGGGGTGGCGGCCTGTTTCTGGCCCTCGATCAGGGTTTCTTCGCAATAGGTGACGATTTTGCGGATGCCGCTGTTTTGCATGGCTAATTCTTTCGGGAATGAAAATGGTGGCGTTTTATTGGGCGGTGATCTTGGCGGCCTTGACGACGGCGCGGTATTTTTCAACCTCGGTCGCCATGAACTTACGCAACTCGTCGGCCGACGCGCCGGAAGCGCTGATGCCTTGTTCGGCCAGTTTTTTGCGGATGGCCGGATCGGCCAGCACCTGCTGGGCGGCGGCCTGGACTTTCTGCAGGATCTCTGGCGGCGTTTTGACCGGCATGAACAGGCCGAACCAGACACCCAGGTCAAACCCTTCCAGTCCGCGCGCCATGCCCAGCGCGGGGATGTCCGGCGCCAGTTCAGACGGCTTGGCGCTGGTCACGGCATAAGCCTTGATTTTTCCGGACTTGATGTAAGCCTGGGCGGCGCTGAGTGTCGAAACACCCAGGTCGATCTGGCCGCCTATCAGGTCCACCAGCGCGGGTGCGGCGCCGCGGTAAGGGATGTGTGTCATGAAGATGTTGGCGCGCATCTTCAGCAATTCGCCGGCGACATGCATGGGTGTGCCGTTGCCTGCCGAGGCGTAGCTCAGCACGCCGGGTTTGGCGCGTGCCAGCGCCAGCAACTCGGCGACATTAGCCGCAGGCAGGCCAGGTTTGCCGACCAGCACCATGGGACCGGTGCCGACAAAAACGGTGGGAGCCAGGTCCTTGATGCCGTCGTAGGCGAGCGCCGGGTTGATCAGCTTGTTGATCAGAATTTCAGAGCCCGAACCCAAAAGAATGGTGTAGCCGTCCGGTGCGGCGCGTACCGCGCGTTGTGTGCCGAGCAGGCCGCCGGCGCCGGACACGTTGTCGATGATGACGGGCTGGCCCAGGCGTTCACCGAGCATGGGCGCGAGGTTGCGCGCCACGATGTCGGAGCTGCCGCCCGGTGCAAACGGGACCACCAGGGTGATGGGTTTGTCAGGGTAGGCGGCAAATACGCCGCCCGCGCCCAGCAGCAGGCCACAGATGGCGGCCAGACGAGCTGCGCGTGGCAAGAGACCTTGGGTGACGAAATTTTGCAAGGAGGGGGTAGGCATAGGTGTTTTGTCCGTAGGAGGCTGGCGGTTAAATTGTATTCTTGTATGTTGGTATACCAATTATCTGGAATAAAAGGCAACTCAAATCTAGGGAAAACCCTTGGCCTGACTTTGCCAGCGGCGGTCAGGATGAATCGGGAACCCTCACCACCCTCAGGCCCGACATGTGCGAAAACAGCTTGTCCAAGGTGGCGCTGCCCGGTCTGCGCTGGCACGGGCCCACCAATACAATCCAGCATGGACGGCACAAGCCGGTCTTCAAGGCCCTTGCGGGTGGCAACACAGATGCCCTTGACGGTCGGGCTGGTTAATTTAAACAAGGACATCTTCAATGAGCACCCCAACGGCCACGCCAGGGCAGGAAAATACACACACGGCCAATACACATGACAGCGCGCTGGCGCTGGAATTTGTGCAGTTTGCCGTCGAATCGGGAGTCTTGCGTTTTGGCGAATTCAAAACCAAGGCCGGGCGCCTGAGCCCCTACTTTTTCAACGCCGGTTTGTTTGACGACGGTGCCAAGCTGGGCCGGCTGGCGCAGTTTTATGCGCGTGGCCTGTTGCAGCAAGAGAAAACCAGTGGCCTGCAGTTCGACATGATTTTTGGCCCGGCCTACAAGGGCATTCCGCTGGCGGCGGCGGTGGCGGTGGAACTGGCGCGGCTGGGCCGCAACGTGCCTTTTGCCTACAACCGCAAGGAAGCCAAGGACCATGGCGAAGGCGGCACGCTGGTTGGCGCGCCGGTGCAGGGGCGGGTGTTGATCATCGACGACGTGATGTCGGCCGGCACGGCGGCGCGCGAGTCGATCGCCATCATCCGCGCGGCGGGTGCCATACCCCACGCCGTGGCGATTGCCTTGGACCGTCAGGAAAAAGCCACGGAAAACGGCGTGGATGTTGATCACAGTGCTGTGCAGTTTGTCACCAGGACCCTGGGACTGCAGGTTTTCGCGATTGCCCGTTTGACCGACTTGCTGCAGTATCTGGCTCAAGCCGACAAAACCCCGCCGGGCGGGGTCGAGTCAAACCCTGGCCAGTCGCTTCAGGCCCATTACCAGCGTGTGCTGGCGTACCGACAGCGTTACGGCGTTGATGAAGGAATCTCTCTTGGCGATACAAGCACGTAGACAAACAAGAGTGGGCGCAGGGGTGGCGGTGTTGACGGCCTTCCTGAGCCAGGCCGCCAGCGCGCAGGGTATTTACAGCTGCGTCGATGCGGCGGGCCGCAAGGTCACGGCGGACCGGCCGATTGCCGAATGTATGGACCGCACGCAGCGCGAGTTGTCACGTTCCGGCCTGGTCAAGCGTGAGGTCGGCCCCTCGCTGACCGCGCAGGAGCGCGCCGTGCAGGATGAAAAAGACAAACTTGCGGCCGAAGTGCGCGCCCGCGAGGCCGAGGAAAAACGCCGCGACCGCGCTTTGCTGCTGCGTTACCCGAGCCGGCCGGTGCACGACAAGGAACGCGCCGAAGCGCTGGGTCAGATCGACGAGGTCATCAAGGCCGCCAGCAAACGCACGTCCGAGCTGGCCGAGCAACGCAAGGCCATCAACATCGACCTGGAGTTTTACAAGTCCGATCCGGCCAAGGCGCCGGGCTCGCTGAAACGCCGGGTCGAAGAAAACGACAGCAGCGTGGCGGTGCAAAAACGTTTCATCGCCGACCAGGATGCGGAGAAAAAACGCGTGAACATGCGTTTTGAAGAAGAGCTGGTCAAGCTCAAGCAGCTCTGGGCCATGGGTGTGGCGGTGCCGGCCAAAGCGCCGCCACCGGTGCCGGTGAGCACCAAAAACTGATTTTCTTAAGGAAAAAAGGGCTGTAGCCCTTGATGGATGGGCGCAAGCAGCTATTTTTTCAATAGCGAGCTTGCAGCCCTTCCTGTTTAGCCCAGCTTTTTCTTCAGCAGCTCATTGACCTGCGCCGGGTTGGCCTTGCCTTTGGTGGCTTTCATGGCCTGGCCGACCAGGGCGTTGAAAGCCTTTTCCTTGCCGGCGCGGAACTCTTCGACGTTTTTGGCGTTGGCTGCCAGCACCTCGTCGATGATTTTCTCCAGCTCGCCGCTGTCGCTCATCTGTTTCAAACCCTTGGCGTCGATGAGTGCATCCACATCGCTGCCTTCGCCGTTCCAGAGTGCGTCAAACACCTGGCGCGCGGCATTGTTGGACAAGGTGCCGTCGGAAATCCGGGTGATCAGTTGCCCCAGTTGCGGCGCGCTGACGCCGGACTGCTCAATGGTTTTGTCTTCGGCATTCAGCCGGCGCGACAACTCGCCCATCACCCAGTTGCTGGCCAGTTTGGCTTGGCTGCACGCCTGGTTGACGGCTTCAAAATACGCCGCCACCGCCTTGCTTTGGGTCAACTGACCGGCGTCATAGTCGCTCAAGCCGAAGTTCGTCACAAAACGCTCGGCCATGACACGCGGCAGCTCTGCCATCTCGGAGCGTGTGCGTTCCACCCAGTCGCGGCCAATCACCAGCGGCGGCAGATCCGGGTCCGGGAAATAACGGTAGTCGGCCGCGTCTTCCTTGGTACGCATGCTGCGCGTTTCGCCGGTGTCCGGGTCAAACAGCACCGTGGCCTGCTGGATCGTGTGGCCGTCTTCGAGCTGTTCGATCTGCCAGCGGATCTCGTAGTCCATGGCTTGTTGCATGAACTTGAAACTGTTCAGGTTTTTGATCTCGCGGCGCGTGCCCAGCGGCTCGCCGGGCTTGCGTACCGAGACGTTGGCGTCGCAGCGGAAGCTACCTTCCTGCATGTTGCCGTCGCAGATGCCCACCCAGGTGACGATTTTGTGCAGTTCCCTGGCATAGGCCACGGCCTCGGCCGAGGAACGCATGTCGGGTTCGGTGACGATCTCCAGCAGCGGTGTGCCGGCGCGATTCAGGTCAATGCCGCTCATGCCGATGAAATCTTCATGCAGCGATTTGCCGGCGTCTTCTTCGAGGTGGGCACGCACCAATCGCACCGATTTTTTTTCATCACCAAGGAAAAATTCCACCGTGCCGCCCTGCACAACCGGAATCTCGAACTGGCTGATCTGGTAACCCTTGGGCAGATCAGGATAGAAATAATTCTTGCGCGCAAACACACTGCTTTCGGCAATGTGGGCGTTGACCGCCAGGCCGAACTCGATGGCGCGTTGCACGGCGCCCTTGTTCATCACCGGCAGCGCGCCGGGCAAGGCAAAGTCCACCGCCGAGGCCTGCGTGTTGGGCTCGGCGCCAAAGGCCGTGGAGGCGCGGCTGAAAATTTTCGATTGCGTGGTGAGTTGCGTGTGGGTCTCGAAGCCGATGATGACTTCATAACCCTGCACGAGTGGCCCGGTGGGCCGGCCGACCTGCATTTCTGCAAAGGAGTTCACGGGAGTTTGTGTCTGGCTCATTTCAAATCACTCAAATGCCTTGGGGTTTGCGCTGATGCCAGTCTGTCGCCAGCTGGAACTGGTGTGCGGTGCCCAGCAGCTGCGCTTCCTTGAAGTAATTGCCTATCAGTTGCAGGCCGACCGGCATGCCGTGCGCGCCGAAGCCTGCCGGCACGCTCATGCCGGGCAGGCCGGCCAGGCTGCTGGACAGCGTGTAGATGTCGGCCAGGTAGTTGGCCACCGGGTCATCGGATTTTTCACCGATCTTCCAGGCCACGGTGGGCGACACGGGGCCGGCAATGATGTCGCACTGGGCAAAGGCTTTCTGGAAATCCTCGGCGATCAGGCGGCGGATTTTTTGCGCTTTCAGGTAATACGCGTCGTAATAACCGTGCGACAACACATAGGTGCCGATCATGATGCGGCGTGTGACCTCGTCGCCGAAACCTTCGGAGCGCGACTTTTTGTACATGTCGTTGAGGTCGCTGTAATTCGCTGCGCGGTGGCCATAACGCACACCGTCAAAACGACTCAGGTTGCTGCTGGCCTCGGCCGGCGCAATCACGTAATACACCGGGATCGACAGCTCGGTCAGCGGCAGGGTCACGTCCACCAGCGTGGCGCCGAGTTTTTCAAACTCGGCCAGCGCGCCGCGCACGGCCTTGAGCACGTCGGCGGAGCAGCCGGCGCCAAAAAACTGGGCGGGCAGCCCAATTCTCAAGCCTTTTAGGGGTGCAGCCCCCGTCCCCTGGGCGCTGGCAGCTATTAAATCCGTAGCGTAGTCGGTGACGGGCAGGTCCAGCGAGGTGGAGTCGCGGTCCAGGTCCGGGCCGGCCATGCTGGACAGCAGCAGGGCGCAGTCGAGGGCGCTGCGTGCCATCGGGCCGGCCTGGTCCAGGCTGGAGGCAAAAGCCACCATGCCGTAACGCGAGCAGCGGCCATAGGTCGGCTTGATGCCGGTGATGCCGGTTAGCGAGGCGGGCTGGCGGATCGAGCCACCGGTGTCGGTGCCGGTCGCGGCAGGCACCAGGCGCGCCGCCACGGCCGCAGCCGAACCACCCGACGAGCCGCCGGGAATGCGGCTTAAGTCCCAGGGGTTGTGTACCGGCTTGTAGGCGCTGTTGTCGTTGCCCGAACCCATGGCGAACTCGTCGCAATTGAGTTTGCCCAGGGTCACCATGCCGGCGCCGCCTGTCGCCACGCCGAGTTTGCTGACCACGGTGGCGTCAAACGGGCTGCGGTAGTTTTCCAGCATTTTCGAGCCGGCGGTGGTCACGAAATCGCGCGTGACAAACACGTCCTTGTGCGCCAGCGGCACACCCAGCAAGGGCGTGCGTTCGCCGGCGGCCAGGCGGATATCGGCGGCTTTGGCCTGCGCCAGCGAGACCTCCGGGCTGGTCGCCAGGAACGCGCCCAGGCTGTCCTGTTGCGCGATACGTGTGAGGAAATGTTGCGCCACTTCGACGCTGGAAACGTCGCGGGCGGCCAGTTTGGCGGCCAGTTGCGCGACGCCGAGGTCGTGCAGATCGGTGTCGTTGCTCATTATTCGATCACCTTGGGCACGAGGAACAGGCCGCGTTCGACGGCGGGCGCGCTGACCTGGCTGATGTCGCGCTGGTTCGGCGCGCTCACGATGTCGTCGCGCAGGCGCAGGGCGACCTGGCCGAGCACGGCCGCGGGGTGGGCCAGGGGCTCCACGCCGTCGGTGTTGACCGCGTCCATTTGTGCCACCAGGGCGAAAAATCCGTTGAGCTGACCAAGCGTGTGCTCGGTTTCGTCGGGACGCAGCTCAAGCCTCGCCAGGTTGGCGACGCGTGTGATGTCTTGAGATGTCAATGCCATAGGGGGTAAAACTGCAGCTGAAACCAGGTGTAAAGGTGAAATAATGAGCCAGATGCCAGCCTGTGATTCACAGGGGATGCGTTATTATCCCGCCTTTGGTGTGAAATCAGGGTTGGATGCACGCTTTAGGCGTTATTTACGCTCTGGAATCAAGGTGTTAGCCCATTTTCTCATCCCATTTGTGACCTTTCGCTGATCAATCATAAAAGGCGATGGAGCAACGAAGTTTGTTCCATGCCCAAAACCAGAACCGGATTCCAACCATGTTTGAAACATTTCGTCGGTATTTTTCCACCGACCTGGCCATCGACCTCGGTACCGCCAACACTCTGATTTTTGTCCGCGACCGCGGCATTGTGCTGGACGAACCCTCGGTCGTCGCCATTCGCCACGAAGGCGGCCCGCAAGGCAAAAAAAGCATACAGGCCGTGGGCAGTGAAGCCAAGGCCATGTTGGGCAAGGTGCCCGGCAACATAGAAGCCATCCGTCCGATGAAAGACGGTGTGATCGCCGACTTCACTGTCACCGAGCAAATGCTCAAGCAGTTCATCAAAATGGTGCATCCGCGCAGCTTCTTCAAGCCCAGCCCGCGCATCATCATTTGTGTGCCCTGCGGCTCGACCCAGGTCGAGCGCCGCGCCATCCGTGAAAGCGCCCTGGGCGCCGGCGCCAGCGACGTTTACCTGATCGAAGAACCGATGGCCGCAGCCATCGGTGCCGGCTTGCCGGTGTCTGAGGCCAGCGGCTCCATGGTGGTCGACATCGGCGGCGGCACCACCGAGGTCGGTGTGATCTCGCTGGGCGGCATGGTTTACAAAGGCAGCGTGCGTGTAGGCGGCGACCGTTTTGACGAAGCCATCATCAGCTACATCCGCCGCAACTACGGCATGTTGATCGGCGAGCCGACGGCCGAGGCCATCAAGAAAAACATCGGTTCGGCCTTTCCCGGCTCCGAGGTCAAGGAGATGGAAGTCAAGGGCCGCAACCTGTCCGAAGGTGTGCCGCGCAGCTTCACGATTTCCAGCAACGAAATCCTGGAAGCCCTGACCGACCCGCTGAACAACATCGTCAGCGCCGTGAAAACCGCGCTCGAACACACGCCGCCTGAACTGGGTGCCGACATTGCCGACCGCGGCATGATGTTGACCGGTGGCGGCGCGCTGCTGCGCGATCTGGACCGCCTGCTGGCCGAAGAAACCGGCCTGCCGGTGCTGGTGGCGGAAGACCCGCTGACCTGTGTGGTGCGCGGCTGCGGTATCGCGCTGGAGCGCATGGACCGTCTGGGCTCGATTTTCACCTCGGAATAAGACACGCCGGGCGCGCATGACGGCAGGCACTGTTGTTCATCACAGTGCTGGCGCCGACGGCAAGTTTGACAGCACACCATGCCCTTAGGAACCCTAGACAGAACGCCGCCCCCCTTTTTCAAGCAGGGGCCGTCGGCCTTGTCCAAGCTGATGTTTTTCAGCGCATTGGCGCTGTTTTTGATGGTGGCCGACATGCGTTTTCGCGTCGTCCAGCCGATACGCGCCGCCATGGCGATGGTGCTGTATCCGGTGCAGTGGCTGGCTTTGCAGCCGGTGCGTGCGGTGCAAAACAGCAGCGACTATTTCACTGCGCTCAGCCAGGCCAAAACCAGCGAAGAAGAGGTCCGGAAAAAGCTCGCCCTGCAGTCGCTGCGGGCCGGCCAGGTCGAACAGCTGGCGCTGGAAAACACACGCCTGCGCAAGCTGCTGGACCTGCGTGAACAAAAGGCCATCGACGGCCTGGCGGCCGAGGTCTTGTACGACGCGCCCGATCCCTACACCCGCAAAATCATCGTCGACAAAGGCCTGGCGCATGGCGTCGAGCTGGCGTCGCCGGTGGTGGACGAGTCCGGCGTGTTGGGCCAGGTCACGCGGGTGCATGCGCTGGTCAGTGAAGTGACGCTGGTGATTGACCGCGAGCTGGCCATTCCGGTGCTCAATACCCGCACCGGTGCGCGCAGCGTGGCGTATGGCGAGCCGACGGTGTCCGGTGGCAGCTTGGAGTTGCGTTTCATGGGCAGCAATTCGGACGTGCAGCAGGGCGACCTGTTGACCACCAGCGGCGTGGACGGCGTCTACCCGCCTGGCCTGCCGGTCGCTAAAATTGAGCGCATCGAACGCCGCGCCGAATCGGCTTTTGCCAGGATTTATTGCACGCCGCAAGCGCTGGTCGCCAGCGCTCTCCACGTCATGGTGATCAAACCGGGCGCGGCCCACATTCCGCAGCGGCCAACCGACGGCCCCGCTCCCGGTCCGCTCAAAAAAGGAGGCAGCAAGTGATCATGCGCACGGGCCAGCAGCTGCTGCTGCCGGCCAACCCGGTGTTTATCTGGACCAGCCTGATCGTGGCCTTGCTGCTGGACATGTTGCCCCTGGGACGTGTGCCCTGGATGCCGGATTTTCTGGCGCTGGTGCTGGTGTTCTGGAATGTGCACCAGCCGCAGCGTGTGGGTATTGGCCTGGCCTTCATGTTCGGCCTGGGCATGGATGTGCACCAGTCGGCCTTGCTGGGGCAACACGCGCTGTCATATACCGCTTTGAGTTTTTGCGCGACCATGATTCACCGTCGGCTGTTGTGGTTCACCGTGCCTTCGCAGGCGCTGCAGGTGCTGCCGCTGTTTGCGGCGGCGCACGGTGTGGAAATCATCATTCGGATGATAGGCGGCGGTATTTTTCCGGGCTGGACCTTGTTGCTGGCACCGGTGGGCGAAGCCCTGTTGTGGCCGATGGTCAGCGTGATGTTGCTGGCACCGCAGCGCCGGGCGCCGAATCCGGATCAAAACAGGCCACTCTAGATGGCCCCCACGCTTTTCACTTCGTGTAATGCGCTGCCCCCCGAGGGGGCCGCTGCGCCTGCGGTCTGGCAAAGCCAGTCCCGCGGCCCTGGCTGGTCTGTATGGCTCGCTTCGCATCGCCTCTGTCTCCTTGGGAAACGTTCGGCTTGCGGGCACTTTGCCTCGGCTGTAGAGTCGGACAGCCATGACTGAACTGCGCAACGTCGAAGCCGATCTTTCGCGCTTTCGCATGCGTGTGCTGGCCGCCAGCCTGGTGGTGCTGTTCGCCTTCCTTCTGGTGGCCTCCCGGCTGGTTTACCTGCAGGTGGTCCGTCATGAGGACCTCAATGGGCAGGCTGAAAGCAACCGCACCGCGGTGGTTCCCATCGTCCCCAACCGCGGCCTGATCCTGGACCGCAACGGGGTGGTGCTGGCGACCAACTATTCGGCCTACACGCTGGAAATCACACCGTCCAAGGTGCGCGACCTGGAGGAAACCATTGAAGCGCTGGGTCACTTGGTGGATATCCAGCCGCGCGACAAACGTCGCTTCAAAAAGCTGCGCGAAGAGTCCAAAAGTTTTGAGTCGTTGCCCATACGTACCCGTCTGAGCGATGAAGAGGTAGCCCGTTTCGCCGCGCAACGTTTTCGTTTTCCCGGGGTGGACATCAAGGCGCGCCTATTTCGCAACTACCCGTATGGCGAGCTGGCCAGCCACGTGGTGGGTTACATCGGGCGTATCAACCAAGCCGAAAAAGAGCGCATAGAAGACAACAACGAAGAGGGCAACTACCGCGGCACCGACTACATCGGCAAGCTCGGGGTGGAGCAGGCTTTCGAGCGGCAGCTGCACGGCACCACCGGCGTCGAGCAGATGGAAACCTCGGCGGGCGGGCGTGCCGTGCGCAGGCTGGCCAGCAACCCGGCCACACCTGGCAATACCGTCAGGCTGTCGCTGGACATAGGCCTGCAAAAGCTGGTGGAAGACATGTTTGGCACACGGCGCGGCGCGCTGGTGGCGATGGACCCGCAAACCGGCGAGGTGCTGGCTTTTGTCAGCAAGCCGACTTTTGACCCCAACCTGTTCGTCGACGGCATCGACCAAGAGAGCTGGCAGGCCCTGAATGAATCCATAGACAAGCCGCTGCTGAACCGGGCGCTGCGCGGCACCTATCCGCCGGGCTCAACCTACAAGCCCTTCATGGCCATGGCCGCCCTGCAGACCGGCACCCGTTCGGCCACCACGCTGATCAATGACCCTCTCTTCTATATGTTCGGTGGCCGCCGCTTTGGCAGCCCGGCGGGCGAGCGCGGCGGCGTCATGGACATGAACCGCGCCATCGTCGAGTCCAGCAATGTGTACTTCTATTCGCTGGCCAACGAAATGGGCGTGGAAACCATGCACGACTTCATGGCGCCGCTGGGTTTTGGACAGATCACCGGCATCGACATCAACGGCGAGGTACGCGGTGTGCTGCCCAACCAGGCCTGGAAACGCAGCTATTTCAAACGCCCCGAACAGCAGAAATGGTTTGCCGGGGAAACCATCTCGCTGGGCATTGGCCAGGGTTACAACAGCTTCACCATGCTGCAGCTGGCGCAGGCGACCGCCGCGCTGGCCAACAACGGCATCAAGCACAAGCCCAGGCTGGTGATGGCGACGCAGGACACCGTGACCGGCCAGCTGCATCCGCTGCCCGCCGATCAGCCGGTCGATCTGGGCTACAAACCCGAGAACGTGGCCATTGTGCGCAAGGCCCTGGTGAGCGTGACGCAAGGGGGCACGGCGACCCGGGTGTTTGCCGGCGCAGGTTATGCCAGCGGCGGTAAAACCGGCACGGCGCAGGCGGTGAGCATGGGCCAGAAAGACAAATACAACAAAGCCAAGATGGAAGAGCACCAGCGCGACCACGCGGTCTACATGGCGTTCGCACCCGCGGACAAGCCCAGGATTGCGCTGGCGGTGATCGTGGAAAACGCCGGCTGGGGCGCCGGGGCGGCCGCACCAATCGCGCGGCGGGCGTTTGATTACGTGCTGATGGGCCAGTACCCCAGCGAGGATGATCTGGCAGCGGTGCAACAAGGGCTGGCCGCAGCCCCCATAGGCAAGCCGCGCCAGGTGGCCGACATGATGGCGCAGCTGGTGGCGGGCAGCGGCGGCGCAACGGCACAGGCCAAGGCCGATGCGGCGAGCGCAGTTCCGCCGGCCAAGGCGGAAAAACCGCTGAAACCCGTCCAACCAGCCCAGGCCCTGGTCAGCGACCAAGCCGTCAGCAAGCCGCTGGCAGCCCCGCTCAACGCCGGCCCCAACTAAGGCGCGTTCCGGGCGCTCCCTGGCGGCCTTTTCCGTTTCCCGCTATTTCAAAAACGCATCAAAGCCGGTTTTCAGGATCAGCAGGCTGACCACACCGATAAACACGATGCGTACAAAACCCGCGCCGTGTTTCAGTGCCAGGCGTGTGCCCAGCAGGCTGCCGACCACATTGGCAACAGCCATGGTCAGCGCGAAATGCCACCAGACATGGCCCTTGTAGGCAAACAGGCCCAGCGCGGCCAGGTTGGTGGCGGTGTTGAGCAGTTTGGCCGAGGCCGAGGCATTCAAAAAGTCGTAGCCCAGCCAGCGCACAAACAGGAAGACAAAAAAACTGCCGGTGCCAGGGCCAAAAAATCCGTCGTAAAACCCCAGTACCAGACCGATGCAACAGGCCGCGGCGGTTTCGGCGTGGCCGCTAAAACGTGGTGTGTGCTGGCGGCCCAGTTCCTTTTTCACCAGGGTGTAGAGCAAGACTGCCAGCAGGATAAACGGCAGGGCCTTGCGCAAAAAGCCAGGATCGATGAGGGTCACCAGCCAGGCTCCGCCCAGCGAACCGACAAAGCCTGCGGCCGCTGCCGGCAGCAGGGCCGACCAGCGCATGTCCACCCGGCGGGCGTACTGGGCGGTCGCGACCGCTGTGCCCCAGATTGACGCGCCCTTGTTGACGCCGAATAAGGTGGCTGGATGGGTGGTGGGAAAAACCGCAAACAAGGCCGGCACCAAAATCAGCCCGCCGCCCCCCACGATGGCGTCCACAAAACCCGCCAGCAGCGAGGCAACCGTCACGATCAGCAATTCCATGGGGGCGATTGTCGCATCGGGCTTGCCCGGAACCGGCGACACTGCTTGGGCGCACGCCGCAGGGCGCTATTCGGGATGCAGAGGCGAAAAAAAAGCGCCGGGCATGCCGGCGCTTTATAAAAAAACATCTCGTAGGATGCCGATATTGTTCTAGTTGCTTGTGTTTGTCTCCTCGGCCCTCTGCGAGCCCGGGGGCTCGTCTGCAGGTCCACCAATGTAGACCGTGCACCCGGTTTGTGCATCGGGATTTTCCCTCGTTCTGGCAAATACATGGTCGGCCTCACCGGCTCACGCCGGAACGGGCTGGCATGACTTATGCCTGTTGTGAGTCCTTGTTGAGTCAGGCCGCACAAAAACGGGAATCACTATGCAAACCAGGCGTGTTGTCACATGGGGTGTGGGTCTTTGGCTGTGTTTTGCCGCCTGTCAGGCCGGTGCACAGCCACAGGCTGGGCCTGGGGTGGCCGATGAGGCTCCTGTCACGGTGCCCGCCGGGGTGGTCGCGTTACCGGCCGTGCCTGCAACGCCTGCACCGCCCTTGACCCGGCCCGGCCTGGTCGGGGCCGACACCCTCAGTGCGGCAGACACGGCCTGGATGATGACCTCGACCGCCTTGGTGCTTTTGATGACCTTGCCGGGGATTGCCCTGTTTTACGGCGGCATGGTGCGCAAGAAAAACGTGCTCAACAGCATGGCCTGCGTGGTGGCGATTTGTGCGGTGGTCAGCTTGTTGTGGTTTGCCGTGGCTTATTCCCTGGCCTTCACGCCTGGCAGCGGTGCGTGGGGTCACTACATAGGCGGTAGCGAGCGGCTCTGGTTCGCCGGGCTGGACTACATCAAGGACACGCAAAAGGTGGCGGTCAGCCATATTGCGCCGAATATTCCCGAGTCGGTGTATGCCATGTTTCAGCTCACGTTTGCCATCATCACGGCCGCCCTGGTGGTCGGCGCCTTTGTCGAGCGCATGCGTTTTTCCGCGATGTTGTGTTTCATCAGCCTGTGGACGCTGTTGGTGTATGCCCCGATCGCCCATTGGGTCTGGGAGCCCAGCGGCTGGCTGGCCCAGTTGGGTGCGCTGGATTTTGCCGGCGGTGCTGTGGTGCATATCAATGCCGGCGTGGCCGGGCTGGTGTGTGCGTATGCGCTCGGGCCGCGCACCGGTTATGGCCGTGAGGCCTTCACCCCTTTCAACCTCGGTTTGACTATGGCTGGCGCCGGCCTGTTGTGGGTGGGCTGGTTTGGGTTCAACGCGGGTTCGGCGGTGGCTGCGGATGGGCGTGCCGGCCTGGCGATGGCGGTCACACATATTGCCGCCGCGGCCGGTGCCTTGTCGTGGATGGTCGCCGAGTGGCTGGTGCGCGGCCGTCCGACCCTGCTCGGCCTGTGTTCCGGCCTGGTCGCCGGTCTGGTGGCCATCACACCGGCGGCGGGTTTTGTCTCGCCCCGCGCGGCGCTGGCCATCGGGCTGGTGGCCGGCATGGCCTGTTATTGGGGCGCCACCGGGCTCAAGCGCCTGTTACATGCCGACGATTCCCTGGATGTGTTCGGCGTGCACGGGGTGGGCGGCATTGTGGGGTCCTTGCTGACCGGTGTGTTCGCCAGCAAAACCATTTCAGGCGTGGAGGGCAGCGTGTGGACCCAGGCCCTGGCGGTCGGGGCGGTGTTGTTTTACAGCCTGCTCATGACGGCACTGGTGTTGTGGCTCACCTCGCTGTTTTTCAGCCTGCGTGTCAGTGAAAGCGCGGAGTCCGATGGCCTGGACATCGCCCAGCATGCCGAGCGCATGGGCACCTGATGGACGGGGGCGCCATGTCTTCCACTGAAAAAATTGCCATTGCCGCTCACCTGCATGTGCTGCTGCGCCGCAAAACAGGGCGTGTGACCGACACCGAATGGATGGCCGGCAACGCGGCCTATGCCGCCGAGATTGTTCGTTTCGCACGTGAAAAAGCCGACCAAGACGGGCATGTCGACCTTGGTGTCTGGGCCGACAGGCTGGAAGAAATCATGGCGCTCACCGACACGAAACACCGGGTACCACTGGCGAAGGTGGTGGCTGATGCCGTCAAGGCGCGTACCTCTGCCGCATCGGCGCCGCCGGTGGTGGACTCGCAGCGTGCACGATCAGTCGATACCGAGGAAGAGATTTATCCTGCATCGGGGTTTATCGAATCCAGCTTTGGCGCCCTCTTTGGCGACAACGAAGCCCAGCGCCCACGTGAGCGCCGCGACCCCGACGCGCCACGTTATGTGAAAGGCCTGCGCTGACCGTGGGTGCGCTTTCCCCGTGGCTCGTACATTTCGTTACCTGCATACTCCAGGCGCCCGCCCGAGCTTCAGCCCAACATTCCCCAGTCTTTCCTTGTCGCCGCCAAGGATGAGTTGTTCGCCGTTGTAGCAGGAGGTAACAAATTGTTGGCAGTTGGGGGCTGTGCGGGCGCTAGCATAGCGCCCTTGGAACATGGAAGAGGACTTATGAAACGGATGTTGATCACATTGACGCTGGCCCTGGCAGGTATTTGGGCCGGCCCGCTACACGCCCAGGCGCGGCAACTGGTGCTGGGCATCAGCGAAGGCACGTCGGGCGGACTGGACCACGCGCAGGTGATGACCAAATACCAGGGGCTGGCTGAAATTATTGGCCGGGCCGCGAAGGCCAAGGTCAGCGTGGTTTTCGCGCGTGAATTCAAGCAACTGGAAGACGGCATGCAGACCGGCCGTTTTGACTTCGTGATGGCCAGGCCCAGCGACTACCCCGCACGCGGGATGCGCGACTATGGCTACAGCTATATCGCGAGCACCCAACCCGACGGGCAATGCCTGATCATTGTGCCCAAGGGTTCTACCTTGAAGTCCCTCGACGACATCAAGGGCAAACGCATCGCACTGCCCGAAAAGATCGCCTACATGTCGCGTTTTTGCGCGGCCGAGCTCCGGGACAAGGGCATTCTCATCGAGAAGGAAAACGTGCAGTTTGTGCGTGAGCAGGCCGCCGTCGGCTTTTATCTCAGCAACAAGTTTGCGGATGTAGGCGGCGTGGCCTCGTATTCAGGCGTCGCCAAAAAATGGGAAAAAGAGGGCAACCGCATCTTGCACAAAAGTGTGGCCCAACCCTACTTTCCGCTGGTCGCGCACAAACGGATCAAGCCAGAGCAGATCAAGGCCATCCAGGCCGAACTGCTGGCCATGTCCAACAACGAGGTCGGCAAAGAAGTGTTGCAACGCATTGGTGTCGAGCAGTTCGACACCAGTTCCGAGTCACGCATGCGCGACTTGCTGACGTGGCTCAAGGTCTAGCCTGAAACGGCCTGGCCACACGACCGGTGGCTAAACGCCGTCGCGTATCCACTCTGCGGCTTTTTCTGCAATCATCAGGGTCGGTGAGTTGGTGTTGCCGCTGGTGATCAGCGGCATCACGCCGGCATCCACCACACGCAGACCCGCGATACCCCGCACCCGCAGGTGTGAATCCACCACCGCCATCGGGTCGTGGGCCTGGCCCATTTTGGTGGTGCCCACCGGGTGGAAGATGGTGGTGGCGATATCGCCGGCCAGCCGCGCCAGTTCCTCGTCGCTTTGAAACTGCACACCCGGCCGGAATTCTTCGGGCTGGTAGCCGGCCAGTGCGCTCTGGCTGACGATGCGGCGCGTCACGCGCAGCGAGTCGGCGGCGACCTGCCGGTCTTGCTGTGTGCTCAGGTAGTTGGGCGCAATCGCCGGTGCGTCTGCAAACCGGCCGGACTTGATCTGGACCGAGCCCCGGCTGGTCGGGTTGAGGTTGCAGACGCTGGCCGTGAAGGCGTTGAAGCTGTGCAACGGCTGGCCAAACGCATCGAGTGACAGCGGCTGCACGTGGTACTCGATGTTGGGGTAGGGCTGGTCGGGTGAGCTGCGCGTGAAGGCCCCCAGTTGCGACGGCGCCATGCTCATGGGACCGGTTTGTTTGAACGCATATTCCAGGCCTATCTTTGCCTTGCCCCAGAGCGACGCGCCCAGGGTGTTCAGCGTGAAGTTTTTCGCCGCGTCCTGCTGGACCTTGTAGACCGAACGAATCTGCAGGTGGTCCTGCAGGTTGGCGCCCACGCCAGGCAGGTCCTGAATCACTGCAATGCCGTGTTGCTGCAGCAGTGTCGCCGGGCCTATGCCCGAGAGCTGCAGAATTTGCGGTGAACCTATGCTGCCGGCGCTGAGAATGACTTCGCCGATGAAGCCGGCCTCGTTGGTTACCGTGGCCTGGACCTTCTCGTCACCGGTCCAGACCTCGACACCGGTGCAGCGCTGGCTGCCGTCGTCCTGGCGCTCGATGATGAGTTTGCTGACCTGTGCGCTGGTCCACATCTCGAAGTTGGGACGGCCAAAACAGGTGGGCCGTAAAAAGGCCTTGGCCGTGTTCCAGCGCCAGCCGGCTTTCTGGTTCACCTCGAAATAACCGACACCCTCGTTGTCACCACCGTTGAAATCTTCGGTGGCCGGAATGCCGGCTTGTTGCGCCGCCGCGGAAAATGCATCGAGGATGTCCCAGCGCAGGCGCTGTTTTTCAATGCGCCATTCGCCGCCCATCTTGCGCGCCATGCCCTGGGCGCCCGCATGCTGGCTTTTGTGGCCGTGCAGGCGCCGGAAGTTTTCGTTGACCTTGGCTTCGGTCTGGCCTTTGGGGATGTCGAGTTTGTAGTGGTCTTCGTGTTTGCGAAACGCCGGCAAGACCTGGTCCCAGCGCCAGCTGTCGTCGCCGGTGAGTTGCGCCCACTGGTCGTAGTCGCGGGCCTGGCCGCGCATGTAAATCATGCCGTTGATGCTGGAGCAGCCGCCCAGCGTTTTGCCGCGCGGATACAGCAGGCTGCGGCCATTCAGGCCGGCATCGGGCTCGGTGCTGTAAAGCCAGTCGGTGCGCGGGTTGCCTATGCAATACAGGTAACCAACCGGGATGTGAATCCAGTGGTAGTCGTCCTTGCGGCCGGCTTCAATCAGCAAGATACGTTTGGAGGCGTCAGCACTCAGGCGGTTGGCCAGCAGGCAACCGGCCGTGCCACCCCCGACGATGATGTAGTCAAAGACGTTGTCGTTCATGCTTCGTTGTCTCGTATTTTTCTTGTGCTGTTTTCAAAGATGGCTTCTACCGCGATTCAACCCGAGTGCGCGCAGTGCCATCGCGGAACCGGCTCCGCCGGGCCGCAGGTGGCGCCCCCTGGGCTGGGGGCTGAGGGCCGCGGCTCCAAGCCTGCCTGCGCAGGCTTGGACGGCTCCGAAGAGGCATCGCTTCTGGCGGCGACACCGGGCAGTCGAAGGCCGCTTCGGGGGGGATCATTTCGCTGTCGGCATCACAAACTCGGCGCCCTTGCCAATGCTTTCCGGCCAGCGCTGCATGATGGATTTTTGCTTGGTGTAAAAACGCACACCTTCTTCGCCATAAGCATGCATGTCGCCGAACAGGCTTTTCTTCCAGCCACCAAAGCCGTGCCAGGCCATGGGCACCGGAATTGGCACGTTGATGCCGACCATGCCGACCTGGATGCGGCGTGAAAATTCGCGCGCCACATGGCCGTCACGCGTGAAGCAACTCACGCCGTTGCCGAACTCGTGGGCGTTGATCAGTTCCACCGCTTCGGCAAAATCCTTGACCCGCACACAGCCCAGCACCGGGCCGAAAATTTCTTCCTTGTAGATACGCATCTCGGGCGTCACATGGTCAAACAAGGTGCCGCCCATCCAGAAGCCCTTGTCGCAGCCGGCACCGGCCTGGGCGCCTGTGAAGTTGCGGCCATCAACCAGCAGCTTGGCGCCTTCGGTCACGCCGGTGTCGATGTAGCCGGTGATACGACTGTGCGCTGCGGCCGTCACAATCGGGCCCATTTCGGCATCGAGTTCGACACCGTTTTTGATGACCAGGGTTTGGGCGCGGGCTTGCAACATGGGAATCAATTTTTCCGCCACGTTGCCGACCAGCACCGCGACCGAAATCGCCATGCAGCGTTCGCCGGCCGAGCCATAACCCGCGCCTATCAAGGCATCCACCGCCTGCTCCAAGTCGGCATCGGGCATGACCACCATGTGGTTTTTCGCGCCGCCCAGGGCCTGCACACGTTTGCCGTGGTGCGCGCCGGTTTCGTAGATGTAGTTGGCAATCGGCGTGGAGCCGACAAAAGAAATCGCCTTCACGTCGGGGTGCACCAGCAAGGCATCGACGGCGTCCTTGTCGCCCTGCACCACATTGAAGACGCCGTCGGGCAGGCCGGCTTGCTGAAGCAGCTCGGCGATCAGCAGGCTGGGGCTGGGGTCGATCGGGCTGGGCTTGAGGATGAAACAGTTGCCGGCGGCAATCGCCACCGGGAACATCCACATCGGCACCATCACCGGGAAGTTGAAGGGGGTGATGCCGGCCACCACGCCCAAGGGCTGGCGCAAGGTCCAGTTGTCGATGCCGGTGCTGACCTGGTCGGTGAAGTCGCCCTTGAGCAGTTGTGGAATGCCACAGGCAAATTCCACGATATCTATGCCGCGTGAAACCTCGCCCTGGGCGTCGGTGAACACCTTGCCGTGTTCGGCGGTGATCAGATGGGCGAGTTTGTCCTTGTGCAGATTGAGCAGCTCGAGGAACTTGAACATGACGCGCGCGCGGCGCAGTGGCGGCGTGTCGGCCCAGGCCGGGAAGGCGGCTTGGGCGGCAGCCACGGCGGTCGCCACCTCGGTCGCGTTGGCCAGTGCCACGCGGCCGGTGATGGCGCCACTGGCCGGGTTGAAGACGTCTTGCGCGCGGCCGGAGTTGCCGGCCACGCTACGTCCGTTGATGGCATGGCCAATCGCCTGCACGGCGGATGTCAGGGGGGGGCGGCTCATATCATTCATTGTCAGACTCCAAGGGTGAGTGCCGAGATTATCGGATGGCGGCAGTGGCTGGCCGGCGGGTTTCCCCGGACACGCCGCAGCATGGGCTCAGTCTGCCGATTAAAGACCTGCAAGCTGCCATGGGGCTGACAAGCGGTCACAGGCTGCAACACCTGTTTTTTTGCATAAAATTGGCCTCTAGCCCATATGGGACGGGCGCAAGATGCTATTGATTTGATAGAGAAAACTTCTTCCTCATGTCTCTGAATCGATTCGCAAAGCTCGCGCGCAGGCATTCCGGCCGCCGCCTCAGGTTGTGCCGCCCGATTCGTAGATACCCCAGGCCGCTTCGGCGCTGGCGCTGTGGTGGATCATGGCCATCAGCGCACTGACCACCGCCGACGGATTCGCGTGCTGGTACACATTGCGGCCGTAGACCATGCCGACGGCCCCTTGGTCCAGCAACACGCGCGAGCGCGCGAACACCTGCTGCAGGTCTTCACGTCCGCCGCCGCGTACCAGCACGGGACAGCGTGCGGCCTGCACCACGTGGTGAAAATCAGCCGGGTCGCTGGTCGGGTCGGCCTTGACAATGTCGGCGCCCATCTCGCGCGCCAGGCGCACCAGCGTGACTATCTTCTCGGTGTCGCCGTCGACCATGTAGCGGCTGCCCGGCGTGGGCGACTGCATCACCAGCGGCTCAATCATCAGCGGCATGCCGTAGCGGTCGCAGTCGGCGCGTACACGTGCGATGTTGCTCACACATTGACGGAACAGCTCGGGCTCGTTGGGCAACATGAACAGATTGACGACCACACAGGCTGCGTCGCGCTGCACGGCCGGCAGCACCGGGTCGTGTTCGTTTTGCAACACGGCCCACATCACGCGGTGTGCGGTGGCGTTGTAGGGGTTGCCCATGTCCAGGCGCATCACCAGCGCGGGTTTGTTGCGGCCCGGGCGGTCCTGCAGCAGGTCGGCCTGGCCGTAGTTGAGCTGGATGGCATCGGGTGCGGCGGCCACAAGTTTGTCCATCACCTGCGGCATGTCTTCCAGCCCACTCAGGAACGAGGGTTCGTTGCACACGCCGTGGTCGAGTGCGATGTCCAGGCAGCGGCCCTGGTTCAGCAGTCGGTTCAGGCGCGCGTCTTTGTTCATAGCCATGGGAAATAACTCTTTCTTGCAAAAATGGGAATGAAACTTCAGGCCAGTGCGCTCAGGTGTTGCGTGGCCGCGGCATCGATCAGGTCCAGCTCGTCGCTTTGCAGGTCAATGGCGCCGGCGCCGGCGTTGTCGATGGCCTGCTGCGACGTGCGTGCGCCGCACAAGGCCACCGACACCGTGCCGCGGTCTATGGTCCAGGCGATCATCAGCTGGCCGAACGAACAGCCCCGGCGCTCGCGCAAGGGTTCCAGTTCCTGGAAAAATGCCTTGAGCTTGGCCCGATTGGGCGCGCTGAAACGAGGGTCTGTCGCGCGCTGGTCGTCACCTGGAAACTGGCGTTCGGGCGCGATAGGGCCGGCGAGCAAGCCCTGGCCCAGCGATGAATAACCCAGCACCGCGACGTGGTTGGCGATGCTCAGTGGGCCCAGCGCCGCCTCGATCTCGCGGTCGAGCAGGCTGTAACGCTCCTGGATCGCGTCGACTGGTCCGTAACGCAAATACTCCGCAAGTGTCTCGGGGCTGGCGTTGCTGATGCCAATGGCGCGAATTTTTCCCTGCGACTTGAGGTCGAGCAAGGTGCCCATGGTTTCCGCCACCGGTGTCGTCTCGTCCTGCCAGTGGGTGATGTAGAGATCGATGTAGTCGGTCTGCAGTCTTTGCAGGCTTTGCTCGACCTCGTGGAGGATGGATTCGCGGCCTAGGTGGCGGTACACGGGATGGCCGTCTTCCTCGAAGAAATGTGTGCCCTGCTGCGTGTGCCAGACCAGCCCGCACTTGGTCGCAATGACCGCTTCGTGCCGCCGCCCCTTGAGCGCAGTTCCTACCAGTTCTTCGGCACGGCCCAAACCATAGGCGGGTGCCGTGTCGATCAGGTTGACGCCCGAATCCAGCGAAGCCTGGATGGCCGAGACCGCGGCCGCGTCGTCGCCACCGCCCCACATCCAGCCGCCCATGGCCCAGGTGCCCAGGCCGATGGCCGAGCATGGGATATTTGATGCGCCCAGTGTTGTTGTTTTCATCGTGTTTTCTTTCTCGTGTTCAATAAATGGTCGATGGTCACGGCCGCGAGCAAGATCAGGCCTTTGATCACATCCTGCCAGTAAGGCGACACGTCAAGCAGGATCAGCGAGCTGGTCACCACCGACAGCAAGGCCAGGCCCAGCACCGCGCCCAGCACCGTGCCGGAGCCGCCCTTGAGGCTGGCGCCGCCTATCACCGCGGCGGCGATGACGTTGAGCTCCATGCCCATGCCGAAGGTTGGCGTGGCGGCACCGAAACGCGCCGTGTAGATCACGCCGGCCAGACCGGCCGAAGCCGAGCACAACACGGTGACCCAGAACTTCACGCGGCCCACACGAATGCCCGAATACAAGGCGGCCTTCTCGTTGCTGCCGGTGTAGAACACGCGGCGCAGCAGCGTAGCGCGGCGCAGCACGAAGTCGCTGACCACCACAATTGCCAGAAAAATCAGGATCACCGCCGGAATGCCGAACAGCGTGCCCTGGCCGATGAACTTGAACTCGGCCGGCAGCGAGAACAGCGACTGCGGCGTGCCCTGGGTCAGCGCCAGGCACAGCCCGCGCACAATCACCATGAAGGCCAGCGAGGCGATGAAGTGGTTCAGCCCGATGCGTGTGACGCAGCCACCAATCATGGCTCCTATCAAGGCGCACGCGGCGATGGCGATCAGCCCGGCGGTCCACGGGTCCAGGCCCATGAGGAAAAGTTTGCCCGTGACGACCATCGCGAAACACACGACCGAGCCCACCGACAGGTCGATGCCGCCGACGATCAGCAGGATGGTCATGCCGACCACCACGATGCCTTCGATGGAGAAGGACAGCAGCATGGCGCGCACGTTGTCCCAGGTCAGGAAGTAGGGCGAGGCGAAACTCATGGCCACGCACAGCACCGCGATGATGAGCAAGAGGCCCATTTCGCGCATGCTGGTCAGTTGGTTGCTGGGCTTCATGGGGCCGCTTGGCTGCCGTGGCGACATGCCCGCAGTGGCGCCCGCGTCGAGTTGTGCCGGGTAGTTCATGCTGTTTCCTGTTCGCAAAGTCCCGAGGCCAGCCGCAGCAGCGCCTCTTCCGTCATGTCGTCGTTTTGCACTTCGCCGGCGAGCCGGCCGTCGCGGATCACCAGCGCGCGGTCGCATAGCCCGATGATTTCGGGCAGTTCCGAGGAGATCACCACCACGCCCACGCCCTGGTTCGCGAGTTCGCGCAGGATGTGGTGAATCTCCGACTTGGCGCCCACATCGACCCCGCGCGTGGGTTCGTCCATCAGCAGCACCGAGGGGTTGGTGGCCAGCAGCTTGGCGATGGCCACCTTTTGCTGGTTACCGCCCGAGAGGCTGGACACCTCGATATCGACGCCATCGGATTTCAGTTTCAACTGGGCGCCGAGTTCTGTGGCCAGCCGGTGTTCGGCCGAACGCTGCAGCAGGCCGAAGCGTGAGCTGACACGCTTGAGCGCCATGGCTGCGATGTTCTGCGCGATCGGCAAGTCCAGAAAAACGCCGGCCTCCTTGCGATCTTCGCTGAGGTAGGCGATGCCTTCGCGCAACGCGTCGCTGTACTTGTGTATCGTGAGCGCCTTGCCGCGCAGGCGCACCGTGCCGCGTGTGGCGGGGCGCAGGCCACACACGGTCTCGGCGAGTTCGCTGCGTCCGGCCCCCATGAGTCCGGCAATGCCGAGGATCTCACCACGCTTGAGCGTGAAGGAGATGCCGTGCACACGTTCGCCATCGGCGATGTCGCTGACTTCGAGCACCGGCTCGGAAGATGGGGGCGCGGCCTGCTTGGGCGGGTAGTAGTTGCCCAGGTCGCGTCCGACCATGCGGCGCACCAGCTCGTCGGCGTTGATGTCGGCGAGCGGGCCGCAATGCACGTTGCGACCGTCGCGCAGCACGGTGACACGGTCGCCATGCGCAAAAATTTCAGCCATGCGGTGGCTGATGTAGATGATGCCTATGCCCTGCGCCTTGAGGTCGTGCAGCACCTTGAAAAGCGCCACCGATTCCTTGTCGGTCAGCGCAGCCGTCGGCTCGTCGAGGATCAACACCTTGCAGTCCAGCGTGAGTGCCTTGGCAATCTCGATGAGCTGCTGGCTGGAGATGCTCAGATCGCTCACACGCGCCGCGGGGTCTATGTCCTGCCCCAACCGCTGCAGCACTTTTGCGGCGCGCTGGTTGAGGCTGGCGTAGTTCATCCACAGATGTTTGCCGGCGTTGATCTCCGGCATGAAGATGTTCTCGGCCACGCTGGCGTCGCCGCACAGGGCGATCTCCTGGTGCACGAGGCCTATGCCCAGGCGCATCGCGCGCGCCGGGCCGTCGATGAGCACCTGGCGGCCGTTGAGCCAAATTTCGCCCTCGTCCGGCTGGTGGATGCCATCGATGATGTTCATCAGCGTGGACTTGCCCGCGCCGTTCTCGCCGCACAAGGCGTGGATTTCGCCGGCGTGCAGCGAGAAGTCCACGCCCGAGAGCGCACGGGAAGCGCCGAAGCGCTTGCTGATGCCACGCAGTTCGAGCCATGGACGCACAACACTCACTCCCGGATTCCCTTGGTGCCGCGGCGCGTGAGGTACTTGTCCCAGTAGAAGTCGTCGGCGTTGGCTTTGCTGACCACGGCCAGGCCATTGTCCAGGAAGGGCACGGCCATCGGGTTGGTGCCGTTGCGTTTGGCGTCGTTCATCGGGTCGATGAGGCCGGGGTTCTTGGCCAGGAACAACATCATCATGCCCATGTAGCCTTGCATGCCCTGGTTCGGGTTGATCGCGCCGAACACGTCGCCCGACTTGATCATGTCGAGGATTTTGGCGTTGACGTCGCAGCACATCACCTTGATGTTTTTCTTGGTTTCCACCTTGGCCTGCGCCGCGCCCAGCGCCGAGTTGGCTTCAGGCATGAACAGCGCGCCCAGGTTGGGGTTGGCCTGCGCCATGCTCAGCACCGCCTGGTAAGCCTTGTTCGCATCCTGATTGCTGGCGGCGCGGCCGACCAGCTTCATGCCCGGGTGTTTGGTTTTCATGCGGTTCACAAAGGCCGCGATGCGGCGATCGTGGTTGTCCTGGCCGGGGTTTTCCAGCACGGCGTATTCGCCCTTGCCGCCCAGCGAGGCGGCGATGGCGTCGGCCGCCTGTGTGCCTTCGCGGTCGTTGTCCGAGGTGATGAAAGACGTGCGCTTGGAGTTCGGTGAGTCGGCCGCGAAGGTGACGACCGGGATGCCCATCGCCGCCGCGCGGGCGATCGGTTCGATGAAGGGATCGGGGTTCATCGGGTGCAACAAAATGCCGGCCGGCTTGCGTGCCAGTTCCTGCTCGAACGAGGCCAGTTGTTTGTTGACGTCGTACTCCGGTGTGCCGGTGTAGCGCGTCTTCACGCCCAGCGTGCGGCCTAGCTGCTTCATCATTTCGTAGACCGGAAACCAGTACTCCACGCCCGAGACCATCACGTTCATCACGTAGACGTCGCTGGTATTGCCGCGCAGGCCAGCCCCTGCGCCGGTGGCCGCAGGGGCTGCGGCTTGCTGTTGCGCGAACGCGCTGGCACCGGCCAGGCCGATACCGGCGGCGGCTGCGGACTTCAGGAAATTACGCCTCATTATTTGTCTCCTAGTTTTTCGCGGACTGAGTACGCGATGCTGTTGGTCGAAGCAGAGCTGAGAACTTTTTTGCCATCACAGTTGTCATGACAAGTAGAATGTAATTGAAGACCATTTTTCGAGGTAATTAGGATAAACACTAGTGGTGATGAAAATTTTCTTCGCCGAAGATGTCATAACATGATCTCCAAACTATTGATAGGTATAGACATGGGGTCCAGCAGCCTGAAGGCGCTGGCCCTAGACGCCGGAAGTGGCCGCACGGTCGCCTTGTCCCGCATGGCCTTGCCGCACAAGCGGCTGCCCGCGGGCGGGTGCGAGGTGGACGCCTCGGCGATCCGTGCCGCGCTGAGCCACGTGTTGCGCGACGTCGCTCACCAGCTCGGCCCGCGCACGGCCGAGGTTCGTGCCATGGCCTGTACCGGTCACGGCGCCGGCCTCTACGCGCTCGATGCCCAAAACCAACTTGTAGGCGGCCGCGCTGTTGCATCCACCGACCAGCGCGCCGACGCCCGTGCGCGCGCCCTGGCGGCGAGCCACGGCGCGCGCCTGTTCGAGGAGGTGGGTTGCAGCCCTTGGCCCGGGCAGCCGACCGTGATCGCGGCCGAGTTGCTGCAGGCCGGTGTGTTGCAGCGCGGCGAGTTGTGCCGTCTGCTGTTTGCCAAGGACTACCTCGGCTTTCTGCTGACTGGCGAGATCGCCACCGATGCCAGCGATGCCAGCACCGCCGGCCTGTTGTCGCTGGCCACCGGTCGTTGGTCGCAGACAGGCTTCGAGGTGTCAGGCATCGCGGATCTCGGTCCGCAGGTTTTCGGTCCCATCGTGCCAAGCGGCACCGTGATCGGCAAGCTGCAGCCCACAGAAGCGGCGCTGTGCGGTTTGCCTGCGGGCATTCCCGTCGCGATGGGCGCCATTGACCTGCTGGCGTCCATGACGGCCATTGGCGCCGAAGGGCGCGGACGCGCGGTGTCGGTGTTCGGCACCTGGTGTGTGAATGCGGTGATCGGGCCGGTGATCACACCCAAGCCGGCGGTTGCCGCCATCGTGAATTTTGGCCTTGCGAACAAGCGGCTCTACATGGAGAACAGCCCCTCCTCGATGGCCAACATCGCCTGGCTGGCCGGCGTGTTGGGACTGCCCGATGCACGTGCCGTGGTCGACCTGGCGATGTCGGTGCCGCTGGGCGCCGGCGGCCTGCGCTTTCTGCCTTTTGTCAACGGTGGCGGCGGTGTGACGGCTGGCTTCGTCGGCCTCAAGAGCCATCACACACGCGGCGACATGGCGCGCGCCGTGGTGGATGCCACGGCGGCGCTGCACGCGCGGCACACCGCGCGGCTTGCGGCCTGCGGCCTGCCGGTTGCGGCATCGACCGTGCTGGGCGGCGGTGCCAGCGATATGCGGCTGGTGAGACTGCTCGCGGCCTTTCTTGGTCATCCGGTCGAACGTTGCGCCGATGACGAGACCGGCGCGCGTGGCGCCGCGATCTACGCGGCCATGTCGCAGGACCTCGACCACGCAGCAGAGGGCAGCGCCTTGCTCGCGCCCTGCGACACCGTGGAGCCCGATGCGCGCGACGCACAGGTCCATACCGATTTCAAGGCCGGTTTCAACGAACTGATAGACACGATGTGCCCGGTGTTTTCTCATTTGGCGGGGCGCGCGGCATGAGTGCCTGGCAACGACCTTTTGTGCGTCCCGCGTCATTGGCGGGCCGTCATTTTTCGACCGTGATCGTCGGTGCCGGTATCAACGGCGTCGGCGTGTTTCGCGACCTGTCGCTGCAAGGTGTGGACTGCCTGATCGTCGACAAGGGCGACTTCGGTGCCGGCGCCAGCAGCGCGCCCTCGCGCATGATCCACGGCGGCCTGCGTTACCTGGAGAGCGGCAGCTTTTCGCTCGTGGCGGAAGCCACGCGTGAGCGCAATCTGCTGCTGCGTAATGCGCCGCACCTGGTACGACCGCTCAAGACCGTGGTGCCGCTGTCGAGTTTTTTTGGCGGACTGCTGAGCAGCGCCCTCAAATTTTTCGGTAAAACACCGCCCCAACGCAGCAGGGGGCTGCTTGCGGTCGCCCTCGGTTTGCGACTCTACGATGTGCTGGGACGCCGCCAGCGCGTGATGCCCGGGCATCGGATCGAACGTGTGCCAGCCAGGGACCGCCAGTTGTTCCGCCCGGCGGTACGCTGGACCGCCACCTTCTTCGATGCCTGGATCAGCCATCCGGAGTGGCTCATGCTCGAGCTGATGGATGACGCTTGCCGCGACCAGCCGCGCTCCACGGCGGCCAACTACTGCAAGGTCATGGGCTGCGCGGGAAAAACGCTCACGCTGCGCGACGAGATCACCGGCGAACTGGTGTGCGTCACCGCCGACACCGTGGTCAACGCCACCGGCGCCTGGCTAGACCTCAGCGCGGCCCTGCTGGGCGGCTCGGGCGCACGTATCATGGGCACCAAGGGCTCACACCTGGTGCTGGACCACCCGGCCCTGCGCGATGCGCTCGAAGGCCGCATGGCTTATTTCGAAGCGCTGGATGGCCGGGTGTGTATCGTTTATCCCTTCCTGGGCCGCGTGCTGGTGGGTTCTACCGACATCCCGGTTGACGACCCGGATCAGATCGTGACCGATCCCGCTGAGGTCGACTACCTGCTGGACGTGTTACGCGAGGTCTTTCCGGCCATGGTTTTCGGTCGCGACAACGTGGTCTACACCTATGTCGGCGTGCGTCCGCTCGCGCGTTCGGAGGCCGACAAGCCGGGACAGATTTCGCGCGACCATTCGGTGGTGATTGATCCGCCGAATGCGACGCGCGACATTTCCATCGTCGGCCTGGTCGGCGGCAAGTGGACAACTTTCCGTTCGCTGGCGGAAGAGGCCAGCACCGAGGTGTTGCAGCAGCTAGGGCGCGCCCGCAAGGCTTCGACCGAATTGTTGCCCATAGGCGGCGGTGCAGGCTTGCCGGGCGATGCGCCGGCAAGCGAGCGTTTCATCGCGCAGATGATGGCGGCCTCCGGCGTGGGCCACGCGCGTGCGCAGCGTCTGCTGGGGCGTTATGGCGCCAAGGCCTTGCCGCTGGTGCAGCGCTTGATGGCTGCGGGCGACGTACCACTGCAGCACGCGCCCGATTATTCGGCCGCTGAACTGTCCTACCTGTGCCTGGAAACCGGCGTGATTCATCTCGCCGACCTCGTCATCCGCAGGACATTGCTCGCGATTCGCGGCCAGGTCACCGATGCCGCCCTCGCCGAGATCGTCGAGATCGCCGCCGCGGCCCTGGGCTGGGACGCGGCGCGGCAGCGCCAGGAACTGCATACCTGCGCAACGACCCTGCGCGAGCGGCATGGCGTTCGCCTCAGCCCTGTGCCGGCGTCAGTGGCTGAATCTCCTTTCGATGCATCATCGATGATCCGTTCGGCCCTTGGCCAGTCCTCATATGAACCATCCAACTGATACTTTGTCTCTTCTCGACCGCAACTCCTCCTTGCCCCTGTGGGCCCAGTTTCGGGATGCGATTCGACTCCAGATCCTGCAGGGCGCCTTGCCGGTTGGTGCCAAGCTGCCCTCCGAAGCCGAGCTTGGCGAGCAGTTCGGCATTTCACGTATCGTCGTGCGGGAGGCGTTGGCCGATCTGGTTCGTAATGGCCTGATCTACAAGATCAAGGGGCGCGGCGCTTTCGTATCGGCGCGCGAGCGCGACGAGGATTTTGTCTCGACCGTGCTGGGTTTTTCCGATGAAATGGAACGCAAGGGGCGCTCGGTTCGCACGCAGATCCTGACCCAGGAATTACGCGCGCCCAACGAACTTGAAGCCCGTTCGCTGGGCCTGACGGATGGCGCGTTGGTCGTGTCGCTCAAGCGGTTGCGCAGCGTCGATGGCGAGCTGCGGCTGCTCGTCGAAACGGCCGTGCCGGCCGACCTTGCGCCTGGCCTGCACCGCACGCGGCTGGAAGATCGATCGCTGTATGACGTCTTGCGGCGGCAGTACGGGCTTCGTCTGGTGCGCGCCGAGCGCTGGATTGATGCGGTTTTGTCCGACGGACCCACCAGCGAGCTGCTCAAGCTGGCACAGCCGACACCGCTGCTGCGCATCGAATCGATTGCTTATGGTGCCAACGGTAGGCCGGTGGAGTACTACCGCGCCTTGCACCGCTGCGAATCAAGCCGCCTGCACGTGCAGACGACCATCTGAAGAGACCCCGCCGCCCCGGCGTAGGCGGGTCCTTGGTCACAAGCGGTGTCAAGGCGCCATGCGCGCGTGCCGCTGGCGTCCCGAGTTATTTTGATGTTCTGCCGCATTCGCCAGCGAACATCCCTCCTTTGTAGGACGGGGCGAGGGCGCTTTACAGCCAAATGACGGTAGCCGTGATGGCGCCGGCTGTATTACCATGCATTCAGACCGGCGTTCCGTGCGCATCTGCATGTGGGCTGCTGCCCCTGTCGCCGAATCATCCCAAGTCCTTGCACGATTAAACACATGCCATCACCGGAGGAAGCCGTTGCCAACGAATCGGCGCCGCATATCGACCAGCACGATACACCGGAGGGTGCGTGTTATGTGGTGTTGGGTCTGTGGACCGCGGCCGAACTGACAGCCAGGCCGGTGTGGGCGGCTTTGACCGCGCGGCTGCAGGCCCTGCATTCCACCGGCTCGGGCGCGGTGTCATGGGATTTGCGCGGCATCACCCTGCTGGACCACTTGGGCGCACAGGTCTTGTGGAACCACTGGGGCCGGCAATGGCCTGAAAAAATAGAGATCCTGCCAGCGCAACGTGCCGTGTTGGAGCGGGTCGCGCAGTTCAGTGTGGAGCGGCCGGCGGTCCCGGCCGTGGGCTTTAAACAGGCTTTCCTGAAGCTGGGCGAAGGTGTGTTGGAGCTGCTCGGTCATGGGGCGGACCTGCTCGCGCTGATAGGTCGCCTGCTGCTGAACCTGATCAAACTTGCGAAAAATCCACGCGAAGGGCCTTGGCGTGACCTGTCAGGCCATCTGTACCACATAGGCGCCACCGCCTTGCCGATCACCGCCCTGGTCGGTTTTTTGATTGGTGTGGTGCTGGCCTACCTGATCTCGCAACAACTCAAGCAGTTTGGCGCCGACGCCTTCATTGTCAACATCCTGGGCATTTCGCTGATCCGCGAACTCGGGCCGGTGCTGGCTGCCATCCTGATTGCCGGGCGTTCCGGCTCGGCCATCACCGCGCAGATCGGCGTGATGCGGGTGACCGAAGAACTCGATGCGATGCGTGTCATGGGCATTGCCCACAGCTACCGGCTGGTCATGCCGCGCGCGCTGGCGCTGGCGATTGTGATGCCGCTGATCAGCGTCTGGACCACGTTGGCCGCGCTGGTGGGCGGCATGTTGGCCGCCGACCTGGCGATGGGTGTCACGCCGTCTTTTTTCATCAATAGCTTGCCCGCCGCAGTGGATGCCGCCAACCTCACGCTGGCCACCGCCAAGTCGGTGGTTTTTGGTGTGCTGATTGCGCTGATCGGTTGCCATTTCGGTCTGCGTGTCAAACCCAACACCGAAAGCCTGGGCCAGGGCACCACGGCCTCGGTGGTCACCTCGATCACCGTTGTGATTTTGGTGGATGCGCTGTTCGCGGTGCTGTTCAAGGGCATTGGTATATGAACGAGCCGCTTCCTGATGCCGCCATCGTTGACATCCGCGGACTCTCCACGGTGTTCACCAACGGCGACAAACAAGCCGTCATCCACAAGGACCTGGACCTGCGCATCCAGGCCGGCGAATTCTTGTCGCTGGTCGGCGGCTCGGGCACCGGCAAAACCGTGTTGCTGCGGCAAATCCTGGGACTCGAACATCCGGCGCAGGGCGAGATCACAGTGCTGGGCAAACCGGCGGCCGAACTCGGCAAAAAAGGTGCGGCCAGCCGGGTCGGCATGTTGTTCCAGCAGGGGGCTTTGTTCTCGGCCTTCACGGTGCTGGAAAACATTGCCTTCCCCTTGCGTGAACTCAAGACCTTGCCCAGCGCGCTGATTTATGAAGCCGCGATGGTCAAACTGCAGATGGTCGGGCTGGCCCCCGAACATGCGGGCAAGATGCCCAGCGATTTATCCGGCGGCATGGTCAAACGGGTGTCGCTGGCGCGCGCCCTGATCATGGACCCGCCGCTGCTGCTGCTGGACGAACCGACCGCCGGGCTGGACCCGGACAGCTCCGACAGTTTTTGCGCCTTGCTGCGCTCGTTGCACCGCGACATGGCGCTCACGGTGGTGATGGTCACGCACGACCTGGACACCTTGTTCGAGCTGAGCACACGGATTGCCGTGCTGGCCGAGCAGAAAGTCATTGTCAGCGGCCCGCCCAAAGACGTGATCGCTTTTTCGCATCCTTTTATTCGCAATTTTTTCCTGGGTGAACGCGGCCAGCGGGCGATGCAGCTGCTGCGTGAATATCCTTTTACGGTCTAGATTTTCAGGAGTCCCGAGATGGAAAACAAAGCCCATGCCATGGCCGCCGGCGCTTTTGTGCTGGCGGTGGCTGCCCTGCTGGCGGTGCTGGCCGTCTGGCTGACCCGCGACAGCGGCACACGCCACCTGTTTGAAATGTCCACCCGCGAAACCCTCTCCGGCCTGCAGCCGCAGGCGCAGGTGCGTTTTCGCGGCGTGCCGGTCGGCAAGGTCGAGTTCATTGGGTTTGACCACAAGATCAAGGGCAATGTGCTGGTGCGTATCTCGGTCGATAAAGGCACGCCGCTGACCAAAACCACGGTGGCCAGCGTCAGCTCGCAAGGTGTCACTGGGCTGGGTTTTATCCAGCTCGAAGACGATGGCCCCGCGACCACAGCGCTGCTGGTGCCCAATGACGACGACCCGCCGCGGATACCCCTCAAGCCCGGCCAGCTGGACCAGATGCTGGACAAAGCCGAGGTGATCCTGGGTCAGGTCGCAGCGGCCGGCACCCAGCTCAACAAGCTGCTGGCCAACGACAACCAGCAGGCCTTGATGACCACGGTCCAGCAGTTTGGCCAGGCCGCCGACAGCCTCAACAAGCTGGCCCTGCAGCTGGAGCCGGTCGTGGCCTCCATGCCCCAGCTCAGCCAGGAAGCCAGCACCACCATGAAGTCGCTGAAAACCGCCGCCAACGATGTGTCCAAAACCGCCACCGCAGTGACCGCCACGGCGGATCGCCTCAACGCCAAGGGCGGTCCCCTCGACAAGGTCAGCGAAGGCGGCGCGGCCCTGGCGGCCACGGTGGAAACCTTTAGCGCGGCGACCTTGCCGCGCCTGGGCGAGGTAGCAGAGGAAACCGCCCGCGCCATGCGCCAGCTCAGGCGCACCGTCAACGCGGTGGACGACAACCCGCAGTCGCTGATTTTTGGCAACGGCCCGCCCACGCCCGGCCCGGGCGAGGCCGGCTTCACCGCTCCCGGAGGAAAACCATGAGCCCCCTATTTGCTATAAATAGCGTAGCTGCTTGCGACCGTCCCTTAAGGGCTGGAGGCCGATTTGGCTTGGTGGTGTTGGTTGCGCTGCTGCTGGGCGCCTGTTCCGCCTTGCCCGACAAGCCGGTGCGCGCGGCCTTGTATGACTTTGGCCCCGGCCCCTTGACCACGCCGCTCATGACGCGGCAGGCCCCGCTGCCACCGCTGGCGCTGGCCGACGTGGGGACGCCAGGCGGGGCGCTGGACAACCAGGCGGTGTTGTACCGGCTGGCCTATGCCGATGCGCAGCAGTTGCGGCCTTATTCGCAGGCGCGCTGGAGCATGCCGCCAGCGCAGCTGCTGCGCCAGCGGCTGCGCGAGGCACTCAGCCGCCAGCGCGCCGTGCTCACCGCCGGTGAGGGGCCGGCCCTGAACCGCCGCGCCCACCCGGACGTCTTGCCCCGGGTGCTGCAACTGGAGCTGGAAGAGTTCAGCCAGCTGTTCGACACGCCTACCAGCAGCGTCGGTCTGGTCCGGCTGCGTGCCACGCTGGTGGAATACACCCCGGCCGGCGAAAAACTGCTGGCCCAGCGCAACATCACGGTGCAGCGCCCGGCGCCCAGCAGCGACGCGGCTGGCGGCGTGCGTGCGTTGACTGCCGCAAGTGACGCCGCAATTGAGGAGATAGCCACATGGCTGCAGCAAGTGCCCTGAACCCCGGCGCCGCGCCGTCCCAGGGCGGGCATGCGCCGCTGGGCGATGCCCGGGACCAGGCCGCACACGCTGCGGCCATGCAACTGGAAGAAGAGCTGCGCCAGGCCGGGCTGGAGTTGTTGGGTTGCTGCCAGCACATGTCCGGGCGTGGGCCGGGCGTGCTGCAACATTCACCCCTGCTGGAAGACTTCACGCCGGAAGAGCTCGACACCCTGGGCGAGGCCATGTTGCTGATCCGGGCCCAGCCCGGCCAGGTCTTGATCCGCGAGGGCGACAAAAGCGACTGGATGTTGTTGCTGCTCAGCGGCACCGTCGATGTGAGCAAGGCCACACCGCCGCGCGCGCATGATCCCGTGACGCAGGACCACAGTTCGCGGCTGGGCGTGGTGATCGAAGGCACCTCCCTGGGCGAGATGTCCATGTTCGACAGTGATGTGCGTTACGCCAGCTGCACGGCGATTGACACGGTGGAAGCCGCGGTGTTGGGCCGCGCCGCGATCGGACAACTGATACGCCGCCACCCCGGCGTGGGCGCCAAGCTGGTGGTGAAGATCACCCAGCTGCTGGCCCAGCGCCTGCGCAACACCAGCAACCAGCTGGTCAGGTTGCTGCAACAGCCCTGAAGCGCCGCGCGCCGTCCTGGCCGCGCTGCGTGTTCGGCCTCAGGACCCGAACACGGCTTCCAGGTCCACCTCTTCGGTCGAGCTGTCGAGCTTGAGGCTGCTTTCGATGTGGTTCAGATGTTCCAGGATCAACTGTTCGGCGCGTGCGCTGTCGCGTTTTGCAATCGCATCAATGATGTTGCAGTGCTCGTCCGCGCGGCAGCTGGAAGCGGTGGGTGCGTCGTACAGAATGATGATCAGGCAGGTCAGCGTCGACAACTCGCGGATGCTGCGTGCCAGGGCCGCGTTGCCGGCCAGCACGCCCAGCAACTGGTGAAACTCGCCGGAAAGACGCACCACCGCACGTTTGTCATCGCGCCGCCGAGCGTCCAGTTCGAGCTCCTGGTGTTGACGCAGGCGTGCGACTTTTTCGGAGGTCAAGGTGTGGATCAGGCGGCGCAGCAGCGCCGGCTCGATCAGCCGGCGCGCCTCAAACACATCGATGGCTTGTTCGGGCGAGGGTTTGGCGACAAAGGCGCCGCGCTGCGGGTACAGGTCGACGATCTGCTCATGCGCCAGGCGTGCCAACACTTCGCGTACCCGTGCCCGGCTCACGCCGAAGATTGTGGCCAGGCGGTCTTCGCCGAGCTTGGTGCCCGGGTGCAGCCGGTGTTCGACGATGGCGCCGTAAATGCGTTCGTAGATGTCGTCGTTCGCTGTTTCACGTTCAAGACGAACCTCAGGGGGAGTTTTTCGCGCGCTGCGGGTCATGGTGGACGGGTGAAGGTGGGGCGATGGGTCGACACAAGCCGGCACAACTGCCAGAGGTTCGGCACGCGTGTCCCTGGCCACGCGGGGCAGCGCCATCTTACCAAGGGGTTTATTGGGCATGGCGTGTTTCAGCGCCAGCCGTACAACTGGCCCCAGCCGCGAACCGCTGCCGGATCCACCCCGGCGGCGCGCAACATGCCCCACACCGTGGTGCTCACGGTATCCAGCAGCGGGATGCCCAGGTCGGCCTCCACGGCCTCGCTCAGTCCCGCCGCGTGCAGGTTGGTGCAGAACGTGGTGATGGCCTGCGGGCGCGCTGTGGCGACCTCGCTCATCAGGGTGCGCAAGGTGTCAGGCGGGACCAGCGCAAAGTCATGGTTGACGCAGATGCCCAGGTGGCGCTCGGCCACGATCTCAATGCCCAGGGTGCGGTAGTTGTCGACGATGCGCTGCTGCACGTCCGTGGTGTAAGGCGTGACCAGGGCCAGCCGGGTGATGCCGCGCAGCGCCAGCAACTCGTTGAGCGCCAGCACGGCCGTGGTGGCCGGGATGCCGGTGCGTTCACGGATACGTTCACACAGGCGCTGGTCGGCCTCGAAGCCCAGCCAGCCGGAGGAGGTTCCGCTCCAGCCAATCACGTCGACCTTGGCATCGGCCAGCAGGTCGGCGGCCGCCAGGATTTTGCTGTCGTCAAACTGCCCCAGGGCCTGGGCCTGCAGGGAAATCTCCGTCACCTTGAACCGCGAGAAGTGCGCGCTCACGCCGGGCAGGCCGGCGGCGATGGCGCTGGTCAGCGGCTCCAGGGCGGTATTGGAAGAAGGTGTCAACACACCCAGGCGGACGGGCTGGATCATGGCGGGCTCCTGATAGAGGGTGGCTCACAAGAATAAGGCATGGACGCACTTTTCGGCGCGGACTTTTAAATATTTGTCGGCATAAGTGTAAACACTATTGTTGACATTTTGTCGCTGGCAGATATTAAGCACCACACCGGAGGCTGGCGTCACACGCAGGCCCGGAATTTGCAAAGAGCTTCCTATTCTTGAGATGACTATGACGACGCACCAAAACAAAATCGTAAATGAATTGTTGACAACAATGTTTGCACTAAAGATGACACTGATTCGCCAAGATGGTGCGCACGAGGCCGCTGTATGAGCCCGGCAGTATTTGATCTTGTCATCAGAAATGCACGTGTTGCCACCGCCAGCGACAGCTACGACGCCGACATCGGTGTGACCGACGGGCGAATTGTCCAACTGGGGACGGCGCTGGGCCGCGGTGCAAGGGAAATCGACGCCGCCGGCCGCGTGGTCACGCCCGGCGGTGTGGACGCCCATTGCCACCTGGACCAGCCCATGCCGCCGCCCCTACGCATGGCCGATGATTTTGACACCGGCACACGTGCGGCGGCTTGCGGCGGCACCACCACCGTGATCCCGTTCGCCGCACAAGAGAAGGGCCAGTCGCTGCGCGCCGCGGTGGCCGACTACCACCAGCGGGCCCAGGGCCGCGCGCATGTCGACTACGCCTTTCACCTGATCGTCAGTGACCCGACGCCGGAAGTCCTGAACGTGGAGCTGCCGGCGCTGATCGCCGAGGGTTACACCTCGTTCAAGATTTACATGACCTACGACGACTTGAAACTGGATGACGGCCAGATTCTCGACGTGCTGGATGTGGCGCGCCAGCATGGTGCCATGGCCATGGTGCATGCGGAAAATGCCGATTGCATCGAATGGTTGACCAAACGGCTGGAAGCCGCAGGCCGCACCGCGCCGCGTTATCACGCCCATGCGCGGCCCATGCTGGTGGAGCGGGAAGCGACACACCGTGTCATCGCCTTGTCGCAACTGGTGGATGTGCCCATCCTGATCGTGCATGTTTCCGGCCGTGAAGCGGTGGAGCAGATCCGCCAGGCGCGTGGCATGGGGCTGCAGGTGTTTGCCGAAACCTGCCCGCAATACCTGTTCCTGACCGCCGAGGATTTGGGGCTGGACGACAGCTACCACGGTGCACGTTGTATTTGCAGCCCACCGCCGCGCGACAAGGCCAACCAGGAGGTGATCTGGAATGGCCTCAATGACGGCTTGTTCACCTTGTTCTCCTCCGACCACGCCCCGTTCAACTACGACGGCACCGAGGGCAAGCAACCCGGTGGCGAAGAGGTCTCCTTCCGCCATATTCCAAACGGCCTGGCCGGCATTGAGACACGGATGGCGCTGCTGTATTCGGAAGGGGTGCTGGGTGGGCGCATCACGCTCGAAAAATTCGTGGAGCTGACCGCGACCAACCCGGCCAAAGCCTACGGCCTGCATCCGCGCAAGGGCAGCATCTCCATCGGGGCCGATGCCGACCTGGTGATCTGGGACGAACGCGAGTTTGTCTTGCACAACACGCAGCTGCACCATGCGGTGGACCACACGCCCTACGAAGGCATGCGCTTGAAGGCCTGGCCCGGCCTCACCTTGTCACGCGGCGAGGTGGTCTGGGACGGCCGCGAATTCCTCGGCCGCGCCGGGCGAGGTCTGTTCCTGGCCTGTGGTGCTCCCTCGCTGCTGCCGCGTCGATCCGAAAGGCCAGCATGAAACTCTTGCTCATCAATCCGAATATCTCGGACAGCGTGTCCGAATTAATCCGCAGCGAAGCGCAACGCAGCGCCTCGGCTGGCACGGAGATCGAAGTGTTGACAGCCCCTTTTGGTGTGGCTTATATCGAAACACGTTTCGAGGCCTTGATAGGCGCTTACGCGGCGGCCCAACTGGCCGCGGAACACCATCAGCGTTTTGACGCGGTAGTGGTGGCGGCCTTTGGCGACCCCGGGCTCACCGGCCTGCGCGAAGCCTTGCCGCTGCCGGTGACCGGGCTGACCGAGGCCGCGCTGGCCAGTGCCTGCCTGCTGGGCAACCGCATTTCCATCATCGCGATTTCGCAACGCATCCAGGCCTGGTACCGCGAGGTGGTCGAGTCTTATGGCCTGGGCTCGCGCCTGGCCAGCATTCGTGCGCTGGACCGGCCCCTGGCCAGCATCGGCCAGGTGCAGGACGAGCACGCCCAGGCCTTGAAGGCGCTGGCCGAACGTGCGGTCGACGAAGACGGTGCCGACGTCATCGTGCTGGCCGGCGCGCCGCTGGCTGGCCTGGCGCGTTCGCTCCGGGGCCAGTTGCCGGTGCCCGTGGTGGACGGCGTCTCCAGCGCCGTGCGCCATGCCGAGACCCTGGCCGCGCTGCAGCCGGGCATGGCGCTGCGCGGCAGTTTTGCCCCGCCACCAATCAAGCCGAATCGCGGTTTGCCGCCCGCCATCGCTCGGCTGCTGGACCGCAGCGCTTAAACCTGATGCGTCCCGTCAACGCCACGAACTTATTCCCGCCGCCCTTTCCATCCACCTGCACTTTTCAATCGACTGGAGTTTGTCATGTCATACCCTCCCTGCTTCAAGACTTTTGCCGTCGTGGCCGGCCTTGCCGCGACCCTGGCCTTGCCCGCTTATGCCCAGGACAGACTCAAGTTCAAGGCCATCGGCCAGCCGCTGGCCACCGGCCTGATCCAGAAGAACAAGGAGCAACCCTTCTTCGAGAACTTCGCGGCGCGCACCGGGCTGCCGATCGACGTGGACTACAAGCCGATCGACACGCTGGGCATCAAGGACACCGAGCAGTTGCGGGTGATGAAGACCGGCCTGTTCGACCTGGTGTCGCTGCGGGTTTCGCAGAACTCGCGCGACGAGCCGACGCTGCTGGGTCTCGATTTGGTGGGCGCCAGCCCCGACTACGCCACCAGCCGCAAGGTGGGCAAGGCTTATTTCCAGACCGTCGACGAGCGGCTGCAAAAGCAGTTCGGCGTCAAGCTGCTGGGCGTTTGGCCCTTCGGCCCGCAAATTCTCATGTGCTCCAAGCCCATCGAAAAACTGGCCGATGTGAAAGGACTGAAGGTCCGGGTCTATGACCAGAACCTGGCCAAGTTCATTGAAATGCTGGGTGGCACGCCCGTGCCGCTGTCCTTCCCGGAAACCCACCAGTCCTTGTCGCTGGGTGTGGTCGACTGCGCCATCACCGGCCCGAGTTCGGCCAACTCGGCCGGCTGGCCCGAAGTGACGACGCACCAGCTGGCCATCGGCTTCCAGATGGCGCTGAATGGCTACGCCATCACGCTCAAGGCCTGGAAGCAGCTCAAGCCAGACCAGCAGGTCAAGCTGCAGGCCGCCTTTGACACCCTGGGCGACGATATCTGGACGTATTCGGAAGAACTGTTCCAGGATGCGCTGAACTGCAATGCCGGCAAGGACCCCTGCACCACCGGCAAGAAGTTCAAGCTGAAAAGTGTGGCGGTCTCTCAGAGCGATCGCGACCTGATCCGCGGTGCAGTCGGCAAGGTTTCGCTGCCGCTCTGGGCTGAGGTGTGCGACAAGACCAACCCGACCTGCTCGCAGAAATGGAAGGCCACCGTCGGCCCGATTGTGGGGATCAAATGAGCCCGGCCGCGCCTTTTGATCCGTCCGTGCCGCTAACGCCGGCGGCAGCCGGGGCGGCGCCCGCGAGCGCGGCGACCTCGCTGAAAGATCGCATCGAAACCGTGCTGGCCATGGTGTTTGGCGGCATCTTCATCGCGTTTGCCTTTGTTGTCTCCACCGAGACCATCTGTCGCAAGCTGTTCAACTTCTCGCTGCAAGGGGCGGATGAGCTGGGCGGCTATGCGCTGGCGGTGGGCTCGACCATCGCCTTCAGCCTGGCGCTGATGGGCCGCTGCCACATCCGCGTTGACGTCTTCCACGAGCGCTTTTCGCGGCGCTGGCAGGCGCTGCTGAACTGGCTGTCCATTGCCTCGCTGGCCTTGTTCGGCCTGTTCATCGTCTACGTGGCCTTCAAGGTGCTGGCCGACACGCTGTCCTACGGCAGCACGGCGCAAACGCCCTGGGCGACCCCGCTGATCTGGCCGCAGTCGGTCTGGTACGTGGGCCTGGTCACCTTTGCGCTGGTTGCCAGCGGCTACGCGATTCGCGCCAGCCGCCTGCTGCTGGGCGGGCAGATCGACAGCCTGCTAAAGGACTTCGGCCCCAAGAGCGCCAAGGAAGAGTTGAAAGAAGAACTGGACGATTTAACGCAGCGCCAGGCCACACCGGGAGCACCCTCATGAACGTGATGATCATTTCCCTCGCCTTTATGGCCATGCTGGCCTTGATGCTGGTCGGCCTGCCCATCGCCGTGTCCATGGCACTGGTGGGTATCGTGGGCGGCATGGCCGCCTATGGCATCCCTTTCATGGACACCATCGCGCCGGTGGTCTGGGGCGTGCAGAACGAGAACCTCCTGACCTGCATTCCGCTGTTCATCCTGCTGGGCGAGTTGCTGCTGCGCTCGGGCATTGCCGACCGCATGTACATCGCGCTGTCGGCCTGGCTGGGCCGGTTGCCGGGCGGGTTGCTGCACACCAACATCGGCAGCTGCGCGCTGTTTGCAGCGACCTCGGGCTCCTCGGTGGCCACCGCCGCCACCGTGGGCACGGTGGCCCTGCCGTCGCTGCAAAAGCGCGGCTACCCCATGCGCGCTTCACTCGGCTCGCTGGCGGCCGGCGGCACCCTGGGCATCCTGATCCCGCCCAGCGTCAACATGATCGTCTACGGCTCCTTGACCAACACCTCCATCGGCAAGCTGTTCATCGCCGGTATCATCCCCGGCATTCTGCTGACGCTGTGTTTCATGGCGTGGATCGCCCTGTCGTCGGTGTTCAGCGGAAAGGTCATGCGCGAGGAAAAAGTGCCGCTGGCCGAGCGCATCCGTGTGTTGCGCTACCTGGTGCCGCCGGCCGTGGTCTTCGGCATCGTCATGGGCAGCCTGTACTTCGGCATCGCCACCACCACCGAAAGCGCCGCGCTGGGCGTGCTCGCCGCGCTGTTTTTCGTCTGGCAGTCGGGCAAGCTGAACATGGAATTGCTGCGCACCTGCTTTATCTCTTCGGCGCGGGTCAGCGGCATGATTCTGCTGATCATGGTGGCGGCCTTCATCCTGAACCTGACCATCAGCCTGACCGGCGTGGCGGAAAGCATGACCAAATGGGTGGCCGGGCTGGGTCTGTCGGCCACCGGGCTGATCCTGGCGCTGATCGTGTTTTACCTGATCCTGGGCATGTTCATGGATGTGTTGTCGATGCAGGTGGCGACCATCCCGATCACCTTCCCCATCGCCACGGCGCTGGGCGTGGACCCGATCTGGTTTGGCATTTTCATCGTGCTGATGTGTGAACTGGGGCTGATCACGCCACCTGTGGGCATGAACCTGTTCGTGGTGCATGGCATCCGGCCCGACAAGGGCGGCATTGAAGACGCGATCTGGGGCGCGCTGCCTTATGCCGCCATCATGATTTTGTTCACCTTGTTGATCATGCTGGTGCCGCAAATCGTGACCTGGCTGCCGGGTCACATGTGAGGTCCATGCCATGACGGAATCTACTGAACTCTGGCGCCTGTCGGCCGTGGAACTGCAGCGCCGCTATCGCGAGTGCTCGCTGACACCCCTGACGGTGGCGCAGGCCTGCCTGGCGCGGCTGGAGGCCGTGAACCCGCAACTGAACGCGGTGGTGGCGCGGCGCGACGCCTGTTTCCTGGCGGAAGCCCAGGCCGCCACGGCTCGGTATGCCAGCGGCCAGCCTCTATCGGCGCTCGACGGCATCCCGCTGACGGTCAAGGACAGCCTGTTCACCGCCGACCTGCCCACGACCTGGGGCACGCCGGGCTTGCGGTCTTACCAGAGTCAGCACGACGAGTTGGCGGTGGCGCGTGCGCGTGCGGCCGGGGCCCTCATCATCGGCAAGACCAACGTGCCCGAGTTTGCGCTGGAGGGTTACACGGCCAACCCCTTGTTTGGGGTCACCCGCAATCCCTGGGATGTGCGGCTCACCCCGGGTGGTTCCAGTGGTGGCGCCGTGGCCGCAGTAGCCAGCGGCATCGCACCGCTGGCAATTGGCCAGGACGGCGGTGGGTCGATACGCCGGCCGGCCGCACATGCCGGGCTGGTGGGCCTCAAACCCACACTGAGTGCCGTGCCACGCGAACATGTGTTGCCCAGCCTCTTGCTGGACTTTGAAGTGATAGGTCCACTGGCACGCAACGTGGCCGATGCCCGGCTGCTGTTTGAGGTTATGCGTGGTCCTTCGCCCGTGGACCGTTCTTCCCTCGCGGCGGCGCACGCTGCGGCGCAGCCACAAGGGACGGGCCCGCTGCGTATTCTTTACGTGGAGCGATTGGGCAAGGCCCCGCTGGACCCGCAAGTGGCGGTCAGTGTGGGCCGCGCGGTGGGCCAGATGGCTGCGCTGGGTCACCAGGTTGACGTGGGTGCGCTGCCGCTGGACCTGGACTTTTTCAGCGAGGCCTGGCCCCAGGTCGGCCAGATCGGCCTGGCGCGGATGTTCGAAGCCAACCCGGCCTGGGAAGCGCAGGCGTCGCAGAAATACCGCGATATGGCCGAGAGCGGCCGGCGCCTGCCCGCGGCCAGACTCTGGCAAATCCTGACCCATGTCGCACAACTGCGGCGCGACGTTGCGGCCTTGTTCGCCGGGGTGGATGTCATTGTGATGCCGGCCGTGGCCGCCTTGCCCTGGGCGGCGGAACAGGCTTACCCCACCCACATCGACGGTCAGGAGGTGGGCCCGCGCGGTCACGCCATCTACACCGGCTGGGTCAACGCCGCCGGCTTGCCCGGCTTGGCGCTGCCTTGCCAGCCCTCGCGTGAAGGATTGCCGATCGGCATGCAACTCATAGGCGCCTACGGGGCGGACGAGTTGCTGCTGGACCTCGGCGCCGCCTACGAAGCGGTTGCCCCCTGGGCCGGGCGCTGGCCCGCGCTCGCCAACTCTCCATCATCAAATTAAACTTAATTCCGAAAAATCATCATCATGCAAAGACGTCATTTCATCCAGACCGCGGGCGCCAGTGCGGCCGTGTTGGGCGCACCCAGCTTGTTCGCGCAGAGCTGGCCCAGCGGCCCGATCCGCCTTGTGGTCGGTTTCCCGCCGGGCGGCGGCGCCGATGCGCTGGCCCGTGTGGTTGCGCAAAAACTCGGTGTGTTGTGGAACCAGCCGGTGGTCATCGAAAACAAGGCCGGGGCCTCCAGCACACTGGCTGCCGAATACGTGGCGCAGCAGCCCAGCGACGGCAGCACCTTGCTGCTGAGCACCATCAACAGCCACGCGCTGGCACCGGCCGTGATGCCCAAGCTGCGTTACAACGCCGTGAGCGACTTCGTGCCCGTGGCCTTGCTGGGCCTGACGCCCAATCTGCTGATTGCCGCGCCCACGCAAAGTGCCAAAACCGTGAAGGACATCGTGGCCCTGTGCAAGGCGCAGCCAGGCAAGATCACCTTCGGTTCTGCCGGCCCGGGCACGGCCCAGCATTTCGCGCTGGAGCTGTTCAAGCTGCGCGCCAAGATCGATGCCCTGCACGTGCCTTACAAAGGCAGCGCACCTTTGCTGACCGACCTGATTGGCGGGCAGATCCATTACAGCTTCGAGACCATGGCGGCCGCCACGCCGCATGTGACGAGTGGCCGGGTGATTGCTATTGCGCAAACACGCGGCAAACGTGTCAAGGCTTACCCCAACGTACCGACCATGCAGGAGCAGGGTTTCGACAAGTTCGAAACCATGAACTGGTACGGCATCTCCGGCCCGGGCAAACTGCTGCCGGCCATCGCCCGCAAGATGAACCAGGATATCAACACCGTGCTGGCCATGGCCGATGTGCAGGAGAAGTTCGACACCTTTGGCGTCGAAGATGGCGGCGGCTCGATGGAGAAGTACGCGCAGCTGGTGCAGTCCGAGCTGAGCAAATGGGCCAAGGTGGCCAAGGAAGCCAACGTCACGGTTAACGGGTAACGGTTAAAGGCTGAGCGCGACGCCGGTGCGGCGCGCGTGTCTCAGGCCGCGAAGGTCACGCGCGTTTCACCGATACCGTCGAAGCTGGCCACCACCGTGTCACCCGCTTGCGCATGCAGGATGCCGCACCAGGTGCCGGTGGTCACCACGCTGCCGGCCGGCAGCACCTGGCCACCACGTGTGGCGTGGCGCAGCCAGGCGGACAACACATAGGCCGGGTCACCCATGGAATGCGCGCCGCGAAAGACCTGGGTCGGCGCATCGGCGATTGTTACCCGGCACACCTGGGTCGACCAGTCATGCGCCGCCTCAAACGGCACCCAGTCGCCCAGGACCAGCGCGCCATGCGATTGCAGGTCGGCCAGCTTGAGCAGCGCCGGGGCTCCCAGGCCCTGTACCCAGCGCGAATCCACAATCTCGATGGACACCGTCATGGCGTCCATCAGGCGGCAGGCGCTGTCACGGTCCAGTCCTGCGGCGCGTTCCGTATCCACGTCCACCGCCAGGCGCAAGGCAATCTCGGCCTCGATGCCGCGCATCGCAAACGGCCAGCTACTGATCGCCGGGCTGCGCCAGATGCCGTCGGGCGGCAGCGGCGCATGGGTGGCCACGGCCTCACGCGAAGGCCCGCCGGACTTCCAGTGGCGCGGTGTGTGTTGTTTGAACCACTGCAGGCGATCCGCCACACCTTGCTGCACCGCATAAGCCTGACCCTCGCTGCTCACGGGCTGGAGGGCAGGGGTGTGATCGACGGGACGCTGCTGAAGACGTGCCTGAACCAGTGCCTCGATGGTCGACTGGAGAGCGGTTGCGGTCATGACGGGGTGTCCTTTGGTTGGCGTTGGGTAGGCTTCGATTTTCGATGCCGGCCTGGGCGCGAACAAGCCTTCTTTGCGTCAGGGTTGTCGTGACCCGGACCTACACAATGGTGTTGAGGCGCCCCGGTGCGGGTCTTGCGCATCACCACGCTGATGCCGATCAGCGGCCCAAAATGGGGAACAGCTTGAGCAGCCCGCCGGTCATCACCTCGATCGCCAGCGCCGCCAGGATCAGGCCCATCAGCCGGGTCATGACGTTGATGCCGGTTTTGCCCAGCACACGCGCAATCGGGTCGGCCAGTGCAAAACACAGCGCCGTCGCCAGGCCGATCACCACACCGTAACCGACCAGCAGGCCGAGCTGGAAAATACTCTGGGCTTTTTCGGCGTAAATCACCACGGTGGACATGGTGGCCGGGCCGGTGAGCAAGGGGATGGTCAGCGGTACCACTGCGATGCTGGCACCCATCGCCGCTTTCTCCGCGCCGTCCTCCAGTTCATTGGTCTGGATTTTGGCTTCGGCGGGCTGGGCGTTGAGCATGTTCATGGAACTGATCAGCAGCAACATGCCGCCGCCCACCTGGAAGCTGGCCAGCGAAATATTGAAAAATTCCAGAATGCGCAGGCCGAGCAGGGCGCTGGTGGCGATCACAACAAAGGCGCTGAAGGAGGCGGTGATGATGGTGCGCCGCCGCTGCTCCAGCGAAAAACCGCGCGTGTAATGAATGAAAAACGGCACGATGGCCAGTGGGTTGACGATGGCCAGCAGGGTGACCAGAGGTTTGAAATCCATCACGGCCTTTTTTTATATGAGTCAGCAATTTCCCGTTCGAGCCACATTCCGGTTGAGCTGCCGCACCTGCCAGCCGGGGCTGCGGAACCGGCTTTGCCGGGCCGCAGGCGCAGCGCCCCCTCGGGGGGCAGCGACGTACACGCAGTGACGAGCGTGGGGGCCACGTTACCTGCCCCCCGTGATGTCGAGTAGGGCGCCGGTCGTGTAGCTAGATTCCGGCCCCAGCAGCCAGACAATGCTTTGCGCCACTTCTTCGGCCGTGCCGGGGCGCAACATCGGGATCTGTGGCGCCAGCTCGTGGGCGCGGTCGGGCAGGCCGCCCGAGGCGTGGATCTCGGTGTCTATGATGCCGGGGCGCACGGCGTTGACGCGTATGCCTTCGCCCGCCACCTCCTTGGCCAAGCCCACGGTGAACACATCCACCGCACCTTTGGCCGCCGCGTAGTCCACATACTGGGCGGGTGCGCCCAGCCTGGCGGCCACGCTGGAGACATTGACAATCGCGCCGCCTGTACCGCCGTAACGCGTGCTCATGCGTTTGACCGCTTCGCGCGCGCAGACCATGGTGCCTATCACATTGATGTCGAACATGCGTTTGAGGCGCGCCACACTCATGCCATCGACACGTTGGGTCCGGTCCACCACACCGGCGTTGTTGACCAGCGCAGTCAGGCGGCCGAATTTGGCATCGACTTTTTCAAACATCGCCAACACCTGGGCTTCGACGGCCACGTCGGCCTGCACGGTGATGGCGTTGCCGCCGCTCTGACGAATCTGGCGCACAACTTCGTCGGCGGCCAGGGAGTTGGCGCTGTAGTTGACGGCAACCGCATAACCCTGGCGCGCCGCCAGCAAGGCCGTGGCCGCGCCTATGCCGCGTGAACCCCCGGTGATCAAAACAACCTTGGACAAAACCAGTCTCCAGCAAAAAAAGGCCATCCCGGTTACAACCGGGTGGATAGACGCAGCCGGATGCCGCAACAGGCTTCCGGATTAAAGTAGCAAATCAATGTACATCAATCGGCCCCTGCGCCGAACAGGAGACACCCTTGAGCGCGACCATCAGCTATTACTTCACCCCGCAAAGCCCATGGACCTACCTGGGCCACCAACGTTTGCTCGAGATCGCCCAGGCCGCCGGCGCGACTGTGCGGGTGCTGCCCATTGACCTGGGCGGCCAGGTGTTCCCGATCTCCGGCGGTTTGCCGCTGGCCAAACGTGCACCGCAACGCCAGGCCTACCGCCTGGTGGAATTGCGGCGTTATAGCGAATACCTGAACGCCCCGCTCAACATCAAACCCACGTATTTTCCTGTGGCTGGCGACGATGCCTCGCGCCTGATCATTGCGGTTGACATGCACGACGGCGCTGCTGCCGCCCTGCGTGTCGCCGGTGCGGTGTTTGCGGCGGTCTGGGCGCAACAGCGCAACATCGCCGACGACAAAGTGCTGGCAGCGCTGCTGGATGAATGTGGCCTGAACGCCGCGCGGCTGGAGCAGTCGCACAGCCCGGTCGTGCAGCAGCGTTACGAGGCCAACACCCAGGAGGCAATCGACGCCGGGGTGTTTGGTGCGCCCAGTTATGTGATCGACGGGGAGATTTTCTGGGGCCAGGACAGGCTCGATTTTGTGGAACGAAAACTCGGGACGGCGTAAATTCAACACCGGCTTTATTTCAAACGGAACAAGGAGATCAAACATCATGGGTAAATTCATGGACCTCACCGCGGCAGACGGCGTTGTTTTCCCAGCCTACGTGGCCGAACCGGCCGGCAAGGCCCGAGGCGCCGTGGTGGTGGTACAGGAGATCTTCGGCGTCAATTCACACATACGCGCGGTGGCCGACGGTTATGCGGCCGCCGGTTACCTGGCGGTGGCGCCGGCCACGTTTCATCGCGTGCAGGTCGGGGTGGACATGGGTTACACCGAGGCCGACATGAACGCCGGTTTTGCGCTGAAAACCAAGGTCGAAGCCCTGCCGCCGCCGGGTGTGATGCAGGATATCCAGGCCGCCATCAACCATGCGGCGCAAAGCAGCGGCGGCAAGGTTGGCATCGTCGGTTATTGCTGGGGCGGCCTGCTGACTTGGCGTGCCGCCTGCACCTTGTCTGGTTTGTCCGCAGCCGCGCCGTATTACGGTGGCGGCATGACGGTGGGTGACGAACCCGCCAGGCAGCCCGCCTGCCCGGTGATGGTTCACTTCGGCGACCAGGACCACTGGATTCCGCTGGACACCATCGAAGCTTTCAAGAAAGCCCAGCCGGGTGTGCAGGTGTTTGTCTACGCGGCGAACCATGGCTTTAACTGCGACCAGCGCGGCGCCTACAACGAAGCCGCCGCCCAACTGGCCAAAGAACGCACGCTGGCGTTTTTCGCTCAACATCTGGGCTGACCATGGTGCGCAGCCAGGGATGCAAGCCTTTTAGGCCTCTAGCCCATATCTGGCGGGCGCAAGCAGCTATTGTTTTGGTAGCGACTTCGGCTTGGGCGCAGGCCGCCGACTACAGCGGCCCCTTGTTCGATGCACATCTGCATTACAACGTTGAGGCCTGGAACGGCAGTGCCGGCCCCCATTCGCCGGCTGACGTGCTGGCGCGTATGCAGCGCAACGGCGTCAAGGCCATTGTTGCCAACTCGCGGCCCAACGACGGCACCCAGGCGCTGGCGGCGAGTCCGCTGACACGTCAGGCGGGGGTGACGGTGGTGCCGTTTATCCGGCTCTACCGCAATCGCGCCGATTACGACAACTGGTTTCGCGACGAAACGATTTACGACATGGTGCAGGCCGAGTTTGCGCGCGGCGTGACCGGCGCACAGGCCGGACCGTACAAAGGCATTGGTGAATTCCATCTGTACGACAGCGCCAATGCCAACGGGGCTGTCGCCAAAAAGCTGATGCAGTTTGCCGAGAAAAACAAGCTGGCCATCCTCGCGCATGTGGACGACGTGGCCATCGACCTGCTGATGGCGCATGCGCCCCAGGCCAGGCTGATCTGGGCCCACACCGGCATCAGCGGTGTGCCGGTGACACGTGTCGACCAGCTGTTGGCCCGTTACCCAACCCTGATGGGTGAGTTGTCTTACCGGCCTGGGCTGACCTGTGACACGGGCAAGTTATGTGGGGAGTGGCGCACGCTGCTGCTCAAGTACCCGGAGCGTTTCATGATTGGCTCCGACACCTGGGTCAACCAGCGCTGGTTGTATTACGACGAACTCATGCAGGGCTACCGCGCCTGGCTGGGCGACTTGCCGCCCGCGGTGGCGCGCAAGATTGCCTGGGACAATGCGGCCTTGCAGTTTGGTGTGCCATGAAGATGAAGATAAAGACGGCAATTTTCCGCCGGGCCGCCCCAAGGAAAATTAGCCCCCCCGGGGGGCAGGGAGCTACACGCAGTGAGCGAGCGTGGGGGCCATGATGCAGCTGCATTACTACCCCAGTACCGCCTCGATGGCGCCGCACATCCTGCTTGAAGAACTCGGCATCACGTATCGCCGCGTGTTGGTGGACCGCACACAGGACGCGCACAAAACGCCGGCCTATTTGCGGCTCAACCCCAACGGCCTGATCCCGGTGCTGACCGATGGCGAGCTGGTGTTGTATGAAACCGCCGCGATCTGCCTGCATTTGTGCGATACCCACGCCGATGCGGCACTGGCACCGCCGCTGGGTACGGCCGAACGTGCGCATTTCTACAAATGGCTGATGTGGTTGACCAACACCTTGCAGGCCTCGCTGATCACCTACTTTTATCCCGAGCGCTGGGTGGCGCCTGGCAACAGCGCCGGTGCGGCCGAAGTCAAGGCACAAGCCGAAGCCCGAATTGGCGGCCTGCTGGACCAACTGGATGCCGAACTGGCGCGCCACGGCGGCCCCTGGTTCATGGGCCAGACCTACAGCGCGCTGGATGCCTATGTGTTGATGTTGTGTCGCTGGACGCGTCACTTCCCCTCACCCGCGGCGCGCACCCGGCCGCAGCTCGGGCCGTACCTGCAGCGCGTCTTGGCGCGGCCCGCCGTGTTGCGGGTGTTGGCGGCCGAGGAGCTGGTGCCGCCTTTTGTCTAGACGCGGCCGGGCAGGCGCGCTTTCAATAAGGGTTTTGCCGGCGTAAATCGCGGGTCAAACGGTCCAGCCTGTTGTCGGCGGAACGCATGTCGTCGCGGGCCTCGTCCATGCGTCTGTCCGAACGCGAAAGTTGTTCGCGCAGGCTTCTGCGGCGCTCGTCGCTGGTTTTGGCATCGCGCAACTCGGACTGCATGTTTTCCTGCTCGCGTTGCAAACGCACCAGGGTTTTGCGGGTGTCCTGCTGGCGGTAGGCGGCGTCATGGAACAGCCGGAAGTTGGCGTCGACAGGCGCCGGGCATACATGGCCGTAGCTGCGGCCGGCGAGGCCTTCGGTGATGGCGTTGTCCAGGCGGCAATAACTCTGCAGGCCCTGGTCGCGGCCAGCGCGGTAGGTGGCGACATCGACCCGCAGGCCGGCTTTGCTGCAGGATTCGTAATAGTCGGCGCTGCGATCGGCCCGGCCCCGGCTGCCGTCTTGCAGACCCAACTGGCGCCAGTCCGCGGTGGCGCATTCGGCGGGGCTCAAACTTTCGCAACCAGCCAGCAGGGCGGGGAGCAGCAACAACAGATAACGCGGGGACCAGCTCATCAAGGCGCTTTCAGAAAAGGGTAAGACTAGCGGCCGGTGCGGGCCAGATAACGTTTGCGCCAGAACACGGTCACGACGACGACCACCACCACCACCATGACGCCAAAGGTCCACCAAAAGCCGGTGGCCGAATGGATGGCGGGCAGGAACTCGAAGTTCATGCCGAAGAAGCCGGTGATGAAGTTCAGCGGCAAAAACACAGCGGTCAGCGCGGTCAGCGTGCGCATGATGTCGTTGGTGCGGTTGCTTTGTGCGTTGAAATGCATTTGCACCGCGGTTTCGGCGTTTTGCTCCATACGCCGCACATGGTGGACCACGCGTTCTATGTGTTCCAGCACGTCGCGCGAACGGATTTTGAGCAACTCGCGTTCACGTTTGAGAGCTGGCGTTTCGCCTTCGGGCCAGGTCTCAATCGAATCGATCCAGTCCTGCACGGCCGAGCGCTGGTCTTCGCAGATTTCGTCCAGGTGGTGCATGGCCAGCCGCGCGTCCAGCACCGAATTCCAGTTGGTAAACCGTGTCTTAGGCTTGAGCAGCTCGGACTGCCAGTGGTCCAGCTGGCGTGTGAGTTCGCGCCGCAGTTCCAGGTAGCCGTCCACCATGTGGTTGACGATGCGCAACATCAGGTCGGCCGGGCTGGCCGGCAGCTTGACGCCGCTGCCGCGCGCTTCGGTGCTGGTGGCGTTGAGCAGCTTCTGGGCATAAGCGTCGCGCACGGCGCAGTCGGTCGGGTGCACGGTCAGCAAGACCCGGTCAAACACCGCAAAACCCACGGGGCTGGTGTCTATGCGTTTGAGCACGGGCGGCCCGCTGCGTTTCATGCGTTGGTGCAGCGGCTCGCCGGGCTGGCTGAGGTCGGTTTCGGTCTGGCCGGTGGCCAGCCGGCGAAATACCAGAATGTCGTATTGCGAGGTGTAGTCGTAATGCGAGGGCAACTGGTTGTTCAGCAGGTCGGACACATGCAGGTCCACCAGTTGCGTGCCGCACAGGGTTTGCAGGCTGGCCTGGATCTGCGCCTGCAGCACCTCGAACTCGCGCCGCGCACAGGCGATCCAGACAAAACCCTGCGCCGGCAGCTGGGTTGGCAGGTCCGCGGATTCGCTCACGCCCTGGCTGGCGGCGCTGATGTTGAAAACACGCATGGCGGTTTTACCCCTGTTTATGAGTCAAATCGGGCCCTGGCCCATATTAGGTGGTCGCAACCAGCTATTGTTTTGATAGTAAGCGCGTGCCCGCGGTTTGACCAGTTCAGACCTGGCGCAGCTTGCGGGCGGCTTCGATCGCAAAGTAGGTCAAGACCCCATCGGCGCCGGCGCGTTTGAAGGCCAGCAGGCTTTCCAGCATCACCGCGTCGTGGTCCAGCCAGCCGTTTTGCGCCGCCGCCTTGAGCATGGCGTATTCGCCGCTGACCTGGTAGGCAAAGGTCGGCACGCCGAACTCGTCTTTCACGCGGCGCACCACGTCCAGGTAAGGCATGCCGGGTTTGACCATCACCATGTCCGCGCCTTCGGCGATGTCCAGGGCAACTTCGCGCAAGGCTTCGTCGCTGTTGCCCGGGTCCATCTGGTAGGTCTTTTTGTCGCTCTTGCCGAGGTTGGCGGCGGAACCCACGGCATCGCGGAAAGGGCCGTAAAACGCGCTGGCGTATTTGGCGCTGTAGGCCATGATGCGGGTGTGGATCAGCTTGCGCGACTCCAGGGCCTGGCGGATGGCGCCTATGCGGCCGTCCATCATGTCGCTGGGGGCAACAATGTCGACGCCGGCTTCGGCCTGAACCAGCGCCTGGCCGACCAGCATGTCTATGGTCTCGTCGTTGAGGATGTAGCCGTTGTCGTCCGGCAGGCCGTCCTGGCCGTGGCTGGTGAAGGGGTCCAGCGCCACGTCGGTCATCACGCCGAGTTCGGGGAAACGTTTTTTCAGCTCACGCACCACACGCGGCACCAAGCCGTCCGGGTTCAGCGCTTCTTCGCCGTCATAGGTTTTGAGCGAGGCATCAATCACCGGAAACAAGGCCATGACGGGAATGCCCAGTTGCACACACTCTTCGGCCACCGGCAGCAACAAGTCCAGGCTCAGGCGTTCCACGCCGGGCATGGACGGCACGGCCTCGCGGCGTTGCTGGCCTTCGGTGACAAACACCGGGTAAATCAGGTCGTGTGGACTCAGGGCGTTTTCACGCACCAGGTTGCGCGTGAAACTGTCGCGGCGCAGGCGGCGGGGCCGGCTGGCGGGGTAGGGGGCATAAGCAGTCGTCATGGGCAAATTTTGCCATGGCCCCTGATTTGTGGGGCGCGCCAACGTGCGGACAAAAAAATGCCCGGTTGACGCAAGGTCAGCCGGGCCTGGAAGCCTTTTTGCTGTGACACCTAAAGGCACCCGCTCAGGGAGGAAAAGCGGGATGCTGCCACCAAAAGGTAACAACACTCGGCAAGTGTAGCCAAGCCTGGCGGGTGTGACAAGCACCGGCCGGCAAGCGGTCTGCAGGGGCTTGTGGCGCTGGCCGCTCCCGGCAGGCCTGCGGGCTACACTCGCACCATGCTTTGGGTCAAATCACTTCACATTGTTTTTGTCGCCAGCTGGTTTGCTGGCTTGTTGTATTTGCCGCGTATTTTTGTGAACCTGGCCATGGTGCCGCCGGAAAGCGTCGCCGAAGAGGCGCGCCTGATCCTGATGGCGCGCAAGCTCCAGCGCTTCACCACCCTGCTGGCGGTGCCGGCGCTGGTGTTGGGCCTGTGGTTGTACCTGGGTTACGGCATAGGTCGCGGCCCAGGCAACGGCTGGATGCACGCCAAGCTCGCCGTGGTGGTGCTGGCCATCGGTTACCACCACGCCTGCGGTCGCCTGCTGGCCAAATTTGTTGCCAAGCGCAACACCCGCAGCCATGTCTGGTTGCGCTGGTTCAACGAAGTGCCGGTGGTACTTTTGCTGGCCGCGGTCATCCTGGTGGTGGTCAAGCCCTTCTAATCACATACAAGAGCCAGAGTGCATCCCCCGAATTCACCAGCAGACGCGGGCGAACCGGCTTCGCCGGGCGCCACGCGTCGTCCCCTGCAAGGGGAGGCAGAAGGACACGTAGCGCAGCGCAGTGAGGATGTCAGGGGTGTGCGAGCAGCCAGTTGGCCGCTGGCGCTGGCCATGGTTTGCCTGATTGTTTATGCCAGCCTCTATCCTTTTGCCGACTGGCGCAACCAGGGTATTTCGCCGCTGACTTTTCTGACTGCGCCCCTGCCGCGGTACTGGACCGGCTTTGACGTGGGCATCAACCTCGCCGGTTACGCGCCGCTGGGCTTTTTGCTGGCGCTGTCGGCGCGCAGCGGCCGCCTCCGCTGGACCATCAGTGTGGCGGTGTTGGGCGCCGGGGCCTTGTCGCTGACCATGGAAACCTTGCAGAGTTACCTGCCCTCGCGTGTGCCCTCCAATGTGGACTTTGTGCTCAACACGGCCGGTGCCTGGCTGGGCGCCTGCAGCGCCTGGCTGATGGAAAAAGCCGGCGCCCTGGCGCGCTGGAACCGTGTGCGCTCGCGCTGGTTTGTCGGGGAATCCCGCGGTGCGCTGGTGCTGCTGGCCTTGTGGCCGGTGGCATTGCTGTTTCCGGCCGCGGTGCCGCTGGGGCTGGGCCAGGTGATCGAGCGTCTGGAATTTGCGCTGGCCGAAGCCCTGGCCGACACTCCGTTTCTGGAGTGGCTGCCGGTGCGCGACATCGAGCTGCAGCCGCTGGTGCCCGGCGCCGAAGTGCTGTGTGTGGCGCTGGGCGCGCTGATTCCCTGTCTGCTGGGTTATTGCGTGTTACGCACGCTGGCGCAACGCGCGGTGTTTCTGCTGCTGACACTGGCCGTTGGTCTGGGGCTGACGGCCTTGTCCGCCGCCCTCAGTTATGGCCCCGAACATGCCTGGGTCTGGCTGGACTTGCCGGTGCAGGTGGGTGTGGGGCTGGGCGGTGCGCTGGCCTTGCTGCTGCTGCCTTTGCCGCGCCGGGTCAGCGCCGCCTTGCTGCTGGTGGCCTTGTGTGTGCACCTGTCGCTGTTGAACCAGGCGCCGGCCGGCCCGTATTTTGCCGAGACCCTGCAAATCTGGGAGCAGGGGCGTTTTGTCCGTTTCAACGGCCTGGTGCAGTGGCTGGGTTGGTTGTGGCCGTATGCCGTGCTGGTTTATGGGCTGGTGTATTTGTCCTCTCGAACCATGCCCACATCCACAGAAAAGTAAAATCGGGCCATGACCCCAAGCCGTACTGCAGACCTGACCCCGCCGGACTCTTATTACCAGCGGCACATCTTTTTTTGTCTGAACCAGCGTGACAGCGCGGAAGACAGCTGTGCCAACCACCGCGCCCAGGAAGGTTTTGACCGCTGCAAGGCGCAGGTCAAGGCCGCCGGCCTGGCTGGACCTGGCCAGGTGCGCGTCAACAAGGCCGGTTGCCTGGACCGCTGTGCGGCCGGGCCGGTGGCCGTGGTGTATCCCGAGGCGGTCTGGTACACCTATGTGGACAGCCACGATATTGATGAAATTGTCGAGTCACACCTGAAGAACGGCCAGGTGGTCGAGCGCCTGCTGGTGCCCGCACACCTGGGGCGTTGATTCCGCGTCCACCCGTCGCAGGTCGAAAGATCAGTGTGTTTTATGCCTCTGGCCCTTTGTGGTCGGGCGCAAGAAGCTATTGTTTTTGTAGCGTTTCTCACCCAGCAAAGGTCGCCCCTTGAACGCCCATACTGAAAGAAGCAGTTTTCCCGGCCCGGCCGGTGCCATCGAGATGGCGCTGGATGCCCCGACCGGCCCCTCGCGCGGCGTGGCTGTCATCGCCCACCCGCATCCGCTGTTCGGCGGCACCCTGGACAACAAGGTGGTGCAGACGCTGGCACGCGCGTTTACCCAGAGCGGCTGGACCGCCGTGCGCTTCAATTTCCGCGGGGTGGGCGCCAGCGGCGGCGTGCATGACGAGGGCCGTGGCGAGATCGACGACATGCTGGCCGTGGTGCAGCAGGTGGCGCCCGAAGGCGCGCTGGCGCTGGCCGGTTTTTCCTTTGGTGCGTTTGTGACCTCGCATGTGTTCACACGGTTGTCGGCCGCGCGCCCGATAAACCGGCTGGTGCTGGTCGGCACCGCCGCCAGCCGTTTCACGGTGGCGACCATCCCCGAGGCCGCGCACGAACAGACGCTGGTGATCCACGGCGAGCAGGACGACACCGTGCCGCTGCAGGCGGTGCTGGACTGGGCGCGCCCGGGGGCACTCCCTGTTACGGTTGTCCCGGGGGGCAGTCATTTCTTTCATGGACAATTGCCGCTGCTGAAAACACTTGTGGTGCGCCACTTGCGATGACTTCTCCTGCTCTTTTCTGTCTGTCTTTTTCCGCTTTTCCACTTCCAGGTTCTATTTCCCCATGCATCGTTTTTTGACAGCTTTCCGCGGCCTGGCCGCTTCGCTGGCCCTTGTGTCTTTCGTCGCCGTTTCGCCAGCGGCTCATGCCCAGATGCCGCAGCCGCCCGAAGTGGCGGCTCGCTCTTATCTGCTGCTGGACATCACGGCCAACCAGATCCTGGCGGCCAAGGACATTGACTCCCCGGTCGAGCCGGCCTCGCTGACCAAGCTGATGACCGAGTACCTGGTGTTTGATGCGCTCAAATCCAAAAAAATCGATCTCAAGCAAACTTTCGGCGTCAGCGAGCGGGCCTGGAAAATGCCGGGCTCCCGCATGTTCATCGACCCGAAAATGAAGGTGCCCGTGGAAGACCTGATCAAGGGCATGATTGTGCAGTCGGGCAATGACGCCACCATGGCGCTGGCCGAAGGGGTGGGCGGCACCGCCGAGAACTTTGTCAGGCTCATGAACGAGCAGGCCAAGGCGCTGGGCATGAACGCCACCAGTTACAAAAACCCCGAAGGCCTGACCGAACCCGGTCACACCACCACCGCGCGCGACCTGAGCATTCTTTCTACCCGCTTGATGCAGGATTTTCCTGATTACATGGGGTTTTCTGCGATCAAGAAGTACCGTTACCCGGGCACGCCTGCGGCCAACGACACCAACCGCAACACCTTGCTGTTTCGCGATCCCACAGTGGACGGCCTGAAAACCGGCCATACCAACGCGGCCGGCTACTGCATGATTGCCACCGCCCAGCGCGACTTCCCCAACCTCGGTGCCGCCGGCGCCCCGGGTGGCCGGCGCCTGCTGGCGATTGTGCTCGGCACCTCCAGCGACAGCGCCCGTGCCAACGAATCGCAAAAACTGCTGAATTGGGGTTACACCGCCTTCGAGGCCGTCAAGCTGTTTGACGCCGGGCAGGCCGTGGCTTCGCCCAGTGTCTGGAAAGGGAAATCCAGCACCGTCAAGCTGGGCCGTCCGCAGGCCATCGTGATCGCCGTCGCGGCCGGCAGCTCGGCCAAGGTCCAGACCCAGGTGGCCCGGCCGGATCCGCTGGTGGCGCCTTTTGCCAAGGGTCAGGCCCTGGGCACACTGAAAGTCACCCTGGGTGGTGGCCAGACCGTGGTTGATGTTCCTCTGGTGGCGCTGGAAGCGGTCGAAGAGGCCGGTATCCTGGGTCGCGCCTGGGACGCGGTCCGGCTCTGGATCAAATAAGCCCGTTGTGTACGGCCTGCGGGCCGGACGGGCTGGTTTGGGGGCGGCCACCTATCGGTCAGATTTGCAGGTCGGCCCCCGAACTGCTACACTCGAGGGCTTTTCCGGAATTTCCGGGGAGATTCACGTTTTCACGTAAATATTCACGTATTTAGTCAAGTCAGATATCAGACGTTTAGGGACGTTTTTACATGCCAACCATTAATCAGCTAGTGCGTCAGGGGCGCGAGGTCGAAAAGATCAAGTCCAAGAGTCCTGCCATGCAGAACTCGCCCCAGCGGCGCGGTGTGTGCACCCGTGTGTACACCACCACCCCCAAGAAGCCCAACTCCGCTCTGCGTAAAGTCGCCAAAGTGCGCCTGACCAACGGATTTGAAATCATTTCCTACATCGGCGGCGAAGGCCACAACCTGCAGGAACACAGCGTCGTGCTGGTTCGCGGCGGTCGTGTCAAGGATTTGCCCGGTGTGCGTTACCACATCGTTCGTGGATCGCTCGATTTGCAAGGCGTGAAAGACCGCAAGCAGTCGCGTTCCAAGTACGGTGCGAAGAAGCCAAAGGCCAAATAAGCCAAGCCGGCTCGGGTTGTATGGCCCGCGCCAGAAGAGGTTGTCATGACGTCTTCAAAAACAGGTGCTTAACCCATCAGGCAGATGTGTTGAGCGAAGTGACCCAAGTGCAAATAGTTGTGCCGGTCGAGTAAGTGAGGGTTTGCTAACTCTCGCGGTGCTGCCAGAAGCAGTGCCAACTGAAGCAAAGAGGTGAAAAAATGCCACGTCGTCGCGAAGTCCCTAAACGTGAAATTCTTCCTGATCCTAAATACGGCAATGTTGACCTTGCCAAATTTATGAACGTGATCATGCAAGGCGGCAAAAAAGCCGTCGCAGAGCGCATCATTTATGGCGCGCTCGACTTTATCGAGAAAAAGAATCCAGGCAAAGACCCGCTGGAAGCTTTCCACATGGCCATCGGCAACATCAAGCCCATGGTTGAAGTGAAATCCCGTCGCGTTGGTGGTGCCAACTACCAGGTGCCGGTTGAAGTGCGTCCTGTCCGTCGTATGGCTTTGGCCATGCGCTGGTTGAAAGAAGCCGCCAAAAAGCGCGGTGAGAAGTCCATGTCCCTGCGTTTGGCCAATGAGCTGATGGAAGCGACCGAAGGTCGTGGCGGTGCCATGAAAAAGCGTGACGAAGTTCACCGCATGGCCGAAGCCAACAAGGCGTTCAGCCACTTCCGCTTCTAATCATCGATTGCAGTGTTGACTGCGTTGATTTGACGGGTTGCCGACCGGTCTGCAAGGTGTTCAAACCTTGATTCCTGGCGGTTCAACCCCAACTTCTGCCGGCTCGGTGCCAAAAGCGCCCAGCCGGCAGACGCGTAGAAAAACCAGAGAGATATCTTGGCAACGAGTCTTTGTTCGTAACATCGAACTGAAAGTAATTTATGTCCCGCGCTACCCCCATTAAAAACTACCGCAATATTGGTATTTCCGCGCACATCGACGCTGGCAAAACCACCACCACCGAGCGGATCCTTTTTTACACCGGCGTTAGCCACAAGATTGGTGAAGTGCATGATGGCGCTGCCACCATGGACTGGATGGAGCAGGAGCAGGAGCGTGGCATCACGATCACTTCCGCTGCGACCACCTGCTTCTGGAAAGGCATGGACAAGTCCTTCCCCGAGCACCGCATCAACATCATTGACACCCCTGGCCACGTTGACTTCACGATTGAAGTCGAGCGTTCCATGCGCGTGCTGGATGGCGCTTGCATGGTTTACTGCGCAGTGGGTGGCGTTCAGCCCCAGTCCGAGACCGTCTGGCGTCAGGCCAACAAATACAAGGTGCCACGTCTGGCCTTTGTGAACAAGATGGACCGCACCGGCGCCAACTTCTTCAAAGTGGTTGAGGGCATGAAGCTGCGCCTGAAGGCCAACCCTGTTCCCATGGTCATCCCTATTGGCGCTGAAGAAAACTTCACCGGCGTGGTCGATCTGATCATGATGAAAGCCATCATCTGGGATGAAGCTTCGCAAGGCATGAAGTTCGAGTACCGTGAAATTCCAGCTGAATTGCTGGAGTTGGCCAAGGAATGGCGCGAGAAGATGGTCGAGGCTGCCGCCGAGGCCAACGAAGAGCTCATGAACAAATACCTCGAAGAGGGTGATCTGAGCGAAGAAGAGATCAAGTTCGGCATTCGCACGCGTACCATCGCCAGCGAAATCCAGCCGATGTACTGCGGTTCTGCCTTCAAGAACAAGGGTGTGCAGCGTATGCTGGACGCCGTGATTGATTTCATGCCGTCGCCTATCGATATTCCGCCTGTCAAAGGTACGGATGACGATGAAGCGCCTGTGACCCGCAAAGCCGACGACACAGAGAAATTTGCGGCACTGGCATTCAAGCTGATGACCGATCCGTTTGTGGGTCAGCTCACCTTCGTGCGCGTTTATTCCGGCGTGCTGAAAAAAGGCGACACCGTTTACAACCCGATCAAGGGCAAAAAAGAACGTATTGGCCGTATCGTGCAGATGCACGCCAATGAACGCCTGGAAGTCAGCGAAATCGTTGCCGGTGACATTGCTGCCTGCGTCGGTTTGAAAGACGTGACCACCGGCGAGACGCTGTGTGATCCCGATGCCATCATCATGCTGGAGCGCATGGTGTTCCCTGAGCCCGTGATTGCACAGGCCGTGGAACCCAAGACCAAGGCTGACCAGGAAAAAATGGGTATCGCATTGCAGCGTCTGGCCGCAGAAGATCCGTCTTTCCGCGTCAAAACCGACGAAGAGTCGGGCCAGACCATCATTGCCGGTATGGGCGAGTTGCATCTGGAAATTATTGTCGACCGCATGAAGCGCGAGTTCGGTGTGGAAGCCAACGTCGGCAAGCCGCAAGTGGCTTACCGCGAAACCATCCGCAAGACCATCGAAGATGCCGAAGGCAAGTTTGTGCGTCAGTCCGGTGGTAAAGGCCAATACGGTCACGTGGTGCTCAAGATTGAGCCCAATGAGCCGGGCAAGGGCATCGAATTTATCGACGCGATCAAGGGCGGTGTGGTTCCTCGCGAATACATCCCTGCGGTTGAAAAAGGCATCCACGAGGCTGTGACTTCGGGCGTGCTGGCCGGTTATCCGGTGGTGGACGTCAAGGTCACGCTGCATTTCGGTTCCTACCACGATGTGGACTCGAACGAAATGGCCTTCAAGATGGCTGCCATCTTTGGTTTCAAAGAAGGTTGCCGCAAGGCTGGCCCGGTGATTCTGGAGCCGATGATGTCCGTCGAGGTGGAAACACCAGAAGACTACGCGGGCAACGTGATGGGCGATTTGTCCTCACGCCGCGGCATGGTGCAGGGCATGGAAGACATGATTGGTGGCGGTAAAGCCATCAAGGCCGAAGTGCCATTGTCTGAAATGTTTGGCTACTCGACCACCTTGCGTTCCGCTACGCAAGGTCGTGCCACCTACTCGATGGAGTTCAAGCACTACTCGGAAGCCCCGCGTAACGTGTCGGAAGCCATCATGGCTGCGCGCGCCAAGTAAGTAAAAAAGAAGCCGGTTTCACAAGAGACCGGCTTCACCATTCCTTGTCTGCGATTGTGTGCCGCTTTGTACCCGTGCGAAGCGAATCAGCAACACAGTGCAGACGTTAAACCGTACACGGGCATGTTCTTTCTCTGGAGTTAAAAATGGCAAAAGGCAAATTTGAGCGGTCCAAACCGCACGTCAACGTCGGCACGATCGGCCACGTGGACCATGGCAAGACGACCCTGACGGCGGCCATCACCTCAGTGCTGGCAGCCAAGTT